>JAVBTR010000055.1:0-75827 GCA_031556065.1 Eubacteriales bacterium | reverse complement strand
GCTTGCCAGCTCTTGCATGTTTGTGTATTTTTGCCTCATTGTTAAAACCTCCTGTCGTAGTTTTATTCTACAACAGGAGGTCTCTTTTTTCATTGTCCATTATCCGGGGTACAGTCCATTAATGCGAGCAGCTTTTATTTTTAAAACTTTCGATACAGCATAACCACTTTGCCTAAAATGCTTACCTCTTTTACGATAATCGGCCCCATGGTGCAGTTTTCAGGCTGAAGACGGAAGACACCGTTTTCTTTGTAGAAGCGTTTTACAGTAGCGTCATCTTCGATCAAGGCCACAACAATATCGCCGTTGTAGGCATCGTGTTGCTTGTGGACGATGACGTAGTCGCCATCCAGTATACCTGCTTCAATCATGCTTTCACCGCGGACAAACAGCACAAAATGTTCCCCATCGCCCAGCATGTTTTCGGAAACAGAGATATAGTCTTCCACGTTTTCTTCCGCCAGGATGGGAATACCGGCTGTAACACGGCCCAGAACCGGCAGCATCACATTATTCTGGCGGGAAAAAGTAGGATCGTTTGTCACTTCCATGGCACGGGGCTTCATAGAATCCCGGTGCAAAAGGCCTTTCTTTTCAAGGCGCACCAAATGGCCGTGGACAGTCGAGGTGGATTTAAGACCCACCGCATCGCCAATCTCACGTACCGAAGGAGGATAACCCTTTTTTTGCACTTCTTCTTTAATGAATTCCAGGATACGCTGTTGATTATCCCCCCGAGGTTTTCGCATCTTTCATCACCCCAAAGCTTATTCATTTAGATTATAACATAAACGAAAGCAAAAATCAAACATCTGTTCGCAAATATCTTTACAAACACTAAAATCAGGAGTATACTTATTCAGTACGGAGGTGGGGGAGTTGGCACAGGAGTTAGACGAAAGCTATAAAGAATGCGTGCTTTACCCGCGAGAATGTATGGAATGCGGTGAATGCGACCATTGCGATTTAGACGAAACAAAAATCTGCGATAACTGCATGAAATGCGTCCCTAAAAGCGATGCGGATTTTCTGGCGATAGATATAGATAAAATCGAAAAAAACTAATAAACTAATGCTCTGTAACGTCTAATCTTACGTATTGCTCTGGGGTGTACCAGATTAATCCTTATTATTTTTCGATGGCAAATGCACATGCTGAGCTGCTTCACGCCGCCGTTGTTCCGACATGGCGGCGTAATGCTTTTTGGTGGTATTCACATTGGAATGGCCAAGGGCATCCGCTACCAGATAAATATCGCCGGTTTCACCATACAAATTAGTGGCATATGTGCTGCGAAGCTTGTGTGGGCTTAGTTTCTTCTTTAAAGGCGCTGCTTGCAGCGCATATTTTTTTACCATATTTTGTACTGCCCGTTGGGTGATTCTCTTGCGCTGGAGGGATAAGAACAGCGCATCTTCGTGGCCTTCCAAGGCTTCTATTTTCATTCTTTCATCCAAATAATCTTGCAGGGCCTTCGCCACTTCCTGCGGGAAATAGAGCATTACCTGGTTGCCGCCTTTGCGGGTCACTAAAAAGGCGTTCTGATCAAAATCCAAATCATCCAAATTGATGCCAACACATTCACTAACGCGAATGCCTGTTCCTAAAAATAATGAAAGCATGGCATAATCCCGTGACATGGTTAATTTCTGAAATTTTTGTTGCCCAACCGACATGTTTTCACCGGTTTGCGCAATAGAAAGCATTTTAGCGATTTCATTCATTTCCATTTTTAAAATGGGTTTATCATGCAGTTTGGGTAACGGAATCAATGTGGTTACATTTGAAGGAATGCGTTTGCTTTTAAACATATATTCAAAAAAAGACCGTAGCGAAGACAATTTACGAGATATACCTAACTCATGGTTATGAATGGGCTTCATTGGACCGTCATTTTCGTTTTCGGTATTTTTGTAATAGATTGTCAAATATTCCACATAAGCTTCCAAATCCGATTGGCTTATGAGAGCGATTTTCGAATCGGAAAAGGAGGGTAGACTTACATTGGCGAATAAAAACCGCTCTGAGAGCAGAAAATTGAAAAACACACGCAGATCATAAGCATAGGCCAAACGGGTTAAGGTGCCGGTAGTAGTGCTGATGCCGCGCAAAAAATCACCGCAAGCCGGAGGCAGCTCACGGCTAATGGCGCGAATTTGTTCAATGCGCTGTTCATCGATCCGGGCACGATAATCATTGTTCATCCTAAGTAAACCTCAATTATAGTAAAATAGCCTTTCAACTATTCGTTAAAGTATCCTTTTGCGAATAGTTGAAAGTTTTAAAACACGTCCCTATTTAACAGAAACCGTCTGGGAAGAAGCCTCCATCTGGTTCATGCGCAAAAAATCCTGGATGGCTCCTCTGGCTAACTCATCGCAGCGGTTATTTTCTGGATGATCCGCATGTCCCTTTACTTTATGAAAACTGACTTCATGCTTCTTTGTCAGCGTTAAAAGTAAGCGCCAAAGGTCTTGGTTTTCTACCATTCCCCCTTGGGAAGTCTTCCAGCCGTTTTTTTGCCATTTATCGATCCAATTCTTTTCAAAGGCGTTGACCATGTAAGCAGAATCGGAATAAAGCTCCACAACGCAAGGGGCTTTCAATTCGCCAAGACCACCGATGGCAGCAAAGAGCTCCATGCGGTTGTTGGTGGTGCTAGGCATATGGCCACTAATCTCCTTGCGGTGTTCCCCATAACACAGGATCGCCCCCCAACCGCCTGGGCCGGGATTGCCGGAGCAAGCCCCGTCAGTATAAATCTGAACGTTTTTCTTAACTGTATTGTTATTCGCTTGCACTTAATTTATTCCCCTTAAACTTATTTAGATAAGCTGCGGGCCTTATTGGCATTGGCGCTGATCGCGTTCATCACAGCGCTGCGCATACCACCCTTTTCCAGTTCAATTACAGCTTCGATGGTTGTCCCCCCTGGAGAACAAACCGCATCCTTAAGGGCCGCCGGATGCTGGCCGCTTAGAAGCACCATTTCCCCCGCGCCTTTAACCGCCTGGGCCGCGGCTTCATAAGCCAAGGCTCGTGGCAAGCCTTCTTTAACGGCAGCATCCGCCATGGCTTCAATAAACATATACACATAAGCCGGACCAGAGCCGCAAATGGCGATATAACCTTCCATAAGCCTTTCGGGCAATAATGTTGTTCTGCCAATGGAATCGAACAAACCTTTCACAAATGCGAACATATTTTCGTTTAATGTATGGTTGTCTACAATAGCCGTCATTCCCTGGGAAACCAGGGCAGGCGTATTAGGCATTACGCAGACTAATTCCACATCGTTAATGCCCTCCAGTGCCTCCATGATCCGCCCGTGGGCCCAGCCGGTAACAATCGATACAATGGCTTTTCCCGCTAAATAGGGCTTGATTTGCGTTAATACCTCTTCTAAAAAGATAGGCTTAACTGCTAAAAAGACCACATCAGAAGAACGGACCAATTCAATATTGTTCTTGGCGATATGAGCACCGGTATCGTCTTTTAAATTCTGGCATTGGGCGTTGACCACGTCGCTGATAAAAACGTTTTCAGGCTCTATATAGTTATTTTTAATAATGCCCCGGGCAATTGCGCCGGCCATATTGCCTGCGCCGATAAAACCAAGCTTCATTGCACCATTCTCCTCGCTTTTCAATTCACCATATTATAGCATATATAACAGGATTTCGGTGCATGAATTTTATAAAATATCAGTTGACAGCAAGGCATTTCAAGTGTATAATAGCTTTTGTTCTCACTTAGGGGCATGGTGTAATGGTAACACGTGGGTCTCCAAAACCTTTGTTGAGGGTTCGAGTCCTTCTGCCCCTGCCAAAAGAGGTTGGACGTAGTTTCTACGGTCAGTCTCTTTTTTTATATTAAGTTTTCAACTTGTTCATTTGGGTTTGATATAATGGCTTTTTCAAAATCCGCTTGCTTAATTTCCCCTATTTCATTCAGCGTTTTTTCATCGATTACAATCATTCTGTTATGCTGCCCTAAAGGCAGCTTTTCCATTAATTCACGTACTGTTAACCCGGAGGATACCGCGACAAAATGGTATGGAACAACACCATTCTTTTCTAGCTTGGCCCTGGCGCCTATCACATGATGCAAATATTGGGTTAATGCGGACTGCTTGGTTTTTCCCGCAGCATAAATTAAGTATACTCCCGTGATCACCAAAGACAGGTTCAGCGTTCCCAGCATAATTACCCCCGCAAGGGCCAGTAAAACGATTCCCGCCCCGAAGGCCATACCGATGCCTGCCAAGATACGGCTGCTTTTACGCCAATCCGTTTTTCTATTTAAAAGGCTTTGCAGCATGCGTCCCCCATCCAGCGGCAAAACCGGCATCAAGTTAAAGAGCATTAAAAGCAGGTTGGCCTTAAATAAGGAAACCATCCAGCTTGAAATTATATCAAGGTAAAATAAGCTCATCAAAACAAGCAATAGTAATAGATTGGCCAGAGGACCGCACAGGGCGATCAGAAATTGCCTGGAGGGTTTAATTGCCTGGTACTCTTCCACCGCTGCCATAGCCCCAAATGGGGTTATTTCCATGCGCTGAGGCTGGCAGCGAAATGAAATAGTCGGCATATAATGGCCTGCTTCATGAACGAGAAGCGCTATAGAATAAGCCAGAAGCGTTTCTCCTTGGCCAAGCAAAACCATCAACAGCGCCAAAACCCAGGTAAAAGGGTGCACGAAAAAACAGGTTTGCCCTATTTCCATCTGCGTCATGGGGTTAACCGCATCGAATAAGTGGGATCGATAGAGCGGCCATCCTGCCGAAGTTCAAAGGCCAGGTCTGTTCCGGGGATCACATCGCCGATCAAATCCTCCTGGTAAACCGCCTCACCCTCGCCTACGAAAACCGTCTGTAAGTTGCCGTAAATTGATTCCAGGTTATTGTTATGGCGCACCCGCACAATCAATTCTTCGTCGTTGCCATGGGAAATAGACATCACTTCCCCATCCTGCACGCATCGTACTTGGTTTACAACGCTTTTCATGGTAATATATGGCTCACTGACATTCCACACATGGATAATATCGCCTTCAACCGGTGCAAGCACCTGAACAGAAGCATTATCGTTCCAAAATACCAGGGCTGTTTCGGGCAAAAGGTTACTTACAAAGCTTAATTTCCCCAGTGTTTCATCCAGATTTAAATTCACGCTGTCTTTAACTGATTGAAAAACGCTCTGGGCCTGAGGTTGATCGTTGGCCACACGCAAAGCTGTCACGCAAATCAGAAGTGCTGTGGCAATAGCAATATTTGAAAATAACCGCTGGGAAGGGTGCTTTTTTGGGCTTTGAATCCATTCAAAAGAAGCTAGTTCCTCTTTTGACATGCTTATTTCTATGGGCTCTCTATGAATAATCTGTGCTTTACCAGTGCTGGCTCTTTTTATTTCAGGCATAAAAAAACCCCCTTCTCACCAAAACCTATGATGGGACGGGGAAAAACATGCAAAACTAGAGGCAATTCATTTTTCGCATACGGTTTAGAGCACTCTCGATGGCCAATTTGCCATGCACATAGGTTAATCCCCCTTGCAGATAGGCAATGTAGGGTTCCCGCATGGGCGCGTCGGCGCTTAATTCAATAGATGCGCCGGAAACAAACGTACCTGCCGCCATAATCACCGGGTTTTGATAACCGGGCATATCCCAGGGTTCGGGCAGTGCCATGCTGTCAATAGGAGAAGCCATCTGAATCCCCTGGCAAAACGAAATCAATCGCTGAGGGCTTCGCATTTCAATGGCTTGGATAATATCGGTCCGTTTCCCGTCTGATGCAGGGGTGGTCTTCATACCCAACTTTTCAAATACAGCCGCCGCTAACGTCGCGGTTTTCAGCGCTTGGGCAACTGTGTGGGGCGCCATAAACAAGCCTTGATAAAAGGGCTGATAGCTAGCTGCATAGGAACCTACCTCACGGCCGATGCCAGGTGCGGTAAGCCGTGCCTCGATCCTGCTGATGGCCTTATGCGTGCCCACTAAATAGCCGCCTGTAGGCGCGATTCCGCCCCCAGGATTTTTAATCAAGCTTCCCACACACACATCAGCCCCATAATGGCTAGGTTCCTTATCCATTACAAATTCACCATAGCAGTTATCTACCATCAAAGTGATTTTCGGGTGCTTTTCCTTTAAATAGGCAGATAAGGCCGCTATATCCTCCGGTGCCAGGGAACGGCGCCAGGCATAGCCGCAGCTTCGCTGCACCATGATAACCGATGTATTTTCTTTAATGGCACTTTCTACCGCGTCTAAATCAATCAACCCTTGATTATCTAAATCCACGTAGGAAAAATCCACTTTCATTTCTTTTAAAGAACCCGTTACGGGGCCATTGATACCGATCACATCATCAAGGGTATCATAAGGTTTTCCGCTAACAGATAGAATATGCTCCTGTGGCAGTACCAAACCAAACAGGCATAGGGCTAATGCATGGGTACCAGAAGCAATATGCGGACGGACAATAGCCGCCTCCGTACCGAACAGGTCTGCAAACACTTTTTCCAGCGTATCTCTGCCTACATCATCATAACCATAGCCAGTAGTGGGCGCAAAATGGCGGTAAGCGATTTGATGATTAGCGAATACATCCAGCACCCGTTTGGTATTTATTTGCTCTGTATTCTCAATACCTTTAAATGCATCAAGCAGACCGAATTCTGCTTTTTCGATCATCCCTGAAATCGGAAACATATTAGACCTCCAACATACTTTGGTTTATATCTTCGAGCTGGACCCACTGTATATCCGGCGTTGCCCGAAACCAGGTCATTTGCCTTTTAGCATACTGCCTTGTGCGTATTTTAATGGTTTCAACAGCACTTTCAAGACTCTGTTCCCCCATTAAATAAGGAATAAGCTCCTTATAACCAATCCCCTGCATGGCCTGACAATCCCTTTCAACACCCATATCCAACAGCTTTTGAACCTCTTGGACCAGGCCTTGTTCCAGCATTAAGTTGACCCGATCTTCAATGCGCTGAATCAATGCGTTGCGCTCCATGGAAATGCCCAGAACAGTCATATTAAATTGGCTTTGGGGAACGCTTTGCTCCCTTTCACTTAACCGCTGGCCTGTTATGTGGTAGATTTCCATGGCACGAACCACCCTGCGCACATCGTTTGGATGCAGCCGGTTAGCTGTAGGTTCATCAACTGCCCGCAGCATTTGGTGCAGAGCTTCGTTGCCCTGTTCCAATGCGATAGCCTCGTATTTTTGCCGGATTGCGGCACTCCCAAGAGTGTCGCCTAAATGGGCATCAGTGGAAAGGGCCTTTAAATATAGCCCTGTTCCCCCTACTAAAACCGGAATTTTGTTCATTTTATGGGTATTTTCAATACATTTTAAAGCATCTGATTTATACTGGGCAACACTGTAATTGTCCTTAGGCTCCACCACGTCAAGCATGTGGTGAGGGATGCCTTCCATCTCTTCCAGCGTAGGTTTAGCAGTACCAATATTCATATGGCGATAAATCTGCATGGAATCCATAGCCACAATTTGGGTGTTAAGCTGCTTTGCTAAAACAATGGAGGCCGCGGTTTTTCCAGAAGCTGTTGGACCAACAATGGCAATCACTTTTTTCATGATATTCACCTTACATAATGCGGCTAAAGCGCTTTTCAATATCGCTTTTACTAAACGAAACAATCAACGGCCTTCCATGAGGGCAGGTTGGGGTAATGCCGCTTTCCACCATGCGTACAACCAAGTCTTCGATAACCACATTCGAAAGTTTTTCGCCCCCCTTAACAGCATGCTTGCAGGCCTGCTGCAGAATGGCATCCCGCCGCCTTTCTAAGGTATTTAACCCTTTTTGCACATCCAGCGCATCTAGCATTTGGGTAAAAAGACTCTGTAACTGCGGCTGTCCTAAAATCATCGGAACAGCTCTGATCTGAAACGTATTTTCACCAAAATGCTCAATTTCAAAACCAGCCAATCTAAAAACCTCTTCATTTTGCATGTATAGGTCCATTTCTTTCAAGGAAAGGCCAACACTTTGAGGCACCAGCAGCGGTTGAGATGCATTATGTTGATCATAGGCCGCCATCATCTTGTCGAACAAAAGCCTTTCATGCACAGCATGTTGGTCGATCAAAAGTAATTTTTCACCATATTGGGCGATAATATATGTATCCAGGTATACGCCGATAATCTTCAAATCTGGCTTTTTCTCAATAAGCTTTTGCTGCTCTTCAATAGCGGGCGTGGTTATCGGTATGGCCGCCGGCTCAGGCGCTTTTGGGGGAGCATCTTTATCCTCCGGGTACATCCCAAAGCCAGCCACAGGCATCGAAACAGGCACGTTGCGGGTTGCAATGGCAGGACCTTCCCTCAAGCCAACAGGCGTTTGCACAAAAGAAACCGAGGTCGGTATAACGTTGGTTTGTATAATGCTTTTATTGAATTTGGTCTGATTTGTGGACTCATTAAACTTCGGTATGTTATTTAAGGGGTTGTCCTCCGCCAGCTTTTCACGCACAAGGGTTTCCATGGCTTCAAACACAGCACGTTCATTTTGGAAGCGGACCTCGAGCTTATTGGGGTGCACGTTAACATCCACTACATCATAAGGCATTTCCATATGCAGTACACAGATGGGAAAATGCCCAATGGTAACCCGCTCACGGCAGGCACTTTCAAGGGCTTGAGAAAGAAGCATGCTTTTCAAGTAACGGCCATTAATAAAAAAGGACTGATGGTTGCGATTACCCCTGGCGCTATCTCCAATGCCTACATAGCCAGTGATTACAAGGCCGTTCATGTTGCCAGAAACATATCGCATAGAAGAAAGCATTTCTTTACCATAGATGCTGTAAACCGCGGATTCCAGCTTCCCATCCCCAGTACTGTTATAGATTGCTTTTCCGTCGTTTATGAAGCGGAAAGCGACCTCTGGGTGGGAAAGAATCAACCTCATTATTAAATCCGATACCAGTCCTGCCTCAAAAGAGGGTTTTTTTAGGAACTTAAGTCGTACAGGGGTGTTAAAAAACAAATCCTTTACCACCAAATTTGTGCCTTCCGGGCAGGCAGCGTCCCGGATATCTTCGAAAATACCACCTACATTTACAGCGCAAATGCCGTTCTCCTGCCCGCGCGTTCGGGTGGTACAGGTAACCTTTGAAACCGCAGCCACAGATGCCAGTGCTTCTCCCCGGAAGCCTAACGTGGCAATGGTGTGCAAATCTTCCGCTTTTCTGATTTTGCTGGTAGCATGGCGTTCAAAGGCCATTTTAATATCGCTGGGCTCAATGCCGCTGCCATTGTCCATGACCCGAAAATAGCTGATGCCGCCTTCTTTAATCTCTACTGTAACAGCAGTCGCGCCCGCGTCAATGCTGTTTTCCACCAATTCTTTAATAGCGGCAGATGGCCGCTCTACCACCTCACCAGCGGCAATTTTTCCTACTACCTCATCACTTAAAGGTATAATACGGTTTGGCTGCATCAAGGCACCTCCTTACAGCTTTCTGGCCTTTTCCCTTAAAAGAAACAGCTTATTAATGGCATCCATGGGAGTCAGGGCCATCACATCGATGCTTTGCAGTTCCTCCACCAATTCTGTTTGGGCATAGTTGAACAGGCCCACCTGCTCGTTTGCGCGGCCCGTATTTTCTTCCAGAATATTTTGCCCAATGGTATTTTGGTTAATATCGGATACTTCTAACCGGGCTTGGATTTCATGGGCACGCACCAGAACCTTTTGCGGAATACCCGCAAGCCTTGCTACATGAATACCAAAGCTTTTATCTGCTCCGCCACGAATGATCTTGCGCAGGAAGATTACGTCTTCCCCGTGTTCTTTCACGCTGATGCAATAATTGGCTACGCCTTTAATACGGCCCTCCAGCTCCGAAAGCTCATGGTAGTGGGTAGCAAAAAGGGTTTTCGCGCCGATATTATTGGCATCGCACAAATATTCCACCACAGCCCAAGCGATGCTGAGCCCATCAAAGGTGCTGGTCCCCCGGCCGATTTCATCCAGAATAACCAAGGAATCCTTGGTGGCATTACGCAGAATATAGGCTGTTTCCGCCATTTCCACCATGAAGGTGGATTGGCCGCTTGCCAGGTCGTCCGAAGCACCTACACGGGTGAAAATTCTGTCTACCAAGGGGATATCTGCCTTAGCGGCGGGGACAAAGCTGCCTATATGCGCCATCAGTGTAATCAAAGCCACCTGGCGCATATAGGTGCTTTTACCAGCCATGTTCGGTCCCGTAATGATCAGCATCCGCTGATCTTCCATATCCATATGGGTGTCATTGGGCACAAAGGCCAGCTCCGCCATGGTTTGCTCCACCACCGGGTGGCGGCCTTGGTCGATGTTCAATTCGCCGTTATCGGTCATATTAGGCCGCACATAGCGGTATTCCGTGGCCACTTTTGCAAGGGATAAAAGAGCATCCAAGGTTTTAAGTCCCATAGCTGTTTCTTGCATCACGCTGATATGGCCGGCAATTTCCTGCCGGATAGCTGTGAATAATTGCAGTTCAAGCCGCAGGCTTTGCTCCTGGGCACCGATAATCTTTTGCTCGATTTCGTGAAGCTCCGGGGTAATATAGCGTTCACAATTGGCCAAAGTTTGCTTGCGCTGATAGCGCAGGGGCACCAATTCGTAATTGGATTTGGTGACCTCAATATAATAGCCGAAAATTTTATTGTAAAGAATCTTTAGGTTTTTAATGCCTGTTTCCTGCCGCTCCTTCTGTTCCAGGTCCATCAGCCATTGCTTACCGTTGGTAGATGCCAGGCGATAGCTATCCAGCAGCTCGTTGTAGCCGTTTTTGATAATGCCTCCTTCGGTAATGGAAAGGGGCGCATCGGGATCGATGGCACTATTAAGAAGCACAGTCATGTCTGTTAGGGGGTTAATAAGCCTTTGGACCTGATCGATGAGGGGGCTATGAATGGCAGATAAGCACTCCTTCAGCATGGGAATTTTTTCAAAGGAGTTCATCAACGCCAGGCAATCCCGCGCGTTAACACTGCCATAGGCTACCCGACCCAGAAGTCTTTCTATATCATGGACCCCGCGAAGCTCATCGTGCAGCGTCATCATCATCACGTGGCTATTCATGAGCGCTTCCACGGCGTTGAGCCGTAGCTCAATTTCTTTGCGGTCGCAAAGGGGTTCCTCCACCCAAGTACGTAAAAAGCGGCCTCCCATGGCAGTGGCTGTTTTATCCATCAGCCAAAGTAAGGAACCCTTTTTTGTTCTGGAACGAAGGCTTTCTGTCAGTTCCAGGTTCCGGCGGGTGTTACGGTCCAAGAGCATGGTTTTTCGCCCAGAAGTCAGACGCAATTGGGTAATATGAATTAAGGCGTTTTTCTGGGTTTCGCTTAAATACTGCATCAGTGCTCCGGCAGCGGAAACCGCCAGATCATATTCCTCATTCAGTCCCAAAGAATCCAAGGTTTGCAGACGGAAGTGCATTAACAGCGCTTCCCTTGCCCTGCTTTTTTGGAAAGCGCCCTTTTCATATTCCGTCATGGAAATATCATAGGAAATGTATTGGTGAAGGGTCACCAAATCGTTGCTGATCACTTCCGTAGGCTTAATGCGGGCAATGACATCGGCAATGGTATTAAGGCCGCTGTTGATCTGCTCTACGTAAAATTCGCCTGTAGAAACGTCCGTGTAGGCAATGCCCACAGATTGATTAGAAAAATACACGGAAAGAAGAAAAATATTCTCCCGCTCATTCATAACCGATGGGTCTAAAATGGTGCCTGGCGTTACAATGCGGACCACATCCCGCTCTACCAAGCCTTTGCTTAAGGCGGGATCGGTCAACTGCTCGCAAATGGCCACCTGATAGCCCTTTTCAACAAGGCGGTTAATGTAATTGGCGGCGCTGTGAAAAGGAACGCCGCACATAGGCGCTCGCTCGGGGAGGCCGCAATCCCTGCCTGTTAAGGTCAATTCCAGTTCATGGGACGCAAGCTTTGCATCGTCGAAGAACATTTCGTAAAAATCCCCTAAACGGTAAAAGACAATGCAATCATGATATTTTTCTTTCAGGTTAAGGTATTGCTGCATCATGGGTGTGACGCTTGCCATTGGTATGCCTCCGATATTTTAAGGTTTAGTGTGTGTGACAGCCGCTACAGGATGAACATGAACCGCTGCAGCTTTCTTCTTCCTCGCCTGTTTCTCCAGTGATCACGAACCGCAAAATCTGGTTTACCTTTTCCATCATACTGGTAAACTGGCCACGGGCTTCCCTTAACGCGGCCACGGTTTCATTTTCGTTCATAACAGATTCCGCTTCTTCTAAATCCTGGGCAGCAGCAGCCAACGCATTATGATCCATATCGCTGGCAGCAAGGAGTTCTTCTACCGCCTGGCGCTTTTCAGAAACAGCCACTAAAACAGCCGTGGCCTTTTCATCCTTGGTGAGGGTGTTTTCCAGCTTGTGCATGTTAATAAAAATTTCGCTGTCCAAAATAGCCTGAGCTAGTTTTTCCGCTTGGTTTAAAACGTTTTTCATGGTGCTTTCCTAATTTATCTATTCTTTTTGCCCGCAACTTGCTGGTACGAACGTCGGTTATTTCAACGGGGATAATCTGACCGATATCCTTTTCATCCCCAGGGAAGGTAATGGTAATGCCTCTCTCACCTTTGCCGGAAACCTGGTTGGCGCCGCGTCTGGCCAGATTCTCCACCAACACATTCTCGTGCTTGCCTAGAAGGGATTGGTGTACCAGCTTAATCTGCTCATCCTGAGCTGCTATCAAACGCTGAATCCGGTCACTGGTTATTTCTTCCGGCAGCTGGCCTTCCATGGAAGCGGCCTTGGTTCCAATTCGGGGCGAATAAATAAAGGTGAACGCCGCGTCAAACTTGGCTTGCTCCACAAGGGATAAAGTATCTTGAAACTGCTCTTCTGTTTCTCCAGGGAAACCCACAATAAAATCTGTGGTAATCCCGATGCCGGGAATCTTTTCCCGAAGGTTTTGAAGCCTTTCAAGGTATCTTTCGCGGGTGTAGCGGCGGTTCATTGCGCTTAGAATATCATTATTGCCCGATTGAATGGGCAGATGGAACTGCTTGCAAATATGCTTGCCATTGGCCATCACATCGATCAGCTCATCGCTTAAATCCTTGGGATGGGATGTCATAAACCGAATGCGCTCAATGCCTATTTCATCCAGGGCCTTAAGCAGCTTTGGGAAACTGGAACCGTCGTTTTTATCGTTCCCGTAGGAGTTGACGTTTTGCCCAAGAAGCATGATCTCTTTCACGCCGGATTCATAAAGTGCTTTGGCTTCTTGGAGAATGGCACTTTCATCCCGGGAACGTTCCCGGCCCCGCACATATGGCACAATGCAATAGGAGCAAAAATTGTTGCAGCCGTACATAATAGTCATATAGGCATGGTATGGGTTCAGCCGCTTTACCGGCAGCCCTTCGTCGATCACATCCTGGTCTTTTAACACTTCTACCACTTGCTTCTTATTGCGCAAAGCCGTATAGAAAAGTTCCGGAAACCGGTAAAGATTATGGGTGCCAAAGGCTATATCCACAAACTTATATTGCTTGAGCATCTTTTCCGCCATGCCCTCTTGCTGGATCATGCAGCCGCAGATACCAATGAGCAGATTTGGTTTTTTCTTGCGCAGCTCTTTAAGCCAGGTTACGTTGCCCAAGGCCCGACGCTGGGCGTTTTCCCGAATGCAGCAGGTATTGTAGATAACAAAATCCGCTTCTTCTTTGGTGGCAGCTTCCTTTATGCCCATATTTACTAGCATCCCTGCCAGTTTTTCGCTATCGTGGGCATTCATCTGGCAGCCATAGGTGATTACGATATACGAGTCTGGTTTGCTTTCAAGTGCTTCAATCTGTTTAATGAATGCGCTTTGTCTGGTTATTTCAGCTGGGGTTACCACCACACAAGCCCTATCGTGCATCCAAATCACTCCTTCAAAACTGCCCTAAGGGGCAAGCTATCTCGTTTTCGGGTTATTTCCAATAGTCCTAGCTTGGTAAACCCCAAAATCTCGGTCTGCTTCCTGTCTTCCATAAAAACGTCTGTTTGTTTTTTTAGAACCTGTTCCTGCTGCTTTTTAGAATCCATATCAATGAAATCCACAACAATAATGCCAGATAGGTTGCGAAGCCTTATTTGCTGGGCAATTTTCTCGCAGGCTTCCAGATTGGTTTTAAGGATGGTTTCGTCTAAGCGCTTTTTGCCAGTGAACTTGCCTGTGTTTACGTCGATCACTGTCATGGCTTCACATGGATCAATCACCAGAAATCCCCCGCTTTTAAGCCACACTTTGCGCTTTAAGGCTTCCTCAAGCTGCTTCTCCAACGTTTCTGTTGCCGGATTGGTTTGTGTATTATAGCGGCCTTCATAATCCGTTCTGAGCCGAGCAAGGGCGTCCATGGGGGCCCACAAAGGCTTTGGGGCGCTATACTGCTTAGAAAGACTCAGAATCGATTCCCAGATGGCTTCTAGCCCTGCCACTTCCCTTTGAATGTCTTTCAAGTCCGCGTTCTGGGCAGCTGTTCGTATAATGGCGCCCCCAGACTGCACTTGCACCTGTTTAAGGCTTTCCCGCAAATCCCAGTGGGTTATCTTGGCGGATATGCCAAGGCCGTTTCCAAAGGGCCTATAAACACAGTAAGCGCCAGGTAAAGAAATATCGGTAGAAAGGTATGAGCCCTTTTCGTTTAAGGGTTCCTTTTTCACTTGAACAACAATAGAGGCGCCAGTTTTAAGCTTAGCTGGCGTTTCCCCCTGGGTCTCACTTAAAGGCAGAAAGCCGTTCTTTTCAAGGCCGATATCCACAAACACCGCCTGCATGCCTGGCACATAGCGTTCGATGCGGCCAAGGAAAATCCCGCCAGCATTTGTTTGCTCCTGTTTAGGAATTAATTCCATCAGCTGGCCGTCTTCAATAAGCGCCGCAGCTTCCATGCCCTTTATGGTAAGGTTTAAAATCTGTCTCTCCATTTTACAAGGTTTCCAGGGGAGCAAGGTTGTTGTCCTTGTCCCTGCCATACAAGCACAAACGGATCAAATCATACTTTGGTAAGGCTTCCAAACCCGCTTGCTTTTGCAGCGCTTCTAAAACCATATGGGGCTTGCAGGTATCCTGCTCCATGTGGGATAAAGTCATGTGAAGCCTATTTTCATCTGCGCTGATCCCGAAAATCAGAGGCTTCACATCGCAGGGCTTCATGCCCTTCTTGGTTTTGCGCATAGAAGGGATTTCAGTCTGAGACATAAGAGGAGCAATGGCATCTATAAGAAGCTTATAATCGTCCTTTTGGAACACCACATCGTAAGCTGCCGCACACAAAAGGGACATAGGCGCAGGATGGCCCTCCTCTAAAACAATGGCTTCCAAAATGGCAATATCCGGCGGTAGGTTTTCGTTTAATTTGTTTTTAAAGGTTTCACAGTCCACATTTTCGGTTAATTTCACATCCATAATCTCTCTTTGCCCTGTGGCCCCCACAGAAAGAGCTGATGCAAAGGCGTTTAAGATATGTGGATTGAACCCCTGACTGTAGGCAATGGGCAAACCGCTTCTGCGTAAAGCCCGCTGCATGGCCCTTAGCAGATCCAAATGTCCAATGTGCCTTAAGCGGGCGTCCTTTTTAAATACCACCAGCATTCGCATAAGCGCACACCCCCTTACACCGTTGAATTCCGCAGCCTTGGCAGTTGTGCCTGCAGTCCGGTGTTACCTGGGCGGCCATGCTCCGTTCATTTTCCTTCCAAAGGAATGCCTTGGTTACGCCGCAATCAATGATATCCCAAGGCAGCATTTCATCCTTATTGCGTTCCCTGTTGGCGTAAAAGGAAACTTCCAGCCCGCATTCTTCAAAGGCTTTAAGCCAAGTACCATATTTAAAGTGCTCTGACCAGCCATCCAGAAGGCAGCCCATTTCCCAGGCCCTGAAAAGTACCTTGGAAAGCCGCCTGTCTCCTCTTGCAAAACAGGCTTCCATCACACTTAATTCAGGTTCATGCCAGTTAAAGGTAACCCCCTTTATTTTAAGCACTTTGCGAAGATAGGACTGTTTTTCTTTAATGGTTTCAATGGTATCCTGCCCCACCCATTGGAAGGGAGTAAAGGGCTTGGGGACGAAGCTGGAGGCGCTGCAATTAACACTCAACCCCCTTACCCTTTTTTCTTTTGGCACAGAAAAATAGGCGCTCAGGGATTTTTGTGCCAGGTCGCCGATGCCGTCCAAGTCATTAAAGGTTTCGGTGGGCAGGCCGATCATGAAATAAAGCTTCACACTGCTCCAGCCTCCTTCAAAGGCTTCTGAAAGGGTGCGAATCAGATCCTCTTCGGTGATCCCTTTATTGATCACATCCCGAAGCCTTTGGGTGCCCGCTTCCGGGGCGAAGGTCAGGCCGGATTTGCGCACCTTCTGGGTTTCTTCCAAGGTTTCTTTTAAATCCCCATCCAGGCGCAAAGAGGGAAGGCTTAAAGCCACGCGTTTACTTGCAAACTGAGCCATCAGCCCTCGCACTAACTCCCCAAGACAGGTATAATCCCCCGTGGAAAGAGAAGAAAGGGACATCTCTTCATAGCCGGTGCTGTTTTCAAGGGCCATGGCCGTTTCTAAAAGAGTTTCCAGCTTTCTTTCCCGCACAGGCCGGTATAGAATCCCCGCCTGGCAAAAACGGCAGCCACGGGTACACCCACGCATAATCTCCAGCATGATCCGGTCGTGAACAATTTCCGTGTAGGGCACGGGGATTTTGTCCGGATAATAAGCGCTGTCCAGGTCGGCCACAATGCGCTTGGTCACCTTTTTAGGCGCCTCTTGGCAATTGGGCGTATAGCTTAAAACCGTGCCGTCTACGTTGTAAGCCACCTCGTACAGGCACGGCACATAGACCCCTTCCAATTGAGAAAGGGCCTTCAAGCAATCTAACCGGCTTGTTTTGTTCAGTTTGTGGGCTTTGATGACAGCAATTAGCTCCAGCATTACATCTTCCCCATCGCCGATCATAAATGCGTCAATAAAACCGCTTAAAGGTTCGGGGTTAAAAGCACAGGGCCCTCCGGCCACAATGATGGGGTCGGTTTGCGTCCGGTCCTTTGCCCAAACGGCAATCCGGCCCATGTGAAGCATGTCCAGAATATTGGTATAGCTCATTTCGTATTGCAAGGTGAAACCCACAATATCGAACTCGTTCAAGGGGGTGCGGGTTTCCAAAGAAAACAAGGGCAGATCATGCTCTTTTAAAAGGGTGCGCATATCCACCCAGGGCATGCAGACCCGTTCACACAAGGAATCCTTCTGCTCATTGATCAGCCCGTATAGGATCTTCATACCAATGTGAGACATAGCCACTTCATAGGTATCGGGAAAGCAAAACGCAAAGTGAATATCAGCCGTATCCCAGGGCTTAATAACGGTGTTCATTTCCCCACCAGTGTAACGGGGCGCTTTTTGCACCTGTTCAAGAATTTCCTCAATTAAATACTGATCCAAAATAGCCTCCGTAAAAAATTACTTACATTATAATGTAGCACGAAAGACTATAAAAGGTCAATAGAAAAAGCCTTCAAATGAAGGCTTTAAAATGTTACGAGTATTGGTATTTGGGTTTCCAGCCCACCACAACACAGTTACCTAATTCGTTGCTATGCCAGGTAACAGATTCAAATCCCATCACCTCCAAAGCGGCAATGGCCTCCTGCTTGGAATAATAGTAATTGCTGCCCTCCATGCGGTTAAACACGGTGGAAATAGGAGCCGGATACCAAGGCAGTGCAATCACCATTTGGCCGCCGGGCTTCAACACCCGCAGGGATTCCTTGAGCAAATGGCGGGGATTGGTCATGTCTGTGAAGGAAGAACTGCATAGGAGCACGGTAAAGCTTTCATCGTGCCAGGGAATCTCCTCCGGCTGGGCGTAAATGATATCGGCATCGGTTAAGGTTTGTCTGGCATAACGCAGGGCTTCAATATCATTCGTGGTGCCGCACATTTCACAACGGTGCTGTTTGCTTAGCTCCCGAAGCAAGGTCCCATGGCCACAGGCAATATGCAAGGTCTTATCTTCATCATCGATCACGGCAAATTGCAAAAGTCCTCGTTCCCCGGCACTGAGCCGGTTGGGAAAGGATACCTTGACCTTCGTTTGCAGAGCGGATGATTGGGTTTTTTGCAACATGATTGATTCCTCCTCATGGCTCTTTTACCGCCACAAGAAGATTATATCACAAAAATTGGAAAAATGCACGATAAATTGTAACAATTTTTTAATTTTATTTTCTCTATTCAAGATTTGCGTAATATTTAACACTGGCTTTCATCATCATTCCCCAAGATACCACGGCCAGCGCAACCAGCAGCACAGTAGAAATAATGGCCGCGTAATTGAAGGAGCCCAGCCACTTGTAGGCCAAATACACAACGGCCACCACCAGCGCTGTCCCCGCAACGGCCACCAGCATGGAAAGCAGAATGTTTTTGCTGCGTTTGATTACTTCTGTTTCCGTGCGCCAATCGAATTTGGGCTGGATCATATCAATAATAAGGCTGATGGCACAAACAATAAACGCAAAGATCATGGCCAAGCCAAACCCTAACACAGCCGGAAGGGTTAGAGTAGGTAAAAGGCAAATAAGAATAATGAAACTGATAATAGAATCGAAAGCACTTAAAGTAAGGCCCATAAAAAACTTACTTTGAATAATGGTTTTCGGGGACACGGGTATCATGCGGTAGATCATATGGCACTTACCTTCTCTGGAAACAGCCGTGGCCACCGCTGTATTAATCGATGCAAGAAAGGCAAAGCAAGCAGCAAAGATCAAGACCAGCAGGCCAAAGGGCACATAAGCGTTAATACCGCTAATTACCTCTACCATGCCGCTTTGGAAGGCTTCAGTGCGCACTTCCTGTGGCAAGGCCACCACCATTACCACCATCATAATTGGGAATATAATCCCCATAGAAATCGTATTCATGGCATAGGCTGGGGTTTTCAGTATTTCTTTCCATTCACGGAGAAAAAGCGCTTTTAAAGGCTTTCGTTCATGGTATTTTTCTTTTTTTAGACTTTTGTGCTTATTGGTTTCCCCAATGGCCTCTTCAGATAACACAGCCAAGCGGGTATAGCGCTTGCCCAAGAAAAAAACAGCGAGAAACACACCCAAAACGGAAAGGCCAATAAACAAAAACCATTGCAGGTTTACCGTGCTTTTGGATAGCCCGGAAATGGCCCAATAGGCTGGCGGAAAAACAGAACTGATGGTTTCCAAAAGCTTTTGCTGGTTGAACATCAGCTGGATCAGAAAAGCCGTATTGGCGTTTTCCAACATTTCCATTTGCATGCCGATAAACTGGCCAGACACGGCCAGGGGTAACGCCACCATAACGCCAATAACCATCCAAAGATCCTTGCGCTTCCAAAGGGAGGCGAACCTGGTGAGCAAGGATGCAATGAAAGTGGCCAGCATAACGGGAATAAAAGGTGTAAATAAAATAGTGATGGCTCCTTGCAGGTAGAAAAGAATGCCAGCCTTGATTTGCAGGCCATACAAAACCACTGACGGCCCCATGATGATTAGCGCTAAGGCACATTCACCCAACAGTACATTGGCAATGCGTCCGGTGAAGATAGCCCTTTCAGGTATAGGCAGGGCCGATAAAAAGGAAGTATCCTTAGAATAGTACAAAACGCTGATAATATAAAACACACCATAAACCAACGCGAAGAGCATAACGATCAGCGTAGAAGCAACTAGAATAAGGCCAGGCTTCGCGATCAGGTTAAAGCCCTTTAAGAGGAAATATTGCAAAAGCGCAGATAAGCCAATCAGAGAAAGGGCCGCTAAAACCAAAAGCAAGCCAACGCCAAGCCGTTTGAAGCTGATTTTCCCGTCTTCTTTGATAGAAAGCTTTTTCAGGCTAAGCTGCAGCTGAAAACGAATCATTAACAGGTATGCTTTCATGCCTGCTCACCCATCCCCTCGTCCGAGGTCATCTCCAGGAACAATTGTTCCAAGGACGCATCCTTTTCCCGATCCGCTTTGCGAAGTTCCTCCAGCGTGCCTACCTGTACCAGTTTCCCTTTATTGATAATGCCGATACGGTCGCAAAGCCGTTCTGCCACATCCAGCACATGGGTGGAAAAGAACACGGTATTGCCTTTATCGCAATGGGCGCGCATTTCTTCTTTTAACAGGTGTGCCGCCCGGGGATCCAGGCCCACCATAGGTTCATCAAGCACCCAAACAGGCGGGTTGTGGATCAGCGCACCGATAATGGTTAATTTTTGCTTCATGCCACGGGAATAGCTCTTGATTTGCTGAAAAACCGCCTTTTCCAATTCGAACAGGTTTAAGTATTTTTCGATATGCGCTTTTCTGGTAGCAGCATCCACTTGATACACATCGGCCATAAAGTTTAAGTATTCCATACCCGTTAAGCGGTCGTACAGTTCATGTGCATCGGGTACAAAGCCAATGCACTGCTTAGCCGGAATAGGCTCCTTGCCCATATCAAAACCATTAATGGAAACATTGCCTTCGCTGGGGCTGATAATGCCTGTAATCATTTTAATAGTGGTGGTTTTTCCCGCGCCGTTAGGGCCGATAAAACCAAACACTTCACCTTTATTCACTTCAAGGCTCAGTCCGTCTACCGCCTTTATTTTGCCTTTGGAATATTGCTTGGATACATTGTTGATGGAAATCATTTTAGTCCCCCTCCTTTACACCCATTCTATTTTACATGGTAAGCGTTTTTATTTCAACAAAAATAAGTTGGCAATAAAGATTTGTCAACTTAATACAAGTTCGCAGTCTAAAAGAAATGATTGACTTTGCGCATAGGTACGTAAAAAGCTATCGTCAGTTTGACGATAGCTTTTTGCTTTAGTTTGCTTGTTCTTCCTGCTGTTTTACCATCATATCCTTGACCTTCATGAGCCTGGTTAGGGAACCCCGTTCGTTTTCGTCTAATTTCATTGTAATAAAACGCACGGTTTCTTCGAACTGAGGAATCATAACATATTCAAGGGCATTGACCCGGCGGCGGGTTTTTTCGATTTCGTCCGCCAGAAGATTGCAGGTTTTTTCGATTTCTGCCAGCCGCACCAGTTTGGGCAGCACATCGGCCAAGGTGGCGATTGCGCCATCTAACTGGGCGGAGGTTTCAGCAAAGCCGTAAGAAAGCTCGGTTTCCTGCAGGGATTCAGGTTTAATGGAAAGTGTGGGCACATGAACAGAAAGAATGTTTCTTTCCCCCATTTCGATTTCTACCCGGCGGGCCGGATAAAGCACCGCTTCTTCCAGCGCCATAGGATCCATCACAGCTCTTGCCAGGGCAAAATCCCCTAAAGCACCAGATAATTCCTTTTCCACTTCCTTGCGAAGTTCGTAGTTTTCCCGAATAATAAGAATGAATTGGCGAACCATTTCATCCCGCTTGTCTTTTAGAAGCTTATGCCCCCGCTTGGCCGTAACAAGGCGGCGCTTAATGCGGGTCAGCTCCATGCGCGTAGGATTTACGCTGAGGGTAGCCATAAAGCATCCACCTCCTAGTTCTTGGGCAGGTATTCATCCAACATATCGTCGCGAATACGCTTAAGCTCGGTTCTGGGCAGCATGGCAAGCAGCTTCCAGCCAAGTTCCAAGGTTTCTTCGATGGTGCGGTTTGCAAAATACCCTTGAGCCACATACTCACGCTCGAAGGCGTCTGCAAAGGCGGCATATTTTTTATCAACATCGGATAAAGCCGCATCGCCTAATATAACCGCCAATTCCTTGGCGTCCTTACCACGGGAATAGGCTGCGAACAACTGGTTCATGGTAGCGGCATGGTCTTTACGGGTCTTGCCCTCGCCAATGCCTTTGTCCTTCAAACGAGAAAGAGAAGGAAGCACGTCGATAGGCGGCTGAATACCCTTGCGGTAAAGCTCACGGCTTAGAATGATCTGGCCTTCAGTGATATACCCGGTCAAGTCGGGAATGGGGTGGGTCTTATCGTCTTCGGGCATGGTAAGGATCGGGATCTGGGTAATAGAGCCTTCCTTGCCGATGACGCGGCCAGCCCGTTCATAAATGGAGGCCAAGTCAGTGTACAGGTAACCGGGATAGCCACGGCGGCCAGGCACTTCCTTGCGGGCAGCGGAAACCTCACGCAGCGCTTCGGCGTAGTTGGTAATATCCGTTAAGATAACCAGCACGTGCATACCCTTTTCGTAGGCCAGATATTCGGCAGCTGTCAAAGCCATACGAGGGGTGGCGATACGTTCGATAGCCGGGTCATTGGCCAGGTTCATGAACATCACCACACGCTCGATAGCGCCAGTGCGTTTAAAGTCGGAAATAAAGTAATCCGCTTCTTCAAAGGTGATACCGATAGCGCCGAACACTACGGCAAACTTGCTATCCGTACCCAATACCTTGGCCTGACGGGTGATTTGAGTGGCCAATTGGGCATGAGGCAAGCCGGAGCCGGAGAACACGGGTAGCTTCTGACCGCGTACCAGGGTGTTCAAGCCGTCGATAGCAGAAATGCCGGTTTGGATAAACTCGCTGGGATAGTCACGGGCCGCAGGGTTCAGCGGTTCGCCATTAATATCCATGCGCTTTTCGGGGATCAAAGCCGGGCCGCCATCCTTGGGATTGCCCATGCCGTCGAAAACCCGGCCCAGCATATCCATAGATACGCTCAATTCAATACCGCGACCCAGAAAGCGGGCAGAGGAGGTATTGATCTTCAGGCCATTGCTGCTTTCAAACAGCTGGACCAGCGCTTTGTCACCGTTGACTTCAAGCACCTTGCCGCTGCGAAGCTCGCCGGTTTCCTGTTTGATTTCTACCAGTTCGTTGTAGGTAACGCCGGATACGCCTTCAACCAGCATCAACGGGCCGACGACTTCTTTAATCGTACGATATTCTTTCAACATCTTACAGTCCCGTCCTTTCCATTAAAGCAGCGGTTTGAGTTGCCAATTCTGCTTCAATTTCTGCTAATTGCTTATTGAAATCTTCTTCCTTGATATACTTGGCGCGACCGATCTTTTCACGGATGTGCAAGTTCAAAACAGAAGAAAGGTTTGCACCGGCATCCAAGGCCTGTTGACCCTTTTGCTGGAACAAAAGAATCAGGCGCAGCATACCAAACTGTTTTTGCATAGATGTGTAAGTATCCACATCATCAAAAGCGTTTTGGTGCAGATAGTCTTCACGGATGGATCGGGCCGCTTCCATGGTAAGCCGGTCTTTCCAGCTAAGGGCATCAATACCCACCAGACGGACAATTTCATCCAATTCAGCTTCCTCCTGCAGGACCATCATGGCCTTGGCGCGAAGCTCGTTCCATTCAGGGGATACGTTGTCAGAGAACCAATCTTCCAGCTTATCCACGTACAGGGAGTAGGATTGGAGCCAGTCGATAGCCGGGAAGTGGCGCTTGTAAGCCAGGGAGGCGGAAAGCCCCCAGAACACCTTGACGATACGCAGAGTGGCCTGTGAAACAGGCTCTGAAATATCGCCGCCGGGAGGTGATACGGCGCCGATGGCGGAAATGGAGCCCATGCGGCCTTCATCGCCTAAGCACTTAACCAAGCCAGCCCGTTCGTAGAATTCCGCAATACGGGAGGAAAGATAAGCCGGGTAGCCTTCTTCACCAGGCATTTCTTCTAAACGGCCGCTCATTTCACGCAAGGCTTCTGCCCAACGGCTGGTGGAATCGGCCATAATGGCCACCTTATAGCCCATGTCACGGTAGTATTCCGCGATGGTGATACCGGTATAAATGGAAGCTTCACGGGCTGCCACGGGCATATCAGACGTATTGGCGATGAGCACGGTGCGCTTCATTAGGCTTTCGCCAGTGCGGGGATCGTGCAATTCTGGGAATTCCATAAGCACGTCTGTCATTTCGTTGCCACGCTCGCCGCAACCAACATAAACGATAATATCCGCGTCGGCCCATTTAGCTAATTGGTGCTGCACAACAGTTTTACCGGAACCAAAGGGGCCGGGAACCGCAGCCACACCGCCAGATGCGATGGGGAAGAAGGTATCGATAACCCGCTGTCCTGTTACCATGGGCGAAACCGGCGCCAGCTTTTCAAGGTAAGGACGGCCACGGCGCACAGGCCATTTTTGCAGCATGGTAATTTCGTGGGTTTTGCCATTCTCGTCCTTAATCACCGCGATAACATCCATAATGGTCGCGGCTCCGGAATGGATAGATTCCACCACGCCTGAAATACCGTTAGGCACCATAACACGGTGTTCGACTACAGCGCTTTCTTGAACAATTCCCAAAACAGCGCCAGTGGTGACTTGATCCCCCACGATTTTTCTGGGTTCAAATGCCCATTGCTTTTCACGGTCAAGGCTCGGCACTTCAATGCCCCTTGTGATTCGCTCTCCGGCGATTTGACGAATAGCTGTTAAAGGCCTTTGAATGCCGTCAAAAATAGATTCGATTAGCCCCGGTCCTAATTCTACGGAAAGAGGCGCGCCTGTTGATTCAACAGGTTCCCCCGGGCCTAAGCCCGAGGTTTCCTCATAAACCTGAATGGATGCGCGATCACCGCGTAATTCGATGATCTCGCCTACCAGACGGTTTTTAGATACACGCACCACGTCGAACATACGGGCGTCGGCCATGTTTTCCGCTACAATCAAGGGGCCGGCAACCTTAACAATGGTTCCATGAGCCATAAAGATTACCCCTCCTTCTGTGTGTTGTTAAATAAGATATCCGCACCGATAGCCTTTTCCACGTTTGCCCTTACCCGGTTAATGCCAAAGCCGTTTGCGCCCTGGCTGCCGGGAATGGGAATAATAGCCGTCTCGGGGGTTGTTTTGTACCGTTCAAGGGCTTCAGGCACTTTCTGTGCCGCGGTTTCGGTAATAAAGATCACCGGTACCTTTTCTTGAGCCAACGTGAACAGCGCGTGAGTAATTTCATCCGGGGTCTGGGCAGCAATAACGCGCATTCCAA
This sequence comes from Eubacteriales bacterium, assembly GCA_031556065.1. Lineage (GTDB taxonomy): Bacteria > Bacillota > Clostridia > Christensenellales > Aristaeellaceae > JAVBTR01. The sequence continues at coordinate 50,837 of JAVBTR010000055.1, read as the reverse complement.
TGGCCTTAAAGGCCAGGACAGCGTCCCTTTCCCCTACAGCACCCATAATCAATTTAGCCATACAGCTCACGCATCCTTTCACGAATCACGTCGCTAGAAAAGCCGTTGGCCTTCCCCGCCATAATCAGTCTTACACAGGATGCTTCCCGCTGGGCGGCCAATACGTGGCCGATTAACGCTTCCACGTTAAAGGGCTTGATTTTGTAAGCCCGGTAAATGGAAAGCAGCTTATCATCCATGGCTTTTTCAAGCCCTGGCACATTAGAAAAATGCGTTACCGCGCTTTTCGCCGCCTCCGTTACCTTTTTTCCATAGATACTCAATAATCCGGGGATCTTTTCCGGCTGGTTAAATGCCTTTTCCCATTTTGCCTGTTCAATCCGGCCAAAGGGCAACAATAGACTCTTATAGAAGCTTTCGTTTCTACCCATAGCGCGAACACGCAAAAGCATAATGGCGTTGGTGATGTCCGCCTTGGCCAGAAAATACTCCTGAGCACCTTTGGCTTTCGCTTTTTTGAGCGAATCCATCACTGTTTGATAAAAGGCCTTATCCAGCATCACGTCGATCATAAGCGGATCAACAGTAACAGCCAGTTTCCGTTCGATATCGTCCATGGTATCTTTTAAGGCTTTAGGGAGCTTGGCGTAATTATGTTCCGCTACCGCATGGGTCAGCCCTTCCACGTCCATGGTGCCATAATCGCATAAAAATTGGGCTTGTTGGTTTAGACAGCGTGCTTTTAAAAGCATTTTCAAATTCTGAATATCGTATTGAAGCAAGAAGCAATCTGTCACTTCCGGCGCGGGAGTCAGGGACCTGATCAGGCTGCATGCCTTTTTCACATGGGCATTGGCCAACTGCTCGTAATCCATGGTATCCGCACTGGTCCAACCAATCTCCGAAAGGGTATGCTTTGCTTCATCAAGGGTTCTGGTGGCCAAAAGCCGTTCCATGCGTGAGGTATCCAGCATGTCTTTACTTAAGACGCTGACCCGTGCCGCCGCGTAGTATATACTGCTTTGAGGCAAAACCAGCCCTCCTTTCACTTTCGATGATTGGGGTTAGGAAAATAAAATCCCAGCGACTTCCTGTTCCATTTCCATTCGCGATGATTTGACCAGCGCCTCGAAGGTGCAATCGATCTCCGCCTCATCGCGGCTTAGAATGATGCCTGTCACTTGTGAACGTTTTTGCCCGTTCCATTTCAGTTCGCCTTTTTTTCCATTGGCAACCAAGGCTTTGTTCAAATCTGAAACAAATTCCTCTGAGAACCACTTTTCGTTATCACTTCCAATAACAATTTCCTCGGTTCCCTCGCACAGAGGAAGCACTACGCTTTTAAAAAAGGCTGCGGCCTGTTCACTTGGCATGGCTTTGAGCTTTGCAAGAGCCATATCAAAGGCACGGTCGATCTGGGCCCGCTTTGCGCTAAGCAAGAGCTTGCGGTTTTCCAGTTCATCCATACGGTACATCCGCTGTTCCAATTCTTCGCCTTCCAAGGCGGCCTTTTTTTGCGTATCGTCACGCATAACCGAAAGCTTATCCTCGGCTTGCGCGTTCAGGGCGGCAACACGTTCCTTGGCATCATTCACGATTGCGCTGGCGGCGTCCTTGGCATCAGATTCAATTCTTTCAAGGATGGCTTGTGCGTTCATGAATACATCCCTCACTTAGCCTAATTTAATCGCATTGACCATCAAGAAGGAAACCAGCAATGCAAGAACAGCGTAGGTTTCCACCATAACCGTCATGGTGATGCCTTTACCGCTCATCTCGGGTTTTTGCCCGGTCATGAGCATGGCGGCGGCAGCAACCTGGCCCTGCTTAATCGCGGAGTAGTAGCCAACGATACCAACGGGCAAAATAGCGGCAATGAAAGCCAAGCCCTGTTCGATGGACACAGGCAGCATGGCGCCGGCCAGAACGTTGGAGTTGATCAAGATGATAACGGCGATTAGGAATCCGTAGATACCCTGGGTCGCGGGCAGAAGCTGCAGAACCAAGAGCTTAGAAGACACTTCGGGGTTTTCGGTGGAAACGCCAGCAGAGGTTTCGCCGGAAAGGCCTACGCCCTTGGAAGAACCCATACCGGAAAGGAATACGGCCATGGCAGCTGCAAGTAAGGTAAGAATTTGACCAACGCTAATTTCCATAAATGATATCCTCCTAGAATTTATATTTCTGTTGTTTGTTGAAGGTTCACATAGCGCGTATCCACACGCAGGGGCTTGAAAGGCCTTCCACCTTCCTCGTAGAACTTGCCGAAGAATTCGATGTACTGCAGACGGCAGGAGTGAACATACGCGCCAAGTATATTGATCCCGGCATTGAAGCAATGGGCGCCTACAAACAACACCGCACCAATGATCTTGCCAATGATCCCGGCATTGAACACCATGCCCACTAACTGGTTAATAACCATACCGATAACGCCTGTGGCCAAGCCCATACCAAAAAGTCGCATATAGCTTAACAGATCGGATACCCAGCTGGATATGCCATACAACGCACCCAGGCCACTCATTAAGCGTTTGAAGGGGTTTTTGTTGGCACGGCCTGCCGTTAGTAAAATAATTCCCGCACCGGCGATGGCTACGTATTGGCCAACGGTAGACAGCGAAGGCACGATGACCATCACTGCCAGACCTACGATGATCATAAACCAGCTGAGCTGATCGAATACCGCTGCCCAGGGATCTCCGCGTTTGATGTTCATGTAAGCTGCCATACCAAGGCCTGCAAACAGGTGAACGGCGCCAAAGCCAATTGAGATCACCATGACCATCATGGAATCCTTAAGAGGGTCGATCATCTGGTAAGGCAATTGCGCGCCGAACCAGGTGTTGTAAACGAAACCCCAGAACACCGTGAACCAGCCGCCAATAGTCAATAGCCACATCATTTTCTGGCTAGATTTGGCGGGCTTGTATAGCCAGATGAATAAAGGAATAGCAATGCCCATTACCAGACCATAGCCCGCGTCAGACACCATCATGCCGAATAAGCACGCATAGAAGGGCGCCATAACGGCGGTGGGATCAATGCCTGTGGGTGAAGGCAACGCAAACCCGGTAACAATGGTTTCAAAAGGAGCCACGATGGGGTTGTTATGGAGAGCAACCGGCTGTTCTTCCCCTTCTTCCGGCTCTACGATTTCAAACTGGCAGGTGGGCGACATCTTTTCAAGTCCAGCTTTAATCTTATCGCACAATTTCGCGGGAGCCCAGCCCTTTAAAATAAAGCAGGTTTCTGTGGTGACGGCCTTTAGGTATGCATTGTTCCGCTCCTGTTTCAAAAGCAGCATATCGTAGAGAATTTTCAAATCCGTCAAATAGGCGCTAAGGGCTTTATACCTCTCTTGGATGGAATGGTTCTGCGTTTCACACTCTTCCATTTGGGCGATATAAATATCGCTTTGGGCTTTGGAAGACAGCGTCATTTCCTCGAACTTAGCAGGCACATAGGCTTCTTTTTTAAGTTCGCCTAAGAACGCTTCACTCACCGACTTATGGCCGATAGCCCAGAAATAGATGTTGTCCGCAACCTGGGATATAGGGTTAAAATACGCAGGCTTGTCTTGGATAAATGCCTGAATACTTTCCAACGCCTTTTTCGGCAATTGTCCCATGATCTGGAACGTATCGCGGGACGTATCGACCTTGCCAAATGGAATATCCAGATTCAGCCATGGCTGTAATTGTTCCAGTGCGGCCTGAAGTCTGGCTTTTTGGCCAGTTACCTCACCAGATTCCCTTTCAAGAGCTTCAGCAGCACTTACAACATCCATCAGTTCCGATTCCCGCCCGAGAATGTCTTCCTCTTTGGCTCGGTCGATTTCCGGTCGTTTGCCAAACATGGGGGTCTTTTGAATGTTATATTTGCCAAGCTTTGCGATGGTCCATGTTAAACGGGAAATATTTTCGTTTGTCATGGCATCATTTGGTGCCTTATGGTTGACATAATCGCCTGCTTCCGCTTTTGATAAAGGAGTTACTTCGATGCAGCCCATTCGCTGCATGCTACTGAGCACCTTGGCCTTGTCTTCATTCAGAGCCAATAGCATGATGCGTTTCATTTCAACGATTGCCATTATTCACGACCCTTTCGAAGATAACGTTTGCCGCTTTATCGAGGAAGGATTCCGCTTTTGAAATCATTGCGGCTCGTTCCTGATCCTTTTTCTCATGAACAGATTCAAGCTTCTTTTCCACTTGCTTGCGCCGGTCATCCAAAAGACTTTGGTAGAGCGCGCGAAGCGTCACCGCTTCATCCCTTTCCCGAACAGAAACCGCTGTTTCTACAGCTTTAATCATATCTCGGGCTTGCGCACCGGCTTTAATGCGAATATCCTCCGCCTTGGCCTCCATTTGTTCGATGCTTTGCAATATTTCAAGCGACAATTTAATCACCGCCTTTCTTTTTAGATTTTTTGTGCATTTATACTAATCAATGATTAGTATTATTTCGTTCCAAAAATGCGATCACCTGCATCGCCTAATCCCGGAACGATATAGCCATGTTCATTGAGCTTTTCATCCAAGCCCGCTACAAAAATATCCACATCGGGGTGATCGGCCTTGATGCGCGCAATGCCTTCAGGTGCCGCGATCAGGTTCACCAGCCGCACATTATAGCAGCCCCGCTGCTTTAAAAAGGTAATGGCCGCACTGGCGCTGCCGCCAGTAGCCAGCATAGGATCCAGCAGGAAAATAACGCGGTTGGCGCAATCTTCCGGCAATTTGCAGTAGTATTCCACGGGATTCAATGTCTGCGGATCTCGGTAAAGGCCGATATGGCCTACTTTGGCGGTAGGAATCAGCTTGATGACCCCATCCACCATACCTAGGCCTGCCCGAAGAATCGGGACCACTGCTGTCTTTTTGCCGCATAGCATATGCGTTTGGCAGGGCCCGATGGGGGTTTCCACAGTGACTGCTTCCGTAGGCAGATCCCGTGCCACCTCAAAAACCATGAGCATTGAAATTTCCTCCAATAGCTCACGGAATTCTTTTGCGCCAGTGTTTTTATCGCGCATAATGCTTAATTTGTGCTGGATGAGCGGATGATTGAAGACGTGCACTTTCCCCACAAAGACTCCTCCTAAGTATTATTTTTTATATAACTTTGATGCTCTTAAAAATCCTATCTTATTATAGCTTAAGAATGGGCTTGTGGCAACCTTGGAAAGATTAAAAAAGATTGTCAAAAAAATATCTCTTTTACCATGAATGCTTGACATCCAATTTTGCCAAGAATATAATGGAATTTGCGTTATCAAGGAGGGTATGTCATGAACCTTGCAACCCCGTCCAGCCGTTATTTTCTAGGTGTTTTACCCTGGTATTCGGTATTGATCGTGACATCCATCGTATTAGCGGTGTTCCTTTCAATGCGGGAGGAAAAGCGGCTTAACCTGCCTAAAGATACGGTAATCGATTCCGCCTTTTATTTAATTCCTCTAGGGATCGTCGGTGCGCGGCTGTATTACGTGGCCTTTGAATGGCGGCAATTTATCATTGACCCCATAGCCATCTTTAAAACCTGGGAAGGTGGCATGGCTATCTATGGTGCTTTGATCGGCGGTTTTTTCGGGCTTTGGTGGTTTGCCAAAAGAAAAAAGCTTTCTTTTGCCATGTTATTGGATTTATATGCTCCAAGCGTGGTTTTATCTCAGGCCATTGGCCGCTGGGGTAATTATTTCAACCAAGAAGCCTATGGCTACCCCGTGCAAAACCCGGATCACTGTTTTTTCCCTCTGGCCGTTTTTATTACCACCGAATCGTTTCCCAGCTGGCATTATGCCACGTTTTTTTATGAATCCATGTGGGATTTAATGGTGTTCTTTGTTCTGATGCGCTTAAAGCGCAGGCCCCACGAAAACGGATTTATCTTTTTACTTTACATCATGCTCTATGCCGTTGGTCGGGCGTTTATCGAAGGCATGCGCACAGACAGCCTTATGGCATTGGGCATACGTATTTCCCAATTGTTAAGTATCCTACTGGCATTAGCCATCGGCATTTATTTATTCGCACAAGCACGAAGGAGGAAAACCAATGCGTAACCTAACCATGATGACCGACCTTTACCAGCTCACCATGATGTATGGGTATTACAAGCACGGAATGAAGGAATACAAGGCAGGCTTCGATCTGTTCTACCGCAAAAGCGGTGAAAACATTACCTATGCTGTGGCAGCAGGCTTGGAGCAAGCCATTGAATACATCCAGAATATTGAGTTTAATGAAAACGATATCGGGTATCTGCGTTCTTTGAATTTATTTGATGAGGACTTTTTAAATTATCTTAGCAACATGAAATTTACCGGCAACATCGAAGCTGTTCCGGAAGGCACCCTGGTATTTCCCATGGAGCCTATTGTGAAAGTTTACGCGCCTATTATGGAAGCCCAGTTGGTGGAAACGGCGCTTCTGAATATCATCAACCATCAAACCTTAATCGCCACAAAGGCCTCCCGGGTACGCCAGGCTGCCGTGAACGACAGTGTGCTGGAGTTCGGTCTTCGCCGCGCCCAAGGCCCTGACGCGGGTATTTATGGCGCTCGTGCGGCCATGATAGGCGGCTGCAACGCTACCAGCAATGTGATGACAGGGGAACTATTCGGTATTCCCATCAAAGGCACCCACGCCCATAGCTGGGTTATGTCCTTCGATTCGGAATTAGAAGCCTTTAGGACTTATGCCGATACCTTCCCAGATAATTGCCAGCTTCTGGTAGACACCTACGACACCTTAAAAAGCGGTGTTCCCAATGCTATTAAAGTGTTTGATGAATTAAAAGCAAAGGGCCATAAACCCATTGGTATCCGTTTGGATAGCGGCGACTTGGCCTATCTTAGCAAAAAAGCCAGAAAGATGCTGGATGAAGCAGGCCACTCGGATGCTCTGATCTATGCCAGCGGCGATCTGGATGAAGAAGTCATATGGGATCTAAAGGCCCAGGGTGCCCGCATCGACGTGTGGGGCGTTGGCACGCGCCTGATTACAAGCCTTGATAACCCTGCTCTGGGCGGCGTATACAAAATGTGCGCCGAAGAACGCAATGGGATCGTTTGCCCTCGCTTGAAGGTGTCCGACAATCCTGCCAAGGTGACTTTGCCTGGCCTAAAAAAGCTCTACCGTGTGTATGACAATGATACAGGCAAGGCCTTCGCGGATCTTATCGCCCTGGCTAATGAAGCATACGATCCCGCCCAGCCTTTGACCCTCTTCGATCCCGTGGAAACCTGGAAATCCACCACACTGACAGATTACACCATTAAAGATTTGCATGTGCCAATTTTTATGGATGGCCAGCTTGTGTACCAATCCCCCAGCTTAAGCGAAATCAAACATTTTGCAGCTAAGGAGCTGGAAACCTTCTGGGATGAATACAAGCGTCTTCGCCGTCCCCACCGCTACAAAGTGGACTTGAGCCAGCCCTTGTATGATCTGCGCCATGAGCTGTTATCTGCCGCGCAGAAAAAAGGCAAATGAGTTACCGCAGAATGTTATACAGCGGGGCTTTACAATTCGTAAAGCCCCTTGTTTTCATAAGCAGAAAAGCACCGGCGGAAATTAAAAAGATCGCCAATCACCATGCTATGCTTTCCGGCGTGGTTTCCCAAAACGGTAAACGGTCTTATATCGGCAGCGTGGATGAAAACACCTCTTTCCGTACCGCATCGTTAACCAAGCTGGTTACCACCTTAGGGGTGATGAAGCTGGGGCTTGATTTGGATACACCTATTGCCAGCTATACCGGTTTACCGTTAAAAAGCATTACCCTGCGGCAACTTTTAAGCCATACTTCTCCCCTGTGCGATGGCGAAGCTTATGAAAATTCGCTGACTGCACCACTGGATTTAAATCAGCTCCTTCAAAGCCCAAACGTTTGGCGGAAGAAAAACACCTTTCGCTATTCTAACCTGGGCTTTGGCATTGTAGGCAGCGTCGTGGAAATGGTAACCAATGAAAGTCTTGAAAGCTGGATGCAAAAAAACGTCTTTAGCCCTCTTCAGATGACCTGCACCTACGATATTACAACCATCACTCCTAAAGATATCTATCGCCTGGTACCCCCTAAAAAAGCTTTTGACGCAAACAAAAGAAAGGCTCAGGCTTCCCCTATTCTTAGGCCTGATCCCCAGCGGCATTATCATCTGTCTTCGGGCAACCTGTACGCCAATGTAAGCGACTTGGAAAAAGTATTGGATGTGATTGTTAAAAATGATGGCAGCTTTATAACGAAGGATGCTGTAAAGGAAATGAAAACACCCCACGGAGAATATGGCTCCTTAAGCCCAAACCTGGCATATGGCTTAGGCCTTTTGATCGTAAGAGGCAAACAAACCCTTTACGGCCATCAAGGCTTCGCCTATGGCTGTGTCAACGGCATGTTCTTCAGTGAAAGCGGTGACACCTTGGTTTCTTTAAACAACGGCGCTAACGAACTGCGGGATGGACGTCTGGGTGTTTTAAACCGGGATTTGATCGAAAGGTGTTTTCAATGGACATTGTAACTGCTTTGGAAAAACAGCGCGGAAAAATGCGCATGGTTGTGAATGAAGACCGGGTTTTCATGGTACCATTAAGCCTTTTTCGGGAACGGCCCTTTGAATTAGGTGAACCCATGGATTTAGACGAATATGATAATTGGCTTATGGTGCGCCAATTTCGCCACGCTATGGATAGGGCAGGTGTTTACCTTTCGACCCGTTCAAGAAGTGCCAAGGAATTAGAAAGATTGCTTTTAAGGTGTGGCTATCTGGAATCTACTGTGGAAATGGTGATCTACAAACTACAAAAACTCAAATATTTAAACGACGACGAATTTGCTGCCCAATGGGTGGAAGCCAGAAGCCACAAGGCCATGGGCAAGCACCGCATTGAACAAGAGCTTCGCCAAAAGGGGATTTCCAAAGAAACGGCCCAGGAAGTACTATCCCAACTGGATGAAGAGGAACTTCAAACCAAAGCCAATGAGCTGGCTGCCAAATTGGTCCGCAAATACACAGATGAAGAACCTCGAAAGGCCCTTCAAAAATTAATCCAGGCGCTGGTCCGTCGTGGCTTTGATTGGGATGAAGCCCGGCAGGCCGCTGCCAAAGCGCTTAAAGAAAGCTATGAAGAATAAAAAGATAAGCACCGGCTGAATGTCGGTGCTTCAGACCATCAACAAACCCTAGGAGGTATCGGAGGACCGCGGTCCTCCGATTTTCATTCCGAAATCGGCGACATGTGCGGCGATTTTCGGTGGAATTTCGTAGAATTTCCTACCTGGCCCGAACAAACGACCGTAAAATCGAAGATTTTACAGTGCAGTGAGGGAAATCCCTCGTGCGACACAGGTGCCGCACGAAAGCGTCGACTTTGTCGACGCGCTGAGATAAGCACCGGCTGAATGTCGGTGCTTATCTTTTTACTTAGAATACTTGGGCCTTGCTACATAGTGGGTGTGGAGCAGCTTGTGAGCCTTATGGCTGTTAGGCTTATCCAGGTAATCCTTGTACAGAGCCTGGATCTCTTCGTTTTCGTGACTTTTGCGAAGGGCCTTGCCTGCATCTTCAGAATACAGGGCCTTGGCGCGGAGGCTGCGGTAATCGCAATCCATCCTGGTATCAGCGCTGACGATAGGCTGGCCGCCGCCTGCCACACAGCCGCCGGGGCAGCCCATGACTTCGATAAAGTGGTAGGTCTTTTCGCCGGATTGAATGCTGTCTAAAAGCTTGGCTGCATTGGCGGTACCATGGGCAACCGCTACATTTACCATCAGATCACCAATCTGCACCGAGGCTTCCTTCACGCCTTCCAAGCCGCGCACATCGTTAAATTCCACCTTTTCCAAGGCTTTGCCAGAGATCACTTCATATGCGGTACGCAAGGCGGCTTCCATTACGCCGCCGGTAGCGCCGAAGATTACGCCAGCGCCGGTGCTTTCGCCCAGAAGCTTATCGAAACCTTCGTCTTCCAATTGAACAAAGTTAATACGTGCTTCTTTGATCATCCGGGCCAATTCCCGGGTGGTAATAACCGCATCCACATCTGGATAGCCAGTACCGCTTAATTCTTCCCTGTCCGCTTCGAATTTTTTGGCGGTACAAGGCATCACGGAAACCACTTTGATCTTCGCGGGCTCAATGTCCATCTTTTCCGCATAATAGCTCTTGGCAATAGCGCCCAGCATCTCGTGAGGAGATTTGCAGCTGGAAAGATTAGGAATAAACTCCGGGTAGTAATGTTCGCAGTATTTCACCCAGCCAGGAGAGCAGGAGGTGATCATAGGCAGAACACCCTTATTGCTAACGCGATCAATCAATTCCGTGGCTTCCTCCATGATAGTCAGATCCGCGGCGAAATCCGTATCGAACACTTTATCGAACCCAAGGCGGCGCAAAGCGGCAGCCATCTTGCCCGTAACAGAGGTGCCCATTTCTATACCAAATTCTTCGCCTAAAGCGGCGCGAACAGCAGGAGCGGTTTGTACGATCACATGAGTATCTTTATCAGCAATCATTTCCCAAACCTTATCGGTTTCACTCTTTTCGTAAAGAGCGCCTACAGGGCACGCAGCAATGCACTGGCCGCAGTTGATGCAAGACGTTTCCGCCAGCTTCATGCCCCAGGCGGATTCAATAGCCGTATCAAAGCCGCGGTTGACAGCACCAATCACGCCCACCTTTTGCACGTTGGCGCAAGCGGCTACGCAGCGGCGGCAGAGGATACACTTGTTGTTATCCCGAACAATAGAGGGTGAAAGCTCGTCCACATCGTATACATTCCGTTTTCCCTCGAACCGTTCACCGGAATCTACGCCCAGTTCGTAAGAAAGCTTTTGCAGTTCACAATTCTGGTTGCGCACGCAGGATAAGCACTTCTTGTCGTGGTCAGAAAGGATCAATTCCAGGTTCACCTTTCTTGCTTCACGAACGGCAGGGGTGTTGGTTTTCACCACCATGCCGTTGGTGGCAGGCAGCACACAAGCTGCCTGCAGGGAACGGGCACCGGAATCTACAACGCAGATACGGCAAGCGCCGATGGCGTTAATCTCTTTTAAATAACATAAGGTAGGAATATCGATATGCGCTTTCTTCGCCGCCTCAAGAACGGTGGTGCCGTTTGGAACGGAAACCTCGACGCCATCAATGGTTAAAGTAATGAGCTGTTGTTCCATTAAGATGTCCTCCTGACTTTATTAGTTCTTGGAGATAGCGCCGAAACGGCAGGTTGCGATACAAGCGCCGCACTTAATACACTTATTGGTATCAATGGTGTGCTGTTTGCGAACCTCGCCCACAATGGCGTTGGCCGGGCAAGCCTTTGCGCAAATGGTGCAGCCTTTGCACTTGTCGCTGATCACATAGTTCAAAAGCGCTTGGCAATGATGCGCAGGGCAGGTCTTGTCCTTGATGTGGGCCTCATATTCATCCCTGAAATAACGCAGGGTAGAAAGAACCGGGTTAGGCGCTGTTTGGCCCAGACCGCAAAGAGCGGTTTCTTTGATATTCTTGGCCAGCTGCTCCAGCTTTTCAATATCGCCTTCAACGCCCTTGCCTTCAACGATTCTTTCAAGAATCTCCAGCATGCGCTTGGTACCAATACGGCAGGGCGTGCACTTGCCGCAGGATTCATCCACAGTAAAATCCAGGAAGAAACGGGCGATGTCAACCATACAGTTGTCTTCGTCCATAACGATCATGCCGCCGGAGCCCATCATGGATCCAATTTCGATCAGTGTATCGTATTCGATAGAAATATCCAGATTGGCTTCAGGGATACAGCCGCCGGAAGGACCGCCAGTTTGCACAGCTTTAAACTTTTTCCCATTGGGAATGCCGCCGCCAATATCATAGATAATTTCTTTAAGGGGCGTACCCATGGGCACTTCCACAAGGCCGGTGTTGTTGATCTTGCCGCCCAAAGCGAACACCTTGGTGCCCTTTGATTTTTCGGTACCGATCGAATTAAACCAATTAGCGCCATTTAAAATGATCTGGGGCACATTGGCGTAGGTTTCCACGTTGTTAAGCATGGTGGGTTTGCCAAAAAGGCCTTTTACCGCCGGGAATGGAGGCCGAGGCCGGGGTTCGCCGCGCATACCTTCGATGGAGGCCATCAACGCGGTTTCTTCGCCGCAAACGAATGCACCTGCACCCAAACGAATATGCATGTCAAAATCGAAGCCGCTTTCAAAAATATTCTTGCCCAGAATGCCGTATTCGCGGGCCTGGTCGATTGCGATGGCCAAGCGCTTTACAGCAATAGGATACTCAGCGCGGACATAAACATACCCTTCGGAAGCACCGATGGCATAGCCAGCGATGGCCATGGCTTCGATGATTGCATGAGGATCGCCTTCCAAAATGGAACGGTCCATAAAGGCGCCCGGATCTCCTTCGTCGGCATTGCAGGCAACGTATTTTTGATCAGCTTGGGAATTATAAGTAAACTTCCATTTTAAGCCAGTAGGGAACCCGCCGCCCCCACGGCCACGAAGGCCAGAAGCCAGAATTTCATCGATAACCGTTTCACGGTTCATTTCGGTAATGGCTTTGGCTAGGGCTTTATAGCCATCAAAAGCAATGTATTCATCAATGTTTTCAGGGTCAATCACGCCACAGTTACGAAGGGCGATACGCTGTTGCTTTTTGTAGAAGCCGATTTCATCCAAAGATTTGGTAACACTGGATTCCTGTGTGGCATGATCCACATACACCAGGTGCTGCACCTTGCGGCCCTTTAAAAGATGCTCGGATACAATTTCGTCTACATCTTTTTCGGTTACGCGGCTATAAAAAGTGCCTTCGGGGTATACAATAACCACAGGACCCGCTTCGCACAGGCCAAAGCAACCTGTACGGATCACTTTTACCTCGTTTTGCAGGCCTTTTTCGGTTAATTGTTGTTCAAAGCGCTCAATTAAACCATTGGAGCCGGATGATGAGCAGCCGGTACCGCCGCAAACAAGCACATGAGAGCGATATAGTTCCATTTGTCTTCCTCCTCTTAAGTCTTCTTTACTCGGCAGCGCCAATGGTGTAATCCATTACAGGATTTCCGTTGACAACATGTTCCAAAACAATTTTATCGACCATTTCAGGGGTCACCTTCACGTAAGTGACCTTGCCCTGGCCAGGCACATAAACATCCACCATGGGTTCTAAACGGCACATGCCCACGCACCCAGTCTGGGATACCACAGCGTTGTGCAGACCCCTTTTGTTAATTTCTTCCATAAAGGCATGCATCACAGGACGGGCACCGGCAGCGATGCCACAGGTGGCCATGCCGATAACGATGCGTACCGTATCATCCGATTCCTTGCGCAGGCTGACCCGTTCCAATGTTTTTTGGCGGATGGCTTCCAATTCTTGTAAAGACTTCATTGTTATCCCTCCAAAATAGGCGTTAATTCTTCATATAGAGCATCATGTATCCATGCGGCAATTTCCGGTTCATTCAGCGGCAAGCCACCCAACGCTTCACGGATTTGCCGTGTATCAAAGGCCATATTCCCTTTTGGGTTTGTGACCTCGAATAAAAATTCCGGGCATATAGGATTCATAATAATAAGCGAATAAAATGTCTGCGCTAAATCGCCCATTGGCAGGCAATCGATTTCAAGGGTATTGAAGATGGCTGTAAGGGTGGTACCTGAATTTAACTGACTTTGAATCTTTATATCGCCTCCGGCCAAACGCGCGTTCTGGGCAAACATTGGAATGCCCAATCCCACTTTACGCTCGGTTCTGGAAGTGACAAAGGGATTTCCCACCATTTCCACCATTTCAGCGTCCATGCCACATCCATCATCTTTTAACTTGATGGTCATGATTCCGGCCCCATCGGTACTCAGGCTTATTTCGACCAAAGAAGCCTTCGCCTTGATGCTGTTTTGCGCCAAATCCAACAAATGCAATGAAATATCGCGCATTCGCAAACCGCCTTATTTACGGTATTTATCAACGATCTGGGGAATGTCTTCCGGCTCCAAACGGCCATAAACTTCCTCGTTCACCATCATAACAGGTGCCAGGCCGCAAGCGCCCAAGCAGCGGGTAGCCTGCAAAGTAAAACGACCGTCTGGGGTGGTTTTGCCAGGGACCACATTTAATTCTTCCGCAAGCTTATCCAACACTTTTTGGCTGCCTTTAACATAGCAGGCAGTTCCAAGGCATACGCCGATAACGTATTCGCCGCGGGGCTCCAAAGAAAACTGGGAATAGAAGGTGGCAACGCCGTAAACCTCGCTTAACGTTGTCCCCAAACCCTCTGCGATGATTTCCTGCACATCCATGGGCACATACCCAATGATTTCCTGTGCAGCCTGCAGCACGGGCATCAACGCGCCTTTTTGATCCTTGTGCGTTTCGATGGCTTGCTGCAGTTTTAAATACTTTTCGTTCTGTTCGGGCATATTGTCCTGAGACCTCCTCCGTTACATTAAAAAGTGTGCGAGCGTTAGCTCATATACACACCCTACATTCTAACATAAGATCGTTAATTTTGCATCAACATTTTGCGAAAAAAATAACATATTCACTTTAAAAAGCGAAAGCTTGTCAAAAGTGGCCAGATTTTAGTTTCGAAAATATAGCATATAGGCTCTTCTCCTGCAATAAAATACTATTTTCACGTTCAGAAATGTCCCCCAAGCGGTGAGCATCGGAGGAATGAAGCACGCCTTTGCCTAATGTTAAGCTGTTGTCTACCTTAAGCCCCTTGGAAATCTCCAAGGTGGTAAAGAAAACGTCCTTAGGAATAAAACCAAGGTTGGTTAAAATGCCATTAGCGCCCCTGTTTATATGAGCGGGAATGCAAATCCCGTTTCTTTGTTCAATTTCTTTCACACAATCTGAAATGGAAAGATCCGTCGCTCCGATCAGCATGGCTTCTTCAATGGTAACGGTTTCATCGTCTGTATTTTGAACCAATTGGTTGCCAAAGAAGGCCGGCTTGTTTTTCATAGGCGGCAGATGCTTTTTAAAAAACTGTCCAGCTTCCACCCCGTCGTTAACATTTAAAAAGTAACCTAGCAAATGCACTTCTTCCTTGGTGGTTACTTCAATTCCCGGCAAAAATAAAAGCCCGTAATAATCCGCTGCCTCTTTTACATAGGGCAGGTTGTCCCCTGCGTTGTGATCTGTGATGGCAATCAAATCAAGCCCCTTCAGATGAGCCATGCCGCAAATGTTAGCAGGACTCATGTCATCATCCGCGCAGGGAGATAAGCTGGAATGAATATGCAAATCGTAATAAAGTTCCATTTAGCTATCCGCTGGAACGCCCTTTTGGGCCATCAGGCCGCAAATGGCATAAGCGGATAGAGGGCTTTGCAGCACTACCAATTCTTCATTGCTTGCTTTTTCAATGGAAGCCCTTTCCATTTCGATGCCCTCAGGAATAATAACAACCGCCATTTCCATCAATACCCCAACAGCTACTACGTTCATATGGGTCTGCACCGTCACCCATGCCATTCCCTGCTTTCCGTGGGCCATCACCCAGCTAAGCAGATCGCATGTATATCCGCAGGCGATCTTGGTATCTAAATTCAGTTCCGGGGTCATTACTTTGGCATCGATAAGGCTTGCCAACTCTTTAATCGTCATCTTTCATTCCCCTATTCTCTTGTGGTCTGCGCTAAATCGACCATTTTTTGCGCCATGACCTTTAACTGCTCCTTTAATTTGTGCACACAATCCATTTCCCGGCAATAGCCGCGGATAATGTCTTCGGCAAAGGCCTTGCAAGTAGGTGAACCGCAAGCACCACAATCGTACCCCGGCAAACGGGAAACCACCTGATCGATCTGATCCATCTTTTTTAGTGCGCTGGTAATGTCTTCATCCAAGCGCATGGCCCCGTTGGGTAAAAGGGTGCTTTCACGGTTTATTTTATACTTGGTAAGATAAGAAACATCCACCTTCACATCCGGATGGTCGCTGGAGATCAGCGATGCCAGCTTGCGGATGGTGTTTTTTGCAATATACCCATTTTCAAACGTCAGTGGACCACCTACGCACCCACCATGGCAGGCCGCGCACTCTAAAAAGACCACATCGTTTAAATTGTCGTTTTCAACTTCCTCCAATACCCGAATCACGTTTTCGATGCCGTCTACCGCCATGCAGTTGTCTGGCGATACCGCCATGGCTTCCCCACCGCTGTTGGCCCAGGAAACCCCGTAGGAGGTAGCATGTACAATCGTATTATCCACTACACGGTTGCGGGTATGGCTAGACAGCAGGCCGTAAATTTCCAAAATGGAAATGGCCCCATCCACCGCGGAAGGCTCTTCGCTGCTGCCGTTATGAATGGCGGTTACCTTGGCTGCGCAGGGGGTAATGAAAAAGCAGCCCACCTCTTTTTCATCCACATTGTTTACTTTGGCAAATTGCCTTTTGGCAATCATAGCGGCCACTTCCATGGGCTGCTTCACATCCACCACATGGTCGATCAATTCCGGGAAGCGTACCTGAATAAGCCGTACAATAGCCGGGCATGCGGCGGAAATAAGGGGCGTTGGCACGTTTTTTTTGCGAAGCTTTTCCCGGATAGCCCTTGTTACGATATCCGCTCCCTGGGCTACCTCGAACACATCATCAAATCCCATCTGCTTAAGCCCCAGAATGATCTGTGAAATGCTGGAAAGGCTTTTAAATTGCCCATATAAAGAGGGGGCGGGCAGGGCGATTTTGTATTTAAACCGGCTAATGGAAGACAGCGCGTCCGTCTGGGCCACCTTGGCGTGATAATCGCACACACGAATACATTCGCCGCAATCGATGCACCGTTCATCTATAATATGGGCCCTGCCGCCCCTGATGCGAATGGCTTCCGTGGGACAGCGCTTTAAGCAGTTGGTGCAGCCCTTACAGCGGTCCTTTTCAAGTCTTACAGAGTGAAAACGCTTTTGCTCGTTCATTGGGCGTTCCCCCTTGCAATATCAAATGTCATGGCGATACTGGTGCCGATGCCCACGGTGGATTGGATTTCGAATCCGTCCGCGTTTCGGCGCATGTTAGGCAGACCCATGCCTGCGCCAAAGCCCATATCCCGGGCTTCCTTGTTGGCAGTGGAAAAGCCTTCTGTCATGGCTTTATCGATATCGTGAATACCAGGCCCCACGTCCTTGGATAAAAGCCGCACTTCTTCCGGCGTCACTTCAAAGGTTAAGCAGCCGCCCATGGAGTGGATCACTAAATTAAGCTCCACCTCGTAGCAGGCAACGGCCACACGCCTGAGTACATCCGTAGGGATGCCCAGTTGCTTAAGCTTGCGCTTGATGGTGGCGGAAGCTTGTCCTGCGGTGGTGTAATCCCCCGCTTCGATATTGAACTTTTCTTGCAGCATGACTTGTGACATTTCATCCACCTCACTAAGCTTCTTTAGGGCTTCCGCCCGGAATTCCGTGAGAATATAAAATGCCGCAGGTGACATACATGGTATGTCTGGTTGTCATAATGGTGATACCGCATTCCTCGGCCAGTTCCACCACTTCCTCGCTGGGCTTTTTTCCCCTAGAAAACACAATGCAGGACACATCCAGCATTTCCGCAGTGCGCACCACCTGGGGGTTCACCAGACCGGTGATCAGCACCGTTTTGTCGTGGCCGAAGGCCAATACATCGCTCATTAAATCCGCGCCGCAAGCACTGACGATGGTGGTGGTAAAATTTCCCTCTCCGCAAAGCACTTCCGCTTCCAAAGCATCCACCAATTCTTTAATAATCATTGGATTCCTCCTATGTTTAGACCGCTATTCCATGATCGCTTCAAACTCCTTTTGGGTATTTTCGATCATGGTTAGGGTTAATTTCTTTAATGTAGCCGCAAGGGTCACGCTTCCCGATTCTTGCAGGATGGAGCTGTTGTCAAGGGCCGTGTACATTGTTAATAAAGCTTCAATCTTTTGAGCCATTAAATGCTTGGGGCTGGTGAAGCGGAACCCGAAAAACCCATACAGCTCCTTTGCTCTTTGGGCCAATGTCTTAATGTTATTCGCCACATCCTGCTGGTTTGCCTCTTTTTGATCCAGCGCGATGGAGATTTTCTGCAGCTCCAAAAGAGAATCCTTTAAAAATTGCAGCGAGGCTTCGATCACATCGACCTGCCCCTTCATACCGCTGATATTCAGCGTCAGCTCTGGAATGACCATTTCGTATACATAGGAATCAATGCCATGGGAATCCTTTAATTGGCTTCGCACAGCCTGGGCATCTTCCTTTTTAGGATAAACTGCAGCCAAAACACGGTAGCGGTTTGCGGAGTTAATCACATACCCCGCCGCCCCTCTGGCCTGATAGCTTTGCGCCAGATCATCGGCAGCCTCTTTGTTTTCAAAAGCAGCCAGTTGAATAGCATACCAGGTGCTTTGGGTAATGGTTACCTGACGGCTGTCGGGGGTTTCATCGAAATGGGCGCTTAGAGGCGTTGGGGATGGCGTCACCGAAGGTGTAATGGCAATGCCGCCTTCCGAACCGCCCTTGCCTATCAGCGCCGCAAATATAATAACGAAGGAAAGGAACAAGATCATTCTTGTTACAATTTTTAAACCGGATCTTTCTACCTTGTAAAGCTTTTTGTTGTTCTCGCTTCGGCGCATATTTGTCCACTCCCAATGCGTTTATTCCATACACGCTATGAAAGGGATTCAAAAGATATGCATTTACTTTGACAGCTGGCAAGAATATATGATACCATACGTTTATCATACTTTTCGGAGGCTATTTATGCGTTATCATATCGATACGATCCCGGTGTGGGATGCCATGAAGCTCCTTGGGGAATGCCCGCTGTGTGCCATTCGCAGAAAGAACGAGATCTACGAAGCTCAGCGGTTTTTGGGGGGCTCTGTGATGGAGCCGGATACCCGCATCCTTGTAAACGATAAGGGGTTCTGCGCCCATCACCAAACCATGCTGATGAAGGAATCCAACCGTTTGGGTCATGCGCTGATGCTGCATACCCATTTATGTAAAACGGAAGAAAAGCTAAACAAGCTTTACGAAAAAGCAATTAATGCTTCTAAAGAAATCGCCTCAACCGGCGTTATCCGCCGCATGGCGGGAAAAACCGGTGCGCCGAAAGATGTGATTGCCAGCGTCTGCGACCAGATCGATAAAATAGATGCTTCCTGTGTGATTTGCGATAGCCTGAATGAAAACATGGAGCGCTACGCCGCCAGCTTCCTACACCTTTGGAATACGGATAATGAATTCAGAAAAGCTTTCCTCAAATGCAAGGGAGTCTGCCTGCCGGATTTTAGCTTACTTTTGCGGCTTTCCGTGGAAGTGTTGCCCGCCCGGGTACAAGCTGAATTTGCCCAGGAGCTAATCCAGGTACAAACAGATAATTTAAAGCGCCTGGAGGATGAAATTCAGTTTTTCACCCTGCAGTTTGATTACCGCAACCACGACCGTCCCTGGGGCGATACCAAGGATGCGGTGGAACGCACCACCAATAAGCTTCAGGGCTGGTGCGTAGGCACTGAACCCAACCCCAAAGGCTAATTATTCTTTGGTGTAGCGTACCAGTTCAATGCCCGCTTCCTCAATCAACTGCAAAGAAAAATCATCCGGGTAACCCTGTTCGTAAATGACCTTCTCAATACCCGCATTAATAATCATTTTAGCGCACACGGAACAGGGCTGATGGGTACAATAAAGGGTGGCGCCTTCAATGGAAACCCCCAGCTTGGCTGCCTGAATAATAGCGTTTTGCTCCGCATGGATGGCATAGCAAAGCTCTGCTCGGGTACCAGAAGGAATGTTCATATTCCGGCGCATGCATTCCCCTTTTTCCTTGCAGGTTTTAAGCCCCTGAGGTGCGCCGTTATAGCCGGTTGTCATAATCCTTTTGTCTTTTACGATCACGCAACCGATGCTTCTGCCTTCAACATAGCAGCTTGTCCAAGTGGCAATCAGCTTTGCCATTTCCATAAAACGATGGTCCCATTTCGTCCATTGATTCATTTATTCATTCCTCCAGAAAGTTTTTATCATTATACGTTTTAACCTATGCCATGTCAAACTAAATGACATGGTTTTTTTAATCACTGCATACCTTCCTTTGGAGGGATCATATGCAAAAACAAAGCGCCAAAAAGCAAACTCTGCTTTTAACCATCACAAACATATTTGTCCGTGCCCTTGGGTTCGTTATGCGTATCATTTTAACCCGCTTTATGGGCGCCCAGGCCATTGGCATTATGGAATTGGCCTCGTCCGCCCATATGCTGGCCATTACCCCGGTTACAGCGGGGATTCCCCTGGCCATATCTCGGCTTACCGCCAAAGCCAATGAAGAAGAGGCCATGGTGGTGTTTAAGTCTGCCAAAAGGCTTGTGAATAAAATCGCGTTTATCATCATACCAGTGATGCTGGTTTTATCCCCTTGGATCGCGGAGCTTTTGGGTGATTCCCGTACGTTCCCATCCATAATAATGTGCATTCCCTGTGTGTGGATTTTAGGCCAGGCTGCGGTTCACAACGGTTTTTGCTATGGCAGAAGCAACGCTACCATGCCCGCCTTATCGGAACTGATCGAGCAGGTTGTGCGGTTCCTTCTTTCCCTTTTGCTATTGGTGCTGTTTCAGAGCCTGTCTTTAAGCTGGCTGGCTGCTATACCCAGCTTTGCCACCATGGTGGCGGAAGCAGTTGGGCTTACGGCTATTGTGGGATTTATGAAGCCCCCAAAACACATTGCCCCCTCAAAAGAAATTGAAGGCAAGCTGTTCCGCCTAGCCATGCCTCCAACACTGATGCGGCTATGCAATACCCTTTTGCGCTCTGTAAACGCGGTACTGATCCCCTTGCAGCTAAAGGCCTCCGGTTTGGCTGCGGCTGAAGCCACTGCCAGCTTCGGCCGCCTAAGCGGCATGGTAATGCCTGTTCTGTTTTTGCCTTCCGTAATCACCGGATCCCTAGCCATGGTTTCCGCCCCTAAAATGGCTTCCCTTGAAAAACGGCCCCGGCAGCTAAAGCAAACCGCCGTGAAAATCCTATTGTTCGCCACAGCTATCGGAAGCCTCTGCGCCATAGGACTTTATTTGTTCGCCCCAACCATCAGCCTTAAGCTTTACCGGCAAGCAGAATTAACAGATTTGATCCGTTTCACCTGTCCGAGCGTTGTCTTTTTAAGCATCAGCCAAGTTTTAAATGGCATGATCGCTGGAATTGGCAGGCAAAAACACGCACTGTATGCCAGTTTGGCCAGCGCGTGTATAACAGTCCTATTCAACCTTTTTTTAACGCCGCTTCCACAGTTTCGCATTTACGGCGCAGCCTTTGGCATGATGGCCGGCCAGCTTATTTCTCTAAGCTGGAATCTGGTTTTATTGATTATTGCCATTGAAAAAGCGCAGAATGCCGCTAACGATGGTATATCCGCCTGATTTCATCGGTTTCCTCGCCTTGAGCATCATAGACCATCAAGGGTGCTTGAATATGCAGCATGGGCTTGCCAAGCTTGATCCCTTCCAGCAAAACCAGGTTCGGGGCCCGGTCGGGTTTCGGGTGCACCAGGCGCAAACGCTTAGGCTCAATCTTATGGCTTCGCATGGTATCCATTAATTCAAGCATACGCTGTGCGGGAAAAACCACAGCAAAATGCCCTTTTGTTTTAAGCAGTGCTGAAGCCGTCTTCACAAAATCGTTAAGGGTGCTATCCCCCTCGTGGCGGGCGATACGCTTGCCTTCCGCCGGGTTTTGAATGGCTGCTCCTTCCCTTGTGTAGGGCGGATTGGCTACCACCAAATCCGCGCAGCCATACCCAATACGCCGGGGCGCGCCAGTTAAATTTTCAGCGTACACATGAATCCTATCATTCAATTGGTTAAGCGCCACGCTTCGCATGGCCATTTGCGCCATATCTTGCTGGATTTCAAAAGCGTGGAACAAGGTTCGTGGAGCCCGACCGCTGATCAAAAGAGGCAGGATGCCCGTGCCGGTACCTAAATCCACCACCACATCTCCTGGCCTGGCGTTGGCAAAATCTGCAAGCAAAACAGAATCCATTGAAAAGCGAAATGCATTTACATTTTGTATAATGCGAAGATTGCAAAACTGCAAATCGTCGATCCGTTCTCCTTCCAGCAATTCCAACGCCATATGTCACCCTCCTATTCAGGCATGACAAGTTCACTGGCTAAACAATAGCCTTTGATATCTCCTAGCTGTACTTTACACCAATTATCGCCAGTCTGCAACAAAATCATTGCTTGTTCAGAAACTTTTGCCAAAGGGGATGGATCAATGCTGCATTCCCGGTAAATCCCTACCCAATCCAGATTGGGGTCGGCCATCACATAGATTTCTTCCTGAACGTCTTTGAGCGTAGGATCTACTATGGGCACAGGGATTTGCGTAGGTTCCGGGGTTGAAGTAGGTCCAGGGGTCTGAGTCGGCACAGATGCTTCTTGGGCAACAGTGGCTTCCGCAACCGCTGTTTCATTCGTTTGCGCAGCAACTTGTGTTGGCGAGGCATCGAAGGACAAATACGCTGTCATAACATATCCGGTGCTGTCCAGATATTGCACCTGGCACCAGGAGGCGCCTTTACTGATTACGTTAAGCTGTGTTCTATTAGGGATAGAGCCAATAACCTTGCCATTGGCTTCGTCGCGGAAATTAAGATTACCGCCGTTTTGGGTATTTACATAGGCGATTGCCCCCTCGCCTGCTACAGATTCCACGGCGGCTCCTTGGCTAAAGCTTAAATAGGAAGTCATTACATAGCCGTAAACACCGTTATATGCCACATAGCACCACTTTACGCCATTTTCATAGACAATGATCCGGCTCAGGCGCGGGATGGAGAGGATCACGTTATTCCCCGATTCGGGACGGGTGCGCAGATTCAGCCCGCCGGACACAGTGGTGACTGTGGCTGTCACACCTTCATTGCTTATAGGTGCTTGATCGGCCCCTTCGGTGCTGAAGGTCAGGTATGTGTTCATCACATAACCATCCATGCCCCGGTAAGTAACCGTGCTCCATGCTTCCGTTTTTTCCTTGACAGCCAGTTTGGTGCCCCTGGGGATCACGCAAAGGACCTTGGCCCCGGTAGAGGCAGTTTGCCGTAGGTTAAGGGAGCCCGAAACCGTTGTTACGGTGCCAAATAATGCTTGTGGGCCCTGAGTCGCTTCAGGGGTGGGGGTTGGCTCCTGGGTTTCGCTTTCTTCTGGCGTAGGCGTTGGCTCGTCACTGGCTTGGGAATCCGGGCTGATGCTTGGGCTTGGGGTAGGTGTAGGCTCTGCTTCAATATAGGTAAGGAAGCTGGTCATCACATAGCCGGTTAAGCCCGCATAGCTTACCTGGCACCATTGGTCGCCCTTTTCTAAAACCGGGATCGTTTCGTTCCGGGGAATGGTTGTTATCACCTTAGCACCTGATCCCGCTTCTTCCCTTAAGTTAAGAGAACCGGAAACAGTTGTTACTTTGGCTGTAAGATTGCTACTGGATTCACCTGGGGCGGGTGTAGGCGTTACCGGCACAGCATCCCCCGGGAAGGTTAAATACAGGGTCATCACATAGCCGGTTAAACCATTGTAGGTTACCTGGCACCAGGTCTCCCCTCTTTGCAAAACGGACAGCACTGTAAGCCGTGGCACTGTGCAAAGAATGCTGCTTCCGGCGCTGGATTTGGAACGGAGGTTCAGCGAGCCTGATTGGGTAGTCACTGTGGCCTTTTCCCCGGTTTGATCTTGGGAACTGCCAGCAAAGCTTAAATCCTTGGTCTTGACATAGCCTGTTAGTTCAAGATAACGAACCTGACACCAAGTCATACCATACACATTCACCGTTACGGTCGCGCCGTTTTCAATGGTGCCCACCATATCGGCCAGCTCATTGCCTTCATTGTATATTGTAACCGAATTACCGTCAATTTTGATCTGGGCGGTTAAGGTTTGCTCTGTTGGGCGTTCAGGCGTAGGCGCAGGTTCCGCTGTGCCGGAAATTAGCAGATAGCTTGTCATAATAAACCCGGTTTGCCCGTTATAGGTAACTTGGCACCAGGAACCATCGTTCTTCACAACAGTCACCTTTGTACCATGAGGCAGTTTGGCAATAATTCCACCGCTAAGGGAGGCGGCGGTGCGCAGGTTCACCGTATCGTCGGCATTGCTTAAATTTACAGTGGCCAGGTTTTCGTCAGGGTTACTGATAGCCGTGGGATAGGTGGAAGAGAATGTCAAAAAACTGGTTGAAGCGTAGGCGTTCAAGCTGCCATATTGGATATAGGCCCAGCCGCTTTCCTTGGAAAACACGGAGAGCACGGCCCCCTCAGGGGCTGTTCCTAAAATATCGGCATTGGAAGAAGCGCTTTGCCGCAGATTCAAATACCCATTGGCTTTCACCACCGCGTATTCCGAAATCTGGCTGGGCTTAAGCTCTGTAGCCAACGGTGCCGTACCATTAATAGTCAGGCCGCTTTTTTGCGCATAGCCGTAAACCTGGCCATAGCTTATAAAGCACCAGGCCCCGTCAATGGCATAAACCCTTACTGGTGCGCCATTGGGTACAGCGCCGATAATACCGGCAGTAGTAGCCGCGGCGTTATAAATCCCCAAGCTTCCCTGTTTGTTTACAAGGCTGACCGTGGCGGTGCAGGGAGCCTCGTCATCAGTAAGCTCTGCCGGATCAACCGGTGTCACAATGGTGGTGGAACCGCCGGAGGAAATAGGCGATAAAATAGTGTTGGTAAAGGTGTACTGTACCCGCTTGGAGCCGGTATAGTAAAAACCTAAAATGTCGGCGTAATTATATCCCAAGCGGCCCATTTGCATAGCTCCCCGCTGACTAAGGCCAATACCGTGGCCGAAGCGGCGGGCTTCAACCGTAAAATTGTCGCCGGATTTGGTCACGCTCCAAAGCTCGTTGGCCGTGCTGTTAATGCTCATGCCAAGGGCGCTTTCAAGCTCGCTAAAAATGCTGAAAGTCAATTGAAGGTTAATGGTACTGGCTGTGACAGAACCGCTTTTCTTTGCCTGGGCGGTAACAAAAAAGTCCATATTGCTATACAAAACGCTAGGGCTTGCGTACTTGGGCGTATGGGGCACCACTGAAGTAATCCTTTGAATGCTTACTGTGGAAGAATCGTACCCCAGGCTGGACGCCGCTGTCTTTGCTTTACTGGTAAGAAGGCTTTTTAAAGTGGTATTTTGGCTGCTATTTGAAAAATCCCCATATACAGTTGTCTTTTTTACTACCGCGTCGGTGTTTGCCAGATCGAAAGGATCGTCCTTAACGGTTAAATAGGTTCGCCCGCTGCCCCAGGCATTGAGGCTGCTTTCTGTTTGCCCGCCGTTGGAGGCAGTGTAGTAGGTTTCCACCAGGCTGTTGCCCGCCATGGAAATAATACCCCGTGTGCCATCCACCGCTGCTACGCAGTTGGCATTGCCGCTGGGCGTGCCGCGATAGACCTGATCGTTGGTGGTATCCACCACATCGTACAGGGCGCTTGAACGGGTATTCATTTTATTAAGTGTGTAGGTGCGCGCGGCTACTGCCTGGGCCTTTAAGGCTTCCACATGGGCAGAGTTACCCATTTCATAGGGCACCACACCATAAAGATAATCTTCAATAAATACATTGGCAATAGCATAAAGCTTGTATACGGAACCGGATTTTTGCGCCGTTAAGAGCATGTCTCCAGGGTATGGGTTTGAAGCGTTAAGGGATTCCGCAATTAAAATCCCGCCTGCTTGGGCAGCGGAATGCCGCCGCAGCTGAAAGCTTGTGCCCATGGAGGCGCTTTGTCCACCCTTGGTTAAAGTAATGTTCCCCGTGGATGTGTTCAGTGCTACAGCCAGTTTCTCGCCGCTTGAAAGGCTTTGGTTCACATTGCCATTAATGCTGTAACTGCCGTTAACCGTCAGGTTTAATGTGGTTTTTGAACCGATGGACGATAGATATACCCGCACCATGCCATTGGTGGTACCGGCAGTGGTCAGCGGGGCTGCCACCACATCGGCAGCATAGGCCCAAATAGGTGTCAGAATTAAGCACACCACGCATAATACGGCCAGCAACTTTTGCTTTTGTTTGCTGAAGTTCATTGGTAAGCTTCCTCCGTACATTTCATTTGACAACCTACGCCATTCTTCCTTCACAATGCTTAACACTTTTGTAACTTTGCTCATTGTACCATCTTTTTTAAGGGTTGTACAGCTAAAATGACATTTTTCTACATGGAAAAACCCTCCATTATTGCATGAACAATGGAGGGTTTATGAGTTCTTCTGAATTAGTCCTGCACAGGAGCCTGAACAGGGCAAACCTCGGAGCAAGCGCCGCAATCGATGCATTTTTCGGGATCGATCTGGTACTTGCCATCGCCTTCAGAAATTGCCTGAACGGGGCATTCTGCTTCGCAAGCGCCGCAGCTGATGCATTCATCAGTAATTTTGTATGCCATGGTGGTTTCACCTCCTTGTATACGTTTGCGTGTATAATAATAGCACGCTATGGGGCATTTTGCAAGCATGAAAGTCTTTAAAAAACCTATTAGCTATTCTTTTGCGCCGCCGCTTTCTTGGCATCTTCCAAGGCTTTTTTCCAAGGTGAAACCGCAGACGCGCTTTCGTTTTCTTGTTCTTTAGGGGGCTCTTCTTTTATTGCAGCCGCTTCCTTTGCGAGAGCAGGCTCTTTAACCGCAATGGGTTCCTTTGCAGTGGCAGGCTGCTCAGCATTGGGCTTATGGGGCTTTTCCTTTTTTTCCGGCTGAGCAGGCTGAAGCCGCTGCACCTCATCCAAAGGGAAATCCTTCTGTTCGCTGGAATCCCCTTTTTGGATGCGCACACGAACCGTTTCCTTTATAACGTTTACATCCTGCACAATACCGATGCCTTCTGGAGTTTCCACCTCCTTGCCGGGTTTGGGCATCCTTTTGCGGGTAGCCTCATAGGTATCCTGCTCATATTTCAAACAGCAC
Organism: Eubacteriales bacterium; assembly: GCA_031556065.1. Taxonomy (GTDB): domain Bacteria; phylum Bacillota; class Clostridia; order Christensenellales; family Aristaeellaceae; genus JAVBTR01. The sequence continues at coordinate 23,898 of JAVBTR010000055.1, read as the reverse complement.
ATAAGCCTTCCGCAAACGCCGGAAATCTTGGTGGGGTTTAAAGAAAGGTTTTGCTCCTTGGCCATTTTAATGGAAACAGGCTGAAAATCCCCTAAAAAGCTTCCACAGCAGATGGTGCGGCCGCAGGGGCCTAAGCCACCCAGCATTTTCGCTTCATCTCGGACACCGATTTGCCTTAAATCGATCCGGGTCTTAAAAATAGACGCCAAATCCTTTACCAGCTGGCGGAAATCCACACGGCCATTGGATGTGAAATAGAACTGAATCTTGCTGTTATCAAAAGTGTATTCAGCGCTGACCAGTTTCATATCCAGACCATGCTCGATAATTTTGTCCTGGCAGATTCGGTAAGCATCCTTTTCCTTTTCTGCGTTTTCCTGAGCATGGCGGATATCCTGTTCTGTTGCCACACGGATAATGGTTTTTAGGGGAGAAACGATCTGGTCGTCTTCCAATTCGTGAGGCGCAGCCATCACTTCGCCGATTTCCATGCCCCGAACAGTTTCCACAATAGCGTGATCCCCCATTTTCGGTTCATGTTCGCCTGGATCAAAATAATATAGCTTGCCTGCGTTCTTAAACCGAACGCCTATTACTTTTACCATTGGTTTATTTCCTCCAATATATTTTCAAGCAGTGTTTCGAAAACGACCTGCCAGTTCACTTGATTTTCTCTTTGCTTTCTGGCCCTTAAGATGCTTTCAAAAAGATGAGTAAAATCGCAGCTTCGGGCTTTCATTGCAAAAGCTTGCCAGTTGCTTGGGTAATCGGTCAAAAGGCCGTGAGGCAAGCATTGGGTCTGAACCAGAAGCATTTCCTGGATCATTCCTTCCAAGGTATCCAAAATTTGCGTTGCCCGGCCTTTATCATCTTTAAGCTGATTGCTGATAGCCAGTATCTGCCCTTTGCTTTTAACCGCGAACACATTTTGCATAACGAAATTTCTAAGCTCCATCAGCGCTGAGTCCGAAGCCCAGGCAACGGCCTTTTGAAGATTTCCACCCGCACGCATAGCAGCTGGCTTAGCTTTTGTTTCTTCTATGCCGCTTTGAGTGAGCATATTTACAACATATTCATCCGGCCAGGGATGAAGCCGTAAGGCCCGGCAGCGGGATACAATGGTAGGAAGCAGCGCTGTGGTATCGCTCGTAATTAAGAAAAACACCACGTCCGCCAGAGGCTCTTCCAATGTCTTAAGAAAGCAATTCTGAGCCTGCACCGTTAAAAGCTCCGCTTCGTCGATCATTACAATGCGCTTTCCGCCTTCATATGTATGCCAGCCCACTTTAGATATCAGTTCCCGCATGGCTTCAACACCGATAGAGGCCCTATCCTTTTCCCTTGCAAGCATTAAAACATCCGGGTGAGTACCATTTTGGTAGCGCTGACATTGGGGACATTTACCGCAGGGCTTTCTTTCGCCAGTACATAGCAAAGCTTGTCCGCATAGGCGGGCCAAGGTCTTTTTGCCAATGCCCTTTTCCCCGGAAATCACATAGGCATGTACCCCATTATTTTGAATGAAATCGTTTACCAATACACGAAAAAGTGCGCCCTGACATTCGTAGGCATGAAATGCGGGCGCTATCTTATCTATAATGGTATCGCCACTTTGCAATAAACTTCAACCTTTCCTGGGTTTACAGCTTTAGGAACTGATCTACCGATAACACAAAAATGGTTGCACCACCCACCATCACTTCGATGGGATAGGGTGAGTATACACCGGATACCCCGGCCATGGACGTAGGTGATGTAGCCACCTGTTTGCGGGATTTGCAAATCTTTTCGATTACATCCATAGCGCCTTGGAACTTTTCTTCCTCTACACCAATCAAAAGAGTGGTGTTGCCGGCCCGCAGAAAGCCGCCTGTGGTTGCCAATTTGGTTACGCTATAGCCGCTGGACATCAATTGATTCACCAAACGCCCGGAATCTTCATCCTGAACGATCGCAATAATAAGTTTCATATTGTCCACCTCCATTAAACAATGGCATTTCCATGCTTCATTGTATACATATTATAACGTAATCATGCGCAAATTGCAAACACAAACAAAAATGCCTCCTGCACAAAAGCGCAGGAGGCGGATTTCCAAGAATTATTCGCTGAGAATGGCAGCATGAGCAGCGGCCAAGCGGGCGATCGGCACACGGAAGGGCGAGCAGGAAACGTAGCTCAAGCCGATCTTGTGGCAGAACATGATGGTGGAAGGATCGCCGCCGTGTTCGCCGCAGATGCCCAGCTTGATGTCGGGGCGGGTCTGACGGCCAAGCTTAACAGCCAGTTCAACCATCGTGCCAACGCCGTCCACGTCCAGACGGGCAAAGGGATCGGATTCGAAGATTTTGGCGGAATAGTAGGAATCCAAGAACTTGCCAGCATCGTCACGGCTGAAGCCAAAGGTCATCTGGGTCAAGTCGTTGGTACCGAAGGAGAAAAATTCTGCTTCTGTAGCGATTTCATCGGCGGTGACGCAAGCACGGGGAATTTCGATCATGGTGCCGATATGGTACTTGATCTCTTTGCTGGTTTCTGCAAATACCTTAGCGATGGTATCGGTCACGATCTTCTTCACATAGGCCAGTTCCTTCTTAGCGCCAACCAAGGGAATCATGATTTCAGGCACGATATCGTAGCCAGTTTCATCCTTCACCTTGATAGCAGCCTGCATCACAGCACGGGTCTGCATTTCAGCGATTTCAGGATAGGTAACCGCCAGACGGCAGCCGCGATGGCCCATCATGGGGTTGAATTCATGCAAGGAATCGATCTTGGCGATAATCTTTTCGCTGGTGGTGTTCAGTTCCTTGGCCAGCGCTTCGATTTCGGCAGTCATATCCTTCTGGGGCAGGAATTCGTGGAGCGGCGGATCCAGGTAACGAACCGTCATGGGACGGCCTTCCAAAGCCTTGTACATGGCTTCGAAATCACCCTGCTGCATGGGCAGAATCTTGTCCAAAGCCACACGGCGCTGTGCTTCCGTATCGGCCAGGATCATTTCGCGAACAGCGGCAATACGATCGGCTTCAAAGAACATATGCTCGGTACGGCAAAGGCCAATGCCTTCGGCGCCAAAGTTCACAGCAGCAACGGTGTCACGAGGGGTGTCAGCATTGGTGCGGACTTTCAGGGTGCGGTAATCGTCGGCCCACTTCATGAGCTTCGCAAAGTCGCCGGTCACAGCCGCTTCAACGGTCTTGATCAGGCCTTCGTACACGTTACCGGTGGAGCCATCCAAGGAAAGCATATCGCCTTCGTGGTAGACTTTATCGCCAACGGTTAAAGTTTTGGCATGTTCGTTAATATGCAGTTCGCCGCAGCCAACCACAGCAGCGCGACCCATGCCACGGGCCACAACGGCGGCGTGAGAGGTCATACCGCCGCGAGCGGTCAAAATGCCCTTGGAGAAGTCCATGCCCTCGATGTCTTCGGGGGTGGTTTCTTCGCGGCAGAGAATGGCAGCTTTGCCAGCTTTGCCAGCTTCGGCAGCAGCCTCAGCGGTGAAGTACACAGCGCCAGCAGCCGCACCGGGAGAAGCGGGCAGACCCTTAGCGATGACAGTAGCGGCCTTCAGGGCAGCTGAGTCAAAGTTGGGGTGAAGCAAAGTATCCAGCTGCTTGGGTTCTACCTTCAGAACAGCTTCCTTTTCAGTGAGCTGGCCTTCAGCAACCAAATCAACAGCAATTTTCAGCGCAGCAGCGGCGGTACGCTTGCCGTTACGGGTCTGCAGCATGTAGAGCTGGCCACGTTCGATGGTGAACTCCATATCCTGCATATCGTGATAATGGTTTTCAAGGTTCTTGGCAATGGAGGTGAACTGTTTATACACTTCGGGCATCGCCTGTTCCAAGGTGGAGATGGGTTGGGGGGTACGGATACCGGCCACAACGTCTTCGCCCTGGGCATTGATCAGGTATTCACCGTAGAGCAAATTTTCGCCGGTGGAAGGATTGCGGGTGAACGCAACGCCGGTACCGGAGTCATTGCCCATGTTGCCAAACACCATGCTCTGCACGTTAACGGCAGTGCCCCAATCGCCGGGGATGTCGTTCATGCGGCGGTAGTAGATAGCCCGGGGATTATCCCAGGAACGGAAAACAGCCTTCACGGATTCCATCAGCTGTACTTTGGGCTCCTGCGGGAATTCTTCGCCCTTCTTTTCAAGGTAAACGGCCTTAAAGCGCTTCACAACTTCTTTCATGTCGTCGGCAGTCAGGTCGGTATCATATTTGGCGTTCTTTTCTGCTTTAACAGCATCCAGCTGAGCTTCGAAGTTGGACTTGTCGATTTCCATAACCACATCCGCGAACATCTGAATGAAGCGGCGGTAGCTGTCGTAAGCAAAGCGATCATTGCCGGTGAGGTTGGCCAAGCCCTGTACGGCTACGTCGTTCAAGCCCAGGTTCAGGATGGTATCCATCATGCCAGGCATAGAGGCACGGGCGCCGGAACGAACAGAAACCAAGAAGGGGTTGTTCATATCGCCAAATTTTTTGCCGCTGATTTCTTCTGTCTTGGCAAGGGCTTCGTAAATCTGCGCTTCGATATCTGCGCTGATTACTTTGCCATCCTCATAATAGCGGGTGCAGGCTTCGGTAGAAACCGTAAAACCCTGGGGAACAGGCATGCCAAGATTGGTCATTTCGGCCAAGTTAGCGCCTTTGCCGCCCAGAAGGTTCTTCATGCTGGCGTCGCCCTCTTTGAACAGATACACGTACTTTTTCTGCATGGTTTGTTCGTCCTCCTCAGATTCTCATATATTGCAGGGAACCCCTGCATGGAAAGAGCTTTCGCAAGCACAACAAAGTTGCTTGCAAAGGCTTGTCCTTCACATATCTGAATGATTATACTATTATTTAACAAGTTTGGCAATATCAAAACAAAGAAAACTTTAATTAAACGAAATATGCTCAAGCTTATTTTTAACGTAATTGCGGGCATGGGCTTCTATAATCGCCAGTTCACCACGTAAAAGCGTATTGGTTCTTAAATCGGCCAGGCAATCGGATACCTCATCCAATAGCCGCGCGTCACTTACGTAAAACAAATCCATTTCCAGCAATTGTCCGCTTTGGCGGGTGCCCATCATATCCCCCGGGCCACGGAGCTCCAAATCTTTTTGAGCAATTACAAAACCGTCGTTAGTCGCAGCAATGGTTTTAAGCCGCTCGTTGGGTTCGGCCAGCAAGAAGCACCAGCTTTGGGCGCTGCCCCGGCCTACCCGGCCCCTTAATTGGTGTAATTGACTTAACCCGAAGCGTTCCGCGTCCTCTATCACCATAACGGTGGCGTTTGGCACATTCACGCCGACCTCGATAACGGTGGTAGAAACCAGCACGTCGATTTCGCCCTTCGCAAAAGCATCAATAACACCTGCCTTTTCAAGCGGCGGCTGGTTTCCATAAGTAAGGCCCACTTTCAAATCGCTCAGTTCCCCTTTTTTTAGGGCTTTATACTGGCTTTGGGCCGCCTTAACGTCTTCCATTTCCTCACTGTCTTCCACCAAAGGACATACGATATATACCTGCTGCCCAAGGCTTACCTGTTGGCGGATAAATTCATACATCCCTTTGCGCTTTTCTTGAGGCACCAGGCGGGTTTCCACCTTTTTTCGGTTCTTTGGCATTTCTGAAACAATGGAAATATCCAAATCCCCATAGAGAATCAACGCCAGCGTCCTTGGAATAGGCGTGGCGGACATAACCAGCACATTGGGCGTGATGCCGTTGGCTTTTTTGATTAGCGCCGTGCGCTGGCTTACTCCGAAGCGATGCTGTTCATCGGTGATCACCAGTCCCAGTTTTTTATATTCAACCCCTTTGGAAATTAAGGCATGGGTTCCAATGATGATCTGCCATTCCCCGTTTAAGATTTTCAAAAGGGCTTCTTTTCGCTTCGTCCCTTTGATTCCTCCATGCAAAAGCCCTACACCGATACCCATAGGCCCAAATATTTCCAGCGCGTTTTGGTAATGTTGTGTGGCCAGAATTTCCGTTGGCGCCATCATAGCGCCCTGAAAACCATTTTTTACGCAAGCTAACAAAGCCCCAAAGGCAATGGCCGTTTTTCCGCACCCAACATCCCCCTGAACCAAACGGGACATGGGTGTGATAGCTGCCATATCGTATATAATTTCATCCAGAATCTCCTGCTGGGCCATGGTGGGTTCAAAGGTCAACGATTGCCAATAGCTTTCTGCTAACCCTTCGATTTTGTTGATAATAACCCCCGCTTCATTTCGGGACCGCAGAAGAGAAACCCCTGCCATATACATCAGCGCTTTTTCAAATGCCATACGCCGGTTAGCCTTTTGAAGCATTTCGCTATCTTGCGGCTGGTGTATCTGCTCGATGGCGGTATAAACATCCATTAAGCCGTAGCGCATTATCAACCCTTCCGGCAGGGTTTCGCGGCAAACATCTTTAATAAAAGGCAGCGCCTGATCCACAAACCCCGCAAACGTTTTGGACGGGACAGAAGGCAATGGCTTGTAAATGGGAATTAGCCCCTGTACCTGCACAGGTCTTGGGTTTACCATTTGCTTTTTGCCATTTTTCACTTCCAGCTTGCCGTATAAAATCATCTCTTCATCTGGGACTAACTGTTCCTTCATCCAGGACTGATTATACCAAATGCATTGAAGGCTGCCTGTTTCATCTTTAAAGGTGGCTGTAACACTGGCCAGACCCTTAAACCGGTTCAGCTTTGCCTTGCCTTTAAACGCACCCCGTATAGTGCTTGGCACCATAGGCGCAAGCTCGATGATAGGCGTTATTAACCTTGTATCCTGGTAACCTTTTGGCAGGTAATATAAAAGTTCGCGCAACGAGAAAATTCCCGCTGCGCGTAATGCTTCCATTCGGACCTTGCCCAGGCCTTTTAAATCTGAAAGCTGCATTTTATTCGACCGAAATAAGATAGAAATATAAGGGCTGGCCACCGCAGTGCATTTCCACATCGCAGTTGCCGTACTTTTCTTCGATAACATCAGTAATGGCTTTGGCGTCTTCCTCTGACGTGTCCTTGCCGTAGTAAACGGTGATCAGCTCACTCTCTTCATCTACAACCTTTTCCATCAGCTCCATTACCACCGTGGGGATATCGTGACCAGCAGCGTCAATCTTGCCATTGGCAAGACCGATGATGTCGCCCTCTTTAATATCCAGCTCCTCCTGCTTGCTATCCCGTACCGCATAGGTCACAGTGCCAGTCTTCACCCGTTGTGCTGCGTCGTCCATGCGCTTGGCGTTTTCTTCCCCAGAAATGTCCGGTTGGAAAGCCACTGCGGCAGCGATGCCCATGGCCACGTTCTTGGTGGGGATGACGTAAGCTTCCTTCTCCGTAAGCTCCGCCGCCTGCTGGGCCGCCAGAACCACGTTGCCATTGTTGGGCAATACGAAAACACATTTGGCATTTACATGATTAATGGCTTCCAAAATATCTTCAATGGAAGGGTTCATTGTTTGGCCGCCGTCAACTACATGATCCACAGACAGATCGCTGAAAATCTGGGAGAACCCATCGCCCAAGGACACTGCTACCATGCCGAAATCCTTTTCCGGTTCCTGGGGCTTGCTATTGGAACCTGCCATACGTTCACGGCGTTGCTCCACCATGTTTTCGATTTTAAGATTCACCAGCTCGCCTAAATCAAGGGCGTATTGCAGTGCTTTGCCAGGGTTGTTGGTATGCACATGCACTTTCACCAGGCTTAAATCCCCTACCACCAGCACACAATCGCCAATACGGTTTAAACGGCGGCGAAAGGAATCCACCTCGTCGTCCGTAACGGTGGGCTTTAGGTATTGAATCAAGAACTCGGTGCAATAGGCAAATTCAATTTCGCCAATAGCGTCATGGTCGTCCGCAAATCCGTCCGTAGCGCCGCCATCTTCAAAGCAGATGGTAGCTGTTTCGATTTCTTCGCCACGAATCGCCATGGCATAGCCTGTGTAGATGATCAGCAGCCCACGGCCACCAGCATCAACCACGCCGGCCTGGGTCAGCGCGGGGAGCATTTCCTGGGTCTTGCGCAGGATGGCCTCGCCGCTTGTTAAAATAACATTAAATAGTGCGTCGAAATCGTCGGGGTTAATGGCCACTTGCTTCATGGCATCTTCCGCGATCACCCGGGCAACTGTTAAAATGGTGCCCTCCTTGGGCTTCATAACAGCCTTGTATGCCGTTTCAGCACCAGCCTTAAGGGCTTGGGCGAACTGGGTAGGAGTAATACGTTCCACCCCATCCAAGGATTTGGAGAAGCCACGGTAAAGCTGGGAGGTGATTACGCCGGAGTTGCCCCTGGCGCCTTTTAACGCACCCTTTGCAATGGCTTCAGCCGCCTCGCATGCGGAAAAGCATTCTTTGCTGTTGGCTTCTTTGATGGAAGACATCATGGTTAAGGACATATTCGTCCCCGTATCGCCGTCCGGCACGGGGAAAACGTTTAGTGCGTCTACCGCGTCACGGTTCTTTTCCAACAAAGATGCGCCTGCCGCCACCATATCCCTTAGCAGCAATCCGTCTATGGTCTGTACTTGAATCAATGGGATTCCTCCGTTCAGGCGGCAATCATTAAATCCTGATGCCTTCCACCGAAATATTGACACGGCGCACTTTAACGCCTGTCATGCTCTCAAGCATGTACTTAACTGTCTGCACAATGGTTTTGCACACTTCCGCTACGGAAATACCGTATTCCACAATGATGAACAAATCTACGTCGATCATATCATCTACCATGCGCAATTGAACGCCCTTGGACAGGTTTTCCCTGCCGAGCCATTCCACCAAACCGTCTTTAGCACGCTTGGATGACATTGCCACGATACCATAGCATCCAATGGCTGCATAACCTACGACCTTAAGCATGACATCTTCCGTGATGAAAATGGTGCCAATATCGTTTTTAATTCTGCATTCCATCTGTTTGCCTCCTTCTGCGCATCCCTCGCGCAAAAAATAGGGTTCCTTTGCAACATTAATAGCCTTTTACAAAGGGCACTGATTAGTATACAAGATTTTCACTTTTTTAGCAATATCTATTCTTTTATCGTCCATGCTTGACAAAGGAAAGATTCGCAAATATAATGTTTATCAATATTGGTGATGAGCGGAACAAGTACCCTGGCTCCCCCATCTTTAGAGAGCTTTCGGCTGGTGAAAGAAAGCGTTGGCGGCTGGGCGAATACATCCGGGAGCCTGATGTTGAACCTTAGTAAACATCACCGGTGCGCCGGTTACAGCGTTTGAAAGCGAAGTGTTGGCTTTGCTCTCTTAAAGGGTTTATCTGCGAAGATAAGCCGAACGGAAGTGGTACCGCGATTCATTCGCCTTCCGCATCAAACACGATGCGGAAGGCTTTTTCTTTTCCGCACAGAATTGGAGGAAACAAAATGAACATGGAAAACCTGCAATTTGCAAACCGGTTCGATGGGATCACAGGCAGCGCCATACGGGAAATTTTCAAGCTCCTGGCCAAACCGGGGATGATCTCCTTCGCTGGTGGCAACCCAGCCAACAGCGCCCTTAGGGAAGATATCGTTAAGGATTTAGCGGTAGAAGCTTTAGAACAAAACGGTAAAGCCATTTTGCAATATGGGGCAACGGAAGGCTATCCCCCATTTTTAGAAAGCCTAGCGGCATACCTAAAATCCTCTGTAGGGCTTGAAACCACAAAAGAAAATTTACTGCCTGTTACTGGTTCCACTCAGGCCATGGATTTGCTTTGCAAGGCGCTGATCAACCCTGGCGATGTGATCTTGGTGGAAGACCCAACCTTCCTTGGCAACATGCAATGCATGCGGCTTTATCAAGCCCAATTGGTGCCAATTCAAAGCGATGAAAACGGCATTATCTTAGAAGAATTGGAAAAGGCCGTTATCGCCCACAAGCCTAAGATGCTCTATATTATTCCCACCTTTCAAAACCCCACAGGCCGTACCCTTTGTTTGGAGAGAAGAAAGCTTATCGCCGATATGGCCGCCAAGTATGGCTTTATTGTAGCCGAGGACGATCCCTACCGTGCCCTTCGTTATCAGGGGAAGGAGCTGCCTTCGATTAAATCCTTCGACGAAAAAGGTTTTGTGGCATTCCTGGGCAGTTTTTCAAAGATTATTTCACCTGGCATGCGGGTAGGCTTTATAAACGCTCACCCAAACCTCATTCGCAAATGCACCATCGGAAAACAATCTTCGGATCTGCATACAGCCAGTCTCAACCAGGCCATTGTAGATTTGTATCTGCGCAAAAACCTGCTGCCAGAGCATATTAAAACCATTTGTCAAAGCTATAAAGAGCAGATGGATGCCATGCTACAAGAGCTTGATTCCTTCCCGGAGGGCACGGAATACACCATTCCCGATGGGGGCCTTTTCATCTTTGTGACCTTGCCCGAAAAAATGGATGCTCTGGTCCTTCTTAACCGCTGTGTGGAACGGAAGGTGGCCTTTGTGCCCGGCACTCATTTCTACGCCAAGGTTGGCCATATGAACACCCTGCGGTTAAACTTTTCCAATAGCCCCATCGATAAGATTCACGAGGGGATGAGGGTATTGAACCAAACCATTAAAGAAATGATGGAGGAAAATTAAGATGCATGTTTTAGATATTTTAAAAGACCGAGGCTTTATCGCCCAAACCACCTTCGAGGAAGACTTGTACAAACGTCTTGAATCAGAATCCGTCACCTTCTACTGCGGTTTCGATCCCACCGCCGACAGCCTGCACGTGGGCCACTACATGCCCATAATGATGATGGCTCATCTTCAAAAAGCTGGCCACCGCCCTATTGCCCTTTGCGGCGGCGGCACCGCCATGATCGGCGATCCCAGCGGCAAAACCGATATGCGCAAAATGCTCACCAAAGAAGATATCGCCAATAATGTGGCGGGCATTAAAAAACAACTAGCCCGGTTTCTGGATTTTTCAGACGGGAAAGCCATGATCGTAAACAACGCAGATTGGCTTTTGAATTTAAACTATGTGGATTTTCTTCGCGAAATTGGCGCCCATTTCTCCGTTAACCGGATGCTTACGGCAGATTGCTACAAGCAGCGCATGGAAAAAGGCCTGACCTTTCTAGAATTTAACTATATGATCATGCAAAGCTACGATTTCCTGCGCTTATTTAAGGACCATGGCTGCCGCCTGCAGGTAGGCGGGGACGACCAGTGGAGCAATATGCTGGCAGGCGCAGACCTCATTCGCCGCAAGGAACAACAGGATGCCTTTGCGCTGACCAACAAGCTTATTATGACCCACGACGGCAAAAAGATGGGCAAAACCGAAGCAGGTGCCCTTTGGCTGGATGCCAACCGCACCTCTCCTTTCGAATTCTACCAATACTGGCGCAACGTAGCCGATCAAGACGTGGAAAGGTTCTTAGGATTATTGACCTTCCTGCCCATGGATGAAGTTCGCCGCCTGGGCGCGCTTAAAGACAGTGCCATTAACGAAGCCAAGCAGGTGCTGGCCTTTGAAATTACCAAGCTGGTTCACGGCGAGGAAGAAGCACAAAAGGCCCAGGATGCGGCTAAATCCCTCTTCGGCGGCAGCGCAGACAGCGCCAATATTCCTTCCTTTGAATTGGACTTTGCTGCCTTCCAGGAAGACAATCATCTGACCACCATCTTGGCCACCTGCGGTTTGTGCGGGAGTCGTGGTGATGCCCGTAAAATGATGCAGGCTGGTGCTGTGCTGGTTGGCGAAGAAAAGGTGACAGATATTAACGTCTGCTTAGAAGAAAGCGCCTTTGGTGAAGACGGCGTGCTCCTTCGCAAGGGCAAGAAAAATTACTGCCGCGTACTGTTAAAGAAATGATTAGGCCCTACAAAACACTTTTAAATAACGCTGCCGATGAAGTGGTGATTAATAAATCCCGCTTCATCGGCTACGCCGCCCCTTGCGAAACCGAGGAGGCGGCGCTTGCTTTTTTAAATGGCATTCGCGAAAAACACAAAGATGCAAGCCATTGCTGCTACGCCTATGTAATCGGACTTAATGCGGGCATCATGCGCTACAGCGATGATGGGGAGCCCTCCGGCACCGCAGGGATGCCCATTATGGAAGTGATTAAGGCCCAGCAAGTGGTGAACCTCTGCGTAGTGGTGGTACGCTATTTTGGCGGTATCTTGCTGGGTGCAGGGGGCCTGGTCCGGGCCTACACCCAAGGCTGTGTCATCGCCCTAAAGGCTGGCCAAGTGGTTTCCATGGAACCCACTTTGCGACTTTGGTGCGAGGTAGCTTACCCTTTATGGGATAAGGTGCGCCACCATCTGCAAAGCCAGCCGGTGATCTTAGAAGACAGCGATTTTGCCGTCGCGGTCAGCTTTCATTTGCTGGTACAAAAAAAAGACAAGGATCCCGTTCAAGAGGCCCTCGTCCTTTTAACCAATGCCGCTATCGATATCATCGAAGAAGACCATTTTTTCAGTCCTTGGGAGGCTTTATGAATTTCTCGTTCTGATGGATTGAATGTTCGGGTATTCGCTCAAATGTGAAACCAGATCCACGTAGGTGGAATTTTTGCCGAAATCTAATATATATACGTTGGTGTACACGTTGGTCTTGCCCTGATTGTCCACGTGGAAATCAACGTCTTTTATTTGGATGCCCTGCTTTTGAAAGTAATCGTTTATGTAACCCAGGGTCTCCTGGCGGTGAACAAACATCACCTCGATGGATTTATATGAATTGACCTTTACCACCTTTTGTAAAATGGTTAGCGTCAGCATAACAATTAGGCAGCCAGCAATGGCGATGCCATAATACCCCATGCCAATCACAAGGCCGAGGCAGCCTACATTCCATAGCGATGCTGCGGTGGTTAACCCAGAAACCTTTTTTTGAGCAATGAATATGGTGCCCGCGCCTAAAAAGCCAATACCGCTGACAACCTGGGCTGATATCCGCCCAACGCTGAGGCCGATCCCAGTCCCCGGATTTTGGGCAGTAAGAAGAAGGGTATCCTGGATCAATAAGCTTTCCATGACAGCGATCATGGCCGCGCCAACGCACACTAAAACATGGGTACGCATACCGGCCGGCCGGTTCTTCCATTCCCGCTCGATCCCGATCACGCAACCGATCACAACTGCCACGCCCAACCGCAGGGCCGCTTCCCACCATTCCATATTAACGCACCGCCTTTTCTTTTATAATACATCAATTTAAAAAACAGCGCAAGCCCTTGCCTGCGCTGTTTTTATGTAGAAATCTTATGCCTGCTTTTTGATGAAAAACCGAAGAAATCCTCTTAGCACCTTGGGCGCTTTAACACAGACCATCTTGATCGCCATTTGATCACCTCCAAGAAGAATTGAGCCTAATAAGCAGATACCCCACCACAATCAAAGCAATGCCAATAATCGCCGCCCATGCCCAGCCGGGAATACAGATGAACAGCAGCAGTACCCCAATGGCGATCAACGCAATGCCGATAATCTGTAAAACCACGTTATCGTTTTGATAACAATGGACATAGGCTTGATCTTTGCGCGGTTTCCATTTCATAAAAACCCCTCCTGCATACCACAGCATATGCGGGAAGGGTGTAAAAGTTGCTATTCCTTTATGCGGTAAATGGTTTTTGCGTTTTGAGTGGTGATTTGAGCTAATTGTTCAAGGCTGATATCTTTAAGCTCTGCCAGTTTTTGTGCCACATAACGCACATAGCCCGGTTCGTTACGTCTGCCCCGCATAGGTTCCGGGGAAAGGTAAGGACTGTCGGTTTCGACCAGAAGCCGGTCTAAAGGCACTGCTGCTGCAGCTTCCCACAGGTTGGGCGCTTTTTTAAAGGTGATGGGCCCGGCAAATGAAATGTAAAAGCCTAAGCGTAAATATTCCTTGGCGGATTCTGCACTGCCAGAAAAGCAGTGAATAACGCCGGGGGCCAGCTTGCCTTTTTGGCTTTTCATTATTTGCAGCATTTCACCATGGGCATCCCGGACATGGTAGATTACAGGCACATTCAGTTCATAGGCCAATGCCATTTGCTTTAAACAAACTTCCTTTTGCACGCTCCGTTCAGACAGATCGTAGTAAAAATCCAGTCCAATTTCGCCTAATGCCACTACCTTAGGGGCCTGAAGCATCTTAGTAAGCTTTTTAAGATCCCCTTCCCTGTAAGTCTTTGCTTCATGAGGATGGATGCCTACTGCCCCGTAAAACCCTTCGTTGGCGGCAGCAAACGCCATTGCGGACTGGGAGGACAGCATATCAGATCCTACCACCACGGCGTTTAGAACATCCATTTCCCTCATGCGCTGAATCACCTGCAAGCGGTCTTCACCGAAGCGCTCATCGTCTAAGTGGCAGTGGGTATCAAACAGGGCAATACTCATCCGATGATGGCACCATCCTCCATGCCCGCCTCCACCGTTACAAGCTTCAAAGTCTTATCTTCGCTGTCGGAAGCGCAGAGAATCATGCCTTCGGACATAATGCCACGAAGCTTGGCAGGCTTTAAGTTAGCCAATAAAATCACCTGCTTGCCTACCATTTCTTCGGCGGTATAGGCTTTGGCAATGCCAGAAACCACAGTACGGGTTTCATCCCCACCTAAAGACAATGAAAGCTTTAAAAGCTTATCGCTTTTTTCTACTTTTTCACACGCTGTAACCCGTGCCACACGCAGCTGCACCTTATCGAAATCATCAATGGCGATTTCTTCCTTCGCCTCAATTGCTTTCTTTGAGGCGGGCGTGGGAGCTGCTTTTTCTTCCTGCTTGGAGGCCATGGCTGCCAATTCCTTCTGGATATCGATTCTGGGGAAGATGGCATCCCCCTTTTTCACTTGGGTACCGGCAGGCAGCTTGCCAAACTTTCCTAAAGAATCCCAGTTGATCAAGCTTTCGTCGTTAAGACCCAGTTGCTCAAAAATACGTTTAGGAGTTGCAGGCAGACCAAAACCAATGAGCACGGCCACCGTGCGGACGCATTCAGCCAGCACATAAAGCACCGTCTGCAAACGGGGTTTACCTTCTTCAGTTTTGCCTAGAACCCAGGGCTGGGTCACGTCGATGTACTTATTGCAATCCCCCACCAGCTTCCAAATCTCAGAAAGAGCCAGGGAGTATTGCAGGCTATCCATATGCCTATCAACCAGGCTGGGAAGGGTTTCACATAGGTCAATCAGCGGTTTATCCACTTCGGTGATTTCCCCCAGCGCAGGCACCCGGCCACCAAAATATTTTTCGATCATGGCCACCGTGCGGCTGACCAGGTTGCCTAAATCATTGGCCAGGTCGGCGTTAATACGGGTCAGCAAGGATTCGTAACTGAATTGGCCATCAGAACCAAAAGGCATTTCACGAAGCAGGTAGTAACGAATGGCGTCGGTGCCATACTTGTTGCAAAGCACCACAGGATCCACTACATTGCCAACGGACTTGCTCATCTTGCCGCCATTTAACACCAGCCAGCCATGGCCAAACACCTGTTTAGGCAGAGGCAGGCCCAGTGCATGAAGGACAATGGGCCAAATAATTGTATGGAAACGGATAATTTCTTTACCTACCAGGTGGATATCCGCAGGCCAGTATTTCTGATACAATTCGTCGTTTTCCGTACCATAGCCCAAGGCGCTGATATAGTTGGAAAGGGCATCCAGCCATACGTAAACCGTATGCTTTTCATCGAAATCCACGGGAATGCCCCATTTTAAAGACGTGCGGGAAACGCATAAATCTTCCAGGCCCGGCTTTAAAAAATTGTTGATCATTTCATTTGCCCGGGAAACAGGCTGAATAAAATCCGGATTTTCTTCGATGTATTTGATTAGCCAGTCCTGGTACTTAGAAAGCTTCAGGAAATAGCTTTCTTCCCGCATTTTTTCAACAGGACGTCCGCAATCCGGGCACATTCCATCCTTCAACTGAAGTTCTGTCCAAAAAGATTCGCAGGGAGTGCAGTAAAGGCCTTCGTACTCACTCTTGTAAATATCTCCCTGATCGAAAAGCTGGCGGAACACCTTTTGCACCGTCTTTTCGTGGCGGTCGTCGGTGGTGCGGATAAAATCATCGTATTCCACATCCATCAGCTTCCAGAGTTTCTTAATATTGGCTACGATCTCATCTACATAGGCCTTGGGCGTCACCCCCTGGGCAGCAGCCTTACGTTCGATCTTCTGGCCATGCTCGTCTGTACCGGTTAGAAAATAGGTATCAAAACCCGTCATCTTTTTAAACCTGGCCATGCTGTCTGCGGCCACAGAACAATAGGCATGACCAATATGCAAATTGTCGCTGGGATAGTAAATGGGCGTGGTAATGTAAAATGTCTTTTTCATAGCAATCCCCTCCCAAAAAATAAAATAGCACTCGACCCCAAATCAAAAGGGGCGAGTGCTTACGCTTATTAACAAACACACCCTTGCTGTGTCAACTGCGGTATCAAAGGGGAATCGCGTACTAGCTGTACGCTCATCCCCTTATGCTACCTTGTTTCCTTGCAATAGCACATTTCTTAATAAGCTAAATACCTCGCGGTACCACCCTAACTTATCACTTAAGCTAACGCTTTGGCGTGTATCGGCGCAACCCGCCATGGCTTACTAATCACTTCAGCCACAGTGCTCAAAGGCCATGTTCCGCATCCTTGCCCCAACGCTTTTCACCAACCAGCGCTTCTCTTTGCGGGCTTCCAATGCGTACTCTTCTTCTCATCGCATCTTTTTAGTTGGATGTATTATAACCACTTTCACCCTTGGTTGTCAATCACAGAATATAACGGCGGATATCCTGTGGCTTGTTTTCCCCAGAAAGATGGTCTTTCACGTATTCACCGTTGATGTTCAAATCGATCATGGGCATATTTTCATCCCCCGCATTAAAGGATACATCTTCTAAAACCTGTTCAAACACCGCATGAAGTCGGCGAGCGCCTAAGTCTTCTCCTGTTTCGTTGGCCACACAGGCCGCCTTGGCAATTTCGATAATGGATGTTTCATCGAACAAAAGATTCACTTTATCCACCTTAAGCAGTTCTTGATACTGGCGGGTCAAAGCATTATCGGTCTGGGTCAAGATTTTTGTAAAATCATCCAGGGTTAAGCTTTTAAGCTTCACATGTACAGGGAAACGGCCCTGAAGTTCCGGAATCAAATCCGTTACCTTTGCCACATGGAAGGCCCCTGCGGCAATAAAGAGCATAAAATCGGTCTTCACCGGACCATACTTCGTGTTTACTGTGCTTCCTTCCACAATGGGCAAAATATCCCGCTGGACGCCTTCGCGGCTTACATCCGGGCCATGGCCGCTGGAACGGCCCGCAATCTTGTCGATCTCGTCGATAAAGACGATGCCGTGCTGCTCTGCCCGGCGGATGGCTTCTTCCTGTACCGCATCTTTATCGATCAGCTTTTCCGCTTCTTCCTGCAAGAGGATTTTGCGGGCGTCTTTTACCTTTAAACGGCGGATTTTTGTTTTTTTCGGCATCATGCCACCCATCATATCGCCAATGCTAATGGAATTGCCGCCCACCTCTATTTGCTGGGGGGCTTCTTCCACTTCAATCTCGATTTCACGTTCTTCCAATTCACCGCGCATCAATTGACCGCGAACCTCATCTCTTTTACCGGAAAGCTTTTCCTGCTCCTCTTGGCTGGGCTCCTGTTCCTTTTGCTTGCCAAGAAGGAAATCCAGAGGATTTCCGGCTTTCTTAGGAGGGCTTACCAGCAAGGAGGTCAGCCTGTCCTCCGCAAGAACATTGGCTCTTGGCTGTACCTTTTTCTGGTATTCATCCTTCACCATGCGAATGGCATTTTCAATCAGATCTCGGACAATGCTTTCCACATCCCGGCCCACGTAGCCCACTTCTGTAAACTTGGTGGCTTCCACCTTCACAAAAGGGGCGCTGACAAGCTTGGCCAACCGGCGGGCAATTTCTGTTTTGCCAACGCCTGTAGGACCGATCATCAAAATATTTTTGGGACTAATCTCTTCCCGGATTTCTTCTGAAAGCTGGGCACGGCGGTAACGGTTGCGAAGGGCGATAGCTACCGCCCGCTTGGCTTCATCCTGGCCGATAATGTATCTGTCCAATTCCCGCACGGTTTGACGGGGCGTTAATTCCTGCATAAAAGCCTCCTGTTACACTTCTTCGACGATAATGTTGTCGTTGGTAAAAACGCAGATGGAAGCCGCAATGCGCAGGGCTTTTTCCGCGATTTCGTGGGCAGAAAGATCGGTATTCTGCATCAGTGCCTTGGCAGCCGCATAAGCGTAATTTCCGCCGGAGCCAATGGCTGCAATGCCCTCGTCCGGGTCGATCACTTCGCCTGTGCCGGATAAAACCAGCATGGTTTCCTTGTTGGCTACAATCATCATGGATTCAAGCTGGCGCATCACTTTATCGCCCCGCCAGTCCTGTGCTAAATCCACAGCAGCGCGTTCCAAGTTCCCGCCGCACTGGGTCAGTTTATCCTCAAAGCGGTCGCAAAGGGTAAAGGCATCGGCCACAGAGCCCGCAAAGCCTACAGCTACCTGGCCACCATACAAACGGCGTACCTTTTTAGCGGTATTTTTAAAGATAGTGTTTTGCCCCATGGTCACTTGACCATCACCAGCAATGGCCGTTACCCCATTGCGCTTTACAGCGCAAATTGTGGTTCCCATAAATTGTCCCATATGTTTTTCCTCTCTTAATGTGCATTAATAAAAGCAATGATATCCGCCGCAACGGTTTCATCCAGATGCAAAGGCAAGTCATAATCCTGTACAGATTGGGTTTGGATGGACGCCATGAACAGGTGGTTCAAATCCGGATAGAGGAAATAAGTAATATACTCTTTTTCTCCCAGCCCCGCTTTATAGACATCAAGCCCGTTTTCCACCGTTACCTGGAAATCCCCGCCCCCTTGAAGAATCAGCGTTGGCACTTCCAGGGCTTTAATGGTTTCAATAGGGTCTATCGACTGCATTTCATACAGGTAATAGGCCGGATAGGCGATAAATAGTGTTTCATTTTGCATTTCCTCCACAGGTAAGGCAAAAACAACTTCCGCTCGGGTCAATTCTTTATCAAGCATCTCTAATTGGCTTGCCTGGGAATCCGCATCCAACTTTGCAATGGCGGCCAGATTCTGCTCGGAAACAATCTCCAAAAGGGACGTTGGGGTACCCGCCGCCAGAATCATGCCTGAAAACAGCCCATCGGCTTCCTTTACAATCCGAGGTGCTTCCATGCCGCCTAAGCTATGGCCAAGCACGAAAATCCGGCTTGCGTCCACTTGCGGTATAGCAGCGGCTAATTTCCCTGCTAAAATGGCATCTTCAATGGTTTCTTCTTCAATGGTCAATGTTTTTACATCCATCTTCGCCCCATGAACCAGAGTGCGTTTATCATAGCGGATGGTAGCGATGCCATTTTGCGCCAGGGTATAAGCCAAATCACGGAATAGTTTTGTTTGGCCAATGGATTCATCCTTGTCGTTGGGACCGGAACCATGAACCAGCACCACCAGCGGCACGTTTTCCGCACTTTCCAGCAGTGTTACAATACCAGGCAGCGCCCATTCCCCTTCGCCTATGGTGATTTCTTTCTCAATAACCCCTTCTGGCAGGGAAACTGTTTCTTCCTGAACTGTTGCGCTGTCTTGATAAGGCGTAAAGCCCAAGCCTGTAATCAAGCCATTCTGATCTAAAACCAACTGCATCAAGAGGGCTTGCTTTTCAAGTTCAATCACTTGGCTAAACACCTGCTGATCCCCATAAGGAACCGATTGACCTTGGGCGATGCTTTGAAGCGGGCCAAAGGCCGCTATCAGCTTATCTTTAGTCGAAGCAAAATCTTCAAATGAGAGCTGGGCCTTTACTTGTTCTGAAACCATTTCATATAATGCTTCATTTTCATTACCATCGAAAAACCGCTGTGCGAAGTTTTCATTCTCCTGTGCCAAAGCCATTGTGAAACCCATACAAAGAGCCAAGACCAAGACCAAAATACGTAACAACCTGCCCACCTCCATACCTTCATCTTATCAATTTATTATGAAGCCTTCATGAATATTTTATAGCGTCTGTACGATGCCGTCAATAACCTCTAAGGATCTGGCAGCGATGGTTTCATAGCGCTGCAGTTTATTGCGGATTTTTTTAACGCCGTTGCCCACAGGCAGACCGTCGATCAGCCCAAAGGAGCAGTTCATAGGCTGAAAATCCCGGTTAAAAACAGATACATGAGCGGCCATGGCCCCCAAAGCCGTGGTGGTCGGAAAATGAATGGCTTCCTTACCGCAAAGCCGCAAGGCCATATTTAACCCCGCTACCAAGCCGCTGGAGGCGGATTCCACGTAGCCCTCCACCCCTGTCATCTGTCCGGCAAAATAGGTGCCCGGACGGGAGATCATTTGATAGGTGTTGTCTAAAAATCCGGGGCTGTTAATAAAAGTATTGCGGTGCATGACTCCGTAGCGGGCAAACTCGGCGCTTTCAAGTCCCGGGATCATGCCAAAGACCCTTTTCTGCTCTGGAAATTTAAGCCTCGTCTGAAAGCCCACCAGGTTGTACAGTGTACCTTGCGCGTTGTCCTGGCGCAGCTGGACCACCGCATAAGCCTCCTTGCCAGTTCTGGGGTCTTTTAAACCAACGGGCTTCATGGGACCAAAGGCCAATACCATATGCCCCCGCCTTGCCATGGATTCCACCGGCATACAGCCCTCGAACACCTTGGTTTCTTCAAAGCCGTGTATAGGGGCGGTATCCGCCTCCAATAAAGCGCTAACAAAGGCATCGTATTCCTCTTGGTTCATGGGGCAATTAAGGTAATCATCCCCTCGGTCGTACCTGGATTGGCGAAAAATCTTATCCATGTTAAGGGATTCCAAGGTGACAATGGGAGCTGCCGCATCGTAGAAATGCAGGTTAGAAAGCCCTGGCAGCCCAGCAATGCTTTCCGCAAGAGCGTCGGACGTTAAAGGCCCGGTGGCAACGATCACATTGCCATCGGGTACGGATTCAATTTCCTCGTGAACAACCCTTACATTGGGGTGGTTGTTCAGCGTATCGGTAATAAAACCGGAGAAGGTATCCCGGTCCACTGCCAAAGCACCACCAGCTGGAACCCTGGCCGCGTCTGCCGCCTTGATAATAAGCGAATCAAAGCGGCGCATTTCTTCTTTAAGCAAGCCAACTGCGTTTGAAAGCCTGTCCGATCTTAAGCTGTTGGAACAGACCAGTTCCGCCATCAAAGCGCTTTGGTGGGCAGGGGAACGCTTTTGAGGCTTCATTTCATAAAGGATAACGTTTATCCCCCGCTTGGCCAACTGCCATGCGGCTTCCGCTCCCGCAAGCCCGGCGCCGATTACTTTCACGCTCATTCTTGCTCTTGCTCCTCAGTGCCCTTTAAAACACGGTTGCGGCAGGATTCGTTGGCGCATACATGCCAAATTTCACCGTTCTTGCCCCGTTTTAATGTCATATAGCTTCCGCAAACCGGGCATTTTTCCGTAACCGGAATATCCCATGACACGAAATCGCATTCCGGATATTTTTCGCAGCCGTAGAACTTCCGGTTCTTTTTGCTGGTTTTTTCCATTAGCCTGCTGCCGCATTTGGGACAGGGGGCTTCCAGGTATGAAACGATGGCCTTGGTATTGCGGCACTCAGGGAAGTTGGGGCAAGCTAAGAATTTGCCAAAACGCCCCATTTTATAGACCATCATGGCGCCGCACTTATCGCAGGGCACATCGCTTTCTTCGTCTTTCACTTCGATCTTTTCGATCTGCTTTTCAGCGGCATCCAAGGTTTCTTTAAAGGGCGGATAGAACTCCCGCAAAATAGCCTTCCATTCCACCTGGCCGCCTTCTACCTCATCTAATTTATCTTCAAGCCCGGCGGTAAATTCCGTATCCACAATGTTGGTAAAATACTCCTCCATCATATCGGTAACCATGCGGCCAAGCTCTGTAGGATACAAGCGCTTTTTTTCGCGGCTTACATAGCCCCTTGCGATAATGGTGGTAATAGTAGGCGCATAGGTGCTGGGGCGGCCAATGCCCTTTTCTTCCAGCGTCCGCACCAAAGAAGCTTCCGTATAGCGGGAAGGCGGCTGGGTGAAGAATTGCTTGGCATCTACGGTTTCAATGGCCACGGCGGTTCCCTGGGTCAATATAGGGAGCTGCATTTCCGCGTTATCGCCCTGTTCGTCGTCGGTACTTTCTTCGTAAACGCTGGTAAACCCGGCAAACTTTTTGTGTTCCCCGTAAAAACGAAGGCCCACACCGTTATGGGAAGTTAATTCTGCTGTCATGGTATCGTAAAGGGCGGGCATCATCTGGCTGGATAAAAAGCGGGAATAGATCAGCTTGTATAAATTGAACTGATCTCTTGTTAAGGACGTTTTGATAGATTCAGGTGTGCGCTTGATATCCGTAGGACGGATAGCCTCATGGGCATCCTGAGCGTTTTTGCGGCCCTTGTATTCAATGGCTTTTTCGGGTAAATAGGCTTCGCCAAAGCGTTCCGGGATATATTCGCGGACAGCAGTCAGCGCATCTTCGCTAACCCGCACGGAGTCAGTACGGATATAGGTCACAATACCTTGGGTACCTTCCCCCGCTAAATCCACACCTTCGTAAAGAGATTGCACTACCTGCATGGTTTTTTGCGTAGTAAAACCCAATTTCCGGCTGGCTTCCTGCTGCATGCTGGAAGTAGTGAAAGGGGCAGCAGGCACCTTTTTCTTCTCGCCGTTTTTAATAGCGGTAATGGTAAACTTGCCTTTTTCTACCAGGGCCTTGGCAGCCATCGCGTCCGTTTGGTTGGTGATCTGGCATTTTTCCCCATTCATGCTTACAAGCCTTGCCTGTACATGGCTCTTTTTACCCTTTTGCAGTTGGGCAGCAGCGGTTATTTCCCAGTATTCTTCAGGGATAAAGGCTTCTATTTCTTCTTCCCTGGTGACAACCATGCGTGTGGCTACGCTCTGCACACGCCCAGCAGATAAGCCCTTTTTCACTTTTGCCCAAAGAAGGGGGCTGATCTTATACCCCACGATACGGTCTAAAACCCGGCGTGCCTGCTGGGCGTCTACCAGGCCCATATCAATTTGGCGTGGGCTTTTCAAAGCATTTTGCACCGCTTTTTTGGTCACTTCATGGAATTCGATCCGGCATGGCTTATTTACGTCCATATCCAAAATATGGGCTAAGTGCCAAGAAATAGCTTCCCCTTCTCTGTCAGGGTCAGTTGCCAGATAGATTTGCGTGGCGTTCTTGGCTTCCTTGCGAATCTTCGTCAGAATATCGCCCCGGCCACGGATAGTGATATACTTTAAATCAAAATCGTTTTCTGGATCAACGCCGATTTGTGATTTGGGCAAATCACGCACATGGCCCTGGGATGCTTCCACCTTGTATCCTTTCCCCAGATACTTTGAAATGGTTCGTGCCTTGGCGGGAGATTCGACGATAATTAGTTTGGTTGGTGTTGCCACGTTTTCATCCTCCAGTTTGGTGAGTCTTAGGTGAAAGCTTCACCGTTTGATCTTCATATAAATTCTGCCAGCGGATTTCTTAATTATTCCCGCAATTTCCATGATTGTCAAGTTTGAATTCAAACTTGCCGGATTTTGCTTTGTTTTTTCCGCGATCTCTTCAAAGGAAGCTTCGCCGCTTTTGAGCACTGTCAAAATGGCGTCCTGCTCGGGGGTAACAGCCGCTTCAAAAGTGTTCTCTTCCGCTTCCCAGCCCATGTCTTCCATCATATCCTTAGCACAGGTAACAAGGCGTGCCCCTTCCCTTATCAGGGCATGAGGTGCTTCGTAGAGATGGCTGTTCACTGGCCCCGGAAGCACGAACACTTCTTTTCCCTGCTCCATGGCGTGGGTTACGGTGATCATTCCTCCGCCCTTCTTTTCCCCTTCGATAAACAACACCCCATGGGCAGCAGCGCTGA
>JAVBTR010000056.1:0-10550 GCA_031556065.1 Eubacteriales bacterium | reverse complement strand
CGCCGGGAGAGTAGGTCGCCGCCAGAATCCAACAAAGAAAAGAAGCAGCAGAGATGTTGCTTCTTTTCTTTGTGTTTACTTCTTGCTGCGCACCTTATTTGGGTTCAACAAGGCGTTCTTTCTGCTCTGTACAGAAAGGGGCGAATTTGTCAGAGGGGCTAGTGCTCTGTAACGCCTAATCTTACGTATTGCACTGGAGCTTTTTCCGGCCTGCGTTGTCGCTATTCGCTTGACGTAGCGCTGCTACGTCTTTGCTCCTGCTCCTAGCAAGCCAAAAAAATCTCTGCGCACAACACGCAATCTTAAACATTACAGAGCACTAGTACTAATTCCGGCTTCTTTCTTGCCAAAATGTACAGACAAAGAAAATGCAGCGCATTTCCACTAAAGTAACCCATCCTGTAATGGGCTTGTGGTAAAATAAGCTTGTCTATACATTTCTTTCGATCATTTCAGGCGAGAGGAGTTTACAAATGGAGAGCCTAACTGAATACTTCACATCCCGGGAAGCGATGCTGGAACAGGTGATCGCAGACGCGGAGCTGGGGTTTTGGACGTTGGTATTAGAGCATGGCACCAGCATTATTCATATGGATCAGCGCACCAGCGCTATCTTCGGTTACGCCGGGGAGCAGGCGGTGGATTTTGCTGTTATCCTTAAGCAGTGCAACGAGGAGGACCGCAACCGCATTATCAGCGAAATGGGCGAGCTGGCCACCCATCCGGGCCTGCGCAAAAGCATAGAATACCGTGTCTGGCGGGAAGAAACCCATGAATGGCGTTGGGTGCGCAGCTTTGGCAGCAGCCTTAGGGGCGATACCCCCGGCAAAACCACCCTTCTGGGTTCCTCACAGGACATTCAAAACAGCCTGGCCTTCCAATCGGTTATGGATACCATTGACGAAGCCAACGAGCGTGTCAAGATCATGCTGGACGCCACGCCCCTTTGCAGCAATTTCTGGGACGAGAACTATAATAACATCGACTGCAACCAGGCTGCGGCCAAGCTCTTCGAGCTGGATAGCAAGCAGGCTTATCTGGACCATTTCGACAGCCTTTCTCCGCCCTTTCAGCCCGATGGCATGCCCTCCGGGGAAAAGGCCCAGTATTATATTCGCCAGGCCTTTACACAGGGCCAGGTGGTGTTTGAATGGATGCACCAGAAATTAAACGGCGAGCCTATTCCCTCGGAAATCACCCTGGTAAGGGTCAAGCGCGGAAATAAGCACATTGTGGTAGGCTATACAAGGGATTTGCGGGAATACAAGAAAATGATGGCCGCCATGACAGAAGCCAACGAGCGCACCCTTTTGATGCTGGATGCCACTCCCCTTTGCTGTAACCTTTGGAACCGGTGTTTCGAAAACATCGATTGCAACCAGGAGGCCGTAAAGCTTTTCGAGCTGACCAATAAGCAAGAATACCTGGACCGGTTTTTTGAACTGTCCCCCAAGCACCAGCCCTGCGGGAGGCCGTCCTCAGAGCTGGCGGTTGAAAACATCACCAAGGCGTTTCGCGAAGGGTATTGCAGGTTTGAATGGATGCACCAGAAGCTAAACGGCGAGCCCATTCCCTCGGAAATTACCCTGGTACGGGTGATGTACAAGGGCGAATATATCGTGGCCGGGTACACACGGGATATGCGGGAGCTGGAGCATAAGGACAAGCTTTTAGGCGCGGTGAACCATATCGCCGCCATTCTCTTAGGGGACGATAACCGGGATTTCAGTCATACGATTTGGGAATGCGTCAAGACCCTGGGCGAAAGCGTTAAGGTGGATCGCACCTACATTTGGAAAAACCATATGGAAAACGGCCGGCTGGCCTGTACCCAGATTCACGAATGGTCCGGGCAGGTGGAAGCCCAGCAGGGCAATGCTTTGACGGTGGATATACTCTACGATGAATCCATGCCCACCTGGGAAAACGTGCTGTCCAAGGGCGAATGCATTAACAACCTTGTGAAGAATATGAACCAGGCCGAGCAAAACCAGCTTAACCCCCAAGGGATTGTGTCTATTCTGGTGGTGCCCATTTTTATGAACAACCAGTTCTGGGGCTTTATCGGCTTTGACGATTGCAAGCAGGAGCGGCTGTTTAACGATATTGAGATCAGCATTCTCAAATCTGGCGGGCTTTTAATTGCCGCGGCCATGCTCCGCAACGAGATCACCGAAAACCTCATTGCCGCCAAGGAGCAGGCCCTGTCCTCCACCAAGGCGAAAAGCGAGTTTCTGGCCAATATGAGCCATGAAATCCGCACGCCCATGAACGCCATTACCGGCATGACGGCCATTGCCAGAGGCGCCACCGACATGGCGAAGATTGACGATTGCCTGGCTAAGATTCAGGGTGCCTCCCAGCATTTGCTGGGCATTATTAACGATGTGCTGGATATGTCCAAAATTGAGGCCAACAAGTTCCAGCTTTCCAATACCCAGTTCAATTTCGAAAAGCTGATCCAGAATGTGGTTAACGTTATCAGCTTCCGGCTGGAAGAAAAGCAGCAGCAGTTCACCACGGATATAGACCCGGATATCCCCCTGAACCTGTTTGGCGATGATCAGCGCCTGATCCAGGTAATGACCAACCTGTTGAGCAATGCCGTTAAGTTTACAAAGGCCAAGGGCATGGTCCGCCTTAGCGCCCGGTTGGTGGAAAAATCCCAGAATCAGTGCACCATTAAGGTTTCCGTTTCGGATAATGGCATCGGCATCAGCCAGGAGCAGCAAAAGCGCCTGTTTACCTCCTTTGAACAGGCGGAAAGCAGCACCACACGCAAGTTTGGCGGCACAGGCTTGGGTCTGGCTATTTCCAAAACCATTGTGGAAATGATGGGGGGCCATATCTGGACAGAATCCCAATTGGGCAGCGGCTCCACCTTCGCCTTTACCGTCTGCCTTCAAATTGCCGCAAAGCCCCCTCAGCCCCGCTTTGCCCCGGAGCCCCAGCCCCAAGCAGGCGCAGCGGATTTCACCGGCCACCGCATCCTCCTGGCCGAGGATATCGAAATCAATACCGAAATCGTTCTGGCCATTTTGGAACCCACCCACATCACCATCGATTGTGCGGCCAATGGCCTGGAGGCCTATCATCTTTTTAAGGCCAACCCTGCCCAATATGAGCTGATCTTTATGGACGTGCAGATGCCCCAGATGGACGGCTTTGAAGCCACCCACCAAATCCGCGCCCTGCCACACCCCGCCGCCCAGACTGTGCCCATTGTGGCCATGACGGCCAATGTCTTCCGTGAGGACATCGCCAAGTGCCAGGAGGCCGGCATGAACGACCACATCGGCAAGCCCCTGGATTTCGCAGAGGTAATGGGGGTGCTGCGAAAGTATTTGGGGAGGCAGTAGGTTTTGCGGGATGCCGCACTAAGAGCTGGGATACATAAGGGATGAAATCCCTTTAGAATCCCCCATTTTTATTGCTTTATTTTAAATTTGACGCACAGCCCCCCATGGCTTGATGCTCCCACATGAAGGCCGCAATCCTCCCCGTAGAACAGGCGCAGCCGCTGGTTTACATTGTGAAGGCCCGAATCCACCGCCTCCTCCCAGTCGCCTGAAACAAGGCTTTGCGCCAGCGCCCCCAAGGCCTCCTCGGGCATGCCGGTGCCGTTATCCTCAATCTGGACCTGCAAAAACCCTGGCGTTTCTAAAAAGGAAATGTAAATGTGGCCCCCGGGCTTTTCCCTGAAGCCGTGAACGAAGCTGTTTTCCACCAGGGGCTGGAAAATAAGCCTGGGAACCAGGGTGGCCCTAAAAGCGGCAGGAATGTCATCGCAATGGATTTCAAACCTGTCCCCAAAGCGCATGATCTGAATTTTAATGTATGCCATGGCTTGCTTAAGGTCTTCCGCAAGGGGGACCTTATCCCGGGCGGATTCAAACACGTACTGGTAATATTGGCTCAGATACTGGGTCATGGCCATCACGCTGTCCGTATCCTCCACCTGGGCCATATTGTAAATCACATAGAAGCAATTATAAAGGAAGTGTGGGTTGATTTGGGATTGAAGCTGTTTAAGCTCCGCCTCCCTGGCGTGGAGCTTATAGGCATAGGTTTCATCAATGGATTGGCGCAGCTGCGCCACGGTGGCGTTAAAGCTGCTGTAAAGCGCCGCAAACTCATCCCGGCCATTGTAATGCAGGCGCATATCCAAATCCCCGTTGCCAACACCCACAAGGGCCTTCATTAATGTGCGCATGGGCTTGTGTATCTGCCTATGCAGGTATATGCTCAGGCCTAGGATAATCGCTGCCGCCAGGGTAATGGTGATCCAGTACCAAACCCTGAAAAGCACCAAGTCTGAAGTGGTGCCGTGCTCCGGGTATAAGGCGAACATCACCAGGTCATAGGCATCCAGCCGTTCTTGGTACATGAGGTAGGGGGTTCCATTAAGGGCGATGTGCCGTTGGTCGTGGGTCTCCGACAGCCACTGCGCCTGGGGGGTTAACCCCGATTGTTCAAAAAGCGAATTGCCGATAGACCATTGAAAGCTGCTGTCCGCCAGGGCTACCAGGCCGTTGCGCCCCATATAAAGCTGATCCAGGGTGGTTTGAACCGCTTCGTTGGACAGGGTGATATCCACCACATAGTCCGTCCATTCCAACGCCTTGCCCCCGGCGCTGGGCAGGGTAAAATGAAAATCGGCCCCATCGAACCAATACGCCTGGGACCGTCCTTCAATGGGGGCAAAATGCGTTTCCAAATCCTCATCCATTTCAAACAGGGCTGAATAGTTATGAAATATAGGGTTTTCTTTGTCTTGCACATAAATATGGGCGCCCTTAACAAGGGCGCTCACATCCCGAAGCACCACCATTTCCTGGGTTAGCCATTGCACATTGTATTGGATTTCCCTGGGGGATAAAAAGGTGGGCAAATAAACCAGCCGTTTAAGGGGCTCCCCTGTTGTAATCTCCTTTTGCCGTTGGCTGATCTGCCTTAAATCCCTTCCCAGCACGTGAAGAAAATACTGGTTCTGGGATAACAGGGCCTGGTTCAGCTCCTCCTCCAAGCGGCTTTCGCTCCAATCGTTAATAAAGAGCATCACCGCGGCTAAAAGGAGAATCACCACAGAAAAAACCAGCATGACCTTGGTGCTGATGGTACGCATAAGCGGCTTCATGGCCCTTCCTCCCCGGCGATTTGTGCTGCCCGGCGGTAATCCTGGGGGGATACCCCCACCGCTTTTTTAAACACCGCTGAAAAATAGCCAAGGGAGCTGAACCCAACTAAAAGGGCCACATCGGAAACCTTCATGGTTTGCTCAAGCAAAAGCTGTCTGGCCCGGTGCAAACGCATTTTCATAATGTAATCGAACAGGTTTTCCCCGCA
This sequence comes from Eubacteriales bacterium, assembly GCA_031556065.1. GTDB lineage: Bacteria > Bacillota > Clostridia > Christensenellales > Aristaeellaceae > JAVBTR01. The sequence goes on along the minus strand of JAVBTR010000056.1, from coordinate 5,204 downwards.
TTGCTTCTTATAATACCGGGATAAGTATGAAGGGTTCATGTGCACATGGGCTGCGATCTCCGTCAGGGTAAGCTGGCTGTCCAAATGGGTCCCGATATAGCTGTGTATGGCGGTAATAAGCTCATCCAAAGGGGCGGCGTTGTTTTGGCTTGTCCAGGCCGCAAGGGCCTGCTGGGCCTGCCACAGCATTTCCTCCGGCGTAAAATGGGCAAGCACCTCGAGGTTTAACCCCTGAACCTGGTTATACCGGCCAAAGCTTGCAATAAGCTGGCTTAAGGGCTGCTGGAGCCTGGCATCCGAAAGGGTGCTAAGGCCCAGCCTTTGAAAGGGCAGCGAATCCCCCCGGTAAAGCCAATGGAGAATCGTCCAGCAGGTTTTTCTAAGCCGCTCATCCTCCAAGGCGCTCAGAAAATGGCAGGGCAGCCATATCATTTGCGGCCCTGCCTTTAAGTCTGCCTGCCTAATGCGGCGCAAGAGGGCCTTCAGCAAGGGAAGGGCATTTTTAATTTCTTGAAGCCCTATCCAATCATCCGTGACGGCGAAGGATAAGCTGCAGTGAAAGCCTTCCAGAAAAAACGTCTGCAACGCTTCCAGCATCCCCTGGCAAAAGCGCCGCATTCTCTCGCCCTCGCCGGGCTGCGCCAAGGTGACAGGGGGCTGGGGCTGAATAACCCATGCCAAGGTCTGGGGCGCTGCCAGCCAAGAAAAGGCCATCATGGGGGCTTGGAAAAAACGCTGGGCGGATTGCTCCACCTGCTTAAGCAGCTCTTGCTGTTCCGCTTCGGCCTTGGGCCCTTCGTCCAGGCAGGCCATAACCAAAATGCTTTTTTCATTGGGCGCGAAGGCCTCCGGGGGCGAGCCTCCGTCATAGCCTCCCAGCCATTTTTCCATGTATGGGCCAAAGGCGGGGGCGCACCTGGTGGCATAGGTGGGGGCAACCGCCGTCCGTTCCCTATCCAGATCGGCAATGGCCTCCTTCACAGCAGCCAGCAGGGCTTCAACCCCCTCGCTTTTTAAAAGAAAGCGCAGGTTCCCATGCTGAAGAGCCCGGTAAGCGTAATCGAAGCTGGCATAGCCTGTTAAAAAAATAAACCGGCAGCCTGGCCAATGGTATGAAAACTCTTTTAAAAGCCCAAACCCATCCGTACCCGGCATATTGATATCGCTTATAACCAAGTCAATCCGCAGGTTTGAGGCGTGGGCCAGGGCCTGGCTCCCATCGTAAGCCTTGATGATTTCAACCCTGTCCCCCAGGTGGCTTTGAAGGTAGCTGAAATGGCCATCCACAATATAGACCTCGTCATCCACCAGCATGATCCGGTACATAAGCGCACCTCTTTTCAATCGGGTTTGAAACACGCACTAAACCCATTATACCACGCTTTTAACCCTTGATGGCCCCAACCATGATCCCCTTAATGAAATACTTCTGCACAAAGGGATAAAGCACCAGCACCGGGATGCTGGCAATAATAATCACACCGTATTTCATAATGCCCGTGATCTGCAGCATCATCGAATATTCGCTTGGGGCAAAGCCCTCCAGCATTTCCGGGGTCATGTTGCTGCTGGCAACCAATTCCCTTAGAATCAGCTGCAGGGGATACAGGCTGCGGTCTGTTAAATAAATCAGCGGCCGGAAATACATATTCCACCGGTCCACCATGTAAAACATGCCCATAACCGCTATAATGGGCGTAGCCAGGGGGAGGGCCACCCTTGCGAAAAAGTGCAGGTCCGAGCACCCGTCGATGGTGGCTGCCTCGTATAATTCCGCGGGCAGGTTGGTGGCAAAATAAGTGCGCACAATAATCACGTAATACATGGTTATGGCGTTTGGGACGATCACCGCCCAAAGGGTGTTGATCCAGTTCAGCTGCTTCACCACCAGGTAGGTGGGGATCAGCCCGCCGTTAAAAAACATGGTGAACACAAATAGCCCCGTGAGAAGGTTGCGGATTTTCAGCTCCTTTCGGGAAAGGGCATAGCCCACGCTAAAGGTTAAGACCATGGCAAGGGGCACCCCCACCGCCACGATGATCAGGGTGTTTAAATACCCCCGCCATAATTCTTTGTATTTTAGAATCTGGTTATACCCGGCCAGGGTAAAGCCCTTGGGCAGCAGCCACATTTCCCCCCGGGCCACGCTGGTAGGATCGCTGAAGGAGGCGGAAAAAACAAACACCAGGGGATACACGTAAATCACGAACAGGATACCCATAACGACATAAATAACGCCCTCAAAGACCACATCCCCGGAGGTGCGGGTCAAGGAGGTCCGTTTTCGAAGCAAGCGCATTGGTCCTCCTCCTTTCTTTACCATAGACTGTTTTCCGATACCTTGCGGGAAATGAAATTCACCGTCACCAATACGATGCAGGACACCACCGAGTTAAACAAATCCGCCGTGGTGCCAAAGCTGAAATCCGCGCCCATCAGGCCGATGCGGTAAACATAGGTGGAAATAATATCCGAGGACGCCATGTTAAGGGGGTTTTGCATAAGCAATACCTTTTCAAAGCCCACCTTCATCACATTGCCGCACTCCAAAATAAGCAGGGTAATAATGGTGGGCAAAATGGCGGGAATTTGCACGTGCCAAATGCGCTTGAGCTTGGTGGCGCCATCCACAATGGCGGCCTCCTGCACCTGGGGGTCCACCCCTGTAAGGGCGGCAATATACACAATGGCGCTGTAGCCCGCGTTTTGCCAGACCCCGGAAAAAACATACATGGTCTTAAACCAGGCGTTGGAGGCCATAAAGGGGATGCCCTTTTCAAAGCCGAAAACATTCATCAAAATCTGGTTAATAAACCCGCTGGATTGGGAGAAAAACACATCCAGCATGGAAACCACCACCACGGTGGATATAAAATGCGGCGCGTAGGACACCATTTGCATGGTTTTCCGTGTACGGCTGCTGGAAATTTCATTGATCATCAGGGCAAACAAAATCGGGATCGGAAACCCCACTGCCAATTGGTAGAAGCTGATCCCCAGGGTGTTCTTCATCAGCGTCCAGAAGTTATAGCTGCTGAAGAACCGCTGGAAGTTTTCAAGCCCTACAAACCGGCTGCCCGAGATGCCTTTGAGGATGTTAAAATCCCGAAAGGCCAGCTGCAGCCCATACATAGGCCAATAATAGAACAGCGCAAAAAAGACCACCCCAGGCAGCACCAACAGGTACAATTGCCAATGCCTTACAAAATTGCTCCCAAGGCCCCTCATAGGGTTAACGCGTTTTCGCGCCTGTCGCAGCTCCGCGTTATTCATGGCGTTCATTCCTTTCTCTGGGCTTTCAAAAGGTTTATGATCCCTCCGGCCTGAATGATCTCCCCAATAAACGGATCATAGGGTTCAAAGGTCACCTTTTCGTGCCTGGTGAGGTTTTCGATCTGGTTATGATCAAAATCCACCGCAAGCAAATCCCCTGTCTGGGCTTCAAGCTCCGGACAGGCGATGACCAAAAGCCCCGCGTTCAGTGCGTTTCTAAAAAACACCCGGCCAAAGGATTTGGCGATCACGCAGGTGATGCCCGCACCCAGCAGCGCATCGGCAGCAGGCTTGGTGCTGCCACAGCCGAAATTGACCCCCGCCACAATCATATCCCCTTGGCGGACCCGGCTGGCAAACTCGGGATCGTGGCCATTAAAGCAGTAAGCCCCCATTTCCTTTTTATCCGGCCTGAGATAGGGCGTTGGAATAATCACATCCGTGTTGACATGATCCAAATAAACATGGGCATTGCCTGTCATGATTTTCATTGTCCCAATACCTCCTTAGGATCGGCGATTCTTCCCATCACAGCCGAGGCAGCCACCACCGCCGGGTTTCCCAAATACACCGATGCCTTGCTGGAGCCCATCCGGCCTGTGAAATTGCGGTTGGTGCAGGAAATGCAGGTTTCCCCATCCCCCAATATGCCCATGTGCACCCCTGCACAGGGCCCGCAGGTGGGCGGCCCCACAAGGGCACCCGCTTCTAAAAACAGCGCCACAAGCCCTTCTTTAAGCATTTGGCCATATATTTTTTGCGTCCCCGGCGTAACGATCAGCCGGACGCCCTCATGGACCCTGCGGCCCTTTAAAACCGTTGCGGCCATGCGCATATCTTCAAGCCTGCCATTGGTGCAGGAGCCTAAAAACGCCTGATCGATGGGCACATTGCCCACGTCCTTTACCTTTACCACATTGGAAGGCAAATCCGGCGCGGCCACCACCGGTTCGATGGCGGAAATATCCAGCTCAATCACTTTTTCATAGGCTTCATCGTCCCCGGCTGCAAGGGCGTTTTCCTCTTGTACGGTATAGCCGTGGGTATCCGAAAAATAGGCCCTGGTCACTTCGTCCACTTCAAAGATGCCTGCCTTTGCGCCCATTTCCACCACCATGTTGCTCATGGTTACCCGATCGGAAATATCCAACTGGGAAAGGGCGGGGCCTGTAAAATCGATGGCCTTATAGATAGCCCCATCCACGCCCAGGAGGCCGATCAGGGTAAGAATAATGTCCTTCCCCTGAACATAGGGCTGCTTTTTGCCCTTAAGCACCACTTTATAAGATTGGGGCACCTTAAACCACAATTCCCCCGTGGCGATGGCCACTGCCGCGTCCGCTCCCCCAAGGCCCGTGGCAAAGGCCCCGAAGGCCCCATGGGTCACCGTATGGCTGTCCCCGCCAATAATCAAATCCCCCGGATGCACCATGCCGATCTGAGGCAGCATGTGGTGGCAGATGCCCCCCTGGCCCACATCGTAAAAATGCTTCAAATTCATTTCCTTGGCCAGAAGCCGCCCTGCTCTGGCAGTATTGGCCGCCTGTACCGTATTGGCTGGCACATGATGGTCGCTCACCGCCACAAACCGGTCAAGGGCCACAGGGGTTCCCCCCAGCTCTTTTACCTTTTTCAAAATCCCCCCAAAGCCATCCGTGGCCAGAATGCAATCCACCTTCGCAAAAACGATCTGCCCGGGAGCCAGGGCCCTTTCGCTGCAATGCCTTGAAAATATTTGCTCCGTCATGGGTCTTAGCATATTCTATCCCCTCCGAAATACCAGGGCCGCCGCAAGCCGGAAGAGGCGGGAACGCTGGGACGCTATCCCAGACCCTGCACAAGGGATTTCATCCCTTATGTATCCCCTTATGGGATTCTTAAGGGACTTTGTCCCTTAAGCGGGGTCCAGGGGCAGCGCCCTTGGCGTTCCC
>JAVBTR010000008.1:0-144191 GCA_031556065.1 Eubacteriales bacterium | reverse complement strand
ACTCCATGAGGGGATTGCATTACTGCCGCGCCACATGGCATGTGCCCATGGAGATCCATTTTTGCTAAAAGGTCGAACAGCAATATAGGGTTCCCTTCTCGCTCCCCATACAATTGCGGCCATACCGGCTTGTGCGTTATCGTTTCCTAGAATATCCAACGCACCAGTATCTGCAAGTTTCCATGGATACGGTTTTGCAAAGGACATGTCTTTTGAATCTGATACCCAGCCCCCGATTCCAACCTCTCCCAAATAGTCCCATGCCGTCCACATGAAATCGCCGATAACCCATGGATATTTTTGTACCAAATACCAATTTTCTGCAATATCCTGCGAAAAAGTTTCCGAACCTACGATGACACGGGTCGGATGTTGCATCGACTCATTTTGATAACGGCTCTGGGCGTAGTTATATCCGGCGATATCCAACAGTTCGAAAACAGGTGTCGTGGCTATATCTGCCGCTTCACTTGCTGCCTGTGCCATCATCTGTCTACCAATTGCAGCCGTCATTTCATTAAATGCCGTACTATTAATTGTCTTTTCTTTCTCTTTATCCCCAACGGTATCATCAATCTTTGTGCCTTTTTGCGCCATCAGAAGAATGTTGAGGTTGATCCCTGCCGTCACAGGTCGCGTATCGTCAAGCGCTTTGACAGACTGGACAATGTTCTGTGCCAGTCGAACACCTTGTGTTTTTGCAGGTTCGGTTAACTCGTTTCCGATGGAGTACATAATAACAGATGGGTGGTTAAAATCCTTAGAAACCATTGCTTTTATATCTGATTGCCAATGTCCGGGAAAACGCCCCGCATAATCATATGGGTTTTTGTGATTATCCCACATGTCCCATGTTTCATCCATCACATACATTCCCAGCACATCGCAAGCTTCCAGCGTTGCATAGCACAAAGGGTTATGGGCAGATCGAATAGCGTTGAACCCCCACTTTTTCAAAATACGAATGCGTCGCCATTCAGCCTCTGCGTAGGTACGGGAACCCAGGATGCCGTTATCTGAATGGATACAACCACCTTTGAGCAATGTCTTTTTTCCATTGACGAAAAACCCATCTTTGCTCCAGGAAAGCTGACGAATTCCAAATGTGGTTTCTGCTTCATCCAGAACAATATCGCCTTCTTTTAGCATGGCTTTACAGGTGTATAAATTTGGACGTTCCGCATCCCACAACATTGCATTAGGAACACATAGTGCAACGCTTGCTCCCTCTCCCTCAGCAATTATGATTCCTTCTTTTGAGATTTCAATAAAAACCTGTCCCACACCAGTATACTTCGTTTCTACCAGAATTTTTGCAGGATCTGAGGATAATGTCGAAACTCGAATGCCGTCATAGTGGATATGATCAGTATTACTCCGCAATAGCCATGCTGGGCGGTAGATGCCCGCTCCCTGATACCATCGGCTGTTCGGCGTTTCACTGTTATCAACGAAAACGGATATTTTGTTGTTACTACCATATTTGAGATTTGTCAATTCAACCTCAAACTGTGAGTAGCCATAAGCACATCCACCAATTTCTTGGCCATTGAGCACTACTTTTGCTTGGGGGTAAACACCCTCAAAGAGCAAGGAAACATATTGCTCCTTCCACTCTTGTGGCACAACAAAGGTTTTGGTGTATTCATAGGACCCGGCACAATAATACGCTCCGCCCGAACCAGACGATGCATTGGCAGAACGCCCCTGAAGTTGGGTTGCATCATGGGGAAGCTGTATGTCCGCCCTATCCTTCCCCAGTTCGCAAAACCTCCAGCCGTCATTGAAACTATTTCTTTTCATGGCTTATTCCTCCCCATTCAACCAGCGAACATCGAACTGCTTAATTAACAAAAATGCAGCTCGTCGCCTGCAAAACATGACGATGAGCTGCGCTAATAATCATCTGTCTGCAAAAGCATTCATAAGCGAAACCCTCTTGGATATCACGAGTGAAAACCGTACAAACTACCCTTTCACACCGCCAACCACGATGCCTTTCACAAAATATTTTCGGAAGAAGGGATAGATAATCAAAATAGGCAATATGCCAATTACTGCAATAGCCATTCTCGCCGTAGCAGACGGCATGGATGCCACTGCAGCGCCCGTTCCCGAGTTGGAGGATAGAAATGTTATGTTCTCGTTTACTGTATTCAGCACGATTTGTATTGTATATAATTTCCCACCTTTTCGCTGTGTCAAATAATACAGTCCGTTTTGCCAATCGTTCCAATACATCAACCCAGTCATTAAGCCTATCGTCGCTATAATGGGCTTGCTCAGTGGAAATACAATCTTAAAGAAGATACGAAATTCAGAAGCACCATCAATTCGAGCCGCTTCAATTAATGCTGGTGGAATGCTGCTACGAAAATAATTTTTTACCAAAATAATGTTGAATGCATTCATCATAAGACCGGGTAAAATCAGCGCCCCGATAGTATCCTTAATGTGGAAGATATTGGTATATGTATAATAAGTCGCCACCAATCCGCCGTTGAAGAGCATGGTAAATATAACCAGAAAATTTACAATTCTATTACCCGGCAACGTGTTATCCGACAGACTATAAGCAAACATAGTCGTAATAAGCACACTGATCGCCGTTCCAATTGCGGTAACGGTAATCGTCATTATATAAGCTCGACCAATAGTAGCCGCCTGTCCTTGTAGATATCTGTATGCATCGAAACTCCATTTTCCGGGGAAAAAGGTAAAACCATTTGCAATCGCCCAGTTATTATCCGTTAAAGAGGCAATAATCAGCAACAGAAATGGCAGCAATGCCAGCGCAGAGAAAATTACCATCGCCGTATGGGAAACAATTGCCATACTTTTACTCTGTTTCATTTTATCTTCACCTTCCTCAGAATAATGTACTTTCTTCGCTGACTTTTGCAACCACCTTGTTAGCTACAACAATCAAAATAAAGCCAATAATTGACTGGTAGAATCCTGCAGCAGAGGCCATGCCGAAATCATTATTTTTCATCAATGCGTTATAAACATATACATCCAAGGTTCTTGTTACATCATACAGTGCGCCGCTGTTGCGAGGCAGCTGATAGAACAGGCCGAAATCCGAACGCATGATACTACCCAGCCCCAGAATGAACATCGTAATAACCGTCGTTTTCATCAAGGGAATTGTGATGTGAACGATCTGCTTCCATTTGGAAGCACCGTCAAGTGTCGCAGCCTCGTAATAATCCGTACTGATTCCTACGATGCCTGCGTAATATATGACCATGCTATAGCCAATGCCCTTCCAGAGGTTAAAGAAAACAATAATAAAAGGCCAGTATTTCTTTTCATTGTACCAGGAAATCGGCTCCGCACCCAAACTTCTAAGAATGCCGTTAAACATACCGGATTCCGATGAAAGAAAAGCGTAGGCGATATAACCAACCACGACCCAGCTCATTAGATAAGGAAGCAACACCAGCGTCTGATAGGCTTTGGATGCTGTTTTGTTTCGCACTTCGTTGAGCAAGATGGCCATACCAAATGCCAGGATCGTTCCTAGAACAATATTGGCAACATTATACATGATCGTATTTCTGGTAATCGTCCAAGCATCCGATGAGGAAAAGAGAAACTCAAAATTTAGGAGTCCAACCCACGGGCTGCCCAAAATTCCTTTTTGGAAGTTCATCTTTTTAAAGGCAATGAGTACGCCAAACATGGGGATATAGTTATTGATGATTAGATATGCTAATCCAGGAAGCATCATAACATAGAACGGCAGGAATCGTCTCCAATCCCATCTTTTCTTTGGTCTTGCTAAGGATGTTCCATGCACTAAAACCACTCCTTTTCCAATCAGTCACCGTTATTATAACTATTGTTCTGAATTGTAGGATATCAAAATAGCACATAGTTGGCTACATAAAAATCAAACCTTGGCTTTTGAAAATTAAACCAGTATTGAATGATGATTTTATTGAAAAAGGAAAGCGCCGCTCAGCGCAGCGCTTTCCAAACGATAACAAGGTATTTTATTTACTTGCCAGCCATTCATTTAGCTGTTTCTGGTTTTCTGCGATTACCTCATTGATTCCAGCTTTTTCAAGTGCATTGAGGAACTCAGGAAGTTCCTGCGCCGGATCAATCGCACCGCAACCAACAATGACCGTGTACTGTTGCACGACAGCAGAAACTGCAGAGTATTTAGCAGAAACCTTGTCTACGTCAAAGGAATAACCAAGCGCTGGGGAGCTTTCGGTGATGGTGTCATTGAAAGCCCGAAGTTCATCATTCATCGTAATGGCATTAGGAACCTGCACATACCAATCCAGTCGGTTTCCGTAAACACCAAATATCTGATAATAAGGAACTGACATGGCATTCTGACCTTCGGGGAAATCAATCAACTTGGCAGTGCCGTTATCTTCCAACACAACGTAGGAAACATCTTCAATACCGTAACGCAACAGGTTCGTAAGCTCGTTGTCTTTATAGAGCATATTCAAGAACTGCATTGCTTTTTGAGGATTTTCAGAGGTAGCGGGAATGCTCCACAGAACGCTGGTATAGTTGCTGGACATGCAAGCAGCCTTCTTGGTGCGGATAGATACGCACTCATAACCGGTTTCAGTAGCAAAGTCAGCTTTTGTGTTCGTCCCAGAGTAATTGGAGAAGCAACCAAAGTAATTACCTGCAGAAATCAACGTGGTAGAGCTATCGCTGGTAGTGGAAGCATCAGGAGAAAAATACCCTGCTTGGTTCCAACGATACATTCTATCTGCAAACTCGCGATATTCATCCGTAGCATACATGTTCACGATATCGGTAGAACCGCTGCCGTCAATCATCAACACGCCAGAAGCCTCGGTTTGCCCAAGGGGATCGAAGTTGTACAGTGCGCCATATGGCATATTGTTTTCCAAGCCGCCTGCTACCATATAGAAGGAGCTTCCTTCACCAGCTTTGATAGTAGCAAAGATTTCTTCCAGTTCGTCAAAGGTATAGTATTTTTCAGAATCAATTTCGATGCTATACTTGTCAAGAATGTCCTTGCGGCAATTCAACGCAATATCGTTACCGTCAACATAGTTGATCGGAATAGCATACATGTGATCACCCATAAGCCCGCCTGTCAATTGCGCTTCACTCATGGTAGCCAGAATATCCTGGCCATATTCCACAAGCAAATCATCCAGTTCAAGTAGACTGCCGTTGCTTACCAACGCTCCTATACCGGTAAACAGACTCAGAGAAATGTCCAATTTTTCGCCAGAAGAAACGGCTAGGCTCGTTTCATTAGCCAGGTTGAACGCATTGACCGGTTCCAGCACCAGCGTGCAACCAATTTCAGCAAGCCTTTCGTTTGCAGCGGCTTCCACAGCTTCCATTCCCAAGGGTGTCATCCCAATAGAAGGCCATTGCATCACGATTTCGTAAGTCTTTTCGGCGAATGCAACCTGCATTGTGCCTGCCAGCATACTAACCACCATCAAAACCGCAATAGCCAGCGCTGTAACCCTATTTTTTTTCATATTCCGTTCCTCCTTGCATTTTTCAGCGTGATTAAAACATCACGTCTTTCTTTCTCCATATTAACATAGGGCAAGCACGCTGAAAATGCAAAAACCAAACTTGCCTTTTGGTAAACCAAACCTTTTTAGGCTTCTGGCGGATGTGTGGGCGGATACCCAAAGTATTTTTTGTATGTAGCGGAGAAATGAGAATAATTCGGATAACCAACACGGATGGCGATGAGTTGAGCAGACAATTTTGAATTTTTTAGCAGGTTTGCCGCCAGTTCCATCCTCTCCTTAATAATAAACTGGCTGATGCTGGTTCCCATTTCTTTTTTAAATATCCTGTTTAAGTAAATTGGATTCATATAAAAATGAGTAGCCATATTATTCACACTTAACTCCTCATCACCCAAGTGCATTCGGATAAAATCAACTGTATCTTTAACGATCTCAGCAGGTGATTTCTTTTCTCCCTGTTGCTCCACAATAACCTCACTTTGCGTTTTAAGCCATTGCCGTCCATAAGTATTAAGAATAGACTCCTCTTGCCCTTGTTTTCGACGCAGGACAACTTTTTGAATGGAGGCTCCGATCTCTTCATATTTGGCAGGAATCAGAATATAATCCAAACATCCCAGCTTTACAGCTTCCTGGGCATAAAAAAAGCTCGCATGGCATGTCAGAAAAATACAGTCCACATCCAAATCTTTCTGGCGCATCCAACGCAGAAGATCGATCCCGTTTTCTCCGGGCATTTCAATATCACACAGTGTAATATCTATCTTGTTTTCGTTTAGGACTTTCTTCGCTTCTTCCACGCTAAATGCAAGATACACTTTGTCAATCCCATAGCTTTTCCAATCCAGTTCTTCCTTCATTGTTTCAGCAGTAAGGATTTCGTCATTGAGCAGCATCAAAATCATTTTTCCATTACCCCCAGGTCATATGGGAAACGAATATGTATACTTGTTCCTTCCCCAAGTTTTGATTCGGCATGCACAAAAGCATCGCTCCCATATATGGCACGAAGCCGCTTTACCGAATTTTGAATACCGACGTTCTTTCCTTCTTCCACATCATCAAGTGCATCTTCATTGATTGCCTTAACAACATTCTCCGGCATTCCACGCCCATCATCCGATATTTCTACGTCTACCCAACCATCTGTATATTCTGCACTAAGAATGATGCAAACCGACTTGTCATTTCTCAGGGCATGCTTAACGCAATTCTCTACAAAGTTGTGAATCAACAGTGGCGGCACGTGCACCAGCATCATGTCCTCGTCAATTTCAAAAACGGCTTCAACCTTTCCAGGATACCGAGTTTTAGCGATTTCTATGTATGCTTCAATCAAATCCAATTCTTTTCCAAACCGCGGCAACTTCCTTCCATTACGGAATAAGTAGCGGAAATAATCCGAAAGGTACAGAATTGTTTTCTGCGTGTTTTTAACATCGCCCTGCGCAACCAAATTATATATCATATTAAATGTGTTCAGTAAGAAATGCGGATGAATCTGCAATTGCAGGTTAATGATCTCCAGTTCTTTGTTAGACAATTCCAACCTTTGCTTATCCATCTCTTTTTCCATGTTTGCCAAACGTAAATCCCGAACATTTTCCACCATTTTATTAAAAGAGGCAAAAGAAGCATCCAGTTCCCGGAATGCGGCCTTTTTCGTGATACGATAATCTCTGTTACCTTCTTCATATTGATTGTGCGCATTCTCCAGTTCCTTAAAGCCACCCAGAATAAACCGGTGAAATAAAATATAGATTACAGGAGCGCAAAGGAAACAAAGCAAAATAGCCATAAGCTGCTGCCATTTCCAAAGAATAAATTCTGGTTCCATCACATTACATATGATACGCCATTCCAACTTTGGTAATGTTTCTTCAACCTGAATCCAATCTTTCTTTATTTCATAAGCACCTTCTTGTGTTATCAGCTCTTTTTGTTCATAAGACAGTTGACTAAAAACATGATCTTTCCATGCAGAAAAATCAACGAATGCGCCATAATATGTCCCACTCATGACGCTTTTATGAACCAGAAACTCTCTCCCATCAATTGTCATAACCATCCACTTTCGGCCAACAGATGCCCTTCCGTCTGCGCTTGAAAGAACGGTACGGAATACGTCGCGAGCATCTGTTGTCCCGCTAAGAAGGAGGTTATCTTCGTCATTATTCTCACCTTCAAAGTCATGCGCCGTGCAAACAAAATAACCACTAGCGTAATCACTTGATGGGATATTGTCGTTCATGTCCCGCATAACCCATATACGTACATTTTGAAATTGCAACTGATTTTCCGGCCAGCGGACTGCTCTACCTTTTTCAGATAGCATCAGCTTGTACAGATAGTCATCTGCTTTTGTAAGTATAATGTTTAAGCGCTCCATTTCCATATCCATTACATTTTTGACGGCTAGATGAATTTGTTCCCGAACGTTTTGCGTGACAGTATTGGACGAATACAATGCCAACAGATTCAATGGCAGAATGCAAACCAGCAGGATAATTACCGTCCACAGTGCTAACGACCTTTTTTCAGGATATAACCAACGTCTTTTCATTTGCTTTTCTCCATCTATTCAAAAATCACTGCATAAGACTGCGTTTTAAGGCAAAAGAACCTCTGTCCTCTTTTAGTGTATTCACTTTATCATATTCAATTTCATTTTTCAACACGAGCCCATCCGGTACAAATCATCGCTATTGTCAGAATGTACTTTGCAATAGCTTATTTCTGAAGATTCCTTAAGACGGTCGTGAGAAACAGGACCAGCCTTGCAACACTGCTCCAGTAATGCGTCGCAAGGAGATGCCTCTTCACAGTTTTCGAAAAATAGAAGAGCTACTTAATCTGAGGAGATTTATATCGAATCACACTAATCCGCTTTGCAGTGCATGGCTCATTTGGGCGATAAAACTTGAAACCTCATACGGATCTTCATGCATTCCTCCGCGTACCCAGTGTTCCATCACACTCATGCACCCTTGCGCCAGGAAGTAGTAATACCATTCCAACTGGGCCTTGCTGGCTTTAGGTAAAATGCCGTGGATGCCCGATTCCACTTTTTCATAGCACAACGATAGTATCTTCGATTTGAACTTGCTATCGCCGTTTTCCGAAAACAGCGCACAGTAAAATTCGCCATCTTCCCGTATCGCTGTGAATACAAGCATCATCATATCCAATATGTTATCCGGATTAGCCTGTTTCACCAGTTTTTGTAGTTCTTCGAGCAACTCCGCCTCAATCTTCTCTAACAGATCATATGGATCGGAATAATATCGATAGAACGTAGCTCGATTGATCTCGGAAAGTTCGCAGATTGACTTGACCGTTATTTTGCTAAGCTGGTTTTCCTTAAGCAGCTCAAAAAGGCTGTTCCGGATCACCATGATGGTATACCTGCTTCTAGCGTCCATACTCTTCTCCCGATTCTGTTACTTATGCAACACCACAGTCATTATTGTTTCATGTCTTTCACTTCACCGCATAATGCTGATTGAAATGATTACTCGAATATAGGATAATGCATCTATCGAAAAAACGCAACATTGTGTGTAATATTTTACGCAATGTCACTTTTTCGCTACTTAATGATAGATGAGAAAAGAGGAAATGAGAATGACTGATTTTAGCTCAGTAAACGGAAAAGTCGCCATTATAACCGGCGCGGCCAACGGCATCGGCAAAGCCATTGCCAAGGAATACGCACAAAACGGCATAAAAGTAGTTTGTGCGGATAGAGACAAGGAAAAGGGTATACAAGTAGTCGAGGCCATCCATGCCGCCAGAGGCCATGCGGTTTTTTACCCAGTGGATTGCAGCAGCGCCGATGAAATCAGAGGCTTAGTCGATTTTGCTGTCTCACACTATGGAAAGCTTGATGGCATCGTCAACAACGCAGGTATCGGTCAAGGCGGTACGCCCACACATGAACTTGCCTTGGATGATTTTGACCGGATTATGGCGCTGAATCTCAAAGGCGTTTTTGCCGGGATGAAATATGGCGTTGAATCGATTTTTCACAGCGGCTCGAAAGGCGGTTTTGTCATAAACATCGCGTCCATCGCTGGGCTTGTGCCCCAGCGTGGCCAGGCGCTATATACCGCTACCAAGAGCGCAGTGGTCGGCATGACAAAAACCGCCGCGCTGGATTATGCTCCATATGACATCACTGTCAATGCCATTTGCCCAGGCTATACACTTACCGCTATGTTCGAATGTGTTCCCGAACAAGCTATGGGCTTCTTTTTAAATGACGCGCCCAGCGGCAAAATTGGCGCGCCGGAAGAATGCGCCCATCTAGCGCTGTTCCTTGCATCGAGTATGGCACGTTATATCAGCGGAGCCGCCATCCCTGTGGACGGTGCCCTTTCGGCAGGTGCCAAGAACGTCATTACATGGAATCACCCGGAAATTCGCTCCGGTGGCAAGCCTACCCTCAACTCCGACAGTACCATTGCTATCATCATGGAAAACGCCGAAGGCGCGGCCATTGTTGAAAAACACCTTCCCGGTTTTGCATCCAACGAGCAGGTCAAAGTAGCTTACAGCATGACATTTAAGCAACTTTGCGAACTACCCATGCTGGGTATCCCCAAAGAAGCCGCGCAGGCGTTGTTCACAAAGCTGGATGGATTGACGCACTAAAATCAAGTGAAAACTGGAATGGAGAGAGTTATATGGCGCGCGTATTGATCACCGGAGGCAGCAGCGGAATAGGCTTTGAACTGGCTCGGTCTTTTGGCAACCATGGCCATGACATCATCATCACCGGAGTGAATGAGGAGCGCTTGGCTGGTGCTAAAACGCGGCTCGAGAAAGAGCTGGAACGCACAGTGGGCGTCTTTGCGCAGGATTTGGGGAAGCCAGACGGAGCCAAAGCACTCTATCAACAAATAAAGCAAGCAGGCTATGAGATTGATATCATGGTTAATAACGCAGGCATGGGGCTGACTGCGCCTACGGAGGAGATCGACTTTGAATCCGACGATACCTTAATGCAATTGAACATGACAGCCCTGGTGCAATTGTGCAAACTATACCTACCGGAAATGTATAATAGGGGCAGCGGTAAAATTCTGAATGTGGCTTCTGTAGCAGCTTTTCAACCCGGTCCGTATAACGCCACCTACTTTGCCAGCAAAGCCTTTGTATTAAGCTATACTCGTGCCATCCGCTATGAAGCACAAAGTCGAGGCGTGCAGGTATGCGTTCTTTGCCCTGGCAGCACCAAAACTCCATTTTTCGAAAAAGAGGGACTAGAGACCCCCGTGATCGCGGACGATCCTGAAAAGGTCGCGGCATTTGCTTACAAGATGTTTAATCGCAACAAAGCAGTTATTGTACCGGGCCTTATGAATCAGGTTTCCCGTATCATTCCTATCAGTTTAAGAATTAGACTGGTGGCTATGATGAAGGATTTACGTAAAGGATAATCCAACGATAAAGAAGATGTCCTCGGCTTTAACTTTAATGAAGTTGTCACTTTCCCTTTAATCACGATAGATTTCTTTCCTCTTTTCTCTCCCTGCCGCCCAGCACCTTCCAACCCATATATGAAATCAGCCGCTACCAGCAAAAAAGACTGATAGCGGCGTCTTAATGACCTTTATACCTATTAACTTCTCTGCTTACTACCGCTAGAAGCATATATGGGAACTCATGAGAGTCATGCTTAAACATGGCACCATGGCCAGCTGAGCTGTTCAGATCGCAGATATCCATTTACGCCCCTACTGGCAGCTTATCCAGCTGAAGCCTGGACTTATTTTAGCTGTTCTTTCGATACTCAATAGGTGTGCAGCCTCTTATTTCACGAAAGGTTTTAATAAAATAGCTTGTATTCGCAAAGCCGCACTGTACCCCAATATCGGTAATTTTTTGCTCACTTGTCATAAGCAGTTCTGTAGCCTTTTGTATGCGAAACTGTTTGACGTATTGGATCGGCGGAATGCCTATGGTGTTTCGGAAGCAGCGCAGGCATTCGCTTTCACTGACCAAAGCAGTGCGGGCTATGATCGGCGTATTCAGTTCCTCAGCATAATGTTCTTGGATATATTGCAGCATCAGCTTAATGCGTTTTTCATCCCGCAACGCCTTTTCAGATGGGCGGTTTGGCGCGGCCGGATGAACATTCGAGAGCAGAAACACCAGCTGCGATAGCGCATTGCGGACACGAAACTCGTATCCCGGCTGTTCAGAGACACATTCCTGCCATGCAGTTTCAATGGCTTGGATTACTTCCATTTGCCAAGGCGACCCGTCTTCAAAATATAACGCTTTTAAGCCCCTGTTTTCGACCAACGGTCCCATGTAACGCTGCCAGAAAACACTGTCAACGCCGCTGCCAACCAGCCGTGGATGGAAAACCACAGAATGCAGATAACCAACCGCGCCATCCTCACTCCATACGGCATGAAGTACGCCTGCATTAATAAAGACTCCGTCCCCCTGTTTTACTGTATACTTTTCGCCATCCACTGCAACGATAGCCGTTCCTTTTTCAACTACAATGGTTTCCAGCTCGTCATGCCAATGCCAAGGCACCTTGTCCTTTGCCAAATCGTCATGATAACAAGCGATCGGGAACATGACTGTACCATGATCTACAAGCTCTCTTCCTTGTTGGTTTGTTCTTGTATCGCATTTTGATAGTGCCATATTTCCCTCCACCCTGACGGTATTGTTGCATAAATTAGCCTGTTTAATGATATCTATCATCTTTGATCGCTGGTATAATCATATCATAAATCAAGGAGGATCGCTACATGATTCATTTACTGCTATTGATTATTTATTTGTCCTTTATCAGCCTGGGATTACCAGACTCTCTGCTGGGCTCAGCTTGGCCTACCATGTATCACGACTTTGGCGTCCCCATTTCCTATGCCGGTGTGATCTCTATGATCATTGCCATTGGTACGGTGATCTCCAGCCTGCAAAGCGATCGGCTTACAAGAAAGCTCGGAACGGGAAAAGTGACCGTCATCAGCGTGGCCATGACTGCCATCGCTTTGTTTGGCTTTTCTACCAGCAACTCCTTCTGGCTGCTTTGCCTATGGGCCATTCCCTACGGGCTTGGGGCCGGAAGCGTGGATGCGTCGCTGAATAATTACGTGGCATTGCACTATGCCAGCCGCCATATGAGCTGGCTTCATTGCATGTGGGGTGTAGGCGCTTCTGTGGGGCCCTATGTAATGGGATATGCGCTGACGGGCGGCCAAGGCTGGCATATGGGTTACCGCTATATCGGCATTCTGCAAATTGCGCTGACTGCCATTCTATTTTTCAGCCTGCCGTTATGGAAAAAGCGCGCTAACGGAAGCGCCGACAATGGTAAAAAAGAAAAGGCCCTTACCTTAAAGCAGATTATACAAATCCCCGGCGCAAAAGAAGTCATGGTTATGTTTTTTTGCTATTGTGCTTTGGAAGCAACCACAGGCCTATGGGTTAGTAGTTATTTGGTGCTGCATCGTGGTTTATCGGCAGATACGGCAGCAGGTTTCGCCAGCTTGTTTTTCATTGGGATTACCGCTGGCCGGGCATTGAGCGGTTTTGCAACAATGAAATTAAGCGATTCACAGATGATTCGCTTGGGTCAGGGCGTTATCCTCATTGGTGTTCTTGCGCTTTTATTGCCGCTGGGCGAATATGTATCATTGGCGGGCATCATTATTATTGGCCTTGGTTGTGCGCCGATCTATCCTTGCATCATTCATTCAACGCCAGAGCACTTTGGTGCGGAAAATTCCCAAGCGGTTATTGGTGTGCAGATGGCCAGTGCATACATTGGTATCTGCCTGATGCCGCCCCTTTTTGGGCTGATTGCAAACTATGTTAATGCTGCCCTTTTCCCTGTTTACCTATCCGCACTGCTTGTGCTGATGGTTGTAATGCACGAAGGGCTGATCAAAAAAAGCAATAAGGAGAACGTTTAAAGTGTTGATCGACCTACACATGCACAGCCGATACAGCGAGGATGGAGAATTCACTCCAACACAATTGGTAGAGCAGTGTTTTTCAAAGGGCCTTGCTACCATCAGCATTACCGATCACAACTGCGCCCGGGCAAATCTCGAAGCCCAGGCGGCAGCAAAAGAAAAAGGAATCAATTATATTCCCGGCATTGAGATCGATTGCATTTATCAAGATACCAATTTTCATGTACTGGGATACGGGATCGACTATCAAAGCCAAGATTTTCAAAACATTGAAAAGAACGTCGAAAGCCAAAGCTTTCAAGCATCCCTTGCCCGGCTCACATTGACACAGGAAATGGGGTTTAATGTAACCGAGCATGAAATGTGGGCCATGTCGAAGCACTGCTATTGGCAGGGTACCTGGACCGGGGATATGTTTGCAGAACTGCTACTGGCAAAGCCGGAGTATGCCGCTCACCCCATGCTATCCCCTTACCGCCCCGGCGGTTCAAGATGTGATAACCCTTATGTAAATTTCTATTGGGATTATTATGCCCAAGGAAAACCCTGCTATGTGGAAATCCAATATCCGCAAATGGATGAAGTCATTCATATCATTCATCAAAACCATGGCGCTGCTATATTGGCGCATCCTGGGGTGAATCTAAAGGGGAAGCCGCACTTGCTGGATGGAATTCTTTCTCTTGGAATGGATGGCATTGAGTCCTTCAGCAGCTACCATATGCCAAACCAGGCGGAATACTATTATCAAGAAACAAATACCAGAAAACTGCTTGCCACCTGCGGCAGCGATTTCCATGGAAAGACAAAGCCCGCCATTCAATTGGGTGGGGCCGTATTCGCACCGAATATGGTTGTTGAAAGCATTTCAAAAGAAATTACGAGCGGACTACTTTACTTTCAAGACTAACCCAATAGATGCCGCTATCAGCAAAATTAACTGATAGCGGCGCCTTAATGGCCTTTATCCTTATTGTCTTACCTGCTTACTGTCTTTACAGTCTCGCAACGTTGGTGTCGGGCTTGCCGTTTCTTCATCTGGTACGGTAATCAGCAACTGCCAAATCCAGGTTGCGTTATCTCTTTGAATCTCATATCGAGGGCATTTGGTTTATCGAACGTGGCAACTGCAATTGATAATCCCCGCCCAAAAGGTTACAATACCTAAAAAGGAGGTTTTCCCATGTGTGGACGATTCTATGTTGCAGCTGATTCCGATGATATATCCGATGAAGAACTTCGCCGTGTTATTGACGAAGCCAATCGCAAAATAAAATTCCCCGAAATGAAAACCTCTGGGAAGATTTTTCCGTCTAACATAGTCCCTGTAATCACATCAAGCGGCCCGGAAGCTATGAGATGGGGATTCACTCGATTTGATGGCAAGGGGTTGGTAATAAACTCCCGCAGCGAAGGGATCACGGAAAAGCCCATGTTTAAAAAGCGGTAAGAGAAACACGCTGCTTGATACCCGCATCATGGTATTTTGAATGGCAGGAAACAAGCGGTAAAAAGATCAAGCACCGTATTCGACCAAACGGCTCCAGCCCAATCTACATGGCTGCGATTTTCCGGCAAGAGCATGACCAACCGCTGCCTGTGTTTTCGATTATAACCCGCGATGCAGATACGAGTGTCCGCTATATTCATGATCGCATGCCTGTCATTTTACCCAAAGATGCCCAAGCTGCTTGGCTCGATCTTTTAAACGCACCAGATCCTGTCTTAGCCGCTGCTCTCACTACTATGACTGCGGTACCGGATGAACCAGTTCAAATCGGGTTGTTCTAGTTTTAAGCCCTCCTCGAAACTTCGAAGAGGGAATTTTTTTTGCATCTAGGGATCGATTTATAAAACGCCCATTACCGGGTAGCTAAGGAAACGCTTCTCGGAATTTCACCCACCTTTCATCTGACCGCCCAATAATAATTTAATTATGATATAATAGTCTTAAAGGCTACTAAATAGTCATTTAGGCTATTTTCTTGTGGCTCAGTTTTGGGAGGTCTGATTATGTTCCCTATGTTCCTTTTAACGATTGAAAACGAGGATGATCGCATTTTTTTTGCGCAACTGTATTCTGATCATGGCACTCTAATGATGGCGTGTGCCTTTCGCATTCTCGGCAATGAACATGATGCGGCGGATGCTGTTAACACTGCGTTTGTGAGGCTAATTCAAAAATCCCATGTTCTTAAGGAAGTTGAGGCATCGAAAGTACGGCAATACCTTGTGCGAACGGCGAAAAACGTAGCAATTAACATCCTTAACAAAAGGCAAAGGGAGCAGGGTGTTACATTTAGTATCGATGCAGAAGATGTGCATGAATTTATCACCGATGGGAATTCAATTGAAAATGAAGTTATCACCAAAGTGGCCACTGAAGATGTGATAAGAGCTTTGAAATGTTTGCCCATGCAAGAGCAAGCCGCAATGAGCATGTGTTACTTGGAGGGGGCTAGTGATAAGGAAATAGCACTTCATCTTTCCATACAGCCATCTACTGTAAGAAAATATCTGACAAGCGGAAGGCGGCATTTATATGAAAAGCTAGGGGGCGATAATTATGACGCTCCGCAATAAGAAGCATTACCCCTATTCACAATCTGATCTGTTGATGGATTTAGAAACTGCTCATTTAAGGCTTGCTTTCTACATCGATGATGGAGAAGCAGTAAATGAGCTTCAAGCCTTTATGGATGATCCTAAAAATGAAGAAGAGGTCAATCGAATTACAAAAGCAATGATTCAAAACCAACGCCAATGCCTGGATATCATTGACAAAAGCCGGAGAAGGGTTCGACGTGGGCAGTTGATTAAGGTTTTACCCAATGCGGCAAAAATCGCTGCCTGTTTGGTACTTACTTTTTATATCACGTTGACGGCTGCAATAGCCACCAATGAATATGTGCGTGTGTCTGTAATGGAGCTGCTTTACTCAATCCAGGAGCAATTTACAACCGTTGAACTACGTGAAGCAGAGGAAGAAGGCTTCTTGGTACCAGCAGAATGGCAGGGGCACTATTACCCGGCTTATGTGCCGGAGGGATATAGCCTCTCCCATATAAACAACAACATCATGGGTGGTGGAGAATTGATTTTTCGAAACCAGTCGGATGGAATACTGCGCTTTAACGAGTACACTGACGAAGTTGGGGCGAATATTGATAGCGAAGATGCAAGCGTCCGCTTCCAAACAATAAACAGTCGGCTAACAACATTATTTGAAAAAGATAATTGGACTTATGCCATATCCTGTTGGTTCAATGCGATGTCCGGGATCAGATAATCCCCATTGTTGATGTAGGTCAGTTCGCTCATTTTCATAGCTCCTCTCGATACTTTTAACGGTCACTTCAATCTGCCTGAGCACCTGTTGATTGATCCGGCTGACGGCAGTTCCCATAGCGGCCAGTGCATTGGGTGTGTTCCAGTCGAAAACATCCATGAAATCCTCGTGGTTAAAGCTGCTTTCCGGCTCCAGCCCGCATCGGGATTGCAATGCGTAGGAGATACTGGCTGTTGCCGCTTTGCGGAAGGACGCACTGATGTTAAATTCATCATACGCCGCCAAGTAGGAACCGTCAACGATGCCGATAATGTCCTTTTGATGCTCCTGCCAATACTCAGATGCCAGTTGCCCCGCAATGTGATTTAACTGCGCAGAAAGATTAAGATAGGGCGAAATATCATAGACACCCCCCAGCATTTCACGAACGGCCTGTTCATGGCGATCTTCGATCGTCCATAAAAAAGGGCTGCGAGAATTCACCCTGCCGCCCGTATCGGCTTGATCAAATACATACCTGATCTGTAAGCCTTTGGAACCGGGGTCTAGCAATGCGATCCCCTTGGAACCACGGCGAACGTAACGGTGCATGGTGTTGTTCCAAGTATCATATTCTGCACAGGCCGTAGCATCCGGGCGTTGCGCATAGATCATAATCTGATCGCCATAGGGGTACTTATACAGCCTCGCGGCTGTGGTCAAAAAGGCTGTCCATTCTTGATAGCTGCTTGTGATTTGCTGGGCTGTCTGATCTGCCAGCTGAGCGTAGGCAAGCGCATTTGTAGGCATATTATCCCTCCTTGCTGTTGAATTTAGGGAACATAGCAGCGGTCATCCGTGCGTAATCCTCCTCGGCGAGGGCTTTAAGCTTTGAAATGACACGCTCCGTCAATGATTTAAGGGCCTTTTCCTCCGGGGGCAGGTATTGTAGCATGGTGGTGAGTTGTTTAACCAAGCCGGCGCACGTGCCGGATTGATACATGCAAATGAGGTTATATTCTTCCAAGGTAAGGATGGGCATATTGAAGCTTGCTCTCATCATTAATTGAACACCAACCGAATCCGCGGGCTGCCGTCCTCTTCGGTCTCCATAACCAGGATGGCGTTGTATTCTTTCTTGGTTTTCTCGGAGTAAAGGCCCGTTAAGTGAATCTGCCCATCGCGGAGCAGGGTCATCATCATTTGCGCGGTAGGTGGTCTGCCTTTGGATACAAGAAACCGATTATCTTTCCATAGGCCAAAGTAGCACTTCAAATTTTCGCAGAAAAAGCCCTTGGCCGTTTCCGATACAGGCGCGCCGCATTTAGGGCAGTTTCCCAGCTTCGTACGATCAGAGGGGAAAAGGATATCTGCGTTGGGAACAGGCTGCGCCGTATTCACAAGGGTTCCAAGCATGGTATTAATATCGTATAGAAAATCCTCCGCATCCACCTCGCCACGCTCGATCCGCTTTAAACGCTGCTCCCACTCCGCTGTCATTTGCGCAGAACGAAGAGCCTCCGGCAAAACCGCAATCAGGGAGGTTCCTTTAGCTGTGGGCAAAAGATGCTTAACCTTATTCTCCGCTTTGCGCTGGATCAAGCCCACATTGACCAGCTTTTCAATCACCCCGGCTCGTGTGGCAGGGGTTCCCAAGCCTTTACGTTCAGCGTCTTTGGGCATATCCTCAGCACTTGCCGTTTCCATAGCGGATAGCAAGGTATCCTCCGTAAAATGCTTGGGCGGCGTGGTCTTTCCCTTTTTCACCACAGCCAGGACAGAAGGAATGCGCTGGCCTTCTTCCATTTCCGGCAGCATACGCAGCTGTTCTGTTTTTTGCATGATCCGATTGCCATCCCGAATGAACAGGCTGGTTTGGGGCTTCTGCCAGCCCATGTTTTGAACGACAGACCCTGTAACAGTAAAGGTATAGCCTGCACAATCCAACGTAACGGTGGTTTCTTCGTAAACATGGGCATCACCAACAGCACAGGCTAAGCGAACGGCGATCAAGTTCAGGATATCCCTTTCACCCATGGGCAAGCTTTCAACATCTGCCCTCAAAATAGCCTGGGTCGGAATCAGCGCATGATGATCGGTAACCTTTCTATCATCGATCACCTGGTCGATGTGGACCATCGCATCAGGGTCTTTCCCAATATACAGTTCGTTCATGGTTAGCTTAACCAGCGTAGACAGTTCTCCGGCCATATCGCTGGTTAAATAGCAGCTATCCGTTCGGGGGTAGGTGATCAGCTTCTTTTCATAAAGGCTTTGGGCGTAATCAAGGGTTTGCTGGGCGGTATAGCCATAGATACGGTTGGCATCACGCTGTAGGGTGGTCAGATCATACAGCTTCGGGGGCTTCTCCGTTTTGCTCTTTTGCACGATTTTCTTTACGATAGCGGTTTGCTGATCACAAGCTGCACAGATCTTTTCCGCTTCTTCCCTGGTATCGATACGCTCTGTCTTCGCTAAAAAGCCCTTGCCGATCTGCACATTATAAAAGCTTTCAGAATGAAATGAAGCAATCGTCGCCTCACGGTTTACGATAAGCGCCAGCGTCGGTGTTATGACACGGCCAACATTCAATTTCTGGTTATACATAAGCGAGAACAGGCGTGTGGCATTAATGCCTACCAGCCAGTCCGCCTGGGCACGGCATAGCGCTGCCTTATAAAGCCGATCATATTCCTGGCCATCCTTGAGCTTATTGAAGCCATTGCGAATCGCGCTTGCTTCCAGCGAAGATATCCATAGCCGTTTCACAGGCTTGCCGCAACGGCATTTTTCATAAACGAGCCTAAAGATCAGCTCGCCTTCACGGCCCGCATCCGTAGCGCATATCACCGTTTCCACACGCTTGTCATTCATAAGCTTTTGAAGTACCGAAAACTGTTTCTGGGTCTTTTCCGATACAACATATTGCCATTGAGCAGGGCTAATAGGCAAATCTTCATATTTCCATTTGGCATAGCCTTCATTGTATTGGTGCGCCGGAGCAAACTCCACCAGATGGCCAATGCACCAGCTGACCATATAATCCGTTCCTTGGTAGTAACCTTCCTTCTTTTCCTTGGCATATAGCACATCGGCTATCATTTTCGCAACGCTGGGCTTCTCTGTAATAATTAAATCCACTTTTTTCTGCCTTTCTACATGAAAAGGCAGCCCCGAAGGACTGCCTGTAATGATTGGGTTATTTGGTTTTACAAGTTGGAGGGGTTGTTGCGCTTGTTGTAGTGAATCCGCCGAACTTCCATTACATCGTTTATTACAACATAGAATATAATATAGTTTTTCACGTAGATGCGATAGTACGGCAATTCCCGCATCTTGGTTGAAGGATATGGTTCAAACGCTTCGGCACATGATAATCTATCACGAATGCTTTCCTGCACCAAGTCAATCAGATCCTCTGCCGCCAATGGGTTACGCAGTTTAATCGTAATATAGTCCGCGATCTCATTCAAGTCATCCTCGAATAAAGGCAAAATCCGCAGTTTATAATGTTTGCTTTCCATGAATCCTTGCCCTCACTCTTGAAAAAACTTCATCTTCTGTGTAGCGAACATCGGAAATAGCAGCCGCTTTGTCTGCCTCGTCAAGCTTCAGTTCAATTTCATCTGTCAATGCGGCATATTGTTCAAGGCTTAATACCACCATAGAACCAGCCCCATTTTTAGTCAGATACACGGGATCACCTTTCTTTACCAGTTTTTCAATCTCCAGAAACTTGTTCCGAAGATCAGAAATCGGACGAATATTGATCATTGCATTAACCTCCTTGCAAATAACGTTTATTTCTTATCTATATTCTATCCGAATTAAGCCGTTTATGCAATAGGGAATGAGAGGGCAGAATTTGAAATGAAATCTGCCCCCTCATTTTCCTTACTCGTTCTGCTCAGATGATTCGTACTCCCCCTCCTCTTCATCTTCGTCCGGGTCATCATCCAGCATGGGCTTTTTGTGACTGTTGCCTTTTTTCGATTGCATGAATAAATAAGCCCCGCCGCCGGCCAATACGATTACTGCTACCAGCAGGATAGACATAGAACCATTGTCCGCTGCCTTTGCAGGCTCATTAGGCGTGGCAGTTGCCACAGGAACGGCAGTGGGTTCGGGTGTCGCAATAATCACGATGGGTGTCGGCGTAGCCACAGGCAGCTCCTCCTGTGAAAGCAGCGCCAGCAGATCCCGTTCATCCACCAGATTCAGAAAATAGGTTTCGTATAAATCGGCTTCTTCGTCGATTGGCTTATCGTAATCGATAATGATGAAGAAGGTATCGCCATTTCGTGTCTGAACAGTGATAAACTGCTTATTGGTGTGGGAAGAATATAGCAAATCCAACGTATTCATATTACTTTCCGCTTTAAAGGGCTTGCCGGGACCCAGGGTGATGTATTCTGTATTGGTAACAGGTTCAGGCAGTGTCGTAACCTGCGCAGCTTGGGTGTTGGGGTCTGCCGTTGGCAGGATGATCGGCGCTGCCGTTACCTCTGGTGTCGCTGTCGCTTGATTGCCGGAGCCGCCACTGCTAGGCTTCTTGGTGGGTTTAGGCGTTGCTGTCGGTTCTGTGGTCGGTGCGACGGTTGGTTCCGCTGTTGGAACTGGGGTAACTTCCGGCGTTGGGGTAGGCGTTGCTTCCGGTACGGGAACGGCATAATAGGGGTTATCCAGCGTCACCGGCGCGGAAAAGTTGCCTGCATAGTCAACGGCGCGAATGGCCAGTTTCTCATATTGCATCAATACTTCCTCGATGCGCACATTTAAAACGCCATTTTCAAGCGTGGTAAACAATAAACCATTGACCTGAATGCCTGCCACACCGGATTGTGCATCGATTGCTTCCACACGAAGCAGAAGATCATCCACGCCTGCTGTTACCGTGGGGGGCGTTCGATCAAAGCAGTTAATACAAGCTTCTTCTATGAACTCATTCCCATGGGTATCGGTGACGCGAACGAACAAGCTGCCATTATCGCTGACATCGAAATTGATCTTATCGTCCTGCGCATCAATGAAACGATCAGATAGTTCCAGCCAATCGGAGCCTTTGAACTTCAGCTCCACCTTGTGCCAGCCGACACTTTGCTTATCCGCCACCCTGATCTTAACGGTTGCCGAGGCTGCACCGGTCCAGTTCTTCGGAGTAGTGAAAGTTATCTTGTAAGGCGAAACTACCTCCGTAGGGGTAGGCTCCTGTGTGGGAATAGGCGTGGGTTCTTCCGCTAGAGTTGGTTCTTGGGTTGTTTCGGACTCACTGTCCGAAGAAAGCGCATTTTCAATGCCCGTTTCCGTTTCAATCGGTGCAATGGGTTCTTCCGCAAAGGCGCTGCCGTATAGCAGCACAATGGGTGTCAGCATACATAATAGCAGAAAAGTTGCCAGGGCCTTTCTTGCCTTTATTTTTTTATTCTTTTTCATGGTCATCCTCCTCCTGTTTTTTAGAATCTTTTTCGTTAGCATGAGAGGGCGGTGCTTTGCTGTTTCCTTGAAGCGATTGTAATAGTGCCGCAATTTCTTCCGGGCCTAGGCAAAGGCTGCGGACGGTGGTGATGATTTCCTCGTCCTCCGCATCCAATATCCGCTTGTCTAATTCCACAAGCTCTTGTTGCAGGCGGTCAAACCGGGCCTGCTTCTTATCGCGCAATATACGAAGCTGTTGTGTATTGTATTTCATGGCAGCACTTCAATATGGCAGGCGGCCGTAAGCGTAAAAGTGCTCTTGCCAGAAGGATTCGCTAATATTCGCATATCCAATGGGATTGCCGCAGTGGAGCATCATGTTATTTCCCACATAAATGCCCACATGGGTAACCCCAGCCACATCTTTCCCCATAGTGCCCTGAAAGAAGATCAGATCGCCGGGGCGGGCTTCTTCCGGGTTAATCTTTTCGCAGATGCTATATAGCCCTGTCGCACCACGGCCTCCCGTTTTATATACGCCTGAATTCGTGAACACATAGGATACAAAGCCGGAGCAATCGAATGAGGTAGCCGGACAATGGCCGCCATATACATAAGGGTATCCGATGTATTTGGTCGCCTCTTCAATTAAGGTGGCGAATTTATCATCCGCTGCCAATACTTCTTTAGGAATATCATAAAGAAGGGGCTCTTTCTTGGGTGGCCGTGGGGTTAAAGCAGGCGATTCTGTTTCCTGGGGCATAGGTTCTTCCGTAGGATCAGGTGTTGGTGTCGGTGTTTCTTCCACATCACATAGGCAATCTTCATCGTTGTCAGCCATAAAGTAGATAGGGTCATCCAGTATGATCTCATACTCATAATCGATGTTTTCAAAGTCGAACTCGAAAACCTCACCCCCTTCCGCAAAACAGTGCAGTGTAGGAAGAAGGAGTGCCAGGATCAGCAGCGTAAGCATTACCGGATAGCGAAAATAGTGGCGTTTATTCATTGGAATACTCTCCTTTAAATGATTGAATAGAAAATGGAAGCATCGCTTTATATGGCGCTGCTTCCATTGATGGGGATTATTGGGTTAATAAGGCACCCTGCCAAACCCAAAGAAATGTTTCCGCCAATAGGAATCAGTAAGATCAGCATAACCCAGCGGATTGCCGCAGTGGATCATCTTGTTATCGCCCACATAGATGCCCACATGGGTGACGCCGCCAACCCCTTCGCCCATGGTGCCCTCAAAGAAGATCAGGTCACCCGGCCGGGCTTCTTCAACGGTGATTTTTCTGCAAATGCCGTATAGCCCGGTTGCGCCTAGCCGGCCGGTGTCGTATACCCCCGAAGCTGTAAACACATACGATACAAACCCTGAACAATCAAAGGATGTTTCCGGGGATGCGCCACCCCAAACATAGGGGTATCCTACATACTTATTGGCTTCCTTCATTAATAGAGCAAACTTCTCATCAGCAGCCAATACTTCCTCCGGAATATCATATACCATGGGGTCTTTTAAGTGGGAGGCGTAAGGGTTGCCTGCAAACAAATCGGGCATATTGCCCAAAGAGGCCATGTACAGCGCATACATCCCCATGGTGTGATGGCTCATACTGTAAACCGGCATATGCGATAAATCCCGATTTTCCAACGTTACTTTGCAAATAGTATAGCTATATGGCACCTGAACAGTGTACTGATAATTCTCCACATACGGCTCACCCGTATCTGGATCAAACAGGGTTCTATGCCCGGTGCGCTGTTCCGTTCGGTAACGTGTTTCCTGCAGCACTTCTTCTGTGAGAATATATTGCAGGTTGAAGTATTTCTCAATAACCGGGTAGGCTGAATCGATCGTCCATTCTTCTCCATCGAAATAGGCTGATATAATGGCGATCAGCGCATAGGGGTCATGCCATATTTCCTGGGCAGATATGATGTATTCATCGTGTCCTGGGTGATGCTGTTCATAATGTTTTAGTTCATCCGCCAGCTCTTTTTCCTTTGCCACATAAGCACGCTCTGCGGCTTTAACATCCTCCTCCGTTGCCGGGTAGGTGCCGATCACAAAGGAATTGACTATCGTTTGGGCAAGCGGCATGCAGGAAGAAACGGTATTCAATACGCAAATCAGCATAAAAACCAGCCCTGCCAGCAATATGAATTTTGGCTTTTTTGTAATGGCACCTAGCGCTCTTTCGGCTGTGTGCTGAACCGTTTTTTGCGCACCCACGGCGGTTTGCTGTGCTGTGGCCGTTCGTCGTTTTGCCGCTATGTATTCCTTACGGATAGTACGCTTTTGATGCCAGCGGGAAATAGGGTTGCTGGATAGTCGCGGCTGATCCCTTTGGTGCTTGGCTTGCAAATACCGTACATTGGCCTTATCCAGCTTATGGGCTGCTTTTTCGGCATTACGATAGGGCCTAAGCTGATGCGCATGATAGGCGTGATCACCCATTTTGAGGATGGATTCACCTGCTTCTTCACTTTTAAGCGCCATTTTCACACCCGAATTATCATCCTCATTGCTGTTGGTTGCCTGTTTCCGTAGCTCCTTGGCAATTGGCCTAACGATAGGATGCTGGATCTTCGCAGGAGGCTTTGCCGTTGCCTCCTCAAAATGCAGATGCACAGTTTTATTTCCGGCGGCATCCATCATTTGCTTTCTTAAAAGCTTTTTCCGGGCAGGAAGCTTCTTTTGAGCTTTTTCATGCCTGTCTGCCGCCTTTTCCGCCTTGGCAATGGGTTTTTCCAGCACAGGATCCGCCCTTTCCTCCTCAGTAAACTGCAACCGCGGTGCAGCACGGCTTTTAGCTTGTTTCATTCATCACGCTCCTTCTGCTTGTCCCTGTGCAAGCGTTGAAATTCTTCCGCAGCTTGCTGGTCTGCATCACCGGAAACTTTGCACATTGAAAACCATAATGGGCCCATCGTCAGGGTTAGAAATAACCAGATATGCTTTTTGCGCTCCATTTTCTTTGCGGCGCAAGTAGGTTTGGTGGAGTTTTTCCCTACGGGCTTCTTGCTTGCGAAGTGCTTCTTCTTCCTGCGGGGTTAAACTTACTTCTTCATAATGAGGCGGAACATATTTGCCGATAAAGTTGAAGTAGATCTCGATCTCTTGCGTTGTGTTGACGCTACCCTTTCGTGCTCGTTCATGGACAATGATTTTTTCGACAAACTCATTAAGCATTGTTGTTGTAAGGGTATCAAAGTTCTCATATTTTTCAACAAGCATAGAAAACTTTTCAGCTGACTTCGTCTTTTCCTCATAACCAGCGTTTGCATTTTCAAGTTCGGCAATTTCGTTAAGTAACGCCTGCTGCTCTTTGGAATACTGCTCGTCAAGGGCGGTATATCGATCTTTGGGCAACTTGCCCAGTATGTTATCCTCATAGATCGTCCGAATAATCACTTCAAGATCGTCCGCACGTTTTTTTGCCAATGCAAGGCGCTTTTTTCGCTTGGCGATATCGTTGCTTTGCTGTACCTCCTGCGCATCAGCAATCGCTTTGATAAAATCGGCACGGTCACTTTTTGAGGACATTGCAATTTCATGAAGTGTGGCAGATACCAGTTGCAAAACAACGTCCGCATTAATTCGATGCTGGGAAGAACATAACACGCCAACAGGTATTTTTGAATATTGAGAACAGGTGTATTGCGCTATCCGCTTTCCGTTGTTGATGCGATGAACATACAGTTTGCTGCCACAATCAGCGCAGTACAATAATCCGGTCAAAGGATGTGCTTCCCCCCATCCATCGGGGTAACGGCGCACATTGTTGCGAATACGCTGAACATTGTCAAATAGCGTTTGGTCGATGATGGCTTCATGAGTGTTTTCAAAAATTGTCCATTCGCTTTCATCCACATAATGGCTCTTCTTATCCTTGAAATGCTTTTGTGTTTTGAAATTGCAGGTATGCCCTAAGTATTCCCGTTTTCTGAGCATATTGCAGATGGTAGTGCTGCACCAGCCATACGGATCTTTAATGGCTTTATTTTTATTTACCCCTTCGCCATGTCGGGCAAGATGAACGGAGGGGATTTCGATGCGCTTTTCTGTCAGCTTACGGGCAATTTGATACGGCCCATAACCTGCCATCGTCATATGAAAAATACTTCTTACAACATCAGCGGCTTCATCATCAACAATCCATCTATCCCGCTTTTCATCTGCCCATAAATAGCCATAGATGACCGTGCCTGTGCAATGCCTTCCGCTCATACCCTTTGCCTTGAAGGTAGACTTGATTTTACGGCTAGTGTCTCTGGCATACCACTCGTTCATGATGTTTCTGAAAGGGGTAAAGTCATCATCCCCCTTTAGACTGTCCACGCCGTCATTGATGGCAATAAGCCGTACACCTTTTAGCCGTAACATTTCCATGATCTGTCCGACTTTGAGATAGTCACGCCCTAAGCGTGACATATCCTTAATCACGATGCATTCAACATGTCCAGCCTCAACTTCATTCATCATAGCCATGAAGCCCGGACGGTCAAACCTTGTACCTGATATCCCATCGTCCGTGAAGTGGGTTGGATTGGGCAACCCGTTGTTCCGTGCATAATTCTCCAGCAGGATTTTTTGCGTGGATATGCTGTTGCTTTCTCTGTCATCGCCGTCCTCGCGGCTTAGTCGTTCGTACAGTGGTGTGATTTTGTTTTCAATCACAGTTTCTCCCTCCTATATAAAATGCTAGTGTAGTCTTCATCAAGCGTGATGAATAACACTACCCCAGACTACACTACCTGCTGCCAGCTTGTATTTCTGATACTGGCGCAACGCAAAGTGGTTAGGCTTTTCCTTTTTCAGTTTATCAAACATTTGGTCAACCGGGTTCTGAAAGTCTTCATCATCTTCGCGGGTTTCCATGCTATTGATCATCTCAATTAAGGTAGTGAAATTCCGTTCTTCTTCTGGGGCTTCATAATGAATGTATGCAATAAGTGCTGTATATAAAAGAGTTTCCGCCTTTGTCCAGAAGTCATCCGAAGATTTCCCTTCCCCTTTAGTATTGGAAATTAGGGTCGTTACCAATTTGAGAATATCCTTTTCGCTGTGAATATACGCAAAGGGGTTATAATGCATGGATTTTTTGAAGTTGATGGTGTTCAGAATCTTGATACGATATGGTTCATGAATAATCTTCCCAGCCTTATCTCGTGCAATTTCAGTTATGGTTTCGCCTTTCTTGTTTTTGAGGGGCTTGCCGTCTTGGCCTAGCTTATCCCGAATCTTTGGCGGCCCTTTTAGCAGCATTTTACCGCATTCTACGGCGATGCTGCCCTTGGGGAGGCTTCTGTCAAGACAGAATACTAAAAACCTCAAAACGCTTAATTTTGTCGCAATGTCATCAACACTTCCCATCAACAATGTTTCAATGCCTATGCCCAATACAATCGAAATAGATATTAACAGTTCTAAACGTGGCTTTTCCCTTCTGCGTTCCTGTATCTCATAATAGGTTACCAATATAACAATAGGGCTTGCTGCTCCAAATTGAGTAAATCGCTTGCCAATACGGCTTATTCTCGTCTAACAGTTGATTTTCTTTGCATTTCTCAAAACATCCCTACCTTAAAAGCAGAAGAATATATGCTTGCAGCAAATATTAGCGGAAAACATCAATAATCCACAGAAAACATCCACAGCAGAAACGAATCGTTCTATATATGGTTGAAATTTTCTAACGCCGAGTTGCTCGGATCTATTATGATAGGTTTACAATCAAGGTAGCTAACTCTATATTGTGCAATATGAGGAGTGAGTTTTATGAGAAATATCATCCGGATAAATGACAATTGGAAATTCCACCAGCCAATCCAACAAGGCCAGTGTCCTGAGGCTTACCAAACGGTTCATCTTCCGCACACATGGAACGCTCTAGACGGTCAGGATGGAGGAAACGACTACTTTCGCGGAAAATGCCGCTATGAAAAGGTTATTACTGTTCCTTCGTTACAAGATAGTAAACAGCTTTATCTTGAAATCAAGGGAGCCAATGCTTCAGCTGATGTCATTTGGAATGGAGAAAAGCTGGCACATCATGATGGCGGTTATTCCACATTTCGTGTTCATCTAAAGAACGCAAAAACAGGCAATAACGAACTGTGTATTGATGTAGATAACAGCCCCAACGACAACGTCTATCCGCAAAAAGCTGATTTTACCTTTTACGGTGGGCTATACCGGGATGTGAATCTCATTATCGTGCCTGCTGCTCATTTTGATCTTAATTACCATGGCTCGCCGGGAATTAAGATTACACCGAAAATTGTGGCACGGCATGCAGAGGTAAAGCTGGAAGCGTGGCTATCCGGCGCTAAAGATGGCGATACAGTTACTTTTCTGATTCATAATGTTGGTTCTGCGAGCGCGGTTATTGAAAGCGGTTATGCTTTAAGTGAAATACTGATCCCGGATGTACATTTATGGAACGGTATTGAAGACCCTTATCTATATCAAATGACCGCCACTTATAATGACGATTGCGTTACCTTGCCCTTTGGCTGCCGACAAATGGAGGTGGATGGAGAGCGGGGCTTTATGCTGAATGGGTACTCCTATCCTTTGCGCGGCGTATCCCGCCATCAGGATTGGAAAGGTGTGGGAAACGCCATCACACAGCAAATGATGGAAGAAGATCTGTCAATCATTCAGGAGATGGGCGCTAATACCATTCGTCTGGCACATTACCAGCATGATCAATACTTTTATGATCTGTGCGACCAAGCCGGTATCGTTTTATGGGTGGAGATACCTTATATTACTTGCCATATGCCCGGTGGCACGGACAACACGCTTTCCCAAATGACTGAATTGATTGTGCAAAGCCACCATCATCCCAGCATCTTTTGCTGGGGACTCTCTAACGAAATTACAGCCCATGGCGGCCCTTCCCCGGCAGTTTTTCAAAATCATCAGCTGCTAAATGATCTTTGCCACAAGCTTGATGGCAGCCGACCTACCGTTATGGCTCATGTTTTTATGCTGAGTATAGATGAGCCCCTTGTGACCCTGCCCGATGTGCTTTCCTACAATCTTTATTACGGCTGGTATCTTGGAGATTTGGAGGATAATGAACGGTTTTTCGACCGTTTCCGCGCTATGTACCCCCATATTGCGGTTGGCTTATCCGAGTACGGCGCAGATGCTACCCTGTGCTATCAAACCGTAGCACCGGAGAAAGGCGATTACACAGAACAATATCAAGCGGCTTACCATGAGCATATGCTTAAATTGCTATCCCAACGCCCATATATTTGGGTCAGCCACGTATGGAATATGTTTGACTTTGGCGCAGATGGCCGCAATGAGGGCGGTGAAAACGGCGTCAACCATAAGGGATTGGTAAGCTTTGATAGAAAAACGAAAAAGGATGCTTTCTACCTATATAAAGCATACCTTTCCACCACGCCATTTGTACACCTTTGCTCACGCCGCTATGTGGATAGACACGAAGACATCACTACTGTGAAGGTCTATTCCAATCAGAGCAGTGTTTCGCTTTTCATGGATGGTAAGCTTTTGGGTACCCAGAAAGGAGAAAAAGTATTTACCTTTACCACACCTATATCCGGCGAGCATATTATTATGGTTCAAAGCGGTTCATTAACGGATACCATTCGTATTCGCAAGGTGGCACAGCCCCAAAAAGAATACATTCTGGAAGACAACGCCGTTATCAATTGGTTTGAAAAAGAAGGAATGGAAGCCCCTAAAGGCTATTTCTCCATTAAGGATAAGTTAGGCGATATCTTAAAAACTCCAGAAGGCGCGGTACTAATAGGCGGTTTCATGGCGAAGATGGCTGCCACTCGCGGGGATGTGGCTGTAGGTGTAAAGCATTCTCCTGAAATGATCGAAATGATGAACCGCCGCACTGTGGAAGAAACTTTGCGCTCCGCCGGGAACGCTATCAGCGAGAATGTGGTCATCGCCTTGAATAAGGCATTGACCCAAATAAAAAAGCCGGAGTAGAGGCTAAAACTTATACAATTATATATGAAATCCCCCAAAGGGTAACGCAACTCCATATATCCAGGTGCAGCAGAAACGTGGTATAATGATGATTAGGCAAGCTGAAAGCTTGGCCGGGTCGCTCACCCAAAGGGGGAGCGACAATCGTGGTATAATATGAAAGAGGAAGCTGGATAGCATAAAAAAGAGGTGCCGTATGAATCAGTACACAGAGGCAAATGCCGTTGCAAAGTATATTCAGATGAGCATGGGTGTTCATGTGACTGTTTTTGATGAAACATCAGCGCAGTATGATATCCTTGAAAAGCACGCTTTTTCCATGACGGTGCAATCAACATGGAGCAAAAACTCACTTCAAGACCTCTTTGAAAACATACAAAATGATGCGCTTGTCCGGGTATGTGATTTATTTGATTTGGAAGTGATCATTTGCAAAATTAACACTTGCTGCATCATCCTTGGGCCTTACACAGAGACAACCTGGGATGATCAGGCAGAGGAGGCGCGATTGGCACGATTAGGACTGTCAAGCGATAGCTTCCTGTCATACAAACGTTATCGGTGCAGCTTTCCTCTGGTTGCGGCTGCAGAAGTTTCTATGTGTGCAAAGCAGCTTGCCATGGCTGTTTTTCCTTCGTTTCATTCTTTTTACCACGAAACACGCCTAACACCTGCTGATACTGCGGCGATAGAACAAAGGGATAACACGGAACTTGATATGAGCGAGTATCATGATGTGCAAAAGCGTTATGTCATTGAAAATGAGTTTATGCGCTATGTAAGCTTGGGACGTTTTCAAGCCGCCAAGGATTCTTGGCGCAAACTCGCACCGCTTGCGGGGCCGGCCTATCTTCAGATGCTGCATAATAGCAAATCGGTTGCCGCCAATGCCGCCTCATTTCGTACATTGTGCCGTAAGGCGGCCGAAAGAAGCGGCATACGTCTGATGGAACTGGACGCCATATCGCAGGAGTATATGCAGAAGGTATACCAGGTTGATTCCAACGAACAGGTACATAAACTTAATTATCAAATGCTTGAAGCGGTTTGCAAAGCCATCCAAGCTTCACGAATGCGTCCATATGCAAAGCCCTTGCGCCGCGCATTAGAGTTCATAGACACGTTTCTAGGCCAGCCCCTTACACTTGAGATCGTTGCCAAAGAAGCCGGCTTATCCGCAACGCATTTGAACCGCCAGTTTAAGGAATCTTTAGGCATGACGGCTGGCCAGTACATCACCTATTGCCGCGGGCGGAAAGCCGCCGAACTGCTTACCAATAGTGATTTGACGGTGCAGGAGATAAGCGCATATGTCGGATATCTGGATAACAATTACTTTGTAAAAGTGTTCAAGCGGCAGTTTCATACAACACCAACAGATTACAGAAAAAAGATTGTGCTAAAATAATTCTATAAAAGGCGATATAATTCTAACGCCAAAAGTCCCTCTTACGCTATGATCATCGTAAGGGGGCTTATAGTATGAACGAACAACTTTTTGAAAAATTAATCGCAAAAACAACTGCGCAATTGGAGCGCGTGGGCACAAATCTTCCATTTGTAGCGCAAGGCGGTATGTACAAGGAGATGCGTACACCTGATGGCATTTCCTTTTGGACGAACGGCTTCTGGCCGGGCATCCTCTGGCAGATGTATCACGCAACGGGTAAGGAAGCGTTTCTTGCGACTGCGCAGCAAATTGAAACCCGTTTGGACGAAGCCCTGCATACGTTTGAAAATCTATATCATGACGTTGGTTTTATGTACACCTTGAGCGCTGTAGCAGATTATAGAATAACGGGCGATGCCAATTCAAGGCGCCGCGGGCTGCATGCGAGTAATCTTCTGGCGGGCAGGTTTAATACGGCAGGCAGGTTCATCCGTGCATGGAATGACGGTACGCAAGGCAATACCGATGTGCGTGGCTATATGATTATTGATTCGCTGATGAACTTACCGTTGCTTTTTTGGGCAAGCGAGGAAACAAAGGATCCGCGCTTTAAGCAAATTGCGATCGCCCATGCAGATACATCACTGAAATACATTCTTCGCCCCGATGGCAGTTGTAACCACATTGTCCGCTTTGATGCCGATACAGGCGAATATGTTGAAGCGATTCAAGGACAGGGCTACAGTGCAGCTTCTGCATGGAGCAGAGGGACGGGATGGGCATTGTATGGATATGCGCTATGTTACCGCTACACGCAGGATGAAAAATACTTGATTGCGGCAAAGCAGTGCGCCCATTATGCCATTTCAGCGCTGTCACTCAATGGTTTTGTGCCGCTGCTCGATTTTAGGGCACCAGCTGAACCTATACGTACGGACACTTCTGCAGGAATGATCATCACCTGTGGTCTTTTGGAACTGGCAGATCATGTGCCTGCGCTGGAACGCGCGCTATATGAAAAAAGCGCAGAGACGCTATTTCAAGTATGTGAGACGCAATTTTCCAACTGGAATACTGACGAGGACGCTATCTTAAATGGTGCCGGTCTGCAATACCATAATGATCCATTGGCAAACACTCCGGTAATCTATGGCGACTATTTTTTTGTGGAAGCGGCGTTGCGCTTGTTTGGCAAGGCGCTGCCCATCTGGTAAGGAGAAAAAATGAACGTTACGTATCAATTTGCCCATATGGGCATTCATGTACAGGACAAGGAAATGGCGGATACGCTCAGCGCACAGTTTTCTAAAGCGTTTGCACTTCCGGTTTTTAACCTTCCGGCAGCAAATATGGTTACCGAAAACATGGAGGTTGCTTTCTCCACAGGGCTTGAAGAGGCAGGGCATATCGCTATTTACGCCATGCCGATGGAGGATGCAATTGAAGATCTAAGATCAAAAGGGTTGGAGGTCGATATGGGCACAGCCAAGTACAACGGCGATACGCTGATGTCCGTTTACCTCAAGGAACCTTTCGGCACGTTCCCTGTCCATATTCTCAATAAAGAAAGGAGGCCGGCAAGATGATTGAAATCAGGGTATCCAATGGTACTGGAGAAGTGTTGGCGCAAACGAGCGGTGAGGAGCGCGTCTTTCTGGTTTATAATCCCGCCTATGAAGAAGGCGATAAAGTCGAAATGACGTTTGATACGGAAGGCTTCTACCAGGTCTGTTTCGAGGATACGATGCAGGAAAGCATTGTATATGTGACCGCAGGTACCGTATCATTCCCCATTCCTTTTGGGCGAATGAACCGTATTCCCTATCCGCCCCGCGCCTTTGAAAGCATGATGCATCTAATTTGGGCAACACCCGCTAACCCGGACTTTGTTAAAGCTCGCCGTAATCTGGCGCTTAATCCTTTTGACCTATCAGAGCACACCAACATGTTCCCGCACGCAAGCGCTAACGCTCAGACCCGTGGAGAAGCGATGTTTGCGCCTCACAATGCGATCGATGGCATCATTGCAAATAAAGGGCATTACCCCTATCCCTATCAAAGCTGGGGCATCAATGAAGATAAGAATGCCGCTATCACGGTAGAATTGGGAACAGCCTGCGACATAGACGAGATTGTAATTGTATTGCGTGCGGATTTCCCCCATGATAATTATTGGACGCAATCAACGTTCGCTTTTTCTGACGGCAGTGAGGAAACAGTGTCACTCGTGAAAACAGAAAAGCCACAGTCATTTAAGATCTTAAAAAAGGGTATCACCTCGGTTCAAATGAAAGAGATGATCGCCTGTCCCGATGACCCCTCTCCCTTCCCCGCACTAAGGGCGTTGGAAGTATGGGGCTGTGTAAGCAATTGAGGAGGAAATATGGCTTTTAATGATTTACGCAAACGGTGGGAGACGTATCTTGTAGGCAAAGCAGGCCAGCTCTTTCCACAGGCTTATCTAGATTCGGTGGATCGAATGGCAGATTGGCCGGAAAGCACACATATAGGGCCATTAGTCCGTCAGCGCGCACAAGCGATTGCCTTCAAAACCCCTGGAAGCAGGCATTACAAGAACGCTGAAACCAAGTCTACTATTATTAAAGCATTGTGTTCCCTTTACGAAACAGAATACAATATGGAGACCTCATTTGAAAACTGGTGGCTTGTAGAGGTGGGAATCCCGCTTCGCTTGTTGGATATTCTTATTCTGATGTACGACGAGTTGCCCGACAGAGATGAATGGATTAAGAAGTACACCATCGTCATGCTTCACTTTAAAGATGCTTATGCTATTTCCTCCCACGGTAAACCCGAGACAGGTGCAAATCTAGCATGGAAGTGCCAGTTACTGTTCTTGATAGGCATACTCAACGAAGATACAAGCCAGTTTGACTGGGTCAACGAGCAATTGCCCACGATGCTTACTTATAGCCATCTACTCAAAATGCCGCACATTGGCGAAATGTATGATGATGGATTTTATCCGGATGGCTCGTTTATACAGCACTATATGTTTGCATATACGGGAGGCTATGGCAAAAACCTTCTGAGCACACTCACAGGGATGCTTTGCGCCTTTGGAAATACCCCACACCTTGTGTTTAGCGATGAGGCAAAACAGTTTCTTTATCAAACCATCTTTGATTGCTTTGTGCCGCTGATGGCTAATGGCCGATTTATGGACATGGCACGAGGGCGTGAGCCATCACGCAGCTATTTGCAGGATCGGGTAACAGGCATTATCATCATCCGTACCATGGCTCTTCTATCCACCATGATGCCGGATGGCATGAAAGCAAAGGTCCAAAGCCTTGTCAAAAGATGGCTAATGTATAAAAACAATGCCGATGATGTTTTGCGCGATGAAACCATCATGCAGGAACACTTTCTTGTTGGCTCTTTAGTGCCGGTGCTCGAGCATATTCTCTCAAACGCTGTTTTGCCGACAGATAAGGAATCAAGCCACAAAACATTCGGTGTCATGGCAAAGGCAGTACACCATAGTGAAAATTTTTCGCTGGGCATCAGCATGTACAGTCCAGAAATCGCCTGTTATGAGCAAATCAATGGCGAGGGTAAAAAGTTCTGGCATATGTCGGACGGCGTGACTTATCTGTATACCGCTGACAGCAATCAATACAATGGCGATTATTATGCAACGGTCGATATGCAGCGCTTGCCCGGAACAACGGTTGACCGCTCCCCCACACGCAACACGGATGAATACTTCCTTTGGTATACCCCGGAAGCCCGCAACCTCTACCGTTATGCGGGCGGAACGGACTTTGATGCCCGCTTTGGTACGGCGGGGATGCGCTATCGTGGGCAAGGGAATGGCAAGACACGCGATCTGGAGGTGAAAAAGACATGGTTCATGTTCGATGATGTGGTGCTGTGCATGGGGTCGGGTATCACTTCAACCACAGG
The DNA here is from genome assembly GCA_031556065.1 of Eubacteriales bacterium. GTDB lineage: Bacteria > Bacillota > Clostridia > Christensenellales > Aristaeellaceae > JAVBTR01. The sequence goes on along the minus strand of JAVBTR010000008.1, from coordinate 108,739 downwards.
TAATCCCATCGAAACCATTGTAGACAATCACCGTCTTGGAAAGGACTGTGCGAATCTAATCACGATCGACGAGTGCGAAGCGGCTGCCGCAAAAAACGTTTTAGAAACGCCCCGGTCTATGAGCATGTTGCATTTGTGCGGAAATGATGGCCCTGCCTCCGACATTGGTTATTGCTTTCCTTATGCGCCTAATGTGACAGTGCTTTGTGAAACGCGCAAGGGGACGTGGATAGATGTCGTAACCAACGACACCGGCGAAAAGGAAAATACCTTTGTATCGATCCTTATACCGCATGGTGAAAGGCCAGAAAACGCATCTTACGCCTACACCCTTTTACCAGGGAAATCCCTTGATGAAACAAGAGCGTATGCATCTGCGCCACGGGTAAGGGTGCTTGCCCTAACTGATACGGTCCATGCGGCGGAAGATGCTGTACACCACATCACTGCCTTGCAGTTTTTCGAAGCAGGGAACCACGAAGGCATTATTGTAAGCGCAGCATGCAGTATAATCATCAAACAACAGGCCGGAATCGTTGACATTGCGTTATCCGACCCGGAAAGAAATGAGCATCTCATCGATATTGCGCTGCCCTTTGCAGCAGTAAACAGCACTGCGCAAGATGGCTGCCTTGTATATGAAAATGGCCACCTGTGTTTTGACAGCCGCAACATGGATAGGGGAACAGCACACATTAGATTGCTTTTGTCGTAACTGACAAATGGCTATAGAGGTTACGAAACCAAACAACACAATAAAAAGGAGAGAAAACCATGAAAAAAACCTGTAGGAAATCCCTTTGCCTCATGCTCGCAATGGTATTGATGTTAGCTATCAGCAGCGCAGTCGCTGAACCCAGTTCTCTGACGGATGGCGTGTTTGACTACACCATGACCCCCGAAGGCCGCGAGCCGATGTACAACTTTGTGCATTTCTATGATTCCAACGTGTTTTACGCATCGACATATGGCGGTGGCCAATATGCTGTGGGGTTTTATGAAGTGACAGATGAGCCCCGCGATTATGAAGATGGCGATGGTAGCACTCACGCTGCTTCCAAGACCATTCTGATGAAAAAGCTTGACGGGAGTGAATACGCCACCGTCGCTTATGACGCAGAAAAGGGGATTATTGGCGACTTCACGCCGCTGTATAACAATGAACTGATGCACAACCTTGAGCCTGATGCAGACAAAATCAAAGAAAATGGCGTTGCGCTCTATGAATATATCGTCGAGGGCGACGACTACGCCATGGTAGGCATCAATCACAATGGCACCTACCAGGACAGTGTGGATGCGATCATCGAAGGAACTTGGACCCTTGATGGCAATATCTATACGCTTACCGATGGGGATGCAGGCGATGTATACACCTTGACATTGAGTGAAGACGGCTACGCTGCAGAATATAAGATGCCCGACGGTACCACCTATTCAATGTTGCTGGTTAGGGAACCAGAAGCCGTCATGGTCTTTACGGGCACCGCAAAATCGGCTACACTTGGCGAAGTGGCTGCTGCAATACACTGCTATGATAGCGGTGAAGCTGTCTTGGATATGACGGTTTCAGGCAGCACACAAAGTGTACCCGGCGGGACTTGGAAGCTTAGCGACACTAAAACCTCCGTCGCAATCAACGTACGCGGCACCGACTATGAGGCTGCAATCAACATGGCAGACTATTCCTTCAGCTTTGACTTGGTTATGGATGTCAACGGCGAATCCATGACGTTCCCAATGAGCAACGCAGTCGCAGCGACGGTGGTTTACACTTTCGTTGGAGAAAACAACATGGCAATTCGCTTGGATTGTTATAGCGACGGCGCATGTGAACTGGTATATGAGGGCTTAGGAGTAGTTACAAGCGGCACATGGAACGCGGATAGCAGCGCAGGTCCGTTGCCTGCATGGACGATTGTACTTTCGGAAACCTTTGAAAACGCCCCGATTACTGTTGAAACAGACTATGCGACCAAGTTTTCCTTTGCATTCAAAAATGCCAGTGGCAAGCTGGAAGACACCCTTGCATTGTCCTTCACAGATTATAAGGCAGCAAATTAGTACGAACAAACTTATGCTAGGACGGAATAAAAATCCGTCCTAGCATGGATTATGAATCAAAGTGCTAAACAAGCAGTAGATGACATTTGGAGGGATTCAAAATGAATACGAGCGCAAAGGCGGAGAAACGCCACCTCATCAAAGGTGAGAAAGACCCTTGGCGGTTGGATCTGAAGAAAAACAAGGTTCTTTACTTGTTGTTCATTCCCTCCGCAGTCTATTTTTTCATATTCAATTACATGCCCATGGTTGGCGTTGTGAGTGCCTTTCAAGATTTTAATATGCGCCGCGGTATATGGGGAAGCACGTGGGTTGGCTTGGACAATTTCATTGAGCTTTTTACAGGCGAAACCTTTTTTCAGGTCATGCGCAACACTTCTGCTATCGCACTAATGAATATAACGATCGGCTTTGTTGTTCCGATCATCCTGGCAGTTCTTATCAGCGAAGTGAAGGCCAGGCCTTTCAAAAGATCAGTACAGACCATATCCTATATGCCCTATTTTGTAGCTGCGGTAGTCGTAACCACCTTGGTGCGCGAATTTTTAGGTTCAGCAGGCGGTATTACGCAGGTGCTTACAGCCATGGGGCTAGAAAAGCAAAACTGGATTGCCAACGCGAACATTCCTGTGTTCTGGCTTGTTATTTGCTTTATGGAAATATGGCAAAACGCCGGTTATGGCGCAATTGTGTATGTGGCGGCGATTTCAAGTGTCAATGGTGATTTGTATGAAGCTTGTGCGATCGATGGCGCAAACAGATGGAAGCGGCTGTGGTGTATCACGTTACCCAGCATTCTGCCCACGATCATCATGATGCTGACGCTCAAAGCAGGTACTATCCTCATGACGGGGTTTGACAAGGTGCTACTTCTCTACATGCCAGCCACCTATAATGTATCAGACGTGCTGTATACTTATACTTATCGTATGGCCTTCACAGGCACACCGAATTACGGACTGTCAGCGGCATCCGGCCTGTTTCAATCCCTCATCGGAACTACGCTTCTTTTACTATCCAACACATTAAGCCGCAAAGTAGCCAAGACATCGCTGTTTTAGGAGGAGAGGATCATGATGCGTGAAAATATAAAAATGAGACATGGTAAGCCTGCGGAAGGCATGGTCGCCGCTTCCTCCACGTTGGATATCGTTGCGGATATCCTTATTGGCTTTGTGCTTCTTCTGGTAGCATTTTGCTGCGTCGTTCCCATGTGGCATGTGCTAATGTCTTCCATATCCGATGGCAAACGGTTATTAGCAAGTGAGGGTGTGGCATGGTTGCCGGCAGGCAATATAACGTTCGAAGGCTATCGGCTCTTATTCCGTGATTCAAGTGTGATGCGTGGTTACATAAACACACTCATTTATGTGGTTGGAGCAACTGCACTGGGAATGTGTCTGAACATTTCAGGTGGCTATGTGATGAGTCGAAAATCCCGCTTAAAGCCCTATTTGGTGCTCTATGTCATGTTCACCATGATGTTCAATGGCGGCTTAATCCCCACCTATACCGTCATCAGAAATCTTGGCATGGTAGGAACCCGGTGGGCACTTTTGATTCCCGGCTGTACAATGGCAGTTTTTATGGTTATGATGATGAACGCCTTTCTTGCCGTACCAGAGTCCACTGTTGAATCCGCCAATCTGGATGGGGCGGGTCATGTTCGGACCATGCTTCAAATCATGCTTCCACAAACCGGCGGCATTACGGTCGTTGTTGTCCTCAACAGTGTGATCCTTCAATGGAATGCGTGGTTTAATGCATCTATATACATTCCTAATGTGCGTGATCTTTGGCCTTTACAACTGTGGATACGCCAAATCGTAGCAGATAACGATGCAATATTGATGAATCCACAGCCTGATTACAATCGTTATGTCATCCAATATGCAGTGATCATCGCTGCAACGCTCCCTATACTCGTTGCGTTTCCTTTCTTTCAAAAGCGTCTGGAAAAAGGCGTTATTACAGGTGCGGTCAAGGAGTAGTTAAGACTTGCTAAGTGTACGCTTGTGTATCTTTAAGGAGGTATTGTAATGAATCGGAAGACTATCTCGTTAGCTGTTATCCTTGTGCTGTGTTTGATAATGACGGGCTGCAGCAATCCTGACACACCAGATAAAGCAAAAAGCGCAAATACCGCGGTGACCACCGAACAATTTTCTTGGTGGATCGGGCAGGGTGAGGACAGCTCGTATTACAGCAATTACAATGAAAATCCCGGTGTCGAGTATATGTTAAAAAAGACATGGGCAACGGAATCGGGCGATGTCAAGATCGCTATTGACTTTATGGTACCTGTGACGGGGTCTCAAACTGACAATTTTAATACGTTGCTTGCTACAGACGGGTATACAGACATCATGGAGCTTACCTATAACCATACGCCGCTGGTCGATCTGTACGCAGATGGGATCATTATGGATCTAACGCCATATGTAGAAGCATATATGCCCAATTATCGTGCCTTTTTGGAGGCGAATCCTGATCTTGCGCGAACCAGCAGAAACATGGTGGATGGCGAAGCGAAATATCTGCAGATATATAGCTATGCAGACGACATGACCGCCTGGGCTGGTTATTGCTACCGCAGAGATTGGATCGTTAATTACGGAAAAAATCCATTTACCGGCGAAAGCTTCTCCGGTGGCTTCACAGGAGATAAAGATGCGGTTATATGGAACGGTGATGGCTGGGAAGATAATGTGGTGTTTCCCAGCGGCGAAAGCAATCCAATCTATATCAGCGACTGGGAGTGGATGTTTGATATCTTCACCACTGCAATGGCAGATAAGGGTATCACAGATGGGTATTGCATGAGTCTTTACTATCCGGGTTATATGGAAATCGGAGATCTTGTCTGCGCATTCGGCGGTGGTGCCGGTCATTGGTACATCAATGATGAAGGTAAAGCTACGTTTGGTGGAAGCACCGATGATTTCCGCGTATATGTGCAAGCTATGAACACCTGGTACCGCAATAACTGGATAGACAAAGCTTTCCCCGAACACACCAGCGATATCTTCTATCGTATTGATGACACAAAGATACGTCAAGGCAAAGTTGGTCTGTGGTATGGCACGCAAGCAAACAGGCCCGGCAGCTTGGATTTGGGGGATCAACTTACAACAGGCATGGTTGTATTCCCGGCACGTCAACCAATCAATGACATTTATGGCAGCGAAGCACAACAAAACAAGCAACCTTATGCCTTCTATTCTAACAGTGCGGAATCAAAAGGTGTAGCTGTCTCAAACAAGGCAGAAGGAAAGAATCTTGAAGCCCTCTTTACGATGCTGGATTATCGTTTTTCAGAGGAAGGCGCATTGCTTTCAACACTTGGGTTGAATAAGGCGCAATATGAAGAGACACAAAACACGTTGTATGCAAAGGAAGGTTTGACTGAAGGTGCATACCACACCGTAGAACTGGCTGGTGAAAATAAATACGGTTTTGTAAAGAGCATAAAAGACAATGGAAGCACTTTGGTCAATGCTGTTCGTTCCGTACGCATTGCCGGATTAACAATTTACTCCAAAACCCTTCCGGACTATTCTCCTGAATGGGTCACTTATCCTGCCACAGGACGAATATCCGATTCTCTTGAAGAGCAGCTTTCTGCTGAGGATGTAAAGGTGATCAGCAAAATCGAAAGCAATGTCCGGGATTTTATGAGCAAAAACATACCCGACTTCATTAAAGGAACGAAGAATCCATTTGACGATGCAAGTTGGGAAGCGTTCCAAAAAGCGCTTGCAAAGTACAAACCGGCAACCGCTACCGAAATATATCAAAAATTACTTGACAGCTTGCAATGACCCGTCAGAAAGGCAGACACATAATGAGCAAATTTCCTAAAGGCTTTTTCATTGGTGCAGCTACAGCCGCACATCAGGTAGAAGGCAACAACGTAAACAGTGATTGCTGGGCACAGGAGCAGATGCAAAACAGCACTTTTGATGAACCTTCCCTTGATGCGGTGGATCACTATAACCGTTATGAGGAAGATATCTGCCTTATGGCGCAATCAGGGCTGAACGCTTACCGCTTCTCAATTGAATGGGCGCGGGTAGAACCTGTGCAAGGCACTTTTGATGCTGAGGCCATTGTCCATTATCGTGCAGTATTGGAATGTTGCCACGCTAATGGTATTGAACCGATTGTAACGATGCATCATTTTTCGTCACCTAAATGGCTGATCGCAACTGGTGGCTGGGAAGATGAAAAAACGATAACTGCTTTCGTAAAGTATTGTGCCTATGTTGTCAGCCAGCTAGGTGATCTAATGTGTTATGTTTGCACAATCAATGAAGCAAACATGGGGGTGCAGATTGCCGCCATTGCCGCACGCTATCGTAAACAGATGCAACACCAGGCAAACGTTGAGGGTGATAAAAACCTGCAGGTAGGCATTAATCTGGAAAGCAACCCGGTAATGGAAAAGATGAAACTGCAAGCAATGGAAAATATACAAGTATTTGGCACGGCCAAACCCGAAACCTTTCTGAGTATGCGAACGCAGGCTGGTGATGCACTGATTGCCCGTGCCCATGTGGCGGCACGGGCAGCAATGAAACAGATAAAACCCGGCCTCAAAATCGGAATAACCTTATCTTTGCATGATATACAACCCCTTGAGGGATGTGAGGCACTCGCACAGAAAGAATGGAATGAGGAGTTTTCGCATTACTTACCTTATATTCAAGAAGATGATTTTATTGGACTGCAGAACTATACCCGTTCTATTATCGGCAAGGATGGCATCATGCCTATACCTGAAGGCGCGCAGCTCACACAGATGGGCTATGAATACTATCCTAAGGCTTTAGAAAATGTGATAAGGCGAGTTCAGCAAGAGTTGTCGATACCGATTCTGGTAACGGAAAATGGCATTGCCACGGAAGATGACAGCCAAAGAATTGCCTATATACAGGAGGCACTTACCGGGGTTCAAAGATGCCTGTCTGATCAAATCCCTGTTTTGGGATACCTCTATTGGTCGCTGCTGGATAACTTCGAGTGGCAGAAGGGGTATTGCAAAACGTTTGGATTGATCGCAGTTGATCACACTACCCAAAGAAGATATCCCAAAGAGAGTTTGCACTATCTAGGCGGTTACCTAAAATAACAAATCTATACAGATAGGGGCTGAATAAAAGTCCGTGTAAATGGCAATAATCTCCATAAAGAGGAAGTGGAGGTTAAGGAAATGAAACGGACAAAGAACGCGCTAACAGAACGGGAAAAGGAACTGGTAAGGTTGCTCATGGCGGACTGCGAAAGCACAGGGGACGTGCAAACAAAACTAAAGCGGCTATTTGTAGGGACGATAGAGCAAATGCTAGAAGCGGAAATGGATGAACATCTAGGGTACGAAAAGAACAGCGCAGATGGGGACAATACAGGCAACAGCCGCAACGGATACAATCATAAAACCATCATCAGCGACTACGGGGAGAGCGAAATAGCGATACCTCGAGATCGAAATGGAGAGTTTGAACCGCGAGTGCTGGAAAAGCGACAAACGCGAACGGATGAAATCGAGCAAAAGATCATGGCAATGTACAGTAAAGGCATGAGCCAGCGGGACATAGAGGATAATCTACGCGAGATATACGGCGCAGAGATCTCGCAGACAATGATTTCCAAGATTACAGACAAGATACTGCCGGAAGTGAACGAATGGCAGAACCGACCGTTGGATGCAGTTTATCCCATCGTTTATTTCGACGGGATCATATTCAAAAGCCGCAAAGACAGCCAGATCATTAACAAGTGCGTGTATTCAGTGTTAGGAATCGACATGAATGGACGCAAGGATATACTGGGCATCTGGATCAGCGAAAATGAAAGCGCCAGCTTCTATGCAGCCATATGCTCGGATCTAAAAAAGCGAGGCGTGCAAGACATCTTTGTTGCGTGCCACGACAATTTGAAGGGGCTTGGGGATGCTGTGAATGCTGTGTTTCCCAGGACAAAACAGCAGCTTTGCATTGTGCATCAGATCCGGAATTCCGTCAAATTCGTGCAGTGGACGGACAGAAAAGCCATTTGCGCCGATCTAAAAAAGATCTATGGCGCCGTGAACCTTGACGATGCGGAGTATGCCAAGGAAGAATTTCGGGAAAAATGGGACAGAAGGTATCCATCTATTTTGCGTTCATGGGATGCAAACTGGGCTGACTTAACCACTTTCTTTGCGTTTCCAGAGGAAATCCGGCGCTTGATCTATACCACAAACGCAGTGGAGGCTTACCACCGCATGGTGCGCAAATTCACGAAAGTCAAGGCGATTTTCCCCACTGATGATGCCATTCGCAAGGTGATCTTCCTGTCGGTTAAAGAAATCACCAAGAAATGGACCATGCCGGCGAGGGATTGGGCTTTGGCTTACAGCCAGATGGTCATTTTTTTCCCGGACAGGTTTGCGGCTTGACAGCCGCATTGGGGCCCTGCCCCAAACCCCGAGGTTTATCCCCTTTGGGCTTACCGGTAAATGAAATAGCGACGAACATCTGTCCGCCGCCTACCGTTTAAGCCGCAGCTCTGGTCGGGTCGCTCCTCAGCGTTGCCCTGCTTGGCTGCTTCTATATTGTTGTCAATTGTTTGGTGGGTTATTCTATTTACACGTTTTTCTGTTCAGAACCTACAGATAGCAAACAGCGTCCCTTTGGAGACGCTATTTGCATTGGGATTTTTCCAATATATGCCTTGTCTTTGACAATACTCTTCTATAATTGAAATTAATATATTCCCATGTATAGAGTAGCAGTCCTAGAATCAAGTGTTATGCAGAATATCATTTTTGATAAGACGTGACATTTTATCGCTCATCGTTTCCTTGCTTGTCTTGCTAAAATGAATGTGAACAATATACATCGTTTTCCCAATTTTCTTAATCAATGCTGGTGCAGTCTGTTCCGTGCTCTGGGTGATTGCTGTTCTTTCCTCCATTAGGTTATGCCTTCTTTCATAATAAATAGGAAAACAGGAAGTGGAGTTCTATCTTTCCATGCCCTGCTTTTTCTTTTGCTTACGCTCTGCATCTTTAATTCTGTTTTGCTCTGCCGAGTAGGCCAATCGATCATTAATTGAGTAGATTGGTTCGGATTTTTCTTTCGCCGGATACAGCTCCGGCTCGATCACCTTGCTCACCAAATAGCGAATATCGTCCAGCAGCTTTAACTTTGCAAGCACATCGGTAAGAAGCATACTTTCATTTGAAAATTCGCTTTCAAGTTTTGCGTATTCTGCTTTAAAAGACTCGACTCTAACCGTAGGATCAAGCCCCTGCTTTTTCAAATAACGGTATGAAGTGTTATAAGCTGTAAGCTCTTTACTGTGATTGTCCGCATACTTTTTCTGCAATGTTTTCCAACCGATTTTCAGATATTTGTCATGGGCTGCACCATGTTGCTTACAAACAGCAACTGCATTTTCGATTTTGCCGATCTCCTTCATTCTTGTTTCTTTAGCGGCGATGCTTGATCTGAGTAAACTGGATTGTTGACTTAAATCACTTACAATATCGTCCAGCTTTTCAACGGTGAGAATGTCTTGTCTTTTCAATTGTACAATGGCAGATGATACGACTTTCAAATCTCGAAGAGCACCTTGCTGCTGTCCGTAATCAGACCATGCGGCACGTTCTTTTCTTCGCTGTTCAAGATATTCCGTCAAAAGCTCAGGGAGCGTCGGTGGTGTTTTTTGTGTTTCTAATTCCGCAAGAAGATTCAGTTTCTTTTCAATAAGCTCGCCGATCCAATCCAGCAAATGCTTGATGGTGCTTTTGATCGTTGCCATGGTTTTATTAACAGCTTTAATTTCACGATTTAGATTGCCGATATTGGTTTTGATTCCTCGCCGTTCCATTTGAGTTACAGCAGCACCCATGTGAATAGTGGGCATTAACTCGTTGTCTTGCCGGGCGAAAGAACGAAGATCAACACGCTCGCTGCTTCCTGTCATTTCAAGGTATTTGTTTTGCACAACCTCCCAGCCATGCCGCCATTCTTCACAGTGATATTGCTCGTTCCAATCAACCGTATCTTCCTTGTGGGTTTTCCAATTGCCGGATACGAGCTTGATACGCACGCCGTTGTCGTCAAGATCGTAAACCTTGCGGCTTTTCGGAAGCCACTTCCCGTTATCATCCATTGCACGAAGGGTAAGCATGATATGACAATGAGGATTGCCCTGTCCGATATCGTGAATGGCAAAGTCACAACACATTCCCTTTGAAACAAAATGTTCATTGCAATATTCTTTAATCATGTGTGGATAGTTTTCCGCCGGCACTTCCGTGGGCAAAGCTAAAACAAAACGTCTTGCAAGCTGTGAGTTCCATTGTTTCTCAATTGCTTCAACCGCGTTCCAAAGCGTTTCACGATTCGCATATTCGGGTGGCGCGTTGGAGGGCAGCATGATTTCCGTAAACATGATGCCACGCTTCTCGCGATAGTTTTTTCTTTTCTGATCGTACTCAGAAAATAGATTATCTCCGCTCTGATACGCTGCTCCTGCGACAGCAGATTGTCGTTGGCTGCGCTGCACAATCTTAATATCAAAATGCGGGTTGGGCATTTTGTGGTTCCTCCTCTCCAAAAATCAAAAAGACCGCTACACAGTAACGATCTTTGGTGGGAATGCCTATTGGGTTGGGGTAGTTGGCGAAGCCAACGCAGGGGAAGCGTGCTTCCCCTGGATGAGAATAGCCGAAGCTATTTTCATCAGCTTCCTGCAAGGAGCCTTCGGCAGAACGCAGTGCACCGTGAAACGGTGTATAGTTGCGCCCTTGTCTAAAGCCAAGGGTCTAGCTCGTGTCGGTTTCGCACTGGCTTCGTCGTTGCTCGATTAGAAAATCAAGCTTTTGTTGAACGGCCTCACTTTGAAAAACGAACGTCAATAGCTCCATCACATCATCATCGGTCAAAAGAGACGGTTCTTTCAGGAAGCTTTCCAGCATCCCTGCACGAATGCAAAGCCGATGGGTTCGCTCCTTTCGCGTTAGGTTTGCGATTTGCCGTGCCAAAGCTTTATCTTCATTTTCGGCGGCTTTCAATTTTTGCTGGGCGACATATAACTCATGCTCCAGCTTTTTCAGTTCCTCATTCAATAGGCAGCAATCCTTTCTAAGTAATTTTGCTTTTAAAAGATAAACTCCATTTTTCAACTGCTTACATTTAGTTAGCAGTTGATCCATAAGCCCAAAAAGAAAAGGGTTGATTTATTTTTGTGTTTTGGCTAAAATAAGATTGTATCGGATATTGGCCAAAGGAGGCAAGATGCATGAAATACATCAAGCGCGATTTAGAGGAAAAGATTTTATCCCTTTCTAAGGAGTATGCCTGCATCATGATTACAGGACCGCGGCAGGTTGGAAAAACTACCGTTATGCGTCACTTAGATAACGATTCACGCGAGTATGTTACGCTGGATGATCTTGAAGAACGGGCATTGGCTAAGCGTGATCCCGCACTTTTTTTACAGATGCACTCAGTACCGATTCTAATTGATGAAGTACAGTACGCTCCGGAACTTTTTTCGTACATCAAGATTGCCATTGATAACGGCACTGCGCCCGGTTCATTTTGGCTGACAGGCTCCCAAGCATTTCGCTTAATGGAGCTGGCACAGGAATCCTTGGCAGGACGTGCTGCGCTGCTTCATATGCCATCTCTTTCCCAACATGAGGTCTATGGGCAAGGAGCAAACATGCCATTCACCTTAGATTTGGAAAAGCTCAAAACGCGAAAAGAGCTTGGAACGAAAACGGATATGAATGGCATATACGAGCGTATTTGGCGTGGATCACTGCCGGGTTTGGTGAGTGGTAAGTTCACCGATAGGGATGTCTTTTACGCCAGCTATATCAAAACATACATCGAGCGTGACGTGTCAGAATTGCTTGAGCGGGTTGACAAACTGCTGTTTCAAGATTTTGTTCGTGCTGCCGCTTGCCGCGCAGGGCAAATGCTGAATGTTCATGACATTGCTTTAGATGTAGGCGTGTCAGACGATACGGCCAAACGCTGGCTGCTTATTTTGGAAAAGTCCGACGTGATTTTTTATCTTCGTCCCTATTCAAATAACCTGCTTAAGCGTACAGTCAAAACCCCAAAGATGTACTTCTTCGATACAGGTCTTGTGGCTTATCTCACCAAATATTCTTCCTCTGAAATATTATCAAACGGTGCCATAAACGGAGCCATTTTAGAGAACTATGTGGTTTCAGAAATCATCAAATCCTATCACAATGATGCAAAGGAATGCTATCTTTGGTATTACCGAGATAAGAATAGCTGTGAAATCGATTTGATCATCGAAAGCGATGGTCAAGTACATCCGCTGGAAATCAAACGATCTGTAAACCCCGGCACCGAGTTGGTGGGCGTGTTCAGCTTACTGGACAAAGGCTCTGTTCCTCGCGGCAATGGTGCGCTCATATGTATGCGACCAGAGCTTTCAGCAATTGATGCTGCTAACTTCATTGTGCCAGTTTGGATGATATAAAGGTTTGCATTGGCAGATCAATCATACTTCTTGTAAAACAAAAATCAGTTGCTTACAATTTGTCAGCAACTGATTTTTGCTAGCTCTTGTTTCTCTCATTCTGGTTTGTGAAAGTAGCGCAGCCCATTTGTTTCCTTCGCTAATCAAGTAAGTCCGCACACGGTCTATCGTCTTCACGACCTTGGTGTATAAGCAAACTCAAAAAGAACCTTGACATCTTGGGGTCCGAGTTGTACAATTAACTCGTGCCCCAAAATGGAGGTGAAGTCGTTGGCACGAAAAAAACCGGGGCCTCATCCAGAAAAGCCGTTAGATACCCAAATCAAAACAAGGGCTGACAAGGAAACGATGGAAATGATTGAGTTCTGCATGTCAAAACTCAGCATCACACGCTCTGAGGTATTACGGCGCGGTGTTCATAGTCTGTATGAGAGCCTGCAAGAGAAAAAATGATGGAAGCGGCGGAACACTCTCGCAAAAGATAGCCGCCACTTCCCCAGCCGACGATTGCTCGAAAGCAAAAGCGACGCAAATATTGTATCATGCGTCAAGATTTCTTTCAAGCATTGTTGGGATAACAACGAAGAAAGGATGATTGTACATGTCATATTCAATTATGGAAGCCCTATTTGAGGGTGAGATTATCCCGTGGGAACGGCGCACTGTTCACACTAAAGAACACAAGGCACTTATGGAAAAATATCAAAGAGAAAAGCAGCAATTCATTGAAACCATATCCAGCGAAGATGGCAAGACATTTAAGCACTTGGAAGAAATGTATATGCAGGTTGCATTTGACGAGGAAGTGCAGATTTACTCCCATGGATTTACGCTGGGTGCGCTTCTGATGATGGAGGTTCTGGAAAAGAAAGAATCAATTATCAATGCGTAGTGTAATGCTGGAGTTTAATCATGGTTCCAGACTTCTGAAAACAGAATAATGCCCAATACATAAGCCCCATAACGGTATCGACTTGCCGTTAGGGGGCTCTTTATATAGATGAACACTACAAGATCTGCTCAATCACAATACACCATTTCACTTTTGATGATTTCCATAGCCCTGTTTTGAATGGAGTTCATAGATTGTACCCATAGCATTTGATTGGATGATTTGAGGGATTCGGTCACGCCTTCGGTTTCCATCATCTGATTGATGAGGATATGATACCGTTCGTTAGCCTGTTCATTTAAATCGGCCAGGTAAGAATGAAGCTTGTCAGATAAAATCAATGTGGAATATTGAACGGGATGTCTCTGTTGCAAATAATACCTATGAAGCCTTCCAAAGTGGCCAACGGGGCGGGTATCCTTTGAAAACTCAATACATGGCAGATAGTAGTCGCCGACAAGAACATAGTCAATACCGTTTGCACGGATCGTGGGTTTTAACGTGCCCATGCTGTTTGTTCTCCCTCCTTTGCCTTTTGCGCTGCCCTTACCCGTCGCATTCGAAGCTTATTTTGTTCGCGCTCTCTGTTTCGGGCGGCAAGCGCTTTTGCTTCTTTAACCATTTCTTCTGGCGTAACGATTTTCTCCATCGGCATTTCATACTGCCCAATAAAGTTGAAGTAAATATCTACACGCTGAAGGCGGTCCCCGGTAGATTTATCTGCTTCATGTACAACGATTTTTTCAATGAACTCATTGAGCATCGCATCACTCAATTCAGCGTAGTCACGGTATTTCCTAATCAGAGCTACGAATTTCTTTGGCTGTGCGTTCTTGCTGTCGTTTTCTTCCAGCAAAGCGCTGAGCTCGTTTACTTTGTTTTCGAGGGATAGCTGTTCATTATCATATTGTATCAGGAGCTTTTGAAACTGCCTATCTGTCAGCTTTCCGGACGCATTGCTTTCGTACAGACCCTTCACTAAAACATCTAATTCGGAAATTCGTTTTTGAGCTGCATTAAGTTCCTTTTTGCTCGCGCCAGAGGTGTCTATCTGTGAAGCATCCCATTGGCTGCGTATTTTCGCAATGAAGGCATCCTCATTCTCCAACGCATGAGCGGAAATTTTCTGAACAGCATCCAATGCCAACGCTTCTAAAACCGATGCTTTGATAAAGTGCATGGTGCAATCCTTATACGTCTGACGATAACTCGAGCAAATAAAGGCACTATCTGCATCATATGTTTTCCCATCTGGGCGATTTTGGGATGCGGGACTTCGATAGCTTAACCTTGCCCCGCAGTCAGCACAGAAAACCAACCCCGACATTCGATGAGAGTAGGTTCCATTGGCAAGTTTCTTTTTACCCTTCTTTTTTACACGCTGAACGGTATGCCAAGTTTCTTCATCAATAATGGCTTCGTGCATATTTGGGAAGATCATCAACTCGTCTGGCGTAGCCATGCGCCTTTTCTTGGATTTGAAATTTGGACGAATGGTTTTGCCCAGCACAACGTGTCCCATGTATTCCTGCCTGGAGAGAATGTAGCCTATGGTGGTTACATTCCATCTATATGGATCGTGGTAGCTATGGTTTCGACAATTCTCCGGGCAATTGATTTCCTGATAAGCTGATGGGATAAGCACTTTATCAGATGATAGGGTATCGGCAATCTCTTTGCTTCCGCATCCATTCAATGCCATCCGATAGATGCGGCGAACAACTTCCGCAGCTTCGTCATCGACTATAAGCGTCTGTTTGTCACCAGGCAACCGCGTATATCCATATGGAATACTGCCGCTGCAACGATTTCCGCTTTGCATTCTTCCTTTGAACACGGAACGAATTTTATTACTGGCATCTTTTGCGTAGTATTCATTCATAATGTTCAAAAATGGAACGAAGTCATTATCTGTTGGATTATCGCTGTCCACATTGTTGTTGATAGCAATAAAGCGGACGTTTTTTTCGGGGAAAAGGATCTCCGTGTAGATACCAACCTTCAGGTAGTTGCGACCGAAACGGGATAAATCCTTAACACATACCGTATCGACTTCTCCGGCTTCAACCGCGGCAATCATAGCCTTAAATCCGGGGCGTTCAAAATTGGTTCCGCTATAACCATCATCCGTATAGTGCCTAATGTGAGTAAAACCCTTTGAATGAGCATACTCCTCGAGATAGGCCTTTTGATTTTTGATGCTGTTGGATTCACCTAGCAGTTCATCATCTCTGGACAATCTCTCATACAGAGCCGTGTGCTTTTTAATCTGAGCTATGGTAATTCCTCCCTCCATATAGATTATGTGTAATTTATCTGTCCTCAATCATTGTAGCCCTTGGGATCGGTTATAACGTAGGATGAATGCATTTGCATCAAATTTGGTTTCAGCCAAAAGCGAGTTTTACCACTGCCAGAACCACCAATGATCAGCACGTTTTTATTCCGGGCTGTTCGAGGATCTGTGGGGCGGTTGTTCATGGTGAGCCTTTCCGTTTGCGTGAGGATAATGTTTTTCTCGAAATCAGGATCCATATAAGGCTTGATATCCTCAGCCTTTCCCCATCGGGCGGAGCCATATTCTACATTGTGGCGATACTTCTTGGCGTTCTTTCCTTTCATGTATACGGCCAACCGTAAAAATACGCTTAGCAGCAGTCCAATCAATATATCAGACGGATGAAAGCTCGGTAAAACCGATTGAAAAGCAGCCGTAAAACCATCCCCAAGGTGAAGGAATTTCGCAGAAAAGTCCGCGCCCTCTGCCAATCGCCATGCTTGCCCAAGTTTTGTGGCGTATAAGCCGATCAGGATATAGGGCAGGTTCAGGATCAGCAGCTTTTTAGTATTCATCTGCTGATCTCCTTTTCTTTGTTCTTCACCGGATCACGACCGGGCATCAGGGATTTGAAGTGATTCAGCAGTTTCAGCACAGACGGACGCTCCTCTTTTTTCATGCGCATACCGGTGTATTCCTGAAAAGCGGAGGTCAACGCATCCGCATCCCTGGCTTTAAAAAACACCAGGTGTTTGGGCTGTTCGCCGTCTACCTTTTTGATCGCAAAATCTACGCCGTATTTACGGGCGATGCGCTCAAACTCTTTAATGCCATCATCTGTAACTTCAATATTGCTTACGCCCTGGTTCTGGCCAATCAGCTTTTTTACAGACTGCTTGCCATGAGGGGTTACATCCTTATGCTTCTGATGCTTGTTTTTCATCAATGCAAGCAGCTTAGCAATACCCTTTTTAAGCAATCGGCCCGAAAACTTGCCGCCATTGATAACCATAGTGATGCTACGATGTTCAATATCCTCTTGCATGAAATTTTCCTCCTTTAATGTGGTGATACTTGTTGCTAGGGCGGAACCACCAAGCGACGAAGGTAGTACATTTAATCCTCCTATTAAAATTCTGGTTATCTATGACCTTTGCCATATGCAACAAAAAAGCGCCATATCATTGACGCTTTGGGGTTGCCATTTATTCATCTGGGTTTCATCGACAAGTAAAAGTTCACAAACGATTGCTCAAACAAAAAGCATTATGTATTATGGGGCCATACGCAATATCAAACTAATGCTTTGCTTTTTGAATTTAAACGTAGGCAACTATCACAATATACCCAATTTAATTTATTACGAAAGATGCTGTTCTTTAAACGATCAGAGCTTACAGCAATGGCCACTTCTTCTTCGATTCGAAAATATAAATCATCTTCAAATCGAGGCCCAGCAGTTATTTCCATTGCATTAATAACTTTCTCCGGAACAGATAAGGCAATGCCCCTATAAGCTGAAAAGCTATTCATATCAATCCGCATTCTATACTCGTTTTCATAAGACCATGCACAGTCTTTTATATATCCCACAAGTTCTTTTGATTGGATTGAATTATGCAATGTATTATTTATTTGCCCACCACAAATAAGCTCCTCTATTTCACCTTTGTTTTTTGACTCTGCGTTTGTATAGGCAACAGCATGAAATCGCAAGTGTGCTAAATCGGTTATATTGTCAGGGTTTGCTTGTTTTGTTGATGAATCGGCACTGCTCATTTGGGGAGAGCTTTTCATCCATTCTTTAAAAACCTCAACTGGAATGCGAATCATGACCCCGTCCGGCCAAGGCTGAGCATACATACTCCACATGGCAATACTCTCTTTAGGTTCAAGCATAAAGCTGGCAAAAAAAATCTTTTCCCATACATCTCGATCTGCATGGGACAATTCTAATCCATCATTCATTTCAATAGGCGACCCTATATACCATTTACCACTTTTTATGATTCCTACAGCTGCCTTTAATGATGTATAATGGCATAAGTAGCGTTGCGCTCCATTTTCGGTATTTTTAAGCCCTGTTGCTTTATCCTGGAGATACTTCTGAAGGTCTAAATATGTACTGACTTTAGAAAAAGCTTGTATTGAATTTATTTTGTTTTCCATACGTATCACTCCAAACGTCTTTCATTCATTAGTTCTTCTTTATCTAGTTTCAACTTTATCGTAATTCTCTTACCCAATATTAACATAGAAATACGAAATTCTCTACCCCCAACGTTGAAAGCCTTTAGAGCCTTATCAATGTTACATAAACCGTTTCTCTAACATAGGCAGCTGAATTCTACAGGCATAAGATGTGATAAAACTCCTCGTTCTCCAATAAAGAGAGGCGCCGTAGGATTGCCTGCGGCGCTTTCTCAAACACATCGAAAGGTTATTGGGGGATCATTTTCCGCGATGTTTCTTCTTGTTGCGCTTCCTGCTTTCCTTTACACTATAAGCCGTGGTCAGCGAAGCCCCGGCCAGCAACAGGAGAGCACCCACCCACATCACAGGTGTCATCTCAAAGTCAACGCCAGTCTGTATATTGGGGTAGTTGACCAAGCGATACATTTCTGTTGGTACGATGTAGTGTTCGTCAATCACTACCTTAATCGTTTCGTCGGTGCGGGTATACCCTTCCAACGTTTCGATTTCACGGATGATGTAGGTGCCGGGGGTAAGATCCGTTGCATTGACAATGCCATCTGTGCTAGATACCAGGTTGCGAATGATGTTGCCCTCGGCATCTTCCAACGTGAACTTAACCCCTGCCAGCGGGTTGCCTTTCTTATCCGTTTTGACAAATTCATAGTGATTGGGGATATTCACGCAGGTGATGGGAGAAGGCTCCGTCCAATTAGCATCCACATGGAATGTGATGTCCTCCATGGCGTTGAAGCCATTGGGAACTGCTGTTTCACTGACAATCCAATCACCGTAGTCAAACTGGGTGAAGAGGAACTCACCCTTTACGTTGCTGGTGACTACCTCGACCACTTCATCAGTTGCAGCGTCGATCAGGCTGAACTCTACACCGGGCAAGAACTTGCCAGCCGTATCAACCTTAATGAACTGGATGCGTTTTAGCTGATTCACAACCGTAGCGATGGGTTCTGCCGTGAAGGTGTGCGTCTCAAAAAGGGACAATTCAACAGGCTTTGTGTTCAAAAGATACCCTGCCGGGGCTTCAATCTCTTGAATTGTATAAAGCCCATACGGAACCTTCGTGAACCGGACCATGCCAGCTTCATCAGAAACCGCAGTCATGGTTTGCTGACCGTCAGCATTGATAAGCGCAAAGGTCGCATCTGCCAGAAGCATCCCATCCTGATCTATCTTTTTGACGATAACCTCATTAGGGCAGTTGGTGACGGTTTCCAACGGTTCAGACAGGTTGATAAACGTGCCATCCACTGTGATTTCGATACGGCTATCGTTCTTCAAGTATCCGGGTAAAGGTTTGGTTTCTTCTATTATATATTTGCCATAGGGAATCTTCTCAAACGTAACCAACCCGTTTTCATCTGATACCGCTGTAAACAGCTTTGAGTAATCATCCTTTCTCAAGCTAAAGATAACTCCAGCCAAAGGCTGACCGTTCTCATCCTGCTTTAGTATGGAGAACCGTGTAAAGTCATCCCGCACAACGGTATCACCTGTGACATTCCCTATCTCATCCACGGAAAAGGCCATGATGGCCTCGCTTAGTGAATATCCGTCAGGCGCATAGATTTCCCTGAATGTGTAGATGCCGGGGGTTAAGGGAATGTTGGGAAGCTGGCCGTTCTCATCCGTGTAGGCGCGGAATATTACATCGCCTGCTTCATTTTTGACCTCGATTCGCGTATCGGGGAGCGTTTCTTCTCCTGTGATCTCCTTCTTGGTCAGGGTGATGGGCGTGTAGATCAGTTCATTGTGGATGGGCTTTTGCAGGCTGACGCGGATGATGGGGTCATCCTCATTCATCGTATCAGGGATCAGGCTGACTGCAAAGTGTTCAGGATTCAGCTTCCAGCCTTTAGGGCAGGAGATTTCCTTGATGTAGTAATCGCCATGAGGGTAGTAGCCCGAAAAGGTAAGCTTGCCATTTTCATCAGTCACACCCGTGGCAACAAGAGAATCAGCCATGAGGGTGCCGCCGTCAAAACGAATATCTACATTATTGTATAGGCCGAATACAAAGCCCCTGCCTGGTGCGTTGGTGATGATCTGCTTCACCGTGCCATCATTGGTACGGACAGTCTGGGTGACTTCCTTTACCTTGCGCAGGGTTGCTTCTGAGGGGAGATAGTCGTTTCCAACGGCCACCTTGTTTTCTACCACCGCTGTATGGTTGTCTGCAAAGACCAGATCAGCCTCATACCAAGTATCCGCAAAAACATATCCTTCAGGCGCACTGGTTTCGAGCAGGAAGTATTTACCCAATGGTAGTTCCTTGGAAGCGTCTGACCCATTAGCCGTTGTGACGATGGTATCCACATATTCGTGCTCACGATACCAGCAGGTGCCATCCTTGCCGATGATGTCCTCGGAGGCATAAATGTCGAACACAGCGCCTGCCAGGTATTTTTCTTCAAAGATAGGCTGCTGATATTCATTGCCAAAAACATCAGTTAGCGTTTCAAAGCCCGTAAGCTGTAAGCCCTTCTTATCAAGAACAATTCTACCTTTGACAGGCTCATTGGGAATCCCGATCTCCAACAGATACGCCTCTCCGGGTTCATTCATGGTATCGTTGCCTACGAATACGCCTAACTCTTCCGTCAGAATCAAGTAGCCATCGGGCGATGCAAATTCTTCAATGAAGTACATTCCATAGGTAACGGTTTCGGGAAGGGTCACTTCGCCAGATTCATCGGTGTAAAAGGTGTCGATGGTGGCTTGCTTGGGGTAATGCACAGTTTGGGTCACATAATTTCCATCGGCATCTTTGAGCTTAAATGCTGTATTGGCAACGGTGATGGTGTTCCCGGTTTCAGCATCCACCTTGATGAACTTGAGGCGAAAGCGAATCGCTTCATTGTTAATGATAAGGATAGGTGGCTTCGCCGGATCTTCGGTGCCCTTGATGAAGATAGTAAAGGGACTTTTAATGGCGTACCCGTCTTTCCCCTTAACCTGCTCCAAAATATACAGTCCATAGGGCAAAGGCTTGGTCATTACATAGCCGTATTCATTAGTGGTCAGGTAATCTCGCTCAAACTTACGGGCATTTTCATAGCTGCCAGCACTTTTAAGGTAGATTTGGAACTCCGCGCCCTTTTCGGGTGTTTCAAGGATACCCGCATCATCATGGATTTCATTATCGCCCATGAACTTAATCAGCGCGTATACGCCATAGCTGATCTCATTGGTTTTCAATCCCTCATAGGTGATAATGGCTTCCGTAGACTGGGTTGCCGCGCTGCGGGCATCCACGAAGATGGATGAAGTGCTGGGCTGATAGCCAGTAGGCGGGTTTAGTTCGACGATTTCATACACCCCCGGCCATAGCTCATCTGTGCTAACGGAAGCATCTTCTCCTGCTGTTTTGATGGACTGCACTACAACCGCACCCTTAGCATAGACCACATTGCCTTGCCTGTCCTTAATATCTTCACCTGCCAGCACTTGGAACTCTGCACCAGTCAAGATACCATCGCCACGCACGGCAGGAGCGCTGATGTTCGCGGTTTTGGGGAGGGTCTTATTGGGTTTCGCATTAGCAGCCGAATTAGGGTTATCGCCTGTGTATTCGTCCACATCACGCTTATACAGTTTTAGGCGTACCGTCACATGGCAGTTGGTGGCTTGAAGCTCCGTGGTTTCATCCGATTTCACAGTAGCATCCATGATGATTTCTTCAAACAAATAGCCGGCTGTTTCGCCATGTTCCCGAACGATATACTTGCCCTTGCGAAGCGGCTCAGATATAGCGATACCGTCCTTATTGGTGGTCATGGTGCCCGCCAGACCCTCGCCATACCGATCGTTATAGTAGATATCAAACTGCACACCCTCAATGGGATTCCCGTTCTGACGATCTGTTTTGGTCAGCTGAAGCCAGCCTTTGGTGGGTTCATTCGTCACACCGATTTCATAGGTTTTCAGGTTCTCATCCTGGATAGTGACTTCGACTGAGAAGGAATTGTCCACATAATGCTCCGGCACCTTGGTTTCGGTGATGCAGTAAACGCCCCAGGTCAAAAGAGGCGATATGGCCACGCCATAGGCATCCGTGGTAATGACAGCCACCACTTCACCGTTATTACTGCCCTTATGAGATGGCAGACCACTGACACGAGTAATGGTAAACTCTGCCCCGGCCAAGGCGTCCTTGGTCAGCTCATCCTTTTTGATGATCTGGATTCTGCCTTGGATGGGCTGATTGGAAGCGCTCAGATAGGTGGTTTCGTCGGATTTGACCGTAGCGCTGAGTTCTACCAGTTCCGTTACATATCCCATAGGATCGGCATGTTCTTTGACAACATATTTTCCCTTACGCAACGCAGAAGAAATGGCCACACCGTCTTTATTCGTTGTCATGGTGCCAGCCAGCCCCGAACCGTACTCATCTGCATAGTAGATGTCAAACTGTACGCCCTCAATGGGAGTGCGATCCAGTCGGTCAGTTTTAACGATCTGAATATAGCCCTTGGTCGGCTCATTCTCCACATCTATGGTGTAGGTCTTGCCATGCTCATAGGCTTCGATTTCCGTGGAAAAATGGCTGTCCGTATAGTGAGCTGGAACCTTTGATTCTACAACCCGGTACTTGCCCCATTCAAGCCAGCCCGTTGTAGCGACACCGTTTGCATCCGTGGTAATCACCGCAACCACATCGCCCACGCCGACACCGTTGTGGGATGCCGGAGCCGAAAGGCGGGTGACAGTGAACTCTACGCCAGCCAAGGACGCTTTGGTCAACTGATCTTTCTTCACAATGCGAATCTGCCCAGTGATAGGGGCATCCTTGGCATTGGTGACTTCGATTACTCCTTGCACGGAAAGGTTTGTAAGGTAGTAATTATTGTCCAATTGATAGCCCTGAGGCGCTTCTATCTCATGCACATAATACTCTCCGTATTCTACGACACCGCTCCAGGTCACAACCCCATTGGCATCGGTTGTTAAGACGGGGAGATCAGACCCATCTACAACACTTTTCGCCCGAACATAGCTGCTCCCCGCTTTGGTTACCAGCTCATACTTTGCACCAACGAGGGGAATATCCTTGCCGCCCGCCTTCTTAATGACCCGAATAGAACCAAAGATCGGAGCGTTTGAAAACGTAGAGGTGACAGCGCCGGCGTTGATTTCCACGCGTAACCAACTCGTATCCATCTGATATCCGGTCGGCGCACTGGTTTCTGCGACAAAATAAGTCCCGTACTGCAAATGCGTCCAGGTCGCGTTGCCATTCGCATCTGTGGTGACGGGATTCCCGACCACAGCGCCATTACTGTCATATAGCTGCATTTGCGCACCTGCAAGTGTGCGCTGATCTCCGCGGTCACGGCGCTTGGTAACGGTCACATCACCGTACAGGATTTCAAAAGTGACGGAAGCATCCTGTAGCTTATAGGGATACCCTTCCACCGGGATAAGTACATCCTGTATTTCCACTGTAGGCACCCCGATCAAGAAGTTAGCTTCTTCTTCATCCGAAGATACCGATTCCGCCACAATGGTATGGCCGTTGGTGGAAAAGGATACTGTGATGGTGTCGCCGCTTTTGAGATAATAATAGCTGCTGTCTTTCCCCGCGGTATTACCCGTGATCGTACCCGATGCTGTACTGATTCGAATCAAATCCGCATCCGTCGAAAGTGTCACCGTGCCTTTATATGTGCCGTTCTCGTAAACGACAGACTTGTTAGAAGTGGTTATTTTGCCTGTGATTTTTCCGTGTGCGATACCATTTTCGGCCAGCCAACGGGCATAGGTCAAATATACGGAGGGAGCTTGTCCGCTGGCAACATAAAAGTTATCCATATCCCAGTAGTCACGAACGTACTGAGCGCCTTCCATTTGTTTAATTACTTCGCGGATGGCAAACTGTCCAGCTACGCGCGACCAGGTTTCATTATCCGAATCGTTCCTATTCAATGCCATAAAGGGATAGGTGTGGCGCAGTACCCAGCCTATGGCGTGCATGGTTGAAGCCTTATACTTCATCGAAGTACCGCTGGTATAAGCCTCCATGTCAACGATCATGTAAGGGCCAGTGGGCTGTTTGTTGCTCCCGGAGCCCTCGCCGGGGCCAGGCATAGTATGCTCCAGGCAGTAAACAGCAAATCCGTCAAGGTAGTGTGGGGTGGCGTAAACGGTTCCATGACCCGCCGCGGTTGCGATCTGCTTATAATCGCTGTCTTTGCCTGAGCTGCCGTGAATGTTTTTTTGCCCTGCTGTGAACGTGCCAATAGGGGCATTGATGGATTTCAACGTAAACCCGTCCATAGGCGTTGCGGCAAGGAGCATCCCAGCACGTCGAACCGGAACCGTTGTAAAGGCATAATCCGTTACACTCAAAGCCTGTTCAGCCGTGCCGAGCGTTTCAACGGCAAGCACATAAATGCTGCCCAAGGCTGTCCACTTAAGCGTTCCGTCGGCATAATCATCTCCGTACATATACTTGACCTTGTGCCAGTCGCGGCCAAGACTGTCCTGCTCAATAGCGTCAACCTGCACGGTTGCCGCTTTTACGAACACGCCGAGAGAAAGATCGCCTATATATCCATCCGACGCAGTATCATCAACGCTCATGAAGGCTCTGGTTTGCTTTGTGACAGCGACATAGTCCCCAACCTGCACAGTTTGCGCATCCACCACGGGAGTTTCGGTTTCTATGGGGGCATCGCTCACGGGGAGCCATTCAATGGGATCATCCGTAGGTGCTTCAAGCGCTTCATCCGAATGAGCGGGTGTTTCTACAGGTTCATCAGGTTCTTCATCTGCCGGGAGGGGTTCTTCCGTGGGATCATTGGGTTCCGCATCCTCTGTAATCGGCTCCTGCGTCGGTTCTTCGGATGGTTCCGATGAAGGGGTGGATTCATCCATAGGAGCAGCAGGTTCCTGAACTGTTTCATCCTGCGTCGTTGCTGCCGTTGGTATTTCTATTACAGCATTTGCTTTTTCGCCAGAAACCTTGAAGGCGTATAACTCCCCGTTCGATGTAGAGATAAGGGCTGAAGGCAGCTTGTCTGCCATCATATTGACCTCATCACCTTTTAGGATGGTATCAGTCAGTGCATTGGCAGGAATATAGGCAAAAAAGGTTTCATCCTCAGCTGATATAAACCATACCCTGACGATGCTCGCATTATCACGCTCGATATACTGCGTTACCAGCAGCACGGTGCCGCCTTGGTTGATGGTGTAAACATGATCTGTCATCTGCATATTGCTATATGCTTTGACAAGACCCGCCGTTAAGACATAGGCATGACCATTGGCATCAATGGCTTGTTTTAAGGGGTTTCCTGCATCGGCAGCGGGTGTTGGAGCATCTTCATCTTCCGGTTCCGAAGCGTTTTCCTGCTGTTCTGTATCATGTGAAACCATTTCAATCACAGTGTCAGACGAGGCTTCCCCGTCAATGACTGCATCCGTTGCTAGGGGAGTAGACAGTACCTCTATATTATCCATTTCATCGACATCGGGCTGCACAGCCTCCGTCGCAGCGGACTTTTCAATGGAATCCGTTTCCGCGAAGGTGTTCATCGGCATGGCTGATATCAGCATGATCAGTGACATCACAAGCGCGAGGAACCTTTTGTTTTTCATTATCTGTTGCATTCTCATGTTCTCCTTTATATTGTTGTTATTGCTTAACAGCTATTACCACAAGCCGCCCATCGGCCCCGTAATAGCTGCGGTCACAGGTAATAAGCGTCAGAATTTCATCCGAAGCTTTAACTTTCACCCCTGTACTGAATAGGGATTGTGATATGGCTCGATCTACAAAAGCCATGAAGCCAGCATCATCGGAAAAATCCACTGTTGACGGGTCCCAATCGCCTTTTCGTATGTTGATGACCGCGAACACCTTATAGGTGCCTTTGTGATAGAGCGTATCGAAAGTGATCTGACTGTGGTTTTCCCAGAAGCTCTTTTTCTTGTACGAAATAAGAGGCTGAAACATATTTTGCCCGCTGCCCCTGATGTTGTGCCCATAGACGGCAATGTTTTGACTGGGCGACTTGTAGTCCGTTTTGCCCAGCGAAAACAGCGTTCCAATCTTGCTCTCTTTACCAGAGAAAGTATGGGTGAGATAATAGTCCACCCGATCCGTCAGTACCACAGGGTAGTTGATCTTGGTGCCCGGTATCTTGAGCCAAGCTATAAAATCCTTGTTGGTGGCCTGCAAGGCATCAAAGTTCGGCCCCATTGTGCTGCCTCCCGATGATGGCGGGTGGGTAACTGCTGCATCCTCATCAAGAGAAAGAGCCTCACCTTCCGCTTGGATATCAGGATTTTCCGGCTGATATTGCTGCGCTAATTCTGCATATTCTTCGGCATCATGATTTACTTCAAAATCCTGTATCAGCACCGGCACGAAAATAGCAGCGATACCAGACAACAGCAATGCAGCTATCAAAACGATCCGCAGCTTTGCCCATTTGTTGTACATTTGTATCCTCCTTTGCAAATTTGGGGAAATTAAAACACCCTTCAAATTATCAAAGGGTGTTTAGGGGATCGACTCATCGTTTTGAAGCCCTAAAGCCTCGGCAATGCCTTGGATTACAAACAGGACACAGGGTAAAGCCATCCCATTGCCCCACATTTTGTATTTTGCGGAATCGGCATAGGGGGCTTTAAGCCACTTGATTACCTGCTTCCTGGTTTTAGGGCGGCCCTCGTTACCCATGGCAATGCGATATGTTTCAAATACATCCATCCAAAATGCCATATCTTCTTCGGTTGGGTCGTGTATGTTGATATCTGCGCACCACCAATCGGGGAAACCTTGCAGCCTGCTGGCTTCAAGCGGTGTCAGTCTTCTGACTATGTATTTGCGTCCCACTCTCACAGGCACAAGAATTTGATCAAACTTGGCCTGTACATCTTCATGCTCCTGCACGATCAAATCTGATTCGGTTATGGTATCGGAAGCTTGTAATGTATGGGAAACATCCTTATCAGCATAATTGCCATGCCCCTGGCGTGTATATAACACCGGGTTCTGATAATTAAGAGACCATCCTCCAATTTCTTTGGCTTGAATGGCTCCGGATATATTCCCACATATTTTGAGGTTTCGGCAATCCAGTGCAACAGCGTGTCTATCAACGGTATTCAATGTTGCATTGATGTTTTCACTTATGCCGCTCCCATGCATATTGGAATCACGATCCACCATATTCCCTTGAAGCGAATAAACGACATCCGGCATGGCATTCCCGCCGCCCGAGCCACCCTTCAGTGTAGGGGAAACCTGATTACTATAGCCTAGCCCACCTGCCCGTTCGCCTTGACCTCCCATAAAAGCGGCACACGTATTGGTGGAAGTATCCACGTCATTGGCACTGTGCGTATTTAAACACATAATGGGTTCATGCCCATGGGATTGGGCTCTCAAAGTAGCTACTACATCCTGTGATACGTCCATTACAGCGCCGCCCTGGTCATTTATGACGCAAACTGC
Source organism: Eubacteriales bacterium (assembly GCA_031556065.1). GTDB lineage: Bacteria > Bacillota > Clostridia > Christensenellales > Aristaeellaceae > JAVBTR01. Next base: position 81,313 of record JAVBTR010000008.1, on the reverse strand, counting down.
CTGATCCACATTAGTGGCCAATGTAGATGCTGCCTCTGTTTGAATCAAACTGCCCTTTCCGCCGCCATCACAGCCTGAACGTTCTTTGAAAGTAAGAACCGCCTGCCCAGTAAGGCCCGAAGCTCCCCGTGCCTGAAGCGTTGGCCATGTTGCATTATTGCCAAATACCCTGCTGGATTGGGTATCCCATGGGGTTAGGCAGCTATCTCCAGTTCCACCGCCTCGATTAATGCTTCCCAAAGCATTAGCGGCAAAGTCTTTCCACGCTTTAATGCTCTGGTCAGAATTCCCCAACAGGCCTTGGCGCTCAAATAATATTTTTGGAGCACTGTTTCCTCCAAAATCTGCGATAAGGAAGATTCGTAGACGGCGTTGGGGGACACCCCAGTATTGAGCGTCCAGGCAGCGCCATGCGATGGAATAACCATCTCCCAGAATTTGCCCTGCTTTTGTCCACTTTCCTCCTTTAGGTCGAGGTATAGGCACGGAACACCCCGCCTCGGCAGCGAATGCTTGAATGACGGCGTGAAAATCTCGCCCTTGATTGCAAGAAAACGCTCCCGGCACGTTTTCCCACACTGCATATCTTGGATACCTGCCATTAGTTGCTTCCCTCATTTCATGGATTCGTTTGATTGCCTCAAAAAAGAGGCAGGATCGTTCGTCATCGTCAATGCCTAATTGCTTCCCCGCAATGCTTAACCCCTGGCATGGGCTGCCGAATGTGATCACATCGACAGGTTCCAATTCGGCACCGTTCAGCTTGGTGATATCCCCATAATGCTTCATAGCGGGAAGTCGGGCCCGTGTCACCGCAATGGGGAATGGTTCAATTTCTGATGCCCAAACAGGTTCCATACCGCACATTACCGCCGCCAGCGGGCAAGTGCCTGAACCATCGAAAAAACTGCCAAGTGTATACGGCTTGGTGTTGGTTAAATTCATTCAAACCTCCGTTTATTTGCCCAATCATCGTGGTAATTGTTTATGGTGATGGGGGCATTGAATAAAGTCGTCAGCAGATAACGCTTGATATTGTGGATATCACGGCTCCTTTTTTCCACGCAGTCAAACACATATTCAATGTGCATATTATTGAGCGACATCAAGCGCTCTTTCACCAATGCCGCGGGATACGCAGTGCCTGAGATCGTGATGGTCGGTTCTTCGCTGCAAAGCGTTTCCACGATCAATTCCACAACCTCGTCCAAACGCTCGCGATTATACGAATCAACGATCACCTCATAGCTGATCTGCCTTTTCGTCTGCTCCCGAATCTGCATGACCTGTTCACCTTGGCTATTTGATTGATTAGGATTTGATTGATAAGGATTTCCTCGTTTCGTATTTAATTTTTTAAGATTTCTTTGATTAGGGATTGATCTATTAGTATTATATTGTGCAGGTTTTTCCGTATCCGGCGCAGCCATATCTTGTTTATCCATATCCGGGTTTTCCGTATCTGGTAAAGCCGTATGCGAGTTTTCCGGGTCTGGTAAAGCCGTATGCGAGTTTTCCGGGTCTGGTAACTCGGGATGTGGCGTGTGTTCAGGCGTTTCATAGATCACATACTCCGTATCCTTGATTCGACCTTTTTCATCCCGCAGACGATTACGCACAATATAGCCCGCAGCCTCCAGCTCTTTGAGCGCCCCACCAATGCTATCAACACCCTCCATGGAGATGGCGGCTAACCCTCGTGTGGAGTAGTCCCAGCTATCCGGCAAAGATAACATCATTGAAAGCAACCCCTTGGCTTTGAGGGTCAGCTTCTTGTTTTTCAAATGGTGATTGGCCATCACCGTGTAATCCTTGGTTTTTTCAACACGAAACACAGCCATATATATGCCTCCTTCGTTATTGCTTTTGTTTGCTAGATGCCCTGCAGAAGATGCTCCGAAGCTGCTTTATTGCGCGCTTGAATTTTTCTAAGGGCTTCCCTTTTCTCAGCGGCACAGCAGCAGACCTCAAGCGGGCAGGGATCACGGCTCTTTTGGTGATACAGGCAGTATTTGCAATCCAATTCTTCAAGTGTGTAAACATGATTTTTATAAAATAGTTTTTTCATCGTAAAACCTTCTTTGTGATATATCCGAGAAATCAAACGCCCCCAGCCATTTAAGCGGGTATCAATGTCTGAGGGGCGATGCATGTTTACGATTGTTTTGCTCATTTGGGCTTATTCCTTGCCTTTTGTAATGCGCCAACAAGAGTGCCTTCAATTGAAAAACGGGTATCTAGCATCTCAACTGACCAATGCTGTTTAAATTGCCCCAAGGGACTATTGCCAAATTGGGAAGATGCGCGATTGTCCATATCCAGGAGCCGCTTCCATAGCTCAGGATGATGCGCACGAAGCTTACGCAGTTCATCAATCCGTTGAAATGGGCAGCACCAGCAGGACGCACGATGGTAAATCTCATACAGCCCACCGAAATCAAAACCAAATTCATAGCATATTTGAAGCGCCATTTCTTCGGTAATTCCCCATTCTACCAATGGATAATTTTCATTCTTACACCGATGTGCTTCATCTGCTGCAATACCCACATAATGAATAGCTTTTTTCGTCTTTTTGAGCTGGTTTACGGTCTTGTTGATCAGATGCGTTTTTAGCTGCCCCGTACACCACCGCACTTTGATTCCCGGCCAGCCGTTACCATTAAGCGGTATGCCCAGCCGTTCGCGATTTTTGATAGATGATGGTTTTTTCTTCGGCTCATCAAACATAAGCCATTCAAACCCTTTGGAATGGCGCAGAGTGGTAATGTGTATTCCTCGTTTGTTGAACAGGTAAGCATCCAGCTTACGCAAATGTTCATACATTTCCGGAAACTCCATGCCTGTATCAGCTGTTAATACCACATCAATAGGCATGTCCAGCATAATCATCAATAACAGCATGGCTGTAGAATCTTTCCCGCCAGATAAACTAACGGCATGGTATCTATCCTGGGCATTAAAAAAGCCGCATTCGTTTAAATGCGGCGGTTGATTGTGGCTATTCATCTTTCTTGCTCCCTTTGTCGCTTTTTTTGCCAGCTATCCAGCAGCTTAATGATGGTTTCCTCCATTTGCTTGTTGGTGTAGGATTTAGGGAAGTATTTTCGCACATTATCGCTGGAAATGGTCAGCTTATCCAGCTCGCCTTTTTTCTCCTCCGACATGATAGCCAGCAGGCTATCCTCGCTAAGCCGACCTTCTTGGCTAAACTTCTTTAAGCGCTGGGCTTGCGACAAGGAAGGAGTGGCTTGCTCACTTTCCATTGTTACCAATAACAAAGCTTGCTCGTCAGCAGTAAGATAGGAAAGTTCAACGGCTGGATTGAAGGCGATTTTCTTTTCATCCACCATATCCAGCAAGAGCGGTATAAGTGAAGTGAGGCGAATGTATCGTTGTACCTGTTTATAATTTTCTCCAGCTTGATCTGCAACGACTTCAACCGAAGTTCTCAACTTCTGGACAACTTGTCCAGAAGTTAAATCTGTCCGATTTCCCTGGCGTTTTAGCGCCTCCAGCTTCATTTTATAGGCAAAGGCACGTTCACTGGGTAGGATGTTTTCACGTTGAATATTACTGTCAACCATGATAATTGTTGCGGCATCATCATCCAAGTTTCGCACAATAACGGGCATGGTATCCAGTCCAGCCAACTCACAGCCACGCTTTCTACGATGGCCTGCAATAAGCTCATACCCACCATCTTCAAGTGGCCTTGCAATGGCAGGCACCAGCACACCGTGTTCACGAATGCTTTGCGCTGTATCCAGCATTCTTTCGTCATCCAATACCTTAAAGGGATGTTTTGCAAAGGGAAAAAGTTCTGTCAAGGATATCTCCACAATCCGCTCACGGCCAGCATCTATGCGGCTTTCTTCGGTACTGAAGAGATCATCTACCGAGGTCAGCTTTATGTTTTTTGCGCTGCTTTTCAAACGTCAGCACCTCCTTTGTCAAATCCCGATAGGCTGTCGCTACCTTGCCTTTAGGATCGTGGTTAAAGATGCTTTTACCCTCTGCACTGGTTTCGGCAGCACGGACAGAATTAGGAATATCAACGCTGAAAACTTTTAGTCTAGAACCGTAGGTATCACGAAGCAAGGCACTAATCTCTTTTGCATAGTTGGTACGATTGTCAACCATGGTTAGTAGAATGCCGTCGATCTGGAGCTTAGGATTGATTTGCCGCCTTACCTTATTAATCGTCTGCATAAGCTGTTCAAGACCCTTAATAGATAGGTACTGCGCCTGAACGGGCACTAACACACTGTCCGCAGCTGCAAGAGCATTGATGGTCAGCATTCCCAAGGAGGGCATACAGTCTAGCAACACATAGTCATATCCGCGTTTTACGTTGTCTAGGTATTGCTTCATAACCTTTTCCCGGCTCATAGCATTTACAAGAGACACCTCTAAGCCAGACAATTCAATATTGGAGGGTATCAAATCGATACCTTCCTCATGGTGCAAAATGCCTTCCTTGACATCAAACACTTCATCGGTGATAACCTTCCCCAGCGCAGTTGCCAATGTCGTAGGTAGGCTATCCGGTTGATGATTGCCTAAGCTGATAGATAGCGACCCCTGGGGATCACAGTCCACCAATAGAACCTTTTTACCTTCCAAGGCTAACCCAATACCCAAGTTCACACAAGTCGTGGTTTTACCTACTCCGCCTTTTTGGTTCGCAATTGCGATTATGTTCGCGCTCATGCTTATTCACCACCTTCTTCAGATGGATATGAATAGCGCCATTGATCATACTCGGCCTTGGTTTGTAGGCCTTCTTTCAATAGAGCCATTTCACCAAACCAGTCAGACAATCTGAAAAACAAGGAGCTCTCAACGTTATCTAATCTAATACAAAGCGTAGAATCAATCAGATCAATCTGAAAGCCATATTTATCTTCCAACGCAAAGAGTAAATGCATTAAGGCTGTCTCATTTGCGATTTGTGGCGTGCATAACGCATAGGACGAAATGTCTAAAACCTCTGCCAACGCCGCTACCATTTTCGGCTTCGGACAGCGTTTGCCACTTTCATACTGCGCGATACGAACATCGGCACAGCCTTTTGAACAGCCAATGGCAAGGCCTAGGTTCTTTTGCGTCATTCCTCGCCAATTGCGTAAATACTTCAATCTGCTATTTTGTTTTGTTGCATTCATTTCATCATCACTTTCTCATAAAAATTTGCACAAAAAAACCTAGCCTATGATCAGCAGCTGAACATAGGCTAGGTTGTATAGAAGTAAATCCTATGAGAAATAGAGAAGGCATCCTTTCGGATGCCAAAATCGGAAAATGTTTAGTTTTCAAATGCAACAGAATTGCATTTGGGTTGATATGACCTCATCCCCTTCCGGGACGAGATTACATCTCTTAGCTAATCAACTAATCCGAGATTCCCATTCCTGCTAATAGCCAGCTAATTTTGGTGTAGAAGTGATTATCTGACCGTTCATGCGCTTGACGCACAATGTGCGCTAAACCATTGTTTTTTCAGTGCGCTACGTTCAGTTATAATCCTTCCATTCAAAATAAGCAGGTAACACCAATCCCTCCACGGGGTTGGTAAGGATGAGGTCCCCGGTTCGAATCCGGGTATCAGCTCCAAAGAAAAACACTATTGCGACCTGCGTCACAATGGTGTTTTTTATTAATATTAATGGAGCTAAAAGAAATGATAATAAATTCCCAGCGCTGCTTAATACGCCCTTTTAAAGAAGAAGATATAGACGATTTAATGGTCTATAGAAACGATATGGCCTGGATGCGCTATCAAGGCTTTAAGGGCTTAACAAAACAAGAATATACACAAAGGCTTGTAGACACATTTTCTGTGCAAAAGGGTGGGCAGCTTGCCATCATTTCAACGCAAACAAATAAGCTAATCGGCGATATATACCTTAAACAAGAAAATGACACCTTCTGGATCGGTTATACCATATGTCCTTCAAACGCCCGCCAGGGCTATGCGTATGAAGCAGTTTCTGCGGTAATTAGCGAAATATCTACCACGGGAGCGGTTTGCATAAAGGCAGGTATTCTGCCCGAAAATGCGGCTTCCTTGGCGCTATTAAAGAAACTGAATTTTGAATACCTGGGCACAGACGGTGATGAGCAGATTTTCCTATTGGATCGCAAAAGAATATAGTATCACTTATATGGCTTCGATCCTTTGAACCGTCAATTGCCCTTCCATTACGCAAAACTTCACATTGAAGCCTGCAAAGGCCATACCGTAAAGCCGCTGGGGATCGTCCTGATAGGAGGGGCGGGGGTCTTGCTCCAGCACCTTTAAAAGCGCGGCACGTTTATCTATGGGGATCAGTTTAAGAAGCGCTTCGTCAACATTCACTGTCAAAAGTCGTTGCCCATGGTTCTCCACAAAACCCTGGGCTGCTTCTGGATGGCAGTCCGCAAAGGGAAGATAAGGCTTAATATCATAAATGGGTGTGCCGTTCATCAAATCCGCGCCTGCGACGCGCAGTACGGCACCATGCTCTTCCGTCCATTCTACCTTCAGAAGCTTCACGCAGCTTAACCCAATTGGGTTAGGACGATAGGGTGACCGTGTTGCAAACACACCCATACGGGTGTTGCCTCCCAGTCTCGGCGGCCTGACTGTGGCGCTCCAGGTTGCCTGGGACACCTTTGAAAACCCCCAGATCAGCCAGATGTGGGAAAACCCCTCGATACCTCTTAAGGCATCGGGGTTTCGGTAGGCGCTTTCAAACACCACCGTGGCCTCGAGAGCCTCCACCATTCCGCTTTGCCGCGGAATACCAAACTTTTCCGGAAAATCGTTTTCTATATGGGCAATGGTGTGCAGCATGGGTTTCCCTTCCTTTCGTGTCGGTATTACATTATCCGAATTTGACCGTTAATGCAATAGCCTTTTTGAAAAGGGAAGCGCTTGAACATATCGTGCTTTTAGACAAGCCAACCATCATTTGGGATTTTCATTCGTTGTCGCTTGCAATTCAGATGATGTTTAGTTTCACCCTGACAGACGAAAAAAGCCCCCTCCATCTTTGTAAGCACTGCCAGAAGGTTTTTCCGCTTCGCATCAGAAGGCCATATTCTGCTCACCCAGATGCAAGAATCAGTACAATGTGTATAAGAGCCGGGGCAAAAAGGGTTCACCAAATCCACATTCATGGTAAAATAAAACGCATAAGGTAAGCGGTTCAAGCGCTTGCCTTATGCGTTTTATGCTTTGACATTTAGTTAGTTGTAGATCAGCTCTGCCACAATGAGCCCGTCTACACGGTTTCGGATATTGTTGACCTGCGTGACCAAAAGCATTTGGTTGTATGCCTTAAGTTATGCATAATGCAGATTATGTGCAGCTGCACATAACCTGCGATGTTGGGTATTAGGCGGCCATTCACCTCAGTATAGGTGATTTCATCCATTGCTCCTGCGATTCAGGCTTTCTCAGCTTTGCTGTTGCTGTGGTTAATCGGCTGCCCTCTGTAATTTGCAAGGATTTAAAATCCTTCTTTTAAAGTACATATAGTAACAAACGACCGTAAAATCGAAGCTTTTACAGTGCAGTGAGGGAAAACCCTCGTCAAAAGGAGCTTATCCCTTTTCAATCCCCCTTTTTATCTACACCACCCTGTTTTGCGGAGTCCCTAAGATAAACTGTTTAAGGTTTTCTACCGCAATATCCATCAGCCTTTGGCGGGATTCTTTAGGTGCCCAGGCGATATGAGGGGTGATTAAGCAATGATCGTGATGAAGCAGCGGGTTATCCTCCTTGATGGGCTCCGTTTCCACCACGTCCACCGCCGCAAAAGCCACCTTGCCCTCTTGAAGGGCCTTGGCAAGGTCTTTTTCATTTACAAGAGGACCCCGTGAGGTGTTGATCAAAATCACCCCATCCTTCATTTGCCCAATGGTTTCTGCGCAAATAATCCCCTTGGTTTCAGGAAACAGGGGGCAATGAAGGGAAATGATATCGCTTTGTTCCAACAGTGTTTCAAAGCTTACCGATTCCGGCCCTTGAACAAAATTATCGTAGGCGATCACCCGCATTCCAAAGGCTTTAGCAATTTCGCCTGTGCGCTGGCCAATTCGCCCAAAGCCGATCAAGCCTATGGTCTTGCCTTTAAGCTCCATTAGCGGATAATCCCAGAAGCAAAAATCCGAGCAGGCTGTCCAGCGGCCTTTTTGCACCTGGCCGTTATGGTGCCCCACATGGTGGCAGATTTCAAGTAGCAGGGCAAACACATACTGAGCCACCGCGTCAGTGCCGTAGGTGGGAATATTGCAAACCACAATGCCACGTTCCTTAGCCGCCTGTACATCCACCACATTATAACCTGTGGCCAGCACCCCAATAAACGCCACGTTTTCCATAGCCATAATCGTTTCCCGGGACAACACAGTTTTATTGGTATAAATCGCCTTAGCATTTTCGATGCGGCTTAACACCTCTTCTGGGGCAGTACGGTCGTAAACTGTTACCTGGCCCAGCTTTTCCAAACCCTCCCAGCTTAAATCTCCGGGGTTTTCCGTGTACCCGTCCAATACAACGATCTTCATTCTCTATGCCTCCAACTCTGCCCAGGCCTGGTCAAGGGCACGCTTGGCTCCCGCCAAAACCATTTCCGGGTCTTCATCCCCGAAGGGCTTCACTTCAAAAGAAATAACAGGCCGCTTGCCCTGTCCTAAATAGCCAATATCAAACAGCTTTTTTAAAAAAGCTTTCAGTTCCCCCACACCCACCACCCCGCCAGGAAAACCAAACCGTGGGTGCTGATCGCCGTAGGCATCTGCCCCCTTTGTCAGTACTGCGTTGGCAATGTGGGCGTGCTTTAAATAAGCCGCAATAGGATCCAGGTTTTCGTCCAAAGATTCTCTTAGCTGGGTAATATGGCTTAAATCCGCCATCAGGCCAAAGGAATCGAATTCCGCCGTCATTTCCTTGGCAAACCGCTGTGCCAGGTGGACAGGGCCGATTAAGGAGCATTTTTCCACATCGTAGTCGAACACTTCCAAATTCACCTTTAGACTGCCTCTTTCTTTAGCGTACTGGCAAATTTCTCTGGTGCTCTTAACCAGCGCTTGGTAATGCTCTTCCACCATTTCCGGATCGTATTTCCCCGCCAGAAAGGCAATGCCCTCAGCTCCCAGTTCATAAGCTTCATCCACACAAGCCTTCATCCTGGCTACCCCCCGCTGCCGCAGGGCTTCATCCAGGCTGTTTAAGTTTTCCCCATTGCGCATCAGCTGAGGCTGGGCACCATAGGCGATGCCCACACAGCTTTCCCTGGCCATTTTGGCCACCAAGGCCCGAACCCCCGGATCGTTGATCTTCGTTACTTCAATGTAATCGAAATATGAATCTTCCAGCACCCGGCGGACGGTTGCTTCTATAGCCCCTTCCCCTGTCATGGCAAAGGGGTAAGCCATAAAGTATACCAGGCCTGTTTGAAAATACTTCTTCATGGATTCTTGCATGGTTTTCTCTCCTTAAGCTTGGGGCACCCAAGATTTAATCATATCGATGCTGTTGCCCATATCACACAATTGCTCATTCACGCAAATGGCCTCTATTACGCAGGTTTTGCCAGATGCTTTGGCCCGTTCAAGAGCCAGTCCCAGTTCTTGCGGCGTAAACACCCGTTCTGCCTGGCAGCCATAGCCCTGGGCCACCTTCACATAATCGATCCGGCCATCCTGGTTATAGGGCATGTCCACCGCGTATTCGTAGCCATATGCACCTTTTTGGTTTTGCCTGATAAGCCCCAGATAAGCATTGTTCAAGATAACCACGATAATAGGTTTTTCATACACCGAAGCCACGGCAATTTCTTCGCCGCGGAAGGTAAAGCCGAAATCCCCCACCACAGTCACACTGGGCATTTCAGGTCTGGCTACCTTGGCCCCAAACGCGCCGGGAATCTCATAGCCTAATGTGCCCGCGCCGCCAGAGGGCAAATACCGCATGGGTTTATTAATCTTTTGCAGTTGACCCGACCAGATTTGCGTGATCCCGCAGCCGGAGGTATACAGTGTATCATCGGAAAAGGCAGCGTTCACCTCGTGGAACACACGGTGGGGCATAATGGGCGTGGTATCGTAGTCGGTTTTCCGCTCAAGCTCTTTGCGGAGCTTTGGCAATGCTGCCAGCCGCTGGACGTTCTTCTTGTCTATTTCTTGAGCCTTTAGCTTTTCAAGCATGGCCTGCAAAAACAATTTGGCATCGGAAACAATACCTAGGTCAGGTTCAAACACCTTGCCAAGTTGGCTCTTCTCCACATCCACATGAATAAACCTGCGGTTCCCCCGGTAGGTCTTCAAATCCCCGGTATGTCTGTCGGAAAACCGGCATCCCACCCCCAGCACCAAGTCTGCTTCCAGAAAAATTTTATTGCCAATGGGCTGCCCTACCTGAATGCCCACATGGCCCGCGTTCAGCGGATGGTCTTCCGGTATACCGCCCTTAGCCATGTAAGTGGTAATAACCGGCAAACCCAGGCTTTCCGCCAGTTCAATGGCTTCGCTTTCCGCCTCTGCCAGGGTAACCCCACCGCCCATGATCATCACCGGCGCGGAAGAAGCCTGGATCAATTCCAGGGCTGCCTGGATATCTTTTTCCGTAGGTGTGGGCTTTTCGATTATGATAGGGTCATAAGCTCCGATATCAAATTCGATCTCCGCCTTTTGCACATCCAACGGGATATCGATCAAAACCGGGCCCGGCCGTCCTGCACGCATTAAACAAAACGCTTCTTTCATCATTTCCGGCAGCTTTTCCGCCTCTTTTAGGCAATAAGTTTTTTTCGCCACAGGTTCACAAATTTTAGCGATATCCACGCATTGGAAGGGCTCTTGATCAAGCTGCCAGCTGTTGGCCTGGCCGGTGATGGCCAAAAAGGGAATAGAATCGATAAACGACGAATAGAGCCCTGTTACAAAGTTGGTGGCACCGGGGCCGGAGGTGCAAATGGCCAAAGCGATCTGATGGCTTGCCCTAAAATACCCGCTGGCCGCATGGGTACAAGCTTCCTCATGGCGCATACAATAGTGGCCGATGGGCGCATCCTTTAAATATTGGTATACCGGATTAATCCCCGCTCCGGGGATTCCAAAGGCGTCCTTAATGCCCTCTTTTACCATAATCTCTACCAATGCCTGTGCGACTTTCATGTGTTATCCTCCTCGTTGTTTCTTTTGTTAAGGCCTTTTGGTGTGGTAAATCCGTTCGAAATCGATCTCGTGCATCAGGGCGATCACATCCTTCATCCTAAGCAGATCGAACTTTTTTAGGATGCTGTTTACTTGGCTTTTGATCGTTGCCTGTGAAACGAAGCGCGATTGCGCGATTTGCTGATAGCTCATGCCTTCATACACACAGCGAAGCACTTCAAACTCGCTGTTGGTAAGCTTGGTTAAGATGTTTAAGGTATACAGTAAGCTGTTGTGCTGCTTTTGCATCCGTGTAAATTCCGCCACGATCTTTTCCGCCACCTCGCTTCTTAGCATCAGGCGGTTTTCGTAAACATTATGGATGGAGGAAACGATCTGGGTAATGGAGTCGGTCTTGATGATATAATCCATCACCCCGGCGTTATAAGCCTTAAAAAGCAGTTCGTTATCCGTGTGGATGGTTAAAATAATCACCTTGGCAGTGGGCACGCAATCCTTGATTTTCTGAGCTGCATCAATACCTGCGTGTTCTGTTTCCATCTGGATATCCATCAATACCACGTCCGGCTTCAATTCCTTTGCAAGGCAAACCCCTTCTTTGCCGCTTTGGGCCGTGGCGATCACATCGATATCCGGCTCCCGGTTCAAGATCATTTGAAAATACTCGCGGATATCCGGCATATCATCCACAATCAGCACCCGTATCATCCTTCTACCTCCTTAACCGATTGCGTGGAAGCAAAAACTCCACGCTGGTGTAAGCCTTCTCTTGGCTGCGAATGCGGATGTGTCCATAATGGGCTTTCACCACATTAAACACATAGCTCAATCCGATACCCCAACTGTTCTTCTTGCTTTTCGTGGAAACATAGGGGCGAAATACCTTTTTAATCAGCTTTTTCGGAATACCGCAGCCGTTATCCGTAACCGAAAAATAAACCCAGCTATTGCTGGCGTAAACCGTCAGAACGATTCTGGGGCGCTCTACATCGCTTGCAGCCAAAGCCTCCAGGGCATTGCCCAGAATATTGCCAATGGCTTCCGTCATCTGGTACAGATCAAAGTTTAGGGGAAGCTCCTCAGGCTGGTATTGTTTTTCAATGGTTACATTTGGGGGGATCGACTGCTCTTGAAGGGCCGTTTCCACCGCGTCGATAAAGTTGTGAGCTGAAAGCCGAAGGCTGGGGTTGCATGCATTGTCCAGCAGCTTTGAAATTTCACTCAAATTGGTTTCGCAGATATCGATAATCTGGTTCAGCTTTTCCTGGGCTTTAGGGTCTTCGCTGTTTTCAAGGGCGCTTTGGGCCAAGATGCGGATGTTGAATACCAGGTTCTTTTTATTGTGCATGATATTGCGCACATTGGCATACAAGGTGTTCAGGTTTTTCTGAATCCCACGAGCCTTGAAGCCATCCATCAGATAATGGGTTTTAAAGCGGATTAGAATAAAAAAGATCACCGAAAGAACCATCAAAGTCAGCACCGGCAAGTATGCTGTAAAAAAAATAGGAATCTGAGTTGAAAGCCGGTAGCGCCATAAGCCCGATTCAAAAACGCTTTCAACCGAAGGGCGGAACTCTCCCGTAAAAAACATGCAAAAGAAGCTCAAATTGAGCAGAGCCAAGCTGGCCGCCAAGCTTTTAAGCTGTTCCGAAAAAAATGTTACCCTGTTCTTTAAGTAATTGTGTACCAGATAAAAGACAGGGTAGCTTAACTGCACAAGAGCCAGGGCCGTTAAAGTGATGTCCAATGTTTTAATGGCTATGCTCAGCGCCTGCCTAATCCCTGGGGCTTTGGCGGTATGATAGGCATGGTAAATTTGGTAAGCCGTTTCCGGATGATAGAACAGGGCAAATGCCACAGGGTATAGCGCCAGGGCCGAATAGAGCATTATCTTCTTCCGCGTTCGTTGATGGCTGCCATCGTGGCGGATGGTATTATGGAAGGAATAAACGAACATGAACACCGTTTCCAAATAGATTACGATGCCCATATTGCGGATTTGCGCTACCACCGATATGGGAATGTGAAACATGGCGTTGATCAAGCGGTAGATTCGGATTTCAAGTGAAGCGTAGAGATAGTTACCAGGAACCAGGTAATTGCTGCTTTTAGATATGTCCGAAAGCAGCGTCATCATGGCCATGGACATGCCCAACATCATCAGTATAAAAAGAAGGTAATATTTATTGCGGTAATCCGAAAAAAGAAGCAGCAAAGAAAAAAGAAGCATAAATAAAATCGTAAGTGACATCGTCTGCCTCCCTTCCATTGCATAACAATCGGCATTATCATACCGTTGCAGCGCTTACTTGTCAATGGAACACCCCCCTGAATATGGCAGGGTTGTATAAAATTTCAACCCTTTTTGAATTGGTTTCAACAAAAGGATTGTCTAGGGTGGAAGAAAGTTATATCTTGAAACTTGTTGGTATTTTGCTACAATGGTGACACAGTTTACTTGGCAAATTAAACAAAACAGGAGGGGAACACATGAAACGGTTTTTAGCCTTAGCCCTTGCCCTTATGATGGTACTACCGCTATTGGGCATGACAGCCGCCTTTGCGGAAGCAGTCACAATGGAAACCATCACCGTCTGGTCGGACAACGCCCACGAAAAAGAATTGCGGATGAAACAGGTTGAAGAATTCAACAACACCATCGGCAAAGAAAAGGGCATCCACATTGAGTACACTGTCTACGGGGACAGCTACTCCGACTCCATTAAGATTGCTGCCCAGGCCGATGAAGCCCCCGATATGTTCCGAGCAGACACCAAATTCATGCAGGATTTCGTTAATGCAGGCTATGTGGTGCCTCTTAGCGCAATGCCCGGCGGCGATGACCTGGTGAAGAAGTTCGATGGCCTCCTGGCCAAGCAGTACCACATCTTCAATAACGATGTGTACACCCTGCCCTATAACCTCACCACTTATAAGTTCGTTGTCAACACCGATTTATTCGAAAAAGCCGGCATTGAAGTGCCCTACGATGGCTGGACCTGGGATCAGGTTCGTGAATACGCCAAGCAAATCACCGATGTTTCCGGCGGCAAGGCTTACGGCTTTGGCCTTTCTCTTAAATCTCTGTGGACTTTAAGCTCCTACCTGACCATGCCTGCAGGCCTGAACGCTGGCCACTACGGGTATGACTGGAACGCTGGCAAGTTCGATTTCAGCGCCCTAGAACCTCTGGTTACCGCGGTTTACAACATTGCCCAGGACGGCAACGTGTTCCCCGGCTTTGAAGGCTTAGATGGCGACGGCGTGCGCGCCCAGTTCTCCGAAGGCCGCATTGGCATTATGGGTGCTGCCAGCTTTGATGCTGCCGTTTACAATGAGCAGTTCCCCGCTAAGTGCAATTGGGCCGTTGTGCCGGAACCCACCTTCCAAGAAGGGAAATCTCCCTATAAAGAATTCGTGCAACCTACTCAATTGCTGGTTATGGGCAAAAAAGCCATGGAACATCCTGAAAAGGCCATGATCGTTTACGAATACTTCTATTCCGATGAATGTGCTGCCGCTATGTACGAACAGGGCCTATATGTGCCCATCCGTCAAGAAGCCATTGACCTGGCCACCCGCCAGCCCGAAGCCAAGGGCTTTGCGGAATTTGCCAACATCGAAGAGAAATTCGTTATGCAGCCCATGCCTGATACCCTCATCAGCGTGGAAGGCCCCGCCTACCGCGAAGTGCTGGTAAACCTGATCTCCGGCCAAGCTGGTTCCGATGTGGCAGGCGCTCTGGCCGATTGCGACACCCGCTACAACAAGGCCCTGGAGGCCCTGACCCCGGAACAATTGGATCTGTTCAAGCTGCCCGAAGACAGTGTCATTCAGCGCAGCAAGTAATTAAGTTTTATTAACTCAACTGGGCGGGCGCGGTCTAAAGCCGTCCCGCCCGATTTTTACCTAATATGGAGGAAAGCATGATGGGGATTATCATACCGGCTAAACATCTTTCCACTTATGAAGAAACCGATGTATTGGTTATCGGCGGCGGCCCCGCAGGCATAGGCGCAGCTGTCAGCGCGGCGCGACAGGGCAATAAGACCATGCTTCTTGAAAAGCGGGGCTTTCTGGGCGGCAACATTACGGCCAGCTTTGTAGAAAGCTGCAACTATTTCATGCGCGGCACGATTTTCCACCCCCAGGGAATTTACGCAGAACTGGAACTGGCCTATGATATTGCCTTCCCTTCCGATGATCTTCGCCCCAACGCACCTCACCGCTTTCACAGCGAATATCTAAAGGTTTTCCTGGATGGCTTCATCCGGGACGCGGGAGTGGAACTAAAGCTTCATGCCTTCGTAAATGAGGTTGTTCTCAAAGATGGGCTCATTGATTGCGTAATCATTCAAACAAAGAAAGGTCCTGTGGCCATCAAAGCCAAAGTGGTTATCGATTGCACCGGCGACGGGGACGTGGCTTTTGCCGCAGGAGTGCCTTTTTCTCAGGGCCGTGCCACAGACGGGCTTTGCCAGCCTGGCACTGTCAGCGTTCGTTTAGCCGGAGCGGATACAAAGAACCTTTTAAAGGATGGAGATCAGCTAAAGGTATTGGGCCAGCGCTTCCACGATGATTACCGGGCAGGGCTCACCGGGCTTCCCTGCAAGCGGCAGGATTTGCCCTTCGGTCGCCTGACAAACGCGGGCATTGTTTCCTATGTAAACTACGCCTGCGCTTACGGCATCGATCCTACCGATATAGACGAACTGACCCGGGGCGAACTGGAGTGCCGGGGCTATATTATGGATATTTACCGGTATATGAAGGCCCATTTCCCCGGGTTTGAAAACACCGAAATTGCCGCTATGGCACCGGAAATCGGCTTCAGGGACAGTCGCCGGATTCACGGCGAATATATACTAACCATCGACGATATGGAAAACCGGGTACACTTTGATGATTGCGTCGCCGTTTACCCCCGCTTTTACGACATGCTGGCCCCCGACGGCAATATGGATGGGGATGGCAATGTGGAGGGAAAAGGCTATCAAGGCCATATTTACGAACCCCCTACGGATGACCGCAGCTTCCAGGTGCCTTACCGCAGCCTTTTGCCTGTGAACGTAGATAATCTATTGGTGGCAGGCCGTTGTTTAAGCTGCGAGCACGTGGCCCAAAGCGGCGTCCGCGCCATTTCCCTTTGCATGATGACCGGCGATGCGGCGGGCCTTGCCGCCTCCATGGCAGTCAAAGAAAACATCAGCCCTAAAAAGATCGAGGTGGGTTTGCTTCAAGCCGCCTTAACTGCCCAAGGTTTTGAACTGCCCAAGAGAGGATGATCTTCATGCTATCGGTAAACAAACGCCAATCCAGCAGCCTCCACGGCGGGCGCAATCCCTTTAAGAACGATTCATCCCAGGCAATCTTAATGCTGCTGCCTATGATGCTGGGCTTTTGCCTGTTTACCTATGTGCCCATCGTTTATATCCTGCGTTTTTGCCTTTACCGTTCAAACGGCATTGCCGCAAGCTATATCGGGCTGGATAACTTCGCCAGGCTCTTTACCCGGGATGCCGCCTTTTGGGATGCCATGCTCAATACCATTATTCTATCCGCTGGCAAGCTGATTATCGAAATCCCCCTGGCGCTTTTTCTGGCAGTGCTTTTGAACAAGGGTATTAAAGGCACAGGGTTTTTCCGTGTATCCCTTTTCCTGCCTGCCATTACCTCCACAGCCATTGTAGGCCTGATCTTTTCTTTAATGTTCGCTTCCTTCGATGGCATTGTGAATAACATTCTCCAATCCATCGGGCTTATTTCACGGCCTATTAACTGGATGGGTAACAAATGGACGGCCCTTAGCATGATGGGCATCGCCTCCATTTGGAACTACTTTCCCATTAATATGATCTTCTTTTTAATGGCCCTGCAAAGCATCCCAAAAGAATTATATGAATGCGCCTCCATCGATGG
Organism: Eubacteriales bacterium; assembly: GCA_031556065.1. Classification (GTDB taxonomy): domain Bacteria; phylum Bacillota; class Clostridia; order Christensenellales; family Aristaeellaceae; genus JAVBTR01. The sequence continues at coordinate 64,225 of JAVBTR010000008.1, read as the reverse complement.
GGTCACTCCCATGCAGCGGTTTTTCAAAATTACCCTGCCACTGATTGGGCCCATTATGCAGGTGGTCATCCTTATGGCCATTGTGGGAAGCTTAAAGGTAAGTGACTTGGTTCTGGCCTCCACCAACGGGGCGCCAGGGGGCAAAACCGAAGTAATCATGACCTATGTGTTCAAGTATTTCTTTGGCTATTCAGGGAGGGCTATTGAGGTAGGCTACGCCTCCGCCATGTCCATCGTAACGGGGGTTTTTCTGGCGGTTATTTCCCTTACCTATATGCGTATTAGCAAGCGCATGAACAGCATTTACTAGGAGGCGGGCAGGATGACGGTTACTTACAAGCAAAAAAAGCAGATCAGTAATGTCCTGGTTTTCCTGGTGCTGAGCGTTGTGTTCATGTTTACTATTTTCCCTATCTTCTACACCTTTATGGGTTCTTTTAAAAGCAACCAGGAGCTGCTTACTTCCGGCAGCACCATCTTGCCTGAAAAATTCGTATTGGATAATTACAAGCAGGCCTGGAACCTGGCCAATTTCGAGCAATACACCTGGAACAGCCTATATATGTCCGCCTCTATCGTAATCGGCACCATCATTACCAGCACGGTGGCGGGCTATGCCTTTGAGCGGGGCCAATTTCGTGGCAAGAACCTGCTTTTCGGCATGGTGGTTTCCTCCATGTTCGTTTCCTTGGGCAGTTTAACCCTTTACCCCACCGTGGTTATCGCCAAGTTCCTGGGCATCAATAAAACTCTTTGGGGCGTGGTAATCATAAGGGTGCTGGGCCTTAATGTGACCAATCTTTTCATTACCCGCACCTATATCCGTTCCATCTCCATGGAGATTGATGAAGCCGCCCGCATTGACGGCTGTTCCTTCTTTGGCATCTTCCGTTACATTATTTTTCCCCTTTTAAAGCCATTGATCGCTACCATCGCCATTTTAGAATTCCGCCATTCTTGGAACGATTACCTTCTGCCGATGGTCTTCACCCTTTCAAACCCTGCCCGCATGCCCCTGGTAGTGGGGGTGGTAAGCCTTAAAAGCTCCGGCGAAGCAGCCTCTTCATGGAACCTGATGCTGGCTGGCACGGCCATTTCCATGCTGCCGATGATCGTCGTCTACATGTTCTTTAACCGTTATTTTATCGAAGGACTGACGGCTGGCGCCGTCAAGGGCTAAGGCCATGGACAGCCGCTTTCAATTGGATGGCGAACCTATCCGCTTTGCCACAAGGGAACTTGAAAAGGCCCTTGAGCGCCATGAGGCAAAGCTCGAGCTTTCAATCGCTGTTGATCCCAGTATTCCGCCCCAAGGCTATTGCCGTAAAGGCTCCCTTCTTACCGCAAGGGATGCAGCCGGGGCTATGTATGGGCTGCTGGATCTGAAAGATGAAATCGAAATCCTTCACGGCACCAACGGGCTAAAGGACAAGCAAGCTTCCCCGAAAATCTTAAACCGGGGTCTTAAGATCAATGTACCGCTGGACGCTCGCACCCCCAGCTATTCTGATTGCGGGGACAGCGCCCAGATGAACATTCAAAACATGTGGGAGTTTTCCTTCTGGCAAGGGCTTTTGGACAGGATGGCGCAAAACCGCTACAACGTGCTTTCCTTATGGAACCTGGGGCCATTCCCCTCCATGGTGAAGGTCCCCAAATACCCTGAGGCGGCACTCAATGATGTGATGCGGGGTGCTTATCCTGCTGGTGGCACCTCTCGGGCCATGGGATTTTACACCGATAAAATGAAAAAGACCCTTATTACCATTAAGCGCCTTTCTATTGAAGAAAAGATTGCCTTTTGGCAAGGTGTTATGGCTTATGCCAAGGACCGCTGCATTGATGTTTATCTTTTCTCCTGGAACATTTACCTCTACGGCCTGGAAGATTCCGGCTACGGCTTCACAGAAAGCCCCAACGATCCCCATACCGCCGATTATTACCGTCACAGCGTGGCGGCCCTTTTAGAAACCTACCCACTGCTAAAAGGAATCGGTGTTACAGCAGGGGAAAACATGGCCGCCGGATGGACAGAAGAGCAGGATGTGAAATGGGTCCGGGAAACCTATGGCCGGGGCATTGAGGATGCCCTTGCAAAAGAGCCGGGCCGGAAATTTACGCTCATTCACCGCTCCCATATGACAACAGTTCCCAAAATGTTGGAGGCTTTTTCGGGCTTTAAGGGCCATTTTGAATTGAGCTACAAATATGCCATGGCCCATATGCTCACCACAGAAAAACCTCATTTCGGAGATGACTTTTTTGCCTCCTTGCCAGAAAACCAAAAAACCTGGCTTACCTTGCGCAACGATGATTATTATACCTACCCTTATATGGATAGAACATTTATAAACGGCTTTTTTAAAAACATGCCCCATGCCAAAATGGCAGGCTTTTACCTGGGTTCCGATGGCATTGTCTGGGGCCGGGATTATCAAAGCCGAGAACCCGCTTTGCAGGGCCGCTATACCATCGATAAACAGTTTCCCTTGTTCACCCTTTGCGGCCGGTGGGGTTATGATGGCTATATAAAGGAAGAGACTATCAGGGCGTTGGTTGCCTCGCGCTTCCCTCATATGAATGCAGCCAGGCTCATAGTCGCCTGGGAAAATGCCTCCCGGCCAGTACCGCTTTTTCAGAATGTTTATTGGCACAACTACGATTTTCAGTGGTACCCGGAGGCCTGTGTCAGCCTGGACGAGCCGGAAAAGCAATTGGTGTTCCACGACTTGAACCAATTGATCCAGGGCTGCGCTTGCCCCGGAACCGGGTATTTATCCGTTAGTGAAAGCGGTTTGAATCTTCGCCAAAACAATCCCCGTATCAAATTCGATGGTCTGTATGTGGCGTTCCAAATGAAGGTCTATGCTCAAAAAGCCCTTAAACAGCTTCCCAAACTACCCCCTAATGCCAGTTTGGCAGAAAAAGAATTGCTGGGAGATATCCGCCGGATGGCACATCTGGGCCTGTACTACGCTTTAAAGCTGGAAGCAGCCATTTATCTGTGCGCCGGTGGCAAGGTTTATGGCCAGAAAGCGGAGGAGGCCATCAAGAATGCCGTTACGCACTACCATACCTATTCCTCTGAAACCGCAAAGCTTTATAAGCCTCAGCTTTTAAGCCGACTGCGAGGTTATGTAAGCCCTGATCAATTCGACGTACGCGCCGAAAACGATATTCTAATCTGCCAGAGCAATAGAATAGGAGAATGAATATGGATACCCTTGCCCACCGCAAAGCCACCAGGGTCTTACGGTTTTCAGATCAATCCGGCGCGCCGCTGAAAAACCAAACCATTTATGGGAATATGACGCGTCACGCCTTTCTCTTTGGCTGCGGCGCTTTTGACACCATTCAATTAGCAGATGAAAATGCAAAAGAAGCGCAAATGATTATGGACCGTTTCATGGAAATTTTCAATTTCGGCACCCTGCCCTTTTATTGGGGCCGTTTTGAGCCCATCCAAGGCCAGCCGGATATCCCGCGTACTCAAAAAGCCGCTGCCTGGCTTAAAGAAAGACATATAACCCCTAAAGGCCATCCCCTTTGCTGGCATACCCATTGCGCCCCCTGGCTTATGGAAAAGCCTTTAAGCCAGATCCTTGATCTGCAATTAGAGCGCATTGACCGGGATGTGAGCGCCTTTAGGGGCCAGATTGATATGTGGGATGTGATCAACGAAGTGGTGATCATGCCAGAATTTGTAAAAGAAGATAATGCCATGACCCGCCTTTGCCAGAAAATTGGCCGGGTGGCGTTGGCTAAAAAAGTGTTTGACGCCGCCAGAGAAGCGAACCCTGTCGCCACCCTTTTGCTAAACGATTTTAACGTCTCCGATGCCTACCGCCGCTTGTTCGACGATTGCCTGAAGACAGGTGCGGCCATCGACGGGGTGGGCATCCAATCCCACCAGCACCAAGGTTTCTGGGGATTGGAAAAATTAGAGGAAGTGGTGACCCGGTTTGAAGATTTCGGCCTGCCCCTGCATTTTACGGAAAACACCTTTATATCTGGCCACTTAATGCCTCCGCAGATCGACGACCTAAACGATTACCGCATTCCCTCCTGGCCCTCTACCCCGGAAGGGGAACAGCGGCAAAAGGAAGATCTCCTTACCATGGTGGATTTTCTCTTTGCCAGAAAAAGCGTGGATGCCTTTACTGTTTGGTGCCCCATCGATGGACGTTGGCTAGGGGCGCCCGCAGGCTTATTGCGGCAGGATGGCACCCCCAAGCCCGCCTTTGAAGCGCTGAAGAAACGTGTCACGGAAGATTGGTGGACCCGCACCCAACTCCAAACCGATGAAAACGGCATAGCAGAATTAACCGGCTTCCTTGGTGATTACCAGCTAACCTCGGCCATGGGAAAAGCAGATATTGTTTTTGAAAAGGGCGAACAAATACTGGATATTGTTTTACAGATTTAAGGCCAGCATGTTATAATCCTCCTTGAATGGAGGGATTACAACATGATCTGGGAACCGTGGACGGGCTGCTATAAAGTAAGCGATGGCTGCACTTACTGTTATTATTATGGCCCCTACTCCAAGCGTTGCGGCCAAAATACCGTTGTCAAAACCGCCGAGTTTTATAAGCCCATCGAAGGAAAGATCAAAAGCGGCGCCAATGTGGATATGTGTTTCACTACAGATTTTTTTCTGCCCGAGGCGGACCAGTGGCGGGCAGAAGTCTGGCAAATGATCAAAACGCGAAGCGACGTGAACTTTATGTTTTTCACCAAGCGCATCGAACGCTTTCCCGTTTCCCTGCCCGGTGATTGGGGCGACGGATATGATAATGTGACCATTGGCTGCACAGTGGAAAACCAAGAAATGGCCGACTGCCGTCTACCGCTTTTCCTAAATTACCCGATTAAGAACCGCCTGATCATCTGTTCACCTTTACTTGGCTCGGTGGATCTTGCACCTTATCTGCATGGTGTTTCCCATGTGACGGCAGCCGGCGAAGCAGGCCGTGAAGCGCGGGTATGCGATCTGAATTGGGTCTTTCATATCCGTTCCCAATGCGAAAACGCCGGGATCAGCTTTCAGTTTAGAAGCACCGGCTCCCGGCTTTTAAAAGAGGGTGTTGTCGCCAAAGTAAACCCCTACATGCAGCACCGTCTGGCCAAAGAAATGGGGATCAATTTATGAAGAATTATCAGCAGCTGGCCTTTTGCAGCGTAAGACATGCCGCTAAAACCAACCAACTGGAACAAAACAGGGGGCAATGATCCCTGTTTTGACCCGAAAAATCGATTCTTTTTAGGTAACCACCAGGGTATCATCAACGCGAACCTGATTAGCCAGACTTCCCGTGACAGCTATATCAACCCGGTAACTGGGCGGCTATCGGCACTGAAACGGAGATGTTCCAATATTTAAAACAGCTTTGGCACACAGTTGCCTATTTCGGCTAATAGCATAGCTGTCCGTTTTTATTTATCCGAAATTGTGCTATACTTAGACAAACCTTCTAGAAAGGATGTCTTTGTATGTTAATGCCTATGCTGCGCTACCCCTTCCCCCACATCGCCAATTTTCGGGATTTAGGCGGCCTGCCCGCTGAAAATGGCGGAACAACCCGCTGGGGCGCATTTTACCGTTGCGCGGATTTATGCAATGCCACCCACGCGGAAAGGGATTTTCTTTATAGCCAAATGAATATCCGCACCATTATCGATTTGCGGGCACCCATGGAAGTAACCGCTGCTCCTGATCCATTTATGGACGACAGCCGCTTTTACTGGATGAACCATTCCCTCATCGGCAACATCGGCTTTGATGAACTGGGTATCAATTACATTGAAGCCAACACCCCCACCATGGTCAATTTTTATAAGCTTTTGTTACAGCGTTGCCCCGGAGAAATGAAAACCTTAATGGAGCTGTTGGAAGAAGGCACCAAGCGCGGCGCTGTACTGTTCCACTGCTCCGCCGGGAAAGACCGTACCGGCATTACAGCCATGTTTCTGCTCAGCCTTTGCGGTGCAGAAGATAAAGATATTATCGCCCAATATGAAATCAGCCGCACGCTGCTGATGGATTACCGTATGGAGGATCGCTCCGGCTCCCACTATTCAAACATGGAAGGCCTTCTTGTTTTTCTAAAAGAGCAATATAAAACCCCCGCCGGCTACTTGCGCCAGACAGGGGTTTCACAGACAACTCTGGATGCCTTAAAAGCAGCCCTATATGTTCCTGGGAAAGGCGATGCGAATGGTGGTGCCTTTCCCTTCAACGCTGGATAAGGTCATAATACCGCTGTGGAGTTTTACCCCGTGTTTCACAATGGAAAGCCCCAGGCCTGTGCCGCCGGTTTCCTTGGAGTGGCTCTTATCCACCCGGTAAAACCGCTCGAACACCTTTTCCCGGTCCTCTGGAGGAATGCCCGTGCCGTTATCCGATACGGTGAGGGTTACCCGCTCGGCGCTGGTCTGCACATCGCACTGGACAAAACCACCCTCGTGGTTATAGCGAATGGCATTATCCACCAAATTGAAAATGATTTCATCCATCACATGAGGCACCCCATCGATGGTGCTTTCAGAGCCTGAAAGGATCAATTCCACACCGCATTGCGCCGCCTTTTCTTGCAAACGGGCGGCGGTTTTTTTTGCTTCCTCCCAAATATCCACCTTGGTGAAAGCGCCGTTTTCAAAGCCTTCATCCAAGTGGGATAAACGGATGATATCGTTAATAAGCATCAGCAGCCTTTGGGCTTCCTGGTGGATACGCCCTGCAAAACCCTGCATATCTTCTGGTCTGGCCAGCCCGTTTTCCATAATCTCCGCATAGCCGGAAATGGTTGTCAATGGGGTTTTAAGCTCGTGGGATACATTGGCGGAAAAATCCCGCCGCATGGCTTCGGCATTTTGCTTTTCGGTTACGTCCAGGAAGATCAACACCGCGCCCATGTCCTTCACAGGGCCTGCCAACAGCAGGTAGGTGCTTCCCTCAAAATCCACCATGGCCTCTTCCGCCACGCCGCTAAGTGCCTTTTCTGTGGCCTTAAGCATTTCGCTTTCCCTTGAAAGATGCAAGAAATGATTGTTAAGCACTTCGTCTTTGTTCTTGCCGAACAAGGCTTGGGCGCTTGTGTTAATGGACATCACCCGGCCGTCTTCATCCAGCAGTACCATGGCTTCCTGCATGTTTTCCGTAATGGCTTCCAGCTTTTCCTTTTCGCTGCGCAATTGGCTCATTTGGGTGGAAATGAGCTTGTTTTGCTTATCCAGCCTGGTTAAAAGAGGGGCCAGCTCAGGGTAATTCAAGTTGTTTTCCAACGGCGAATCCAGCTCCAGGCTGTTTAAGGGCTGAATGATCCCCTTGGTAAGGCGAGCGCTTAAAAAGAACACAGCCAGTAAAATGGGCAGCATCACCAAAGAGAAAGGTACCAGCAGCGATAAGATCATGCTGATCTCGTTGCGCTGGCTTCTGGCCATACGCACAATGGAGCCTTCTTCCAATTTCACTGCGGCGTACTGGGTCATCCGTCCCCAAGAATCGGATTTGCGCTGGCTTTGGCCAAATCCTGTTTCCAATGCCTCTTGAATTTCTGGCCGATCCAGATGGTTTTCCATTTTATCCGCAAGAACAGCACTGTCAAACAGCACTTCCCCAGTATCTCTTACCCAGGTAAGGCGTGAATCGTTGTAGCTTAACTCCCACTGGCGCAAATAGGAAAGGTTATCTTCTTCCCTGTCTAAAATAGCGGCAATGTATAATACGTCCTCTTTTAAATCCTTGGTGGTCTGCTTTTGAACAAAATTGAACATCAAAAGCCCTGCCACCACTGCGGAAATCACCGCCGTACAAAGAGCGATCACCGCCATGCGCCTAAAGATCCGTCGCTGCAAACTAATTTCCTCCCAGCCTGTAGCCCACCCCGCGAACGGTTTCGATCATGTCCTTTTGGCTTCCCAGTTTCTGCCTCAAGGTCTGCACATGAACATCCACTGTACGGGTGCCGCCGAAATAATCATAATCCCAAATAGCGCTTAACAGCTGTTCCCGGTTTAAAACAATCCCCTTATTGCGCATAAGGTATTGCAGCAATTCAAATTCCTTATAAGTTAAATTGATGGGTGTGCCTTCCACTGTAACGGTACGCTTTTTCCCATCCAGGCAGATTTCACCCAGGGTGACCACCGCTTCTTCCTCCTGTTTAACAGGTATACGGCGCAAAACTGCCTTTACCCGGGCCATGAGCTCCATCATGCCAAAAGGCTTGGTAACATAATCATCCGCCCCAAGCTCCAAGCCGCGGACTTTATCGAACTCCGAATCCTTGGCGGATACGATAATCACCGGCGCGTGGCTTTCCTTTTCATGGCTTCGGAATTCGCATAAAACCCCTAACCCGTCCTTTTTCGGCAGCATAATATCCAGCAAAAGCAGATCCGGCTTATCATCGGATAGCAAAAAGCTTTCGCCGTCAGGGTATCCAACCGCGTCATAGCCGGATTGCCGCAGGGTATACAGCACCAATTCCCTTATGTTTTTGTCGTCCTCCACGTAAACGATTTTCAAGCTTCATTACTCCTATGCTCACCGGTAATGGAAAACTCCACCCACTCGGCGATGTTCACTGCGTGATCCCCTATGCGCTCAAAGTATTTGGCGATCATCAGCATATCCATAGCTGCCTCGCCCACTTCCTTGTCTTGTGCGATCAGATCGATCAAGTCCGAGCGAACTTTCAAGAAAAGCTCATCCACCACATCGTCGGATTCGATCACCTGCCGGGCGGCAGCCACGTCCCGTTTTACAAAGGCTTCCACACTTTGGTGCACCATATCCACCGTGGCTTTGGCCATCTGGCGAATATGCTTGGGTTCTGGCCGCTTTGAAGCGCTATATAAGTATACCACAATTTCCGCGATATCTGAAGCTTGGTCGCCAATCCGTTCCATATCGGTAATCATTTTAAGGGCGGCGGAGATTTGCCTTAAATCCTTGGCTACAGGCTGCTGCAAAAGCAGGAGCCGCAAGCATTGGGATTCAATGCTCTGCTCGATTTCATTGATCTGTCTTTCAAGGCGGATGGCATGATCGCAAAGGGCCTGATCCCCCGTGATCAGCGCCTTGCAAACGCTGTCGATGGCGTTTTCGCACAAAGCGCCCATTTCTATAAGCCCCGTGTTCAAATCAAACAGCTGCTGGTCAAAACGGTTGCGCATTAACCGAACCTCCCTGTAATGTAGTTTTCTGTCAGCTTATCCTTAGGCATGGAGAATAGCTGCTCCGTTTCCCCCACTTCCACCACTTCCCCCAGAAGAAAGAAGGCGGTTCGGTCCGATATACGCACGGCCTGCTGCATATTGTGGGTGACCATTACAATCGTATATTGCTTTTTAAGCTCCACCGCCAGTTCCTCTATTTTGCAGGTGGAGATAGGGTCCAGGGCCGAGGTCGGTTCATCCATCAAAAGCACTTCTGGCGATACAGCCACGGCCCTTGCGATGCAAAGCCTTTGCTGCTGGCCGCCGGAAAGCCCCAGCGCGGATTTTTTCAGCCGGTCCTTCACTTCATCCCAGATGGCGGCCTGCTTAAGAGAGGTTTCCACAAGTTCATCCAGCTTGGCCCGGCCCTTAATCCCGTGGGTGCGGGGGCCATAAGCAATATTATCGTAAATGCTCATAGGAAAAGGATTAGGCTTTTGGAACACCATGCCCACACGCTTTCTTAAAAGGTTTACATCCATGCTGCCGAAAATATTCGCCCCGTCCAGGGTAATGTTGCCTGTGACCTTGCAGCCTTCCACCAAGTCGTTCATCCTGTTTAGGGTTTTAAGCAAAGTGGATTTACCGCAGCCGGAAGGGCCGATAAAGGCGGTAATTTTGTTTTCGGGTATCTGCAGATTAATATTCTTTAAAGCGTGAAAGCTTTGGTAGTATAAATCGCAGTGCTCGATGCTAAATTTATCCATCAGGTTTTTCCTTTCGTCATCTTTTGGGCGACCAGGGAAGATAAACCGTTAATAGCAATAACCAGCAAAATAAGGATCACAGCGGTGGCGTAGGCCTTATCGATATGCAGGCCTTCGTTTGAAAGCACATACATATGAACAGCCAGCGTGCGCCCAGAAGCCATTAAGCCTTCCGGGATTTTCGCCACGGTGCCTGCCGTAAACAGCAGCGCCGCCGTTTCCCCAACAATGCGCCCTACGGAGAGGATCACGCCCGCTAAGATCCCAGGGATAGCCGATGGCAGAATCACCCGAAATACGGTGCGAAGCCTGCCGGCACCTAAACCGAAGCTGCCTTCACGGTAGGTGTCGGGCACGGCTTTAAGCGCCTCCTCTGTGGTACGCATGATCAAAGGCAGGATCATGATGGCCAGGGTAAACGCCCCAGCCAGCATGGAATAGCCCCACTTTAATGTGGTAAGAAAAAACATATAACCGAAAAGGCCATAAACAATGGATGGAATGCCCGACAGGGTTTCCGCCGTAACCCCAACCACCTTCACCAGCTTGTTGCCCCGAAGCGCATACTCCGTTAAATAAATAGCCGCGCCAATACCGATAGGCACCGCAATTAAAAGAGATAAAACCACCATAATAACGGTATTGATCAAAGCTGGCATAAGAGAAGCGTTTTCGCTGGTATATTCGAAGGCGAATAAATCTAAAGAAATATGGGGCAGGCCCTTTGCCAAAATATAGCCCACCAGAAAAAGGGCCACTCCTGCGGTGATAAGAGCGCTGCCCTTGGTGATCCACCTTAAGAACACAGAAAGAGGCGAGCGAAAGTATTTTTTCATTTCTTACGCCGCCTTTCTCTTAATAGCCGAAAAGGTCAGGTTAATAATCAGAATAAACACAAACAGCACCACCCCGGTGCCTATCAGCGCTTCCCGGTGGAGATCCGCCGCGTAACCCATTTCCATAACGATGTTCACCGTCATGGTTCTAAGACCTTTTAAAATGTTATCAGGGATTTTGGGCTGGTTGCCCGCTACCATGATCACCGCCATGGTTTCCCCAATAGCCCGGCCAATGCCCAGCACCACCCCGGCCAGAATGCCGGATTTGGCCGCAGGCAGCACCGTAAAAAACACGCTGCGTTCGTGGGTGGCCCCCAAGGCCAAACCCCCTTCGTAGTAGTTTTCCGGCACGGCGCGGATAGCGGATTCCGATACGCCTATGATGGTAGGCAGGATCATCATCCCCAACAGGATTGAGGCGGTGAGCATGCTGTTCCCTGTGCCGCCAAAGGTGTCTCTCACAAAAGGCACCAGCACCACCAGGCCGAAAAAGCCATAAACCACAGAGGGAATGCCTGCCAGCAGCTCGATGAAAGGTTTAAACACCTTGTAGACCTTTTTGTTGCAGAATTTCGCCAAATAAACCGCCGTTAAAATCCCGATAGGCACCCCGATGATGATGGCGCCTGCCGTAACGTACAGGCTGCCAAGAATCATCGGGAAAATACCATAAATATCGTTTGAAGGCTTCCATTTCTGGCCGAAAATGAAATCCATAAAACCAATCTTAAAAATGGCGGGAAGCCCGTTCCCGAATAGGAACAGGCATATGAGCGTGACCGCCAGGATGGATACGCATGCCGCCAGGATGAAGACGACTTTCATTGCGCTCTCTTTGAATTTTGTCATTTCACATCTTCCCATTTGGTGATTTCGCCAGTGTAGATGGCCTGAACGGTTTCTTTCGTCATGCCCTGAACCGCGTTGCCATTGTTCACGATAATCACAATGCCGTCGATGGCAATTTGGGTACCAGCAACGCCCTTTTCGATTTCAGAATCCTTCAAAGCGCGGGAAGCCATGCCCAGATCACATACGCCGTCGATGGTGGCATTCACACCGGTGGTGGAATCGGATTGCTGGATTTCAACGGTAACAGCCGCGTTGAAAGCTTTGTAAGCCTCCTGAAGCTTTTCCATAACAGGGGTTACAGAGGAGGAGCCGGCTACAACCACTTTGCCTTCAGCCTTGTTGCTTTCGTAAGCAGCAGCGGTATCCGCTTGGGCGATGTAGCCATTCTTAGCGATCACTTCCTGGCCTTCCTTACTCATAATGAAGTTCAGGAAATCCTTTGCCGCATCGGAAACGGTGGCACCGGTCACAACCGTAAAGGGCCGGGCAATTTTATAGCTGCCATCCTTGATGGTATCTACGCTGGGGGCAACGCCGTCGATCTCCAAGGCCTTAACAGTATCGTTCAGGCTGCCCAGGGAGATATAGCCAATGGCACTTTCGTTGCCGTTTACAGTAACCATCATAACGCTGGTGGCGTTGGTGATCATGGCATCTTCAGTGGTTAGGTCTTCCTTCACGCCGTCGGCGTTCTTTTGTTCAACACCGGTGAGTTCTACGAAAGCGCCGCGGGTACCGGAACCTTCTTCACGGGAAACCACAACGATTTCCTGAGCCAGAGCCAAACCGGAAACACATGCCATTGCCAGGGTAAGAACCATTGCAAGAAACTTTTTCATCTTAAAACATCCTCCTTCTATTTCGTACAGTTACGATTATAGAAAAAGGATGTTAAGCACGTATACGGTTTTTATCAAGTCTGTGTAAAGCGTTTTATTCAAATTCCAGAACGGAAGCCGCATGGTTATGGCGCTGGTTTTCCGGCGGCAGAGTCATGTAATCATCTCCGTAATAACCGGCCAGATAGGTAGCATAATCCCGAAAGCCCGGCACCTGAACGCATTCAAAGGTAAGCATCACCGGAGGGAAAAACACACTTTCCTTTTGCATGGTATCCTTTGTGCGGTAGTCGGTTATGTTCATGTACCACCCGCCGCCCTCATGCTGTGTGGCCAGTTTCATATACCTGCGGTACAGTTTCGCTTTGCTAATCCCCAGAAGCTTCAGCCCATAATAAACCGCCGCAGTACCCAGATGCAGTATCCGGGCTTTGCTGCCCACTATATTGGCAGGCAGCTTGGGATGCTTGTACTCAGTTAGAACGATCAGCCTTGCCAGACGGAAAGTCCGCTTAATCTGTTTAAGCCTGGTTTCAAGCTCCGCGCTGGTTTCGTCAAAGGGAAGAATATCGATAAAAATGCCAGAATGATAAAAACGGTCTTCATCGGTCGCCTCAACGAAAGTGGTGTTTTTTAAGCATAGCTTAATATAAGGAAGCACATAGCCGGGGGTGTTTTCAATGGATAGCACTTCATAACGAGGCCCCATTTCACCTGCAATCTGTATGAAACGTTCATAATCTTTTCTGGGCATGGCAATATCCATATCATCATCCCAGGGAATAAACCCCTGATGGCGCACCGCCCCTAAAAGGGAACCATCCAGCAGCGCCTGGCACAGTCCGTTTTTTTCGCAAAAAGCGGCAAAATCTTGGTAGATGCCAAAAAGTGTCATTTGTAGTCTGCGCAAAACCTCTGGTGTGTAATCCGACATAGCGTTCTCCTTACACGTTGTTTTCTTTTTCGCTGGTGGCGTAAAACCGGGTTAATGCCCTGGCGATGCCTTGTGGCCAGAACAATTTAAAAATCTGCTCATCCTCCGCCGACCGGGCATTGTCGTTAATCATGCGGGAGGTTTCCGATTCCTCGTGGATCCGGTGGCACATCAGCTTTTCATGTATGTATGTAAACCGGCCCTTTTGGCGGGATAGCTTTTCCCAGGTTTGCCAGTCCAAGTTACTTTTAAATTTCTTTTCGAATAGTGGCATGGGTAAAACCGTTTTATGGTAGGTAACCGATGGGCAGCAGATGGCATTGCCAAAACGCAGAGCCATCCGTTTCATAAAACGGCTGCCTTGAAAGGCTTCAAAATACAAGGGCAGAAGCAGCAGCCGTTTAATTTTCAGCATTTTCCCATGGGCCTGCTTTTCGCCGTTTCGAATTTCTATATAATCGGTAAACAGGATCAAGTGATCGTCCCGTTTACTTATAGCGGCATGAATACCCTTGCCGTAATCTTTTTCGTAAATATCATCTTGGTGGCAAAGGGTTACGTATTGGGCGCCGGCTGTTTGGAGGGCATCGTTCCAATCCCCGTCAATTCCGCCCGTGCCCTGGTTCATATAAAGGGGCAAACCATACTTTTTGCATAGCTCCTCAATAAGGGTGCTGGGCGTGGACGTACACAGGATAATGGGCGATTGAACACTTTGGTTTTTCAAGGATTGTATGCACTGCTCCAAATAAGGGCTTTCTTTATAAGCGCACACCGCGTAAACATGCTTATTCATCTGCGCCCTCCTGTTTTATAAAATGCCGCTTCATATCCACTAAAAGGCAAGCGGTCTTTAGCAGGATACCAGCGCTAAGGGCTGCCAGCAAAGCCAGGTTTACACCATTGATGCCTTGGGCCTTAATAAGCACCGCGCTGAGTGCCAGGCTCACCCCTGTGGAAACAAGGTTAATAATCATGATCTGTTGAAGCCGCCTGGATACGGTTAGTATTTCCGTAAAAAGCTGGCTGATAGCAATCAGCGAGGCGGTTAAAAGAACAGGGGGCAAAAGGTACGCATAAGGGCGGATGCTTTCCCCAAAGATCAATGTAAGGCCCCATTCACCAAGCATAAACGCCCCCAGGATCATCACAGCTGTAAACCCTGCTAGAATAGCCAGCGTCTTTAAAAGATAGTTTACATAGTTACGTTTATCCCGACTATCGTAGGATGTGGCAAAGCTGTTTATCATGGGGGCGAAAATAAGCAGACTGCCTGTTTGCACAATCACCGCCGGCGTCGCCACCGCGCCGTAATAACCAAGGGCCTCATCGCCCAAAAGGGTACCCAAGGTGGTGCGGGGAACAGTGATAGCGGCATTGGCAAAAAACGATGTGAGCATCAAAGGCCAGCAAATCTTTAAAAGAGATAGAATCCTTTGCAGATTGAACTGAATTGTAAAAGGAATTTGCCCCTTTGCACTGGGTGCTTCGTAAAACGCAATGACGCCGTAAGCCCCTAACGCCATAGCGACAATAGCAATGGGCAGGGATTTTGTTAACACCATGACTCCCGCGAACAGGCCCAATGTTAAAACACCCCGCATGAGCATGCCTTTAAAAATGTAATCCATCCGCTGGGCCTTTTGCACAATAGCCTGCAATACGTCGGATATGGATTCGGTTAATTTAAATACCATGTATAACAGCACGCATAGCCGCGCTTCATCAGATGCATTTCCCATGGCAAAAAGCACGTACACCATGCAGCCCAAAAGTGCCGTTGCCCCTGTAAACAACCTGGTAGAAACATAATCTGTCTGGGAATATAACTCCCGAACATCCGATACCTGGTAGGTGCGAATCCCGAAAGTGGATACGGTAAACAGCACATTGGTAATATTAATGCAGTTTGTGAGCATTCCCCCAGCTTCATAGGAACCCAGCTTAATCACCAATACGCTTACAAGCCACTGGCAACCCAGGTAAAAAAGCGATCCAAGGGAATTATAGATCATGTTTTGCTTAACCGTCAGGCCCTTCACCTGCACCAACACCACACCCCGCTTATTATTTGTCTATCTGCCATTATAGCAAACAGGTGGCCATTTGCATAGCCGCGCTTTCCTTTTTATAATGGCTATGCTAAAATAAAGACAGCTTTCCCAGAAGGAGCCAGTGAAGAATGAACATTTTATACACAACAGACCAGAACTTTATACCCCAGGTGGCGGCCAGCATGTGCTCTGTTATGGAAAACAACACGGAAGTGGAACACCTGCATTTTTATATCTTTGGCCTGAACCTAGAATCAGAAACGGCCTCCACCCTTGATGCCTTTGTGAAGGGCTACCATCGGGAATTGGATATAATCCCCCTTAAGGACATTCAAAGCTACTATTCCTTTTCCTTCGATACCTCCGGCTGGCGGCCCATTGTTCTGGCTCGGCTTTTAATAGATAAACTCTTGCCTGAATCCGTTTCCAGAATTATTTACATGGACGGGGATACCATTGTCCGTTCAAGTCTTTCCGCTTTATACGAAACAGATATGCACGGCAAACCCATCGGCGGCTGCCAAGAAGCCACCTATAATAAAAAAAACATCGCCGCCCTCCATATGACAGGCATTCCCTATATCAATGCCGGGGTATTGCTTATCGATATCGGTGCCTGGCGGCAGCAGCACACAGGTGAAAAAATTATCACCTATTACGCCGAGCATAATGGCAAGCTTTTCGCCAACGACCAGGATGCCATCAACGGTACCTTAAAGCAGCAGCTCTTTCTTTTACCCCTATGCTATAACTATTGCAATACCTACGACTATTACCCCTACTGGGCGCTGAAAAAAATGGCCGCACCAGCCCCCTTTATCGACAAAAGCAACTATGAAGCCTACCGACGAAACCCTGCCATCATTCATTATCTTGGGGAAGAACGGCCCTGGCGGGAGGGTAACCGCCACCGTTTCCGGGATGATTACCTTTCTTATCTGAGTAAAACCCCTTACAGGGATACGCCCATGGAGCAAGGCTGGCAAGGTTATTTCAAGCTGTTCGGGTTATTCAACGCCTTTACCAAGCCATTTCCCATGCTGCGCCATGGCTTGATCACCAGCCTGATTCCCGCCTTCATGGCTTGGCGCAAGGGTGCCATTAAAAAGAAAGCGTAACACTTCATAATTGGAATTGACACTTTTTAACATTTCTGTTATATTTTAAAGCATATTAGGCAATAAAAAGGAGTTTATTATATGAAGAAAGTTCTTTCATTGGTTCTGGCTATATTGCTTCTGGTGTGCTTTATGGTTTCTGCCCTGGCTGAATCCAGCTACGGCATTATCCATGGTGGCAGCCTTCGGATGCGGGAATCCGCCACCACCGACGGTCACGTAATCAAATCCTACCCCTCCGGTACCTGGGTGGAGATTCTGGATGATATGGCCGGTCCCTTTTATCACGTTATCGCGGAAGATGGCCAAAAAGGCTACATGGTTTCCAACTATATTACTGTGGAATCCCTGGATGCAGGCAGCTGGGCCACCATTGAAAATGGCAGCCGTTATGTGAACTTGCGTTCCGGTCCCTCCACTTCCCACAAGATCATTGGCCGCTATACCTCAGGTACCCGGCTCGAAGTGCTTTCCTATGGAGACATCTTTTCCAAAGTACGCATTAACGGTTCGGAAGTGGGCTACATGTCTTCCGGGCTAATCCGTCTGGACGGTGAAACGGTTTGGGAAGAAGCCTATGTTGAATCGCAAAACGGGGGCAGTGTCCATCTGCGAAAGGGCCCTTCCGCTAACGCGGATATCATCGCTTCCTATCAGGTTGGCACCAAGACAATTATTTTAGCACAAGGCCGCAACTGGCACAAGGTGTTCATTAACGGCCAATTTGGCTACATGATGGCCAACTTTTTGCAAACCGATGCCCAGGGCAACGTGGCCACTGGCGACGGCACTTCCGCTAGCGGTCCTGCCATTGGGGATGGCGCAAAACCCGCAAGCACCAGCAATAACGGTGGCGGCATTGGCACCGGCGTTCATTTTAATGAAGAATTTGCAGGCGAGTTTGAACCCGACGATGTTTATTATGACGGCATCGGTGAATCGGTAGACGCTACGGAAGTGGATGGCTAAAGTAACAAAAAATCCGGCAATTTTTGCCGGGTTTTTTTATTTGCGAAAAAACGCACACTCCTTTAAAAAGGAGGCTGAAACATGCGTTTAAAATCTTTACTGGCGGTTCTGCTGCTTCTTCCATTGCTATCAGGTTGTGCTGTTTCCGGCGAGGAAGCCGCCCCATCCCCTGCCACTACCAAGCAAAAGGCCACTGTCCAATTGCCGGACAAGGTCACCAAGGGCAATTCCGGCGTGCCTTCCATCGACGTGTACGTGATGACCAGCAAGAAGACCGAGACCATGGACATCGAAACCTATGTTCAAGGGGTGCTGGCCGGGGAAATGAAGAACGATTGGCCCATGGAAGCCCTCCGGGCCCAGGCCATTCTGGCCCGTACCTTTGTTTTAAAATTCCTTTCCGAAAAGCAGAGCAAGTACGATGGAGCTGATATTTCTACCGACATCGAAGAAGCCCAGGCCTACAACGCCAAGGATGTCAACGACCGCGTCAAGGAGGCTGTTCAAAGCACCAAAGGCCTTGTGCTGTCCGCCAACGGCGTCCTGCCATATGCCTGGTTTCACGCCCATTCCGGCGGCATGACAGCCCTTGCCAAGGAAGGCTTGGGCTACAACAAAGCTGAACCGGTCTACACTCAGGTAACCCAGGGGCACGAAAGCGACAAAGCCCCGGAGGATACCAAAGTCTGGTCTGCCACCTTCACAAAGAAAGAAATGATCGCCGCCATAAAAAAAGCAGGTGTTGAAATCGACAGCCTTTCCTCCATTACTATTGGCAAACGGGGCGAAAGTGGCCGTGCGGAAACCTTTACCATCAACGGGGATAAAGAGGTTTCTGTTCCAGAGCTGCGCATCGCTCTGGATTCCACCAAAATGCGTTCCACTCTTCTAACCAGCTTACAGCTTAAGGGCGACAGTGTGTCCATGGCTGGCAAGGGGTACGGCCATGGGGTGGGCATGCCCCAGTGGGGGGCTTATGGCCTTGCTGAACAAGGCAAAAAAGCCGAAGAAATTGTGCTAACATATTTTAAAAACGTAGAAATTGCCCAGGCTTGGTAAAAGGGATTCAAAGGAAAAACGCCACCGCCAACGGAGAAAACAACAAGAAACAACCGCAGGAGAGGTTCTCTCTTGCGGTTTGCTTTTTCAATTGCAATAAGCACAACAGAATGCTGTCCTATGAGCCCTTTAAAGGGATGAGCTCCCTTTATTTTTTAAATACCATAATGCTTTGCCCAGGCTGAAGCTCGCCCTCAGCAATGGCCGGATTCAGTGAAAGCAATTGCTCCCGCTTAATCCGATAATGCCTTGCAATATCCCACAGACCTTCTCCCGGCTGCACATAATACAGCGCGATCCCGCCGGACGTCTTAACGGCCGGTATCTGCTCCGCATCTGTGACCACGTCCTGGCTCTGGGTGGATACCCCATTGCTCTTTACCCTTAAAATATATTTCATCTCTACTCTGTCGCTTGTGATTCCCGATACGTTAACATCCGACGCTTCCAAAGACACAAAATCTTCAGGCTCGGTCTTGAGTGCAAACGTCATCCTAAAGGGTTCTTCCATAGAAAGCGTGATGGGCGTCTGGGAATCATCCGTCATATAAAGCAGGGTAATTTCCAAAATACCTTCCACGGTCAGCCGGCCGCCTACTTGCTCCTTCCCCGTCATAATGGGGGTGGCAAAGCCGGCCAATACCGTCCTGGCGGCTTGGCTGCCTTCGGGCAGCATCAGCATCAATTTCCCCGATTCCGCGGCTTGCCCCCGGCTGTCCCCATCCCTGAAGGTCACACGCCTGGTGGATAACGCCAAATCGTTTCCCGCAGTGGTATACGCGTCGTCCAGCACCGTCATATTCTCTTTTACATCGGACCACACATTAGATTTAAGCTGCACCTCACAGCGAAGAATCCGGCTGCCATCTCCCGCATCTTGGGAAACCACGGCCACGTCTGTTACGGCAATATCCCCATCCAGCAGATCCCCCGATTGGCCGTTCAAATCCACAGCCTGCTCAAAGGGAATGGTGTGGTGGGTTACCACAAGAGGGCGGTTTGGCATATCGGATGTATGGTATACCTCCAATTGCACATTGCCCGATACATTAGCCCTACCCTGGCCACCAGACACATCGGTAATGGCTGCCTGAGCGGTGCCAAAGAGGGTATCCTGCACCTGCAAGGCATCTGCCAGTTCGAATTCTTCCCGTAAAAAGCTATCGCCTACCCCCTGAGCCACCGTGCGCTGAACAGGCAGCGATTGGGCCTGGGTTTCCAACCCGTTTACATCTTGTATGCCCGTTACCACGCTCACTGGTGTAGGAGACAGCACCCTTGTAGATAGAAGCAATATTGCCTTTAAGGACATCCGTCCGTTATAGCAGCTAGCCTCCATATGTTCTACGGCCGCTTCCGTCCGATCCAGCATTTTGGGCAGCGCACCGGCTATATCCACCGGATGGGAAAAATCCGCCGCCGCTTCGATAGACAGAATTTTGTCCGGATCACCCTGGGTATAAAGTACATGGAAAACCACTTTACCCTCGATGTTCACCCGATCCTGCATGGCTTCGCTGCTTTGCAGCACCGCCATGCCACCTACATGCAGCACCCTTGCTTCTTCCCTCAGCCCTCCCGGCAGCGTGATTTCACCTTCTACCACCGCCTGAGCCTGGTTTGAACCTACAAGTTGTTCCATATTTACATTGTCGCGCAGTATCCGCATTTCCATGTTATAAGCCCTCCCGCCTAGATTCATCGATCAAACCTATGCGAAACAGCACACATATAGAACCACTTCCTACGCATTGACATTACCTGCAACCTCTGCTATAATATCAAAGCTGTATGAGCGCCCGTAGCGCAGTTGGATAGCGTGTCAGACTCCGACTCTGAAGGTCACAGGTTCGAATCCTGCCGGGCGTACCACCAAAGAAGCCTTGAAACACAAGTGTTTCAAGGCTTCTAGCTTTTTGGCGGCTACGACATTGCGAGTTGAATAGGTCAAATAAGTCATTCAAAAACACGGTTTACCGACAAATTGTCGGTAAAATTGTCGGTAAAATTTTGTAAAAGAGACGCCCCCAGCATCAGACAGTGGGCGTTTCTTCTATTATTCCTTTATCTTTTGCCAGCCCCGCCCTATGCCAGGACGAGGCTGATAAATGCTTTTTCATTCAAGAGTCGGGTCGCCAATGCCTATAACTTCTGACCATTCGGATCCCTTTTTAAGCACAAAGATAATCTTTAACGCATTTACACCTTGAACATTTATATCAAACTGATCCGGTATAAACCCCTGGGTGATATCGGGTGATTCAAACAACAATTGATCATCACCCCACACTTCAAAGCGGTATACTGATTTGGCATTTTTAGAAGATGCCTGAATAAAAAACGTACCTTTAAACCTTGAGTATTGACCCGCCAACCAATAGGCTATCCAATCACCATCGTCTCCTGTAAGAACCTTTTTATATTGATTATCAAGATTGTCTGATCTGTTTTCGCGTATATGGGCGTAATTAGACGCATAACTCGATAGCCCCAAAAGGTTCACTTTCTTAATCGGAGGATCAGTAGGTGGCGGCGAAACAGTCTCTACAGCTTTTGTGGGAAAATCCGTAGCGGCCGGCACTGAGGTTTCTTCTATACTCGTTCCACCAACGGCAATACCTGCTGGGCTTACTGTCTCTTTCGCCTTGTCATTCCCTTCCAATATAGTCCCGACCGAATATATCGCAACCGACATTCCCATTATAATAAGCGATAATGCAATGACGCATCTTCCCCATAAAGTCTTTTTATTTACAACCCCAACAACAACACCAACAACTGCGATGATTATCGAAATCATTTCATAAGTCATACATTTAATTCCTTTTCTTTCAATATAAGTTAATTAAAAAAATTACTTCAAAACCTCCATTATCCATTTAATACTTGCCTTATCCATTGTTGTTTAAACAATAATACATAAAATCACACAATTGGTCAAGTATGTATAATAAATTGTGTAAACAAAAAACGCCCACCAGCGCAAGCCAGTGGGCGTATCAACATATGCCTTTCGCGGCAAAACCTACCGCCTGCGCTGGCGCGGGGAAGAGGTTACCGGCGCGGATTGCAACGACAAGCGCTTGTGCTTTTCCCCGGAAATAAGCACATAACCTGGGTTCACAGGTTTGTTAAAAACATGTACCCTGGCAGAATCGAAGATCCTATGCCCATCCGATTTAATCGTAGATAACCGTAGGCCTTTCTTTGGGCGCTATCCGCTGGTATTTTACACCCGGATACCCTAGCACCAATGTGGTGACCACCTTTTCGCCTGGCGCCATGGAAAGCTTTTTCTTAAGCTTGCGGGACAGCTTGATGGTCAGTGTGAAAAAACCACTGTAGAGCGCACCTAAGCCCAGGGCTTGAGCCATCAGCTCCATGGAGGAGGCGGCAAGGGCGCCGTCTACCATGGAGGGTGACTTGATAACAATCACAACAGGCGCATTTTTAAATAAGAAGTGATCGTCGATTTCAATCTGCCTGAATTGGCTGCTGAACAGGTCCGCCAGCTTCTTGGCCCGGCGGAACAGCGACAAGGCTATTCGCTCGTACTGGGCAATGTTTTCACGCAAAACCACATAGGAAACAGCCTGTCGGTTGCTACCGGAGGGCGTGTAGCGGCCTGCCTGAATAACCTGCTCGATAACCTCTGGAGCAATAGGCTGGCTGGTAAAATGTCGCATGGAACGCCTTGCCTTAAGCTGGCCAAGTAAAGCACTGGCATCCGCCCTCATTTCCGGGGTAATGGCTTCCGGTTCATCTTCAAAGCCTGTTATGGCTATGGCATTTTGAGGGCAAATGGCAACACAATGGCCGCATTGAAGGCATTGTGCGTCGGTGGCTTCCGCGCCACCCTTTTCTATAGCAAGAGCGCCCGATGGACAATCCTTTACGCAAAGACCGCACTTGATGCAAAGGGCTTTATTGACTATGACAATATGTTCGTTTTTCATTGCATAACTCTCAACAAATTTCTAATATATTGTAGGCTGATTGCCAGATCCTCATAGCTATTTCGGCCATATGCCAGATCATGATCCACTACCAGCCACTTAGGGGCACAGGCCAGAACAGCTTCCATATACTGCGCCGTGTTCAGGTTGCCGTAGCCGGTCGGACGGAAGGTAAAAGAATCCTTTGTAACAAAAACATCTTTTAAATGCACCACGGGTGTACGGCTTTTGTATTTAAGCAATAGCCGTTGGATATCCTGGGCGGCAACAAACATCCAGCCCAAATCCGGTTCGTAGGACAGTGCGGGGACGGCATCCAGAATGCGTTCAGCCAACGGCATATGGCCTTGCATATCAAAATCGTGGTTATGGTATAGTGGGATAATACCGCCAGCATGGCAGGCATCTGCGGCTTTGCCGAAGTCCTCAGCTATTTTTTCAAAAGGTTCTTTGGCTGCTTGCTCTTTGGTTATGCCAATAGTCACATATCCGCAGCCTGCCCTAAGCCTTTGGGTTATGGCCTCCTGCGGCTTTTCTGAAAAAGCTTCGATATTGATATGATCCCCAAAGATGCTAATGGCTTTGCCTGTCAAATCCTTTAGAATTTCCTCTGGGGATTTATTGTATAACCCCAGCAGCTCAGCCCCATCATAGCCAATGGCTTCCAGCTTTGCCAGGGTTCCCGATAAATCTTTTTGCGCTTCCTCCCGCACAATATAGGTGCCGACGCCAAATTGAATGTTTTTCATTGTATCCTCCTATATTTTCCATGGGTTTATATTAGCACAAGGCCCCGCTTGCTACAAGCGCACAATTGCTATTTGCCGGTGAAATGGACATGCTAATGCTGTGGAGGTGCTTCCAATGAATTTTCTTTTTTACTATGTGAATCTGATCAGGGCAATATTGGTGATGATGCCAGTCATACAACTGTTTAAGGGCGAATATAAAAAGATTATCCCGGCAGCCATTGCGCTGGCGGTTACTTTTGTGCCCTGGCTGTTAAGCCTTGTCCATATTAAAATAAACACACCCACGGCATTTTTGTTTCCAACGGTTGTGTTTATGAGCATTTACCTGGGCTCCGGCCTGGGGTTTTACGATTCCTTTTCATGGTGGGATCGGGTGGTCCATTTTCTTTCCGGCCTTCTGTTTTTCAGCTTTGGCATATCCTTGGCCGAAAAAGTGCCGAATATTGGCCTTGGGGCACGGTTCATTTTCAGCGCGTCACTTTCCCTGGCGCTCCATGAAATTTGGGAAGTATGCGAGTTTTTAGCAGACAGCGTTCTTCATACCGACCATCAGCATTGGCAAAAGCACAGCTCCGTTATCAACCACCAGCCCAAAAAGGCCATGCAACCTCCCGGGCTGGTGGATACAATGAGCGATACCATCGCGGGTATTATTGGTATGCTTGTGGCTCTGGGGGGCTGGTGGGTTTTTTTAGTCTAGCATACGTTCGTTGGGAAACATGATAGCGCCGTGACCGCAGCAGTAAATAAAACGGTCCAATGGAAATGCCTCCAAAAGAGCAACGCGCTGGATGGCCGCTTGCCTAGAATCCATGTTGACACTTGTCATTAAATAAGGCGCCAAACGGTTAAAGGCGGCCTGGGGGCGGGAAAAGCCCTGAATATTGACCATAATATCCCCGGAGAAAACCAGCCGGTTGGTTTCTTCAACAATGATCACCTCACCTGCCGCGTGACCGCCGTTACCCTGATAAACATCCAGCTTCAGGCCGGAAAATGGCAAGGAGCCGATATAAGGCAACGCTGAAGGGGGCTCTCCCTCCACACCGGGTTCAATAACATGAAGTGTTTCCGGCATGGGGGTTGCATACTTTGAAAGAATCCGGCTAATGCGGCTATAAGGCGCATGGAAGGGATTCTGTTCACGAAAGTTGGGCTCGTTGCGCGTTTCCAGCAGGAAATAATCCCGGGCCAAGGGGCTTACATGCACCGTACCAAAAAGTGTTAAGAGGCCGCAATGGTCGATGTCCGGATGGGTAATGATGATCTCCTGGCGCATATTTTCAAAATCCGGGAAAAGGGCTTGAAAAATACCCAGCATCTCTTGTTTATAACAAGCAAAGCCGCTGTCAATAAACAAAAGCCTTTCATCTTTTTCAAGTATATAGGTATTGCTGCCGCATGGAGGTTCAATCACATGCAAAACCAGACCATCCTTCAGCCTATGGCGGGAAACGGCGGCTTCAAAGCGGCTTCCCTGATAAAAAGAAAGATGCTCGGCAAAGCGGCTGATATAGTCAAAGGTTTTGTAAAAGGGTTCATTGCGGTCATCTAAAAACTGCATAATTAAATTGGACTGGGTCATCAGTTCCAGCGCCTCATCCTTTGTAAGAGAAAGCTTTTCAGCCATTTTGTTGGCAAAACCAATATAGAAAACCGTGTTATCCAATACCCGTTCGCTTTCGTCGTAATGAATGACCCGGATAGGGCATATTTTTGCCGCATCATCCAAAAAAAGCTTGATTTCATCCGGTGCGTCCACAAACAGGCCCATTTTAAACAGCTGATAATCCGTTTCATTTTCCTTTGAACTAATATAGGAAATATTGAAATGGTATTGGTGAATCAGCTCCAACACGGGCAGCACTGCGCCAGGCACATCCTGTAAGCGAAACTCCAGCAGCATAACCTGAGGCGGGTTGCGCTGGTTTTGAATATAGCCGATAGACTGAAGCTGGCCTGAAATAGCTTGAAGCTGTTCATCTGTGCCAAAAACATCTAGAAAAAGGGTATGGGTATCCACCGCCTTATTATAGCTGACACGGGTAATGTTCCCGCCAGCCTTAGCAATAATGCGGCTGGCAGCCAAAAAAGCACCGGATTGATCCGGCAATTGCGTAATAAACGTCTTTTTCATGGGCACCTCCTAAAAAGGATGACGAACCATCATAGCACTTAGAAGCAGAGGACGCAATGGCACTATGGAAGAAACGACAGTCTATGGCTTCCCGCTTTTGATTCGGCCTTGGTTATTAAGCCAGTGGATCGTATCGGCAATGCTTTCCTCCAATGGACGGGCGCCGTAGCCAAGCTCGCGATCCGCCTTTTCATGAGAAAAATGGTCATCTGTTCCCAGAACATATAGCGAGTAGGCTGTAAAAAGTGGCGGCTGGTTTTTTAAATGAGAATAGCTTTCCATAAACGGAGCAACCATCTTGGCCAGCCCCAGGGGCAGCATAAAAGCTTTCTTGCTTTCACCCCTTAGCTTTTCCATGATCCTGAACACTTCCTCTATAGCGTAATATTGGTTGGAAAGAATATAGCATTCGCCTTTTCGTCCTTTTTCAGCACAGGCGAGAATGCCCTTGGCCACGTCGCGCACATCAACCATGTCATAACCGCCCTTTACGCCGGCAAAGAGGCTGCCGTTCATATAATCGACAACCAGCTGTGTCAGATGCCCCCGGCCATAATCATAGGGACCGATGATGCCGGAGGGATGAACAATAGATGCGTCCAGCCCGGCCTTGGCAGCTTCCAACACCAGTGCGGTGGCTTCGGCTTTTGTTTTGGCATACAGGCCTTTTACGCAAGCGGGGTCGAAGGTATCGCTTTCGTGGATTATTTGCCTAGAGCCGCACTGGGGCAGCGCGTGCACAGAGCTTACGTGAACAAGCTTTGAAGGGGGCGCTTCCAAACAGCAGGTAAGCAGATTTTTCGTGCCCCCTACATTTACTTCATGGACCAGGGCATTGTGCCGGGATTGGATGGTTACAATCCCCGCAGCGTGAATTAAAACGGTAAGGTCATAGCCGGATACAGTCAAAAAGGCTTTCACAGCATGTTTATCGCGAATATCCCCGTAAACAATATCCGCTGAATTGGGAAGGTGCTTTTCATTGGGGTCCCCTGGCTGAACCAGCGCGCGAAAAGGCATCTTCATCTCATCCAATTGCCCCGCGATGGTACCCCCTAAATGGCCGGTAGCGCCAGTAATAAGATACAGTGTTTTCATATGAATCGCCTCACTTGCTTGTCGGAGAGGGAAGGGTTCTATTTTGCTGCCTCATAGCCTACCTATATTATACCACCTTGGCAGGAGGGTATAAAGAGCAAGAGGCGATTTGTCCGCCCAATACCTTGACAAAACGAATGCTGTAGGATAAAATACTATTAGGAATGGTTCCTATTCCTAATACCTTTGCAGGAAGTGTAGGCATGACCCAAATTCAGACTTCCATTTACCACATTATCTCCCAATCAAACGGCCACATGACCGCCGAACAGGTTTTGCTCCTGGTCAGGCAAACGCACCCTACGGCATCCCTCAGTACGGTATACCGGAATTTGAACCTCTTTGCGGACGCAGGACAAATCAGGCGCATCCAAAGGGCCACCAGTGCCGATTATTATGAGAGAAATCTTCAGCCCCACGATCATGCGCATTGCGTCAAATGCGGCAAGATGTCAGATTTGACCATCACTGGCTTGAAGGATTTTCTTAGAAAGGATTTCCAGTATCCGATCTGCTCCTTTGAACTGGTGATCAATTATGTGTGCCCTGAATGCGCCGGTAAGCAAGCCCCAAAAGACCCGACTGCCATAAAAGGAGGCATGTTATAAATGTATAGGAGGTATGGTTATGAATAATGAAAGAAAATTCTACCGGTGCGCTATTTGCGGAAACATGGTTGGGCTAATTGAAGAAGGCGGTGGAACACTGGTTTGCTGTGGACAGGAGATGCTGCAATTGGCGCCCAACAGTGTGGATGCTGCCCAGGAAAAGCACGTGCCTGTAGCAACACGCCAAGATGGGAAGCTGCTTGTGGAGGTGGGCAGCGTGCCCCATCCGATGATCGAAGCCCATCATATCGCCTGGATCATGGTAGCGCAGGGGGATATGACACAGCGTGTGGCGCTGGATAAAACCGGAAAGCCCAGCGCCGAGTTCTGCGTTGGTGATGGCGCATTGACGGTTTACGCTTACTGTAACCTCCATGGCCTATGGCTTGCGCAAATAGAAAGCATTTAAACCGACAAATCTTAGTTATATACCATAAAAGGCTCTGGATTTACAATCCGGGCCTTTTATGGTATAGTTTTCAGCAAGCATTATTTGAATATCAAGGAGGCGCATTTATGGACGGCGGCGTAAAACAAACCAGCCCGTTTCGCTATGCCATTGGTATGTTTGGCACATCCATTCCCATTAACATGTTCAGGTCCTTTGCCTTTATTTTCTATGTGGATAACCTGGGACTGAATACCGAGCTTTTTGCTTTGGTGATTTTCCTTTATACCTTTTTAGATGCCATTGATAATCCTATCTATGGCTTTCTTTCTGACCGCACCCGGACGCGTTGGGGCCGCAGGCGGCCTTGGCTTGTCATCGGCACACCACTGATGGTACTGTCGTTTGTGCTGTTCTTCCATCCCTTTAACTACGGAACAGAAAACGGCCTGTTTGTTCACTTTTTGCTGACATATTTGCTAACTGGCACACTGGATTCGCTGATTAACGCCAATTATGGCGCTTTGTTCCCAGAACTGTTTAAAACCGATGGCCAACGGGCTAAAACCAATGCCATGCGCCAGGCTTTCCAACTGGTGGCCATGATGATTTCCATCGCCTTGACCCCCAT
Source organism: Eubacteriales bacterium (assembly GCA_031556065.1). Classification (GTDB taxonomy): domain Bacteria; phylum Bacillota; class Clostridia; order Christensenellales; family Aristaeellaceae; genus JAVBTR01. The sequence goes on along the minus strand of JAVBTR010000008.1, from coordinate 36,062 downwards.
GGTCACCTCTGCCATCGGCTACGGGTGGACATCTGTTATCTACGGCGCGCTGGCCCTTGGGGTGATTCTTTACTGCACGCTTGGCTGCCACGAAAGCGCGCCGGAGGAACTAAGCGAAAAACCCAAGCTCTTTAGCTCCCTAAAGGCCATACTCACCAACAAAAAATTCTGGATATTCGGCGCAGCCAACGCTTTTTATTCCACTGCGCTTTCACTGGTCCAGGCCTCTGTGCCGTTTTATGTGAAGTACGCTTTAGGTCTTGGGAGCATGGAATCCACCCTTTTACTGGCAGCAGTGCTGTTGGTGGCCGTAGCCGGGGTGGCTGTGTGGGTTAAAATGGTAAAGCACTTTGGGCTGATGCGTGTATGGCGGGCGGCGCTTTTGTTCCTTGCGGCGGCCTTTATCCCCCTTTATTTTATGAACAGCTTTATTGGCGCGCTGATTGCCACCTTGTTTGTGGGCTTTGGAATGTCCGGGGTATTAACCACCATGGATTTGATCGGGGCGCGCATTATGGACGAGGATTCACAAAAATACGGTGTGCGGCGGGAAGGCCTTTATTCAAGCGTCGGCGGTTTTTTGAACCGCTTAAATGGCTTCTTTATTAGCTTTGCGTACCTGATGGTCAAGGTGCTTTACGGCTACGAAAGCGGCGATGTTCCCGGCGGGCGCCCTGGGGACGCAGCCCGGTTTTTACTGATTATCTTCCCCTTTGTGGCTATGGTGCTTAGCTGCGCCACATCCCGCTTTCTGCACTTCCCTCAGAAGGATAATAAAGATGCGTGAACGGTATTTAATCATCAACGCCGATGATTTCGGCATGGCGCCCTGTGTAAACAAGGCCATACACCATGGAAAGCAACTGGGGGTGATCACCTCGGCTTCCCTGCTGGCTACGGCGCAATACGCCAACGAGGCGGCGGGGATCGCCCGTTTGGAAGACTTACCCCTAGGCGTGCACTGGACCCTTCAATCGGAATGGGCGGACAAGCCCTGGCCCATGGCTGCCAGAAATGCCATCACCTTAAGCCAAAATGGCTTTTTGCCCGAAAATGGGGATGTGGCCAAAAAGGCAGCCAGTGGGGATGTGAAAAAGGAGCTGGAGGCTCAGTACCAACTGATAAAAACCATGGGCATCACCCCCAGCTATGCCGACTGTCACGGCACCAGCCTTTATGGGCTTAATGGTCGGCTGTTTTTCATAACAGCCTTCGAATTGTGCCGGAAATACGCACTGCCCTTCCGCTTTCCCAAAGGAAATGGCTTTTTAAAACGCCAGTTCGACAATGGCCTGCCTGGACCTATCAGCGCCGCCCATCGGGTGGTCACGCTCATTGGCCAGGGTATGGGCGTAACACTGCCCAATGAATTTTTAACCAACCCTTATTCTATTGCCAGAATTAAAGATTACGAAACATTGAAGAACTACTATTTCCAGCAGCTTTCCCATGTTGAAAAAGCCGTAACAGAGCTGGTCTTACACCCCGCTCAGCCGGATGATAACATTCTTGCGCGCTCCCCTGAATGGCAAAAGCGTTTTTACGAATATAAGTTGATCACAGACGGGGAGCTTGAACGCTTTGTGAAGCAACAGGGCTTTGTTTTAACAAGCTGGCGGGAAATAAAAAAAGAAGGTATCAGCAAATGAGAATCGAAAAAACATTGCACATCGATCCGGCCCAGCAGCGGCAATATTTGTCCCTGTATTTTGAAATGGAAATTCAGGCCGAAGGGCTTGATATTTACTACGATTACGAAAAAGAAAACGCCTGCGTCGACCTTGCGGTATATGGGCCTCAAGGGGAACTGGTAGGCGCCTCTGGTTCCACCCGGAAACATGTATGGATATCTCCCTTAGGCAGCGCCGACGGGTTTAAAAATATGCCTATCCAAGTTGGCCGATGGGAGATACTTTTAGGGGCGTACCATGTGCCGGAGCATGGGCTTACCGTAACCTGCCAGGTAGATATCAGAGAAAAATCCCGCCGGCTTTTTTGCGGGGATACCCACGTACATACCACCGCGTCCGACGGCAAGGGCAGCATTTTAGATTCCGCCGTTTTAGCCAAACAGCAAAACCTGGATTTTTTGTTCATCACAGATCACAACAACACCCATAACAACGATGCTTTGCCCTTCCTGCCCGGGTTAACCATTCTGCCTGGCTGTGAATGGACCCATTATAAAGGGCACGCAGGGTTATTGGGTGTGAACAAGCCCTTTACGTTAAGATATGATACCCGCAGCCTTGAAGAAACCCAGCTCCTTTTAAAACAGGCACAAACAAGGGGCGCTTTCGTGGTTTTAAACCACCCCTTTTGCCCTCTGGTACCCTGGGAATGGGGCTTTGATGTTCCTTTTGACGGGATAGAGGTTTGGAACGGGGTCATGAGCGAAAGAAACATGCGGGCCATTGGCTGGTGGCACATGCTTTTGTGTAAGGGGCTGCGCCTGCCCATAACCGGTGGGAGTGATTATCACGGCCCAGGCCTTTTAGGCAGCGTGGGTATGCCCTGTCAATGCGTGTATGCCTTATCCCGGGAGGCTGATGATATTATAGGGGCTATCCGGTCGGGAAGCGGTTACCTTTCCTACTTGCCTGGTGGGCCGGGGGTGGATATCACGGCTGAAAACGGCGAGCCTGCGTTGGGCACAGCTGTTATGCCAGAAATGGCATTAACGTTCCGATTCTTTAATTTGAATCCTGGCGATGTTTTACAGCTACTAACAGCAAGTGGGGCAGAACGCATTGTATGTGGGGAAAATAGCAAAGAAGCAAGTCTTTCCCGCCGCTATGAAAAAGCGGATATCTTTGTTCGCGCCCAGGTGGAACGGGTATACGCTCCAGGCCTGCCGCCAATGATCGCCATGGTTTCCAACGCGGTTTATATGGGATAAAAAGGGGCTATTGCAGTAAGAATAAGGGGTTTTCAAGGGTGGTAACCCTTGAATGGGTTTGGGGGAAACCCAACGTAACCTATCGAAGGTAAAAACAATACCCAGGTCAAGGGCCGCTAACGCTTCCTTGACCTGGGTTCTGTTTTTTAGATTTCAATGGGCACGGTGGGTTCTGATCCGGTCATTCAATCGTCGCGCTGCTAATGCATCGCTCGTTTCACTCCCCGACTCCCGCATAAGGGATGAAATCCCTTATGTATCCCAACTCTTGTTGCCACAGCCCCTTTTTACTCCTTCGTTAGGAAGCTTTCTACCACATAGCCTTCCCCTTCGTCGTTTTTCACTTTTACGAAGCCCTCTTCCTGGCACTTTTCAAGCACGATTAACCGCTGATTTTTATATAGCCGCATCACCACCGGCGCATCCATGTTCGGCTCTTGTCTTAAGTTCAGCCAGGAGTTGTCTTCAATCCCCGTCACCTTGGCATACCAGGCTCCCGCCGGCAGCGTTTCTGTTACAGGCACCAGGGTGGGCTTAGGCGTCGGCGTGGCTGCAGGCCCTGGTGTTTCCAAGACCGATGGATTAAGGGTGGTTAAATCCGCCGTGTTTTCACTGTACTGCACCAATTGCACCCCGGGATAATAAAAATCCATTATCTCCTTATAGGTCTTGCCCGCTTCCCCAGCCATATATTCAGCACCCCGCTGACTCATGCCCACCCCGTGGCCATACCGCCTGGAGTACAGCACATACCCGCCCTCTGTCTTTTCCAGTGTCATAATCTCATTTTCTGAGGAATTAATAGACAAGCCCAGCGCGTTATCCAAATCAGGGAAGATTTTAAGCGTGATATGAATGGGATCATGAATGGTAATATAATCAGAATATACAATAGGCTCCGGGGTAGGTTCCGGCGTTATTTGCATGAAAATATTCTCTGCCTCGGGCGTAGGGCTAGGGGTAGCAGTAGGCGACAAAGTAGCAAACAGCGTCAGCTCCTCTTCTCCATCATCCTGCGAAACTACGGCAGGTAAAATGGCTCCCAGAATTTTCTGGCCAGAAACCACCACATCCATGCTCAATTCCGTCATGATCAGCGATCCTTCATACATGGGCGTGGAAATAGCCAAGTTCTCCGCCCGTTCAATACGCACGTGGGGTGCCTCTACCAATAAACCCTGAGCTTCCAATGCACTTTTTAACTGCGGCAGCATCACCCCGATGGCGCTTTCGCTAAAATCCGGCGAATACTTATCAACGGTAAGCTTCTTCACCACAGATTTGCTGTTTTTCACATCGTATTCATCCAGCACATAGGCATAGTAGGGCAAATCGCTGCCTCCCCATACGTGGGATGCTTTTTCCGTTTGCCCGCCGTTGGAGGCCGTATAATAGCAATTGGCCAACTTTCCATCGTAATAAGCCACGATGCCGCGGGTTTCCTCAATGGCTTTAAAAGCGTTGGTATTTTGCGGATTCTTGCCCATGAAAACCTGATCGTTGGTGGTATCCACCAAATCGTAATCCCTATTGCTGCCAGCCTTTTTCATGGCGTATGTCCTGGCTGTAATGGCCTGCGCCTTCAGGGCTTCAATGGGGAAGGAATTGCTCATTTCGTAGGGAACCACACCGCATAGATAATCCTCTACGTGGATGGTTAAAACAGCTTGAATGCTGTCGCCTGCGGTTAATTTCAGATCGCCCTGGTACAAATTGCTCCCGGCAGCCAGCTTTAGAGCGCCCGTCTGGCCTGTTTCATCTTCATAGCGCTTAAAATTCAAGCTGGGTCCAGCGTTCAAGCTCATGCCCTGGAAATACAGCATCAGATTTCCTTCCTGCATAAGAACCACCAGCTCGCTGCCTTTGGGAAACACCATTAACGTGCCATTGGCGTCTGTCACCCCATAAATCCCGTCGATGACCATATCCAGCCTGTCGGTCAGCTTTAACCGGTCCAGCCATACACGGAGCATTTGTGGCCCATTTACAGGGATGTTTTTCAGCTCCTGGCCCAAGGCGGGACCAGGGATCAGCAGTGCCAGAATCATTATCATCAGGGTTATTTGCTTAAACCTATTCGCCATTGAATCGACTCCTTTAACTTGGGTCTACTATATACAAACGTATTATGGCGCGAATATGTTCACTTTATACATTGTTAAATTGCCCCGCCGGTGGAAACGCCATCATATTTTGTGCTAATCGGATCGGACACGCTTCGCATTTTAATGGTCATTTCCAATTGGTTAAACACGCATAAAAGATTGAACCCGCAAGGGGTATCCCCTATGATATGGACATTCATAAGAAATTGGCCGGGCGCAATAAAACCGGCCGTAACAAGGCAGGGTTCACTTGTGCCGGGAAGCTTCGCCGCCTTCACCGCTCCCACATTAAAAGGCAGGACGCACAATTTGCCGTCCATTATATACTGAAATTCACCTTTTGCAAGCCGCGCCTGTTCAAAGATAAAGTTTTCAAAACCATATGCGTTTTCTGGGTATTCTTCAAATTGCCCACTGTTTTCAATGGGTTTCATGTTAAGCTCCAGGGGCGTCAGCTTCTCCACAGCCCATGAATCCACATAAGGGACTATTTCTTCAAAAAAAGCGTCGAACAAATCCTGATTGCCACCCGTGTGCATTTGCGTATCGGCAATGGTCACCAAAATAAGCGCCTTGTCCGGCAGCATTAAAGCAAACTGGCCCCCCATGCCGTACATGCAAAAGCCGTTTTCTCTTGTGCGCCAGAATTGGTAACCATAACCGAAGCGCTCTTCCCGCAAGGGATTTAAAAGGGTATCGATCTGCTTGACCGTGGCCCTTTTAATATAGTCCTCTGGAATCAGCCCATCCCCACCCCTCATAACGCAAGCAGCCAATTTCATCAAATCCGCCGGGGATAAAATCAGCCCCGAACCGCCCTGGCACACGCCCACCGGATCGGTAAGCCAGCGCACCTTGCTTGTCATACCAAGGGGGTTATAAAGCTTTTCTTTAAAATAGTCCAGCAGGCTCATGCCTGTAAGCCGCTGAATCAATGCCGAAAGGGTATGGCTGGAAGAGGTATCATACGCAAACACCATCCCAGGGGCGTTGGAGGCGGGCACTGTAAAGAAGGTGGACGTCCAATCGTCCTCCTTGACACATTTATAGGAGGTAAATTTATGAGCCGTGGCCATTTTCAGCATGTCTTCAATGGTCATGGCGGCAATATGCGCATCCATTTCAGCGGGGCACTTGTCCGGGAAATAATCCATGATCTTATCTAAAAGCCGGAGTTTTCCCTCCCCTTCTAAAATGCCAATTAGAAGAGATGTAACACTTTTGCCAACGGAAAACATTCGGTGGGGCGTATCCTTTGTAAAGGGTGCCCAGAACCCTTCCGATACCACTTCGCCTTTATGCATCAGCATAAAACCATGCATATTCACCTGGTTTCTTTCAAGCTTTTTCAAAAAACGGCCAATTGCCTGTTCTAACGACATAATATGACCCTCCATTTCTGGCTCCATTGTACCATTAACCTGTTTACTTTTGCAAATCCCTAATTAAATAAGAATTTATTAAAATAACCCTTCCTTTTTCAACCAGACTATGTTATAATCTAGCTATGAAATTTTGAATCGCGAGGCCGACTATGCTGCACATTCATTCCTTAAAGGATGGGATGCCGCTGTTCAAGGCGCTTGGCTCCCAAACCCGGATCGCCATACTGGAGCTATTGTACGATCAAGGCCCTTTGCCCATGGCGGAGATATCCGAAAAGCTGGGCATTACCGGCGGAGCGCTGACGCCGCAGATCAAGGCCCTGGAAGATGCGGGGCTTGTAAGCATTGCAGCAGGCAGTGGCAAGCACGGGGTGCAAAAGATTTGTTCCGCGCTGGAAGACCGTATTCTCATCGACCCGGTACCCCTTCGGCGGGATATTAACGTCTATGAAACAGAAATCGGCGTTGGACAATACACCGTTCATGAGGTCTTCCCAACCTGCGGCCTGGCCACGGCAGATCATATCATCGGCGTGGTGGATAACCCTATGTACTTTTTTTCTCCCGACCGGGTAAACGCGGGCATCGTGTGGCTTGGCTATGGGTATTTGGAATACATGCTGCCCAACTTCTTAGAGCCTGGCCAAAGCCTGGTAGAAATTCAGCTTTCCATGGAGCTAGGCTCCGAATCTCCCGGCTCATCTGAAGATTGGCCCAGCGATATCACCTTTTCACTCTGCGACAAAGACATCTGCACCTGGACCAGTCCGGCAGATTTTGGCGCCTCTAAGGGCATCTACACCCCGGATTGGTGGAACCGCCACTGGAACCAGCACGGGTTATTTAAGCTGATCACCATTAACCGTTCCGGCACTTATGTAGACGGACAAAAATTTTCCGATGTGAAGCTAAGCGATCTAAACATCCCCTACGGCAGTCCCTTAAGGCTGCGCATTACCGCACCTAAAGACGCGAAAAATGCAGGCGGGCTCACCATCTATGGCCGCAACTTCGGCAACTACCAGCAAGACATCACCGTAAGAATGCATTATACCTAAGCCTTCAACCGCACCGGCGGTTAAAGATAAACACGATTTTTTGAAAGGGGATTTTTCTTCATGCCTATTCTCAATCAGTATTCCTTTTGGTTCGTAGTGGGTTCCCAGGATCTTTACGGTGACGAAACCTTAAAGCAGGTAGCCCAGCACGCCGAAATCATGGTCAAGGGCTGGAACGATTCCAAGTCCCTGCCCTGCAAGGTGGTTTTGCAGCCCATCGCCGTCACCCCGGAGGCGATCTTCGACATCATGCAAGCTGCCAACCACGATCCCCTGTGCGCGGGCGTAATCACCTGGATGCACACCTTCTCCCCCTCCAAGATGTGGATTCGCGGCTTCTCCATTCTGCAAAGGCCCTACTGCCATTTGCACACCCAGTTTAACCGCAATATCCCCAACGAGGGCATCGATATGGATTTCATGAACCTGAACCAGTCCGCCCACGGCGATCGTGAGCATGGCTTCATCGGCGCCCGGATGCGTTTGGCCCGGAAGATCGTTGTTGGCTACTGGGAAGACGCAGAAGTAAAAGAAAAGCTGGCCAACTGGATGCGCAGCGCTGTGGGGGCCCTGTTCAGCCGTGATCTAAAGGTAATGCGCTTTGGGGATAACATGCGCGAAGTGGCTGTTACCGAAGGCGACAAGGTTGAAGTGCAGCTGAAGCTGGGTTGGCAGGTAAACACTTTCCCCGTAGGCGATTTGGTTAATGTAATGAACGCTGTAACCGAAGCGGAAATTGATGCCCAAATGGCTGAATACAAAGAAAAATACGATTTTGCCACCGACGATATCGCCACGGTCCGTTACCAGGCCCTGGAAGAAATCGCCATCAAAAAAATGCTGGATGCCAATGGCTGCAAGGCCTTTTCCAACACCTTCCAAGATTTGCACGGCATGAAGCAGTTACCCGGTCTGGCCTCCCAGGACCTCATGGCTCAGGGCTACGGCTACGGCGGCGAAGGCGATTGGAAGGTCTCCGCCATGACAAGTATTATGAAGGCCATGGCCGAAGGCAAAACCGGCGGTACTGCCTTTATGGAAGATTATACCTACGATCTAGAAAAGGGTAACGAGCTTTCTTTAGGCGCACACATGCTGGAGGTTTGCCCCTCCTTAGCCAAAGGCCGTGCCAAGATCGAGGTGCATCCCCTGGGGATCGGCGATCGCGAAGCCCCGGCCCGCTTGGTGTTCGAGGGCCACAAGGGCGCTGCCATCGTGGCATCCCTGGTGGATATGGGCGGCCGTCTGCGCCTGATCGTGCAGGATGTGGAAGCGGTTGATCCCACCCTGACCATGCCCAACCTACCTGTGGCCCGTGTCATGTGGAAAGGCCTGCCCGATTTTAAGACCGGCTGCGAATGCTGGATTCTGGCCGGCGGTGCTCACCACACCGTCTTCTCCTACGATGTCACCGCTGAAATGATGGAAGACTGGGCCGAGATTATGGGTATTGAATATGTGCACATTGGCAGAGAAACCACTGCCCAGGGCCTGAAACAGCAGCTGTTCCTTAACGACCTTGCTTGGAAGTTGAGATAAGGGCATGTTAGAAGCATTAAAACAGCAAGTCTTCGAAGCAAACCTGCTCCTACCCAAATATGGCCTGATCACCTTCACCTGGGGCAATGTTTCCGGTATTGACCGGGAACGTGAACTGGTGGTTATCAAGCCCTCGGGGGTGGAATACGACCACATGACGGTAAACGACATGGTGGTTGTAGATATGGATGGCAAGACGGTTGAGGGGGATTTAAACCCCTCTTCCGACCTGGCTACTCACCTTGTCCTATACAAGGCCTTCCCCTCTTTAGGCGGCGTGGTACATACCCATAGCCGCTGGGCCACCATTTTCGCCCAAATGGGCAAAGGGGTGCCTGCCCTTGGTACCACCCATGGGGATTATTTCTACGGTGAGATTCCCTGTACCCGCCGGATGACAGAAACAGAAATCAACTCAGAGTATGAAAAAGAAACCGGCAACGTTATCGTGGAACGGTTCCAAGGCCTTAACGCCGCCGCTATCCCAGCTGTACTGGTGGACAGCCACGGCCCCTTTACCTGGGGCAAGGACCCTATGGAAGCCGTCCACAACGCCGTGGTTTTAGAAGAGGTTTCCATGATGGCCTGGCATGTTATGAGCATAAAGGGCGCGGATGCGGGCCCTATGCAGCAAGAATTGCTGGACAAGCACTACCTGCGCAAGCACGGTGCAAACGCCTATTATGGCCAAAAGAAAAAATAAAAAGGAGTTCCCATTAACATGAAAAAGGCTAAGCTGATTCTGGACAAGGACTATATCATTTCCTCCATCGATAAGCGCATCTATGGTTCTTTTATCGAGCATCTGGGCCGTGCGGTATACACCGGCATTTACGAACCCGGCCACCCCATGGCCGACGAGCAGGGCTTCCGCAAAGACGTTATCGATCTGGTGAAAAGGCTGGACGTGCCTGTAACCCGCTATCCCGGCGGCAATTTCGTTTCCGGCTTCAATTTTGAAGATTCCATCGGCCCTAAGAAGGATCGCCCCCGCCGCCTGGATTTGGCCTGGAAGACCACCGAAACCAACGAAGTTGGTATGCACGAGTTTGCCGATTGGGCGAAAAAGGCCAGCACGGAAGTCATGTACGCAGTCAACCTGGGCACCCGTGGCCCCGATGAAGCCCGCAATGCCGTAGAATACGCCAACCACACCTCAGGCACCTATTGGTCTGATCTGCGGGCCAAGAATGGCGCCAAAGACCCGTTGAACTTCAAGCTGTGGTGCCTGGGCAACGAAATGGATGGCCCCTGGCAGATGGGCGCGAAAACCGCCTACGAATATGGCCGCACCGCCAACGAAGCCGCCAAGATGATGAAATGGGTTGACAATTCCATCGAACTGGTGGCCTGCGGCTCTTCCTCCTCCCAGATGGCCACCTTCGGCCAGTGGGAATACGAAATGCTGGATCAGTGCTACGACAACATCGATTATGTTTCCCTCCATCGCTACTACGGCAACCCTCATAACGATACCCCGGATTTCCTTGCTTCCTCTATGGATTTGGACGATTTTATCAAGACCGTGGTTTCCATCTGCGATACTATTAAGGGCAAGAAGCACTCCAAGAAAAAGGTGCATCTCTCCTTTGACGAATGGAACGTGTGGTACCACTCCCATGACCAGGACCAGGACCTGTACAAAAACGAGCCCTGGGGCACTGCCCTGCACCTGTTGGAAGACATCTACAACTTCGAAGATGCCCTCTTAGTAGGCCTGATGCTCATTACCTTCCTGCGCAATGCGGATCGTGTAAAGGTCGCATGTCTTGCCCAACTGGTGAACGTGATCGCCCCTATCATGACCAAGGAAGGCGGCGCCGCCTGGGCCCAGACCATCTATTACCCCTTGATGGACGCCAGCAAATATGGCCGTGGGGTTTCCCTCCTGCCTAAGCTGGAATCTCCCAAGAGCGACACCAAGCGCTATACCGATGTACCCATGGTAGACGTAGCCGCCACCCAGGATGAAGCTGGCAATGTAACCATCTTCGCCGTGAACCGTGATCTTGCCGAGGATGCTCTTTTAGAATGTGATCTGCGCTCCTTTGGCGAATTCAAGACCGTGACCCACACCGTTATGCACCATGACGATATGAAGGCTGTCAACACTGACGCGAACCCCGATAACGTCATCCCCCATGCCACCGCCGCCCCGAAGCTGGATGAAGGCATCAAACTTCCCGCCGCCAGCTGGAACGTGATTCGGTTGATGAAGTAAGAGAATAGGTACTAGTACGAGAAGCCTTTCCTCTTTTTTAAAGAAAGAAGAAAGGCTTCTCGTACTCTTCCAAAGAAGAAAACCACTATTTCAAATAATATTTGGATAAAATCCTAAATAACCATTTGATTGGAAACAGTTTATGCAATATGGCTGCCAAGTGCTGGTCCCCTTTGGCTATACGCAAGCGAAAGGGCAGCCTTTTTTTATTGAGGACTTTTACCAGTTTTTCTCCCAGCGCTTGCGGAGCAAGGCCATTTGCTTCATCCCGTTGAATGGCTCTGATGGCACTTTTCTGATTTCTGCCATAAGGGCTGTCAGCCTTATTTAGCTGCCCGCGGTATTTGCCACTGCCCCCCCGATGATCCCCTGGCTCTACTACCATCACTTCAATACCAAAAGGCTTTACTTCCATTTGTAGGCATTCGCTGTATCCTTCAATGGCATGCTTGGAGGCCGTATACGCGCTTTGGAAGGGAATCCCCAGCAGCCCATTAATAGAGGAAAAATTCACAATCCGTCCTGCGCGGTTTTGCCTAAAGTGGGGCAGAATCCCTTGGATTGCCCGCACCATGCCGAAAAAGTTGGTCTCCATTACACGCTGATATTCTGAAGTCGAAAGCTCCTCGCAAGCACCTAATACCAGCACCCCGGCACAGTTCACCAGCATATCCACCTTTTGTTCCAGGGCTATTTCAAAAAAACGTTTCATGCTTTCATCGTCCGTCACATCCAAGGGCAGACAATGAATCCCCTGGCCCAGATGGTTTTCCGGGTATGAAAAAGAACGTGCGCCTGCGATGACCTTATAGCCTCCCTTCTTCAGAGCCAATGCCGCATAACGGCCCAGCCCACTGGAAGCCCCTGTCACCACAGCCACACGTTCCTTCATTATTCTACCTCTTAAAAATCAGCTGACCCGGTTGTACGCGGGAAGGGCAGTACATCGCGGATGTTGGCCATACCCGTTAAGTACATGATCAGGCGTTCAAAGCCCAGACCAAAGCCCGCATGGGGACAGCCGCCGTAACGGCTAAGCTCCAGGTACCACCAGTAGGGATCAAGCTCCATCTTAAGCTCAGTCATACGCTTTTTAAGCAAATCCAGCCGCTCTTCACGCTGGCTGCCGCCAACAAGCTCACCAATGCCTGCAACCAGCAGATCGGCTGCCGCAACCGTTTTGCCATCGTCGTTAAGGCGCATATAAAAGGACTTAATATCCTTAGGATAGTTATAAACAAAAACAGGCTTCTTAAAATGCTTTTCGGTGAGGAAGCGCTCGTGCTCGGTTTGCAAATCAACTCCCCAGGCAACTGGGTATTCAAAAGTTTGGCCGGAGGCTTGCAAGATTTCTACCGCGTCAGTATAGGAGCAGCGGGCAAAATCCGATGTGGCAATAAGGGATAAGCGGGCAAGAAGTTCCTTATCCACAAAGGCGTTTAAGAATTCCATTTCTTCAGGCAACTGATTCAAAACGCCTTGGACAACGTATTTGATCATTTCTTCAGCCAGAGCCATATCGTCGTTAAGATCGGCAAATGCGATTTCCGGCTCAATCATCCAAAATTCTGCTGCATGGCGTGGGGTGAAGCTGTTTTCAGCGCGGAAGGTTGGACCAAACGTGTATATGTTGCGAAATGCCATACAGAAAGCTTCACCGTTTAGCTGGCCCGAAACAGTCAGGGAAGCGGGCTTGCCAAAAAAATCTTCAGTTTCTTTGATCTTGCCCTTCTCGTCTCTGGGGAGATTGTTCAAATCCAGCGTCGTTACCCGGAACATTTCCCCTGCACCCTCACAGTCACTGGTGGTGATAAGGGGGGTATGGGTATACACAAAGCCCTTGTTCATAAAGAACTCATGAATCAGCTGCGCCGCCAGGGAGCGGATGCGGAATACCGCGGAAAAGGTGTTAGTCCGTGCCCGAAGATGGGCCTGGGTACGCAGGTACTCGAAGGTGTGGCGTTTTTTCTGCAAAGGGTAATCCCCGTCGCATGCGCCTACCACAATTACCTTTTTCGCCTTAATTTCAAAGGGTTGCTTGTTTTCCGGGGTAAGAATCAGATCGCCCGTCACTTCGATGGCGCTGCCCAGGGTGATCTTGGTAGCCTCTTTAAAATCTTCCGTTTGGCCGTCTTCCATCACGATCTGCACATTTTTGAAAAACGTGCCGTCGTTCATTTCGATAAAGGCATAGGTCTTGCTGTCCCGCAGGGTACGTACCCAGCCGGACAGAGTAATTCCCTCAATAGGAATTAATCTATCTTGGTGATACAAATCATGGATGGTCATAATATCTATCCTCTCTTACTTGCCTAACATGGCCGCGCCAACGATGCCCGCACCAGGGCCAAGCTTCGCCAATTCAATTCTGGCATAAGGCAAGGTTTTAAACAAAATATACTTTGGCAGCTCGCGATTAATGGCTTCCAACAGGAAAGGTCCTGCCGCGCTGACGCCGCCGCCTAAAACGATTACTTCGGGATCGAAAAAGGAAATAATGGTATTGATCGCCAAAGCCAGATACTTAATGTAGCTGTTAAACACTTCACAAGCTACTTGATCCCCTGCTTTAGCCGCGTCAATCACCACCTTTGCGTTCATTTTATCCGGATTGCCGCCGCAATTGGCCGCAATGAGAGATTCGGGATGATTCTTCATGGCTTCACGGCCCATACGGCCAATGGCTGTCGCCGAGCAGTACCGCTCCAGGCAGCCTGCCTTGCCGCAAGTGCACATATCCCCATCCGCCACAAGGGTAATATGTCCAATTTCGCTGCCAATACCATGAAAGCCGCTCCAAGGCTTCCCTTCGATAATAATCCCGCCGCCAACGCCCGTACCCAGAGTAATAAACACGCTGGAATGGGTGCCCGCGCTGCCGCCAAAAAGGCTTTCCGCAAGGCCAGCCACTGTGGCATCGTTATCGATAAAAACAGGCTTGTTAATCATTTTTTGAAGCTCGTCTCGCAAAGGGACATCGTGCCAGCCCAGGTTGGTGCAAAAAACCACCACACCGGTTTCGGGGTTGGCCACACCAGGGATCCCCACACCGATGGAATGAACCTCATCCAGGTCATGTCCACTCTTTTTAAGGGCTTCCAGAGCGCACCTGCCCATATCCCTGATCACTTCCTGGTAAGGCCGTTTAGCCAGGGTACGGGTAGAAGCCGTGGCAATGGTATTGCCCTTTTCATCCACTACGCCCACAGCAATGTTGGTACCGCCTAAATCAACGCCAATGTATAACATTTATGTATCCTCCTTATTCCTGGGACTGCATGGAGTTTCGTAAAATCATTTCATTCAGGCGGCGGTCCAGTTCATGGGCCGCAGAGTAACCCAGCCGCTTAAGGCCTAGGTTCCGGGCCGCAACTTCGATAATAATGGCCAAATTTCGGCCAGGGCGTACAGGCATAATCTGGTGAGGCACATCTACCCCTAAAATCGTGGTGTATTCTTCCGTAAGACCCAGGCGGTCGTACTCTTTGCCCTCCACCCATTTCTCCATGTGCATGACCAAATCGATACTCTTATTTACAATAACCGAACCTACGCCGTACATGGCACGGATATCGATAATGCCAATACCGCGGATTTCCATAAAATGGCGTACCATCTCCGGTGCTTCGCCGGTGAGCCTGTCTTCGGACACCCGGCAGATATCCACCACATCGTCGGCCACCAATTGGTGCCCACGCTTAACCAACTCCAGCGCCGCTTCGCTCTTGCCCACGCCGCTTTCACCAGTGATTAAAACGCCAATGCCATAGACGTCCACCAGCACCCCGTGCCTTGTCACCCTGGGGGCCAGGCAGCGGTTTAAGTAGTTGATAGCAATAAAGGAGAGTCTGGTGGTGACCATGTTGCTTTGGTACACCGCCACATTGGATTTGTGGGCCTCATCCAATAAATCTTTAGGCGGAATCATACCCCGGCAAATAATTACGCAAGGCATATCGTAGGAAAAATACTTTTTAAGCATTTCCCGGCGGGGCGCTTCTTCCAGTTCCTCTAAATAAGTCATTTCCACCTTGCCGATCACCTGAGGGCGCTCATAGGCAAAATACTCATAGAAACCGCAAAACTGCATGCCGGGGCGGTTTAAGTCGGTGGTGGTAATATCCCATTCCTCTTTGGTAGAGGGAGATAACAGCGTCAGTGAAAGGGCGCTTTGAAAATCCGATGCCAAGATCATGTGATGTCCTCCTTAAGAACGTGGGTCATTATCATACGAGCAACGCCGTCTTCCCTATTGCTTGCGCAATGAAGGGAGACCGCGCTTTTAACTTCTTCCCGGGCATTTGCCATGGCCACACCGTATTTAGCCCAGGCAAGCATGGATAGATCATTTAAGCTATCCCCAAAGGCCATGGTGGTTTCCGGGTTAATATCCATGATATGGCTTAGCCTGTTAAGTGCTTCACCCTTAGTGGCTCCTAAGGGGTTCATTTCAAGAAAATAGGGCTTGCTCATGGTGATGGAGGCTTCGCCTCCCAATTGGGCTTTGGCTTCTTCATAAGCTTTGGCCACATTTGCCGCCGTATCCATCCCCAGAAGCTTGGAAATAGGCTTCTCAATGGCGTTTTCCAAATCCCCCGCCAGTTGACCCTGCATTTTCGTATCCCGCGAGTAGGCCTTATTGAACCCGCCTTCATGGCTATAATAGAAATAATCCCCCGAATAGAACTGGGCATACATGCCCGCTTCTTTAAAAAACCTGGCGCATTTTTTAGCCGTAGGAACGGAAAACAGCACTTCATCCATGGGTGTGAAGTTTTCCCCATTCATGATGACAGCGCCGTTGCAAGCAATATATGGGTCCTTGAAGCCGAGGGACTTCACAAAGGGCAGTATGGATGCCGCCGCCCTTCCGCTGGCCAGAATCACCCGGATGCCTTTTTCGTGGGCACGCTTAAGCACCTTCACGGTAAAAGGGGTGATAGCCAGATCATCGGTCAGAAGGGTGTCATCGCAATCCGTTACAATGGTACGAATCTCCATAGCTTCCCCTCCCCGATCATTTTCAAATTATTATACATGAAAACCCGCTCTAAAACCAGCCCTATTCTGCGAAATTTCGCATTTACAAGGGAAATGCTTCATGTTATGATGGATTTCAAGATCTTTGAGGGGGTTATCAAGCATGTACTTAAGCCCTTTGGCACAAAACCTAACGCCTTATACTGCCGGGGAACAGCCTAAGGATCAACGCTATATTAAGCTCAACACCAATGAAAACCCTTATCCCCCCAGCCCCAGAGCGCTGGCAGCTATCATGGACGCTGCGCAGAACCTGCGCCTTTACCCAGACATGAATTCAACCGCCCTTTCCAAGGCCATCGCTAAAGTCAATGGCGTGCAGGAAGAAAACGTTTTTTGCGCCAACGGTTCCGATGAAGCGCTGGCTTTGGCTTTTGCCGCCTTTTTCGCAGGAAAAAAGCTGATTTCGCCAGATATCACTTATTCCTTCTACCCTACCTACTCAAAGCTTTTCGGCGTGGATTATCAAACCATCCCCTTGAAAAGCGATTTTTCTGTAGACACAGCCGCCATGCATAAAGGCGCCGCCATCGCCTTGGCCAACCCCAATGCGCCTACAGGCAAGCTTCTTGAAACCGCAGAGGTTGAAGCCCTTCTAAAACACACCTGGGAGCATGGCCAGATTATGCTGGTAGATGAAGCCTATGCCGCTTTTGCCCAGTCAAACGCCCTGCCTCTTTTGCCACTATACGATAATCTGTTAATCGTGCGCACCTTTTCCAAATCCCACGGTCTGGCCGGTATGCGGGTAGGCTATGCTATTGGAAGTAAAGAATTGATCGGCGCTTTAAACCGGGTGAAGGATTCTTTTAACAGCTATCCCTTGGATTGGCTGGCCCAGGCCGCCGCCCGGGAAGCAGTTTTAGACGAAGAATACACCTTGGAAACCACCAAAAAGATCATAGCCGCCCGGGAACATTTCAGCGAGGGATGCAAAAAGCTGGGGCTTGATATTGTCCCCAGCAGTACGAATTTTGTGTTTGTGAAGGCGGATGAAGAAAATGCCGCTTGGGTAAAGGATGGCCTTAAATCCCGTGGAATTCTGGTGCGCCACTTTAGCGCTCCCCGAATCGCCCCCTATTTGCGGGTTTCCATTGGCACTTTGGCAGACATGGAAAAAACCTTAGACGTTCTTTCGCTTGTTTTGAAAGAAGGCCGTTAAAAGCTCCTGGCATTTTTCTTCCATTACCCCGCCGATCACCATACCTTGGCCGTTCAGGGCCGGGTCCATGGGCAGAAGATACACGCTACCGCAACAGCCCTGCTTTTCATCGTAGGCCCCGAAGACAATCTTGCCCATCCGCGCCATCAGCAACGCCCCCGCGCACATAGGGCAGGGTTCCAGGGTTACATAGAGTTCACAATCTGAAAACCGCCAGTCACCCAGCACCTGGGCGGCTTTTTTCAGCGCCAGCAACTCCGCATGGGCAAGGGGATTTCCCTCCTGCTCACGCTGATTATGGCAGGCAGCCAGCACCTTGCCTGCCCGGGCGATCACCGCGCCTACCGGCACTTCCCCCTGAACCATGGCCTCTTGGGCCTGCTCTATTGCCAGAGCCATAAACTCATTGGAATTCACTGCGTGTTACCAAACAAGCGTCGTCCCTGGCGTATACTTCCGTGGCTATGATCTCTTCCGGCATTTCCACATAACCGGTGTGCCAGAAAAACACATCGATCTTTTCACTTAAAAGCGCCTGATATCTGGCTTCTGAGGGTACGATCACGGTTTCGATATTCATTTTTAAGAGCTTTTCCATTTCATATAGCACCGCTACATTGTAGCCAGCCGGCTGGCCAGCAGCGTTGATAAAATCCATAGGCGGCATATCGCCGCTTACCCCTACCCGCAAGGTTTTTTCGTAATTGCCCTTGTCCAGCACATCCGCCTGCTCCGCATCTTCCTCACGAAAGTTGATCACCTGCTCTTGGTAACGCGCTTCCAACACCCCGGCAGCCACAAGCTGCTTTAGGGCCTGGTTTACGCTTTCATAGAGGGCAGTATCCGCGCTACGTAGAATCATGTGGAAATTCATAGGCAGAATAGGCAGCGCCTGCATGCCCAGTTCCTGATTGCATTGAACCGCATAGGAGCCGGTATAAGCCGCCATAATGCTCATGTCTGCCCGGCCGCCCGTCAACGCAGCAATCACTTCCGAAAAGCCCGGCACCAAAAGCACCTCGCCATATTCCATATGCTGGCGCACAAATTCCCTCGTATCCGAAGGCACCTCCGCGGGAAAGTTCACCATTACAAGCACATTACCTTCCGCCAGCGCAGCTGCACAGCCAACCAGCAGTAAAAGAGCCAGGGTCATCGCCAAAGCTTTTTTCATTTCGTTTGCTCCTTAAATATGCAGTATCAGGGTATTTGTGCTATGGAATGCATAGCCTGTTTCTTTTGAAATGGAACGCACCAGGGTAAGGCCCAAATCATCGTTTTCATCTGCCAAGGGATTATATTCTTTGCCACCGTAGGTGAAGGTCAGTTGCACCTGCTTGCTCTTTTCGGAATAGGCCGCTTCCAAGCCAATATCCGGCATCACACCATTATTTAAAAGAAAATACAGCATTTCTTCGATTAGCAGATTCAAATACCGTGTTGTTTTTACATCGATACGATATTTCAGGCAGAAGCGATCCAGTTGGGAGCAAAGGCCCAGAAAGTCGAAGCTTTTAGAGGTAACGGTAAAGGTAAAGGTCTTTTGCTTGCCGATAAACGCCTTGGTTTTTTCCCGTTGAGGGGCGCCGAAAATGGCCTGGGGGGTGCCCTGCTCGTATATGCCCATTTCGTCCATATAGAAAATCCTGTTGGCCACCTCCTGGGCAAATTCCATTTCATGGGTAACGATCACCATGGTAATTTTTCTCGGAACCAGTGAACGGATAACCGCCAACACTTCCCCTACCATGGTGGGGTCCAGGGCAGAGGTAGGTTCATCGAACAGAATAATCTCCGGTTCCATGGCCATGGCACGGGCAATGGCAATACGCTGCTTTTGTCCGCCAGATAAGGAAGCCGGGTATACATCCGCCTTTTCTGTTAAGCAAACCAGCTCCAGTAGTTCCATGGCTTTTTCCGTAGCTTCCTTCCGGGAAAGCTTCAAAATTTTCATGGGCGCCAGAATAATGTTTTCCAGCACCGTCATATGGGAAAACAAATTGAAGTTCTGGTACACCATGCCCATTTTTTTGCGTACTTCATTAATGTTGTTCTTTTTATCGGTGATATCCACCCCATCGATGAATACCTGTCCGCCGTCTGGCCTAATCAGCCCGTTTAAGCAGTTCAAAAACACGCTCTTGCCCGTACCGGAAGGGCCTATAATAGAAATGACTTCGCCTTTTTCAATGGTGACGCTGACATCCTTTAATACCTGCAGGCTGCCAAAGGCCTTGCAAAGGTTTTTTACTTGGATCATTGCACCGGCCTCCTTTTGTTTTCGGTTAATCTAAATATACCGTTGATCACCGCTGCAATAGCCAAATACAGCACGATGCCCACGAACATGGCAAAGAAGGGCTTGGCATGGCGGGCACCCAGGTTGTTAACCACCCGGGTCAGATCTGCAATGGTGATGTAGCCCACCACGCTTGTCCACTGCACCAGGTTGATAATAGCGTTTTGGTAAACCGGCCGGGCGAAGATGACTGCCTGGGGCAATGTTACATTAAAAAACGCTCCCACCGCGGAAAAGCCCAGGGTCCGCGCGGCGTTCACCTGGCCCTGATCTACCGCATTCATGGCCGATTTCATAATTTCCCCAATATGGGCCCCTGTGTTCAAAGAAAATCCGATAACAGCCACAATAGAAGCATCCATCCGGCTCTTGGCAAAAATCACGTAAAATAAGAGCATTAAAATCATCAATACCGGCGTGCCCCGCATAACCACTGTATAAAGCCGTTCGATTCCCCTCACCATGCGGCTGCGCGAACGGGACATGGCACATAAAACCGCCCCTACCATGGTAGCGAAAAACAAACCAAAGACCGAGATCACCAGCGTGGTTTTAAGGCCTTTGAAAATTGTGATATACGCCCCATCCTTTATGATCATATTATAAAATTGGTCGAACATAACCTGCCCCCCTTACTTGTTACCCCATCATACCAAATTCTATATGTAACCGCAAGGCATACAATGCCTGTTCTCCCCCCAAACAGCCTAACTTACCGCTTTTCCTTCCTATAATGCCACTTATTTATCCGTTGACTATTTGACCGTTGCCCCTCATATTATATCACGTCGTCCAATAATCAGCATAGGCAGAAGAACATAAAAATCCCAAAGGCAATGCCTTCGGGATTTTTTATACTAATTCCCATGTGACTCAAAAGGGTTTTCGATGTGGGTGACCAAAGGTTTAACCTACAGAGGAACCCTTTTCAGCAACATAAACTTAGCGGTTCAGAATGCTCTTCTCGGTTTCCTTATCGAAGAAGTGGAGGTGGTTCACATCGAACGCAACCTTGATCTGGCTACCAGCGCGGCTGGAGGAGCGGGGATCAACGCGGGCGATGATGTTCTCATCCTTACCGGTTGTCCGCATGTACAGATAGGTTTCAGCGCCCATGAGCTCGGTTACTTCTACATTTACGTCGATGGCAGCATCAGCATAGGTGCTCAACACGGCTTCGCCATCATGAATGTTTTCGGGACGGATACCCAGCACGACTTCTTTGCCAATATAGGATTCGTCGGTGAACTTAGCAATCTTGCCAGCGGGAACAACGATTTTGTTCTGGCCAAAGGAAGCCACAACGTCTTTGCCTTCCTTGGAAAGGGCAACGTTGAAGAAGTTCATCTGGGGGCTGCCGATGAAGCCTGCTACGAACTGGTTCACGGGATAATCGTAGAGGTTCTGGGGGGTATCTACCTGCTGCACGAAACCGTCCTTCATAACCACGATACGGGAACCCATGGTCATGGCTTCGGTCTGGTCGTGAGTAACGTAGATGAAGGTGGTCTGCAAGCGCTGATGCAGCTTGGTAATTTCGGTACGCATGGCAACACGGAGCTTAGCGTCCAAGTTGGAAAGCGGTTCGTCCATGAGGAAGACCTTAGGTTCACGCACGATAGCGCGGCCAAGAGCAACACGCTGGCGCTGGCCGCCGGACAGAGCCTTGGGCTTACGGTTTAATAGGTGGCTGATGTCCAGGATGCGAGCAGCTTCTTCCACCCGGCGTTTAATTTCGTCCTTAGGGGTTTTGCGCAGCTTCAGGCCGAAAGCCATGTTATCGTAAACAGTCATGTGAGGATACAGAGCGTAGTTCTGGAACACCATGGCGATGTCGCGATCCTTAGGAGCAACGTCGTTCACCAGCTTTTCGCCGATGTACAGTTCGCCTTCGGAAATTTCTTCCAGACCTGCAACCATGCGCAGGGTGGTGGATTTACCGCAGCCGGAAGGGCCAACTAACACGATAAATTCTTTGTCTTCGATGTCCAAGCAAAAATCACTTACAGCGGTCACGCCACCTGCGTAGATTTTGTAGATATGGTTTAGGGTTACACTGGACATATCGATCTTCCTCCTTTAAATAAGGTGTACGGGGCTATACACACTTTTACCCCAGCGCACATTTGATATGTTCATTATAGCCATAAACCCACCAAAATGGAATTGGTCAATTTAACAAACTTTAATCTTTCAGTTTGTTCACGATGTACACGGCGGTCAAAAACCGTCCAAATTGATAGGGTCATTTTTACTAATCTTGCTTAAGCGCTGCCACTGGCAGCAATTTGGACGCCTTCCAAGCGGGGGCCGCGCCGAAGAATAAGCCGATGCCCACGGCGGCGATAGCGGTGAGCAGCGCCGTTGAAAATTCAAGGGTTGCCTCCATCCCGATGAAGTTTTTCGCAAGCCCGATCATTCCCTGGCCGGAAAGAATACCGATCATGGCGCCTAAAAGCGCGTAAGATGCCGCCTCCACCAAAAAGAGCCACATTACCTGTGAATCTGTTCCCCCAATGGCTTTGATGACCCCGATTTCCCGCCGTCTTTCATTAACAGAAACCAGTAGGATGTTCATAACCCCAATACCGCCTACCAGCATGCAAATGGCCGCCACCGCCGCCAAAACCGATACAAAAATGCTAATAACAGCTCGGGCTGCTTCGATCTCCTCCTGGAGTGTAATGGCTTCGTAATCCCCTTGCTTTGGCAGAACGCTTAATGCCATGGCTGCGGTGGCCTGGGCTTGATCCCTTTTGGAAACGCTTAGGGATATTTCATCCGTTCGTTCCCCTATGCAGGCGCGAAAGACGCTCAAAGGAATGTATATACCGCCCTGGGCCTGCACGGCCTGGGCAGCCTGGTTAGCCATAAGGCCGATGACGGTATAATAGCGCCCCAGAATAGAAACGCTTTGGCCAACCGGGTCATTAAGCCCCAAAGCCGCTGCCATGCTTTCATCCAACACAGCCACATCTCTCATATTCTTTTCGTCATTAGAAGACAAAAACCTGCCTTCTTTCATCACCACCTGATGGACCTTGGGCATGTTTTCATCGCAGCCTGTCACAACAGCCAACGCGGCCTCATCGCCGGCGGCGGCCACGGCTGTTTGATAAACCCGTTCACAGGCGTTTAATTGTGTGGCGGCACTGATTGTTTCCCCGTCCCCTGGCTGCAACTGACGCCTGGAGCCAAAGGCATTGGTGATCCATATCTTATTAACCCCCATCCGGGCAATCTCTGTTTCCACCCTGGCCTCCCCCGCTTTGGACAAGGTCAGCACCGTTACAATGGCCCCCACCCCAATGGCAAGCCCCAATACGGTTAGAATCGAGCGAAGGGGGTTTTTAAAAATGTTCAGCGACGCCAGGGAAAACGCGTCTTTGATAGTCACTTGCCCACTTCCTTCACCTTTTGCCCTGCTTTGAAATTACCCGATGGCAAAAGCGCGATGGCCATACCCTCCAAACCGTTTTCCACCCAGGCCTGCGCTTCATTTAATTGCAGCACGCTTTGCGCCAAAGGAAAAACACGGTTTTCATATACCTGCCAAAGCTGGTTTTCTCCATCCACCGAATCCCCCGGCACCACCAGCACATCTTCCTTGGCAAACAGCACCACCTGTGCCTTCACCTTAGCCCCTACAGGCAGCTCCGTGTCTCCTTGAACGGCCACGGTCACTTTGGCAGCCATAAGCCCTGTGGTTTGATCTGCCATCAGTGTTCCCACCCCTGTGACCAGGCCGCTGCCCACCAGGCTTTCCCCTTCATAGAGGCGGACTTTCATTCCTTTTTTAATTCTGGCCGCATCCTTTTGCACCGCCAGAATCGATACAGCCCTCTCCTTGCCACATACCACCGCCCCAATGGAGCCTACCGTTAAATAGCTGCCCTCATAGGCTGCCAAATCCGTTACCTGGCCATCGTTGGCAGCACGAATGGTTTTAAGGGCAATGGCCTGTTCAAGCTCCGCAATCTTTTCGTCCAGCAGGCCGTCTTCTTTTTCTGTATAAGCGGCCCAGGCCAATTGGCTCTCGCCCTTAAGCTCCGGCGCCGCTTTCTGCGCCTTTTGCTGATACGCCTTTTCAAGCAAGGCGGTTTCTGTATCGCAATTCAAACGAAACAAAGGGGTGTTTTTTAAAACCGTATCCCCTTGGGCAACATAAACCTGTTCCACCTGCCCGGTTAAGGGAATCATACAGGGAACCTGGCTTAAATAGCCAACTGTACCTTCCAGATTCACCAGGGTTTCAAAATTCCCACGGGATATGGTTGTGGTTTGAATTGGAATGGCTTTATCCAGTCCGCTGTTTTCATCCAAAGCTGCACCCTGTATGACGATGGCTAAAACGCACAGCCCTGTTATCGCAATAGCCGTGTTGGCCCATTTGGCCCTGGTCATTTTTACCATGCTTTCACCCCGGTCAATTGTTTTTTCAGATGGTATTGTGGCTTTAATACTCCAGAATAACCTCTAAAA
This sequence comes from Eubacteriales bacterium, assembly GCA_031556065.1. Taxonomy (GTDB): domain Bacteria; phylum Bacillota; class Clostridia; order Christensenellales; family Aristaeellaceae; genus JAVBTR01. Next base: position 11,872 of record JAVBTR010000008.1, on the reverse strand, counting down.
AAACTGCCAAATACGAACAAAGACCGCTAAGAAGCCTTCTGCTGACTTCTTAAGCGGTCTTCGCTCGTATGGAGGATAGGGAGTTGGCATTCATAAACAATGCCAAGGAAAAAGGAGATTGTCGCTTGGGAAGCCGGTGGCTTGCCCCCCTGTTGACATTTTCAATTTTAAAGCATGTTTATGAATTAAGTTTGAATTAAACATGAAATAAATAAGAATTAGTAGCCATCCATCATTTCTTGGCTGCGGACATTCAGGTTTTGGCGCAAACGTCTAATATCCACCTGCCGCTGGCCAAAAGCATCGTCCATCTGGGCCATCATTTGGTCTAGGTATTGGAAGGTATTGGCACGGAGCTCGTCCATTTCATCGTAGACCCGATCCCGAAGCTCCTGGGCTTCAATCTTGGCCCGTTCCATAATCTCGTCCTCCGAAACCAATTGGGCCGCGTGGATATTAGCCTGTTCGATCAGCTGATTGGCCTGGGCCTGGGCCTGCATGTAGTAGGTATCCCCTTCCGAAACCTTTTGCTGGTAATAGCTTTCTGCCTGCGCCTGCGCCTCCGCCCTGGCCCGCTTTGAATAAGCGTCCGCCTCCTGCTGAACCTTTTGGGCATCCTCCTTGGCGGATTGGACTTTTTCTTGGTACTCTTTTTCCGCGTTCATCAAAACGGTTTTCTGCTGGCTGATGACCCGGTTGGCCTGTTCAATTTCTTCCGGCAGAGCCGAAACGGCCCGGTTTAGCAGGTTAATCAAAGCATCCCGGTCCACCACATACCCCCCGCCGGGCACCAGGGATTTCTTGCTGCTGTTTAACCGCAGGCGGATATCATCCAGCAATGTATCAAAACTATCTCCACTTCGACTTCTGGCCATGTCAATTTCCTCCTACTGTTTGCGCTTATTTTCATATGCTGCTTCAATAGCCTCAAAAGCAGGGGGAGGCAGCATGGGTTGCACGTTTCCGCCAAAAGCGGCGATTTCTTTAGCCGCGGAAGAACTGATATAGCTCATCTGTTCACTGGCGGGTAAAAACACGGTTTCAATAGCGGGGTCCATCATCTTATTCAATTGCGCCATGCGGACCTCGGAAAGAAACTCATCCGGCCCCCGAAGCCCCCGAAGGATGATCTTGGCGCTCTTTAGCGCCATAAACTCCACCAAAAGACCATCAAAGGTCTCTACGGTAACATTGTCCATTCCCTCAATGGATTTTTCAATCATTGATTTGCGCTGTTCATAAGAAAACATTCCGGATTTGTTCTCGTTTCGAAGCACCGCCACGATTACATGATCGAATATGGCCGCAGCTCTTTGAACCATATCCAAATGCCCTTTGGTAATGGGATCAAAGCTGCCAGGATAGACGCATGTCTTATCTGCCAAGGTTATTCCTCCTTCAGCCGGTAAAACAATATCCCGGCCTTGCCATAGCGGCGCTTGTCCCTTAGTTCGTAGCGTTCATGAAAAAGTGGCTCAGTCTTTTCATCGTGCTCGATAACCACCACAGACCCCTGGTGCAAAAGGGGCAAAAGCGCTTCCCCCACTTGAACCAAATCCACCATTTTATAAGGCGGGTCTAAAAAAACCAGATCAAAGGGGGCGTACTGAGGCGCTTTCTTAATGATGGCCTGCTGCCAATCCATTAAAACCACTTCGCTCTTGCTTTGAAACCCTAAAGCCTGCACATTCTGATTTTCAATGCGGTTCGCGTCCCTGGCCGCGTCCACCAGCAGGGCAAAATCCGCCCCCCGGCTCAGCGCTTCCAAGGAAAGAGCGCCGCTGCCCGCAAACAGATCCAGCACCTTGGCTCCCAAGGTATACGGCTGCAAAATATTAAACAAGGATTCCCTCACCCTATCCAAGGTGGGGCGTGTATCCCGGCCTTCCGGGGTTAAAATGGTGCGGGAACGGGCGCTGCCAGCTATGATTCGCATACTTACACCAGTTGCTCCGGGCCTTTGCGCTTTTGCTCCAGACGCTTCTTCTCCCGCTTTTTCTTTTTGCGCTCGCTGGCGGCAATATCCCCATGCACTCTTGCCCGGGCATTAGGGCCCTGCAAATAGCCAAGAGCATAACCTAAAGCTGGCAAAAGCACCAAAATGGGACTTAAACGCTCCACCCAAAGGACGCCCATAATGTTATCGCTGGAAACCATGGTCACAAAGGGCATCACAGCCAGGCGTATCACAATGCGGATAATGTCCATTACGCCGATACCGCTGCCCTCGTGGTAGTAAAGCAAAGCATTGCCGATTTCCGTTCGACGTTCAAGGCCGGAAAGCCAGCTTGGCAAGGCGCTTATGGTATAAAGCTGAGGTGTTGTCACAAACGCCAGAATCAATGCCAGCAAAAACAAGGGCACCACGCCGATCAGGCCGGAAACAAGCCCTTTGAGTTTATTGTAGCACTTTTTTTCATCCCCTGCATCCAGGGGCTTGGCGCTTTCTTTGCGCTGGTAAGCGATTTCGGAAAACGTTACGTCCTGAAAGCCCGCGTTAACCCCGTTAGAATAGCATAGCCCTGTAAACATAGCCACAAAAGCCACGCCGATCAGCACCCTGACGATGGCGTTATCGCTGATCAGCACAGGCCCTACCACCAGATAGATAAACATGCTCACTAAAACTGTTCCCAGAACGCTCACCGCCCGTTTCGTCGTGGTGGCATCGGTGGGCTGGCCAACTAAAAAAGGCTTCTTGATAGGTGTGATTTTCTTCTTTTTCTGCTGTTTTCGCATGATAAACCCCTTACGTATTATTTACCACCGCAGGGATATATTTCCCCGTCTACGATATAATAATTCACCCTTATATCGTGTTTTTCCTTTGGCAGTTGCAAAATAAGGCGATTTTTGTTTGTAACCCCTATGGTCGCACAAGGAAATTGGGCTAAATACCGATCGTAATAGCCGCCTCCATGGCCTAACCTGGTGCCAGTTGGGCTTATTGCCACAAGGGGAATCACCATTAGGTCGACACTGCCTTGAAAAACCGGCTGGGAGCTTTTCGGCTCCCAAATACCATACACGCTTTTTTCAAGATTTTCAAGAGAGGCCACTTCAAAAAAGGCCATCTCAGCTTTTGAAACCACCCTTGGAAGCAATAGCCTCTTGCCGTCCTTTAAAACCATTTGGCAAAGGCATTGAACCTGGGGTTCATTTTCCATGGGCATATAGCAGGCCACTGTTTTTGCATTTTGGTAAAGAGGGAAATCCCCCAGAGCCCGGGCCGCCAATTCCCCATCCTGAACAAGGCTTTCAAAAGGAATCTCCTTTTCCAGAATGCTTTTTCTCAGTTCCCTTTTATTCACCTACAAACACCCTTTCAACCCTGGCCGTAGGTGCCAGAAGCACTTCGTAGGAAATGGTGCCACAGGCCTTCGCCACCTCATCCGGGGTGATTTCCTCTTTCCCTTGTCGGCCTATGAGCACCGCAGGGCTACCAACATGGACGTTTTCAATACCTGTCACATCCACCATGATCTGGTCCATACACACCCGGCCCATAATGGGCGCTTTTTGGCCCCCAACCAGCACATATCCCCGGTTGGATTGGGCTCTATGGTAGCCATCCCCATAGCCTACAGGCAATGTGGCCACCACCCTGTCCGCCTTGGCGGTATAAGTCCTGCCATAGCCAATGGTTTCCCCTTTTTTAAGGGTCTTTACAAAAACCACTTCCGTTTCCCAGTGGAGAGCAGGCTTTAAGGGCAGCGCCGTTTCAACGGGCGGGCAGCCGTAAAGGGCAATGCCCGGGCGCACCATATCCAGATGGGTTTGAGGATACCTTAATGTAGCCGCCGAATTAGCCGTATGGCGAAGCACTTCCTTGGGCAGCCCTTTTGTCAATTTTAGGAAGGCCTCAAGTTGGGATGAAGTGAAGGCCTCGTCTTCCCCATCCGCGTCGGCGAAATGGGTAAACACCCCTGTTAACCGCATATGAGGCGCCATTTGGATGGCTTTAAAAACGTGCCTAAATTCTTCTTCATTCTGGACCCCAATGCGGCGCATCCCCGTATCTACCTTCATATGCACCGTCCCGATCTTATCCATTGCCCCGGCAGCTTTTTCGATTAAGGCAATGATATGATTATCCATCACCGTTTGGGTCAACCCGTTTTCCACACAGGCCTCAATCGCGTTTTCCCTGGCCGCACCCAGTATAAGAATGGGCACATCGACACCGCTTTGGCGTAAAGCGACCCCTTCATCCGGGGTAGCCACCGCCAATTGATCCGCCCCGGCCTTTATCATCCCGTGAGCGGTTTTCACCATACCATGACCATATGCATCGGCTTTAACAACAGCCATCAAAAGCGTGCCCTTTTGAAGCACGCTTTTGATGGCCGTCAAATTCTTTTGAAGTTGGTTTAGATCAATGGTGATCAGGTTTTTTCTTAAACTCACAGATGCCTTACTTCCTCTTGGGTGAGCAGCTGCGCGCCGTTTTTCTTAAGCACCTCGGCGGCCCGCTCCAATTCTTCCACCCGGAAAATAATCAGCGCGTTCTTCCCCGCGTCCCGCACAAAGCTGTACAGGTATTCAATTCCAATCTGGCTTTCATTTAAAACACTCAACACCTTGGCCAACCCGCCGGGGGTGTCTGAAACGGAAACGGCCAGAACGTCGGTAAGTCTTGCGGTATAGCCCGCTTCTGAAATCAGCCTCAGTGCCTTTTCATAATCTGCCACAATGCACCGCAGGATGCCGTATTGGGCCGTATCTGCAATAGACAGGGATACCAGATCGATTTGGTTATCCCCTAAGAGCCTAGTAAAATCCGACAAACGACCGGGTGTGTTTTCAATAAAAACGGAAATCTGCTTGACAACCATCCAAAGCGCCTCCCTTGTTATTCTGCTTCAATTTTTCTTTATTATAACATTAGATCTTGCGATTATCAATCACCCTGGTGGCCTTGCCTTCACTTCTGGCAATGGTACCGGGTTGGCAAAGCTTCACATCGGCATGAATCAGTACTTCACTGGCCAACTGCTGCTGTACTTTACGCTGCAAGTTCTCCAGGGACTTCACCGTATCCCCTACCAATTCTGGGGAAAGCTCCACCTGCACTTGAATGGTATCCAAGGTGCCCTGACGGTCTACCACGATCAGGTAATGGGGTTCCACGCCCTGGATATTAAGCAGTGTATGCTCGATCTGGCTGGGGAATACGTTTACGCCTCTGATGATCAGCATATCGTCCGTACGGCCCTCGATGCGGCCCATGCGCACATGGGTGCGGCCACAACCGCAAGGTTCGTCTGTTAAGGTGCAAATATCGTGGGTACGGTAACGTAAAAGAGGCATACCATGCTTGGTCAGGGTGGTGAAGGTCAGATCCCCCTTGTCGCCATAAGGCAGGGCTTTGCCGTTTTCGCCAATAATTTCCGGCAGGAAATGATCTTCCCAAATATGCATGCCGTTTTTACACATGCATTCCATGCTCACCCCAGGCCCCATCACTTCGCTTAAGCCATATACATTCAACGCGTCGATGCCCAGCATATCTTCGATTTTATCCCGCATGGCGTCCGTCCAGGCTTCCGCACCAAAGATACCAGCACGAAGCTTTAGCCTGTCCTTGGTAATGCCTGCCTGCTGCAAGGCTTCCGCCAGGTTTAAGGCATAAGAAGGGGTGCAGCATAAAGCCGTGGAGCCGAAATCCTCCATGAGCATCAACTGCCTTTGGGTGTTGCCGCCGCTCATAGGAATAACGGAAGCGCCTACCCGTTCCGCGCCGTAATGGGCGCCCAGTCCGCCGGTGAACAAGCCGTAGCCGTAAGCCACCTGTACCACGTCCCCTCGTGTAACCCCGGCGCAGTACATGGCCCTGGCCATCAGTTCGCTCCAGCGGTCAATATCCCCGCCGGTGTAGCCTGCCACAGAGGGCTTGCCTGTGGTGCCGGAGGAGGCGTGAATGCGCACGATCTCCGATTGGGGCACTGCAAATAAACCAAAGGGATAATTATCCCGCAAGTCTTGTTTTTCCGTGAAGGGCAACAGATGCAAGTCCTCCACCCCGTGAATATCGCCCGGAGTCACACCCAGCTGCTGCATTTTGGTACGATAGAAGGGTACGTTGGCATACACCCGGCGTACCACATCCCGAAGCCGTTCGTCTTGAATAGCGCGCAGGCTTTTTCGCTCCATGCACTCCATGGTTTCATTCCAGTAAATATGCTGCACTTAAAACACTTCCTTAATTAAAAATCATAGCCAAGGGAAAAGGCTTTCAGATTCGTTTCAAGGGTCTTTTCCGGTACACAGGCTTTAATGGCGCTTTCCCAGGCTGTCTTTTCAAAGGGCAGCTGCTTGGCCGCCGCTCCTAGCAGCACCAGGTTTACCGCCCGGACGGAGCCGGCGCTTAAGGCCAGGCCCAGGGCATCTAAGGCGATCACCTTTTGTGTGATGGGTTCAAGCACTTTTTCGGGGTATTTTACTTGGCCTGTAATCACCGGCATAGGCCAAATTTCCTGGGTGTTTACCACCATGGTACCACCTTCTTTTAAGAAATTGGCGCTTCTGGCCCCCTCCAGTTCTTCAAAGGCCACCACATAATCCGCCTGGCCCAATGCCACCAGCGGCGCATAAACCTTATCCCCCACGCGGACGTGAGTAATCACGCTGCCGCCCCGCTGGGCCATGCCATGGACTTCCGATACCTTGACATTTAGCCCCGCGTCTAAGGCTAAGCGGCCTAAAATCTTGCTGGCCAAGAGGGTTCCCTGGCCGCCAACGCCCACGATCACCATATCAAACTGCGTCACTTGTTTTCGCCCCCTTTGTGAATGCACCCAAATGGGCATACGCTTTGGCAAAGTCCGCAATCGATACAAAGGCTTTTGTCTATTTGCACACCCTTATCCATGTGCTGCAAAGCCGGACAGCCCAGCTTCATGCACTGGCCGCAATCGCGGCAACCGGAAACCTCCGCAGGGATGGTCTTGTTTTTAAGCAACAGGGCACAGGGCCTTTGCATAATGATGACCGACACTTCTTCTCTTGCGGTTTCTTCCTTCAAAGCAGCCGTTGTGGCCTTAATATCGAAAGGATCCACCACCTGCACATGCTTGACGCCAATGGCTTTCACCAGCGCTACCAGATCTACCTCCGGGGCAGGGTTGCCATAAATATCCTTGCCGGATGCCGGATTTTCTTGGTGGCCTGTCATGCCGGTAATGCGGTTATCTAAAATCACCACGGTAATAGTGGCACCGTTGTATACCGCGTCCAACAGCCCTGTCATGCCGGAATGCATGAAGGTGCTGTCTCCCAGCACTGCCACCGCGTGGCGAGAGAATGCCTTGCCCTGGGCTTTTTCCGCACCAAAGGCCATACCGATAGACGCGCCCATGCAAAGGCAAGCGTCAATGGCACTAAGCGGTGCCAGGGCTGCCATGGTATAGCAGCCAATGTCGCCCATCACATTGAGCTTTAACTTGTTCATAGCATAAAAAGCACCGCGATGAGGGCAGCCGGGGCACAAGACCGGGGGCCTTTGTACCAGCCCATCCTGGGTTTCCTGGGCCGTTTCAAGGCCCATAGCCTTTTTCACCCGGCTAACGGACAATTCCCCTTGAAGCCCTGTCAGGGCCTTACCTTCCACCTTGATTCCCTTGGCAGCGATCTGTTCTTCCATCACGCCTTCCAGTTCTTCCACAACCACCAGGCGATTAACCTTGGCAGCAAAATCCCTAATCAGGTCCATTGGCAGAGGATGAACCAGCCCCAGCTTTAGCACACTGGCCTTAGGCAGCGCTTCCTTCACGTATTGGTAGCTTGTCCCCGCGCAAATCACACCTAAAGCCCTATCGCCCATTTCCACCCGGTTAATATCCATAAGGCAACCGTCTTTTTCAAGGGCCTTTTCCCTTTCCTCCACCACCAAGTGGCGGCGGCGGGCCATGCCGGGCATCATCACATATTTCATCGGGTCTTTTTTATAATCCCGGACATCAGCCTGCGCCCTTTCGCCCAGTTCCACAGGGGAGCGGGCATGGGCAATGCGGGTCACCACCCGTACAAACACAGGGGTATCATATTTTTCAGAAAGTTCAAAAGCAAGCTTGGTAAAATCCTTACATTCTTGGCTATCGGAAGGTTCTAACATGGGCATATGGGCCGCCCTGGCATAATACCTTGAATCCTGCTCGTTCTGGGAAGAATGCATAGCAGGGTCGTCTGCGCAAACCACCACCAAACCGCCGTTCACACCCGTGTACGCGGCCGTAAAAAGCGGATCCGCTGCCACGTTCACGCCCACATGCTTCATGCAGGTCATAGCCCTGGCCCCTGCCATCGCCGCCCCAAAGGCCACTTCGCTGGCCACTTTTTCATTGGTGGCCCATTCGGAATTAATCTCTTCGTACTTTGCTGTATTTTCTGTTATCTCGGTGGATGGGGTTCCGGGGTAACTGGATACCACCTTGACCCCTGCCTCCCACGCGCCTCTGGCAACGGCCTCGTTGCCAAGCATGAGCTTCATCATTATTGGTTCCCCTTTTCGTATAGATTGCGCAAATCCGTTACCCGCTTGGCCTTGCCCTCAAAGCGCTTTAGGCTGTTGGGCGAAGCCAAGGTAACCTTCACATCCAGGTTTAAAGCGGTCTTTAATATATTGTGCAGGCGGTTTTGCAAGGCTTCGATCTCGCCGTATTTTTCAAGCAACTCCGAATCCACTAATTCTACCTTAACCTCTAACTGATCCACATGGTTCACTCTGGTAGCCACGATTTCGTAATGGGGCCCAATACCTTTTTGGCCTACCAGTGCGGATTCGATCTGGCTTGGGAACACATTTACCCCACGGATAATCAGCATATCGTCGCTTCTGCCCTTGACCTTTTCCATACGAATCAGTGTCCGCCCGCATTCGCAGGGTTCCAGAACCAGCCTTGTAATATCCCGCGTGCGGTAGCGAAGGGTGGGCTGGGCTTCTTTGGTAAGGGTTGTCAGCACCAGTTCCCCCTCTTCCCCAAAGGGCAACACTTCACCTGTGTCTGGGTCGATAATTTCCGGGTAAAAATGGTCCTCGTTAATATGCATGCCTTTTTGGCACATACATTCGCCAGCCACACCAGGACCGATCAACTCCGTAAGCCCATAGTTTTCCGTGGCAGTAATATGCCAACGCTTCTCCAGCTCCTTGCGCATTTCTTCCGTGGACGCTTCCGCCCCGAACAAGCCTGTGCGCAGCTTTAATTTATCCATTACGCCCATCTTTTCGGCCACCTCGGCCATGTAAAGAGCGTAGGAGGGCGTAGCCACCAACAGCGTGGCCCCGAAATCCACCATGGTATTGATCTGCCGCTCCGTATTCCCGCTAGAAATGGGAATGATGGCCGCACCGATCTTTTCCAGCCCATAGTGCAACCCGAATGCCCCTGTAAACAGCGTGTATCCAAAGGCGATTTGGGCAATATCTTCATCGCTGGCGCCACCAGCCGTGGCCAAACGGGCGATGTTTTCCGCCCACATATCCACATCTTTCTTTGTATACCCGGCGGTAATGGGTTTCCCTGTTGTCCCGGAAGATGCGTGAATACGCACCACTTCCTTCATGGGCACTGCCAACAGCTTAAACGGGTACTGCTCCCGAAGATCCAGCTTGCTTGTAAGAGGTATCTTCGAGATATCCTCAAGACTTTGAATGTCCTCAGGCTTGATCCCCAACCCGTCCATCTTCCCCCGGTACATCGGCACGTTGGCATAGCAAGAGGCCACCGTTTTTTGCAGCCTCTCCAATTGCAATGCCCGCATTGCTTCCCTATCCATTTGTTCAATTGCCGGATTCCACATACTCTTTGCTCCTTCCATGCTACCATGCTACCTAAAACAGGTTAAAAAATAGTATAGCAAAGCAGACCGAAAAAGAAAAGGAAAAGTCCAGTAAAAATACAATTAAGAGGTGAACTATTCGCAAATATCTTCCAAAAAGAAAATCTATACAACTCTTTTACGCCAGGATGCCATTAAAATCACGCAACCATAACCCAATATTGGGTATATCGTACCTACCAGTTTTTCAAAACCGATCAGTGCCACCAACGCCACGCTCAGGCACGCCCATGGGTTCATTTTATATAGGCCCCGCAGGCAGGTTAAAAGGGTGGAGAATACCGCAAGGTACATCATCACCGCACATAAATAAAAACCGAAAAGGCCGAACTCCCGCAGGATTTTCACCATGGGCAGAGGCTCGCCGGTCATTCCCCTTTGATGCAGCAACGCACCATTGCCAATGGCCAACAATGTAAAAATAACCAGTCCCGTGCATAGGGCCATTCTTTGCTGGTGCTCCTTGGTGCACCCTTTTCCTACTTCGCACAGCACCGGTACGCAAAGTGCGATGTTCATGGCCCCGTAGGAAAGAGGACCCAGAAGGGTATGCATATCGAAATGATTCGGCATAGGCTCGCCCTTAACAAAATAGCATAGAACGAAAGCGCCTATTAAAAGGGGAATTAGCATTTTGCTGGCCACAAAAAGCGCCCTCAAATCCTTGCGTATCAGCAAAAAGCCCAAAACCAGTGTCAGTCCCATACCGATTTCATAGGCATAATACACCGGCACTGTTAGCGCAGCCAGTTCTCCCGCCGCGCAAAGCATGCTGCCACCTGTGGCGCAGAGTAGCAGTGCAAAGGCCCCCTGGCCTAAAAAAGCAAACTTCCCCATGCGTTTTTGGCAGATCATTACCAGGGAGTCCGCCCCACACGCGTTTGCGACCCCCATCACAAACAGGCACAAAAACCCCATAGCCGCCGCGGCCAGGCCAATGCCCAGCCACGAGAAAATACCAAAACGGCTGAAAAAGCTCATAATTTCCCGGCCAGAAGCAAAGCCTGCACCCACAATAGCCCCCACACAGACGATTGCGCCATTTCCAGCGCCCTGTTTACTCATAACGCGATCCCCCCACAAAGTACCATACGGCCAGGGAGCTGGAAATATCACCCGATGGGTGGACACAAAGCGCAAAGTATGATATAAAAGACTGTCAGTATTTGTCGAAAATGAGGTTGTTTAATGGGTAAATTATTCGATACACTCGCCGGGACCGTGCGGGCTTTCTCTCCTAAAATGGATACCGTCTGGGAAACAGAGTTTATTGATGAACCCTGCGTTTTTTTATGCAACCATGCGGGGGCCATGGGCCCTATCGATATGTGCGCCAAGTTCCCTTTAAGAAACAAATGCCACACCTGGCTCAATGCCGATATGATGGACCCTAAGGCCGTTCCCGCCTATGTGCGACAAGATTATTGGTGGAGGCCGGGCTGCTTTATGGAGCCTTTTTATAATGCCACCCTGCCTTACATCGCCGCAGCCATTCTGCCGCCCATTTTAAAAAGCGCCCCTGGAGTGCCCGTATACCATGATGCCCGGGGGATTAAAACCTTTAAACAAAGCCTGAATCACTTTAAAAACGGCGATTATATAACCATCTTCCCAGAACAGCCCTCCGGTTACCAATCCCACCACACCTGGATCAACGATGGTTTTTTGAACATTGCCCCTCTGGCCCACCGTACGCTGAACCTGGCGCTTAAATTCTATCCTGTCCATCTTGATTATAAGAACCACACCTTCATTGTTTCAGCCCCCATTCAGTACGACCCAGAACGGACGCTGGATGAGCAAAAAGAAGAGTTGCTTGCCGCCATTCGTTTAGGCATATCAAAGCATGACGTCCAAAGCAAAGCAGCCGCATCGGTTTGATGCGGCTGCTTTCAGCGCGTCGACAAAGTCGACGCTTTCGTGCGACACAGGTGTCGCACGAGGGATTTCCCTCACTGCACTGTAAAATCTTCGATTTTACGGTCGTTTGTTCGGGCAAGGTAGGAATTTCTACGAAATTCCACCGAAAATC
>JAVBTR010000034.1:0-50331 GCA_031556065.1 Eubacteriales bacterium | reverse complement strand
AATGGGAACGCCTTCCTTGAATAAAGGGATTACGGCTCCCAGAGGCACATTCATCCGCAGGTTGGGAGGCAGCAAACCGTTATAGATAAACTTTGACGTAAGCTTGCCCTTGGGGTCATAATTGCTAAAACATTGGTAGAGGGTATCTTCGGGTTCGCGCATGGAAAGCAGCGATTCCAGCGTCACATCATTCAGGCTTTCGATGTGGCGGCTCTCACGCAGCGCAACATATCCGCCATGATCGTACATGTTTTCCCCCCGCAACCGCCCTGCGATGATAAAGCGGGTGGTATCCAGCGGACAGCCGATATGCACCATGGTGGAAAAATTGTTACGATAGTTGGCCGGCGTGGTGTACTGGGCAAGGGAACCCCAGTAGGTCAATACGTCGTTTTTTCCGCCATAGGTATGCCGTGCTCCGGCAAACATGGCCACATCGCCATCGCCTGAGGTATCGATGGTCATCCCAGCCTGTGTTTGATATAGCCTTCCATTTTGGGCGTAAACGACGCCCTGAACGGTGTCGCCTTCCAGAAGGCAAGCGCATACGGTGGCGTTGAAGGCGATCATCACACCGGCTTCTTTCAGCAGCGAATGCAGAGCATGGGCTTTCAGATCCGGCAGGAACACATCATGCTCGTTCCATAGGCACTTGCTCCTAGGCAGACCCAGTTCTTGATAGAGTGCATTCAGACGTTCATCAATCATTTGCGTGGCGCCGTCCCGGGTGCCAAACCAGTAAATGCTGACCCCCCCAACGGTGCTCGTGCCGCCCAGCACCCCGTTCATCTCTAATAGCTGCACCTTGCACCCTTGCCTGGCTGCGGCCAGAGCCGCTACGGCGCCCGATGTTCCCCCGCCAACCACCAGCACATCCGCTGTTTGCAGGGACTCAATAGGGGGCAATGATATGGTGGTTTCCTTATCCGGGTAAAGTGGGTTTTCAAACGCTAAGCCGGGCGCTTTAGAAGAGGCACCTTCGGATCTTATGAACCCTTCCGGGCAGCGAAGGCCGTTTTGAATCGCATTTCCAATATGGAAACCTTCTTTCGGCAAGCAAAGCCAGCCGCTTCTGGCCAACGTGAGACACGGCCTTTTCTTCTTCGCTTTCTTAAAGGCGTCCAATGCCATTGCATAGCATTCATCCTGTGGGCAAGATTCCGGAATCGGAACGGAAAGGGTTTCCAGGTTGTCTTGATCCATGATATTAAGATAAAAACAGCGGGCCCCCCTGCAAAGCGCCATATCCATAGACCGGCAATCGTACACCCTTTGGCAGGTAATGGCATACAAACCGGATTTATGGGCGATCACCAAATGCCCGCTGTTATAATCAACAGCCTGAGCGCCATATAAAAGCCGGATTCCATTTTCAAGCATCAATGCTTCTCCGTGGCGCTTTAGTTTGTCCGGATGGAAACTGCCGTTTTCCAGCGCACAGTTATCGGGGAAAAGCGCTGTGGCAACCCGATCCCCCTGATCGAAAGGGGCATTATACGACCCGGTTTGATGCAGATCTTGATAAAGGCAAGCGCCCTGCTCAATTAAAAGCACCTTCTCCCCCGACAGGGCATGGTGCAAAGCGCAGGCCAGGCCAGCCACATTGCCGCCCAATACCGCCGTTTCACAGGTTACAAGGGTATGAAGATTCATTTTATCCATGCAAGTCATCGCCTCCATGAGAATATGATAGCATCAATGATGGGTTTTGAACAGGACGTTTGAGGGGGAAGGGGCTCTTTTAAAAGAATCCCTTCCCCCTGAAATAGCATAAGTTTAAAAGTTAACGGGACACATACCATGCGTTCATGGCATCCGCCAGAGCGCGGCCGCCCTTTGCGAACCAGTCTGCCACGAAATCGTCATACTTCGCCATTTCAGCAGGATCAATCACCATCTTCATGAGGTTTTCACGGCTCATGGCTGTCAGTGTGGCGGAGAATTCGGTGAACTCGGGAAGCATGGGGGAGAAACGGCTGATTTCTACATACTTGTAGGCTTCGCCCTTGGCGTTCAGGTCATCCCACATTTCGCCCATTTCCAGTTCCTTGTGAGCGCGGCAGGCGAACAGGGGGGTGTATTTGGCGCCATCGTTGGTGGGATAGAACCAGCGCCCCTTGTTCATGTCGTTGAAGGCGGGGAAGATGGGGTAATAGCCGCCGTCTTTGATTTCGTAATGCACGCCTTCATCGCCCAGGATTAAGCGGGTGTAATGATCGGAATTCAAGAAATCGTTGCAATACTTAACCACTTCCGCTGCCTTTTCGGAGGCGGCTGGAACGATCAGACAGTTCTTCATGCCACCGCGGGCAGAGATGCGGGGGGTGCTGCCATCCTTGGAAAGCGGGGGCAGATAAACCAGATCGGCGCCTTCAAAGTTGGCGCGGAGGGTGCGAAGGGCGGAAGAATCCCAGCAGCTCAGGCCAGCGCAGCCCACAACGCCGCTTGCAACTTTGTCCACCAGCGCAGCGCCTTGGGTGGCGGGGAAGTCGGCATCCAGAAGCTTTTCCTGGTAGAGCTTATGAATGAACTGGACATATTCCTTCATGGCGGGCAGATCGTAACCCACCACCAGCTTGCCGTCTACGTCCAGATAATCGTTAGGGCCGCCCGGCAAACCGAAAGCTTGGGTAATGCCATTAAAGCTCAAAACCGATTCATGGCCGGTGGCCGCAAAGGGGATAATGTACTCAACACCCACATCGGCGGGGGTTAAGGTGGAGAAGGCCACCAGCATGGCATAGAATTCATCGATTGTGGCGGGAATTTCAAGGCCCAGCTTATCGAGCCAATCCTTGCGCACAACGATGCCGTTTTCGATATCGTTGCTGTCGGATTCGGGAATGGCGTAAATGCGACCATCTACCGATACCTTATCCCACATTTCTTGGGAGAAGGAATTTTTAAGGTCTGGGTACTGGTTCACCAGATCGGTTAGGTCCTGTACTACGCCATTCTTAATGAATGTGGCCAAAAGATAAGGCTTATCGTTCATTTTAATGGCATCGTATTCTTGGCCGGAGGCCAGGATCAGGCTGACCTTGTCGTCCTCGATGCCCATTTCCGGGATGATGTTCACGCCCAGCTCCTCAAGGATAAGCTGACGGGTGAAATCCTCGTTAGGGTCGAAGTTGTCCTGGGAATAGAGGTAGATCAGATCCACAGGGGCTGCTTCCGCCAAGGCGGCCACGGAGCCAAGCACCATGAACAGTGCCAAGCATAGGGAAACCATTTTGCGTAACATAGGAAAACCTCCTTTTATTTTCAGTGCGCATCGCGCACCATATTAACCTTTCACTGCGCCCAGCACCACGCCGGATACAAAATACCGCTGTAAAAAGGGATAGATGATACATATGGGAAGCATGACGCAAACCACCGTGGCATTGATAAGCGATTGGGTGCTGGTGCCTGTTACCTTGGAAGCATCCATTTTGAAAGCGCCTGTTGGGTCGCTGGCTTCGAAGATAACGGCCTGAAGGTAGGGCTGCAAAAGCAGCTTGGCTTGTTTGGTAATATAAAGCCTGGCGTTGAAGTATTCATTCCAATAGCCTACGGCGTAAAACAGGCCGACGGTGGCCAGAACGGGAGTGGCCAGGGGAAGGGCGATCCTAAAAAAGATGGTCACAGGCCGCGCGCCGTCGATGCGGGCAGATTCTTCTATTTCGATAGGCAAGCCTTCGAAGTAGTTTTTCATAATAAGCAGGTTGTACACGCTTACGCAAGAAACCGCCACAAGGGAGGTAAGGGTGTTGAGCAGCTTCATTTGCATGATCAAAAGGTAGGTGGGAATAATGCCGCCGTTGAAGAGCATGGAAAAAATGAAAAACAGCATGATCCCCCTGCGGCCCGGCAGATTCCTGCGGGAAAGGGTATAGGCGGCCAGACAGGTGGAAAGCAGGGAGACAGCGGTGCCCATCAATGTTAGCTGAACACTGTTTAAAAGGGCCTGCATAAACCGTTTGGCGGAAAGAATGTAGGTATAGGCGCTGAAGTGAAAGCCTTTGGGCCAGAAGGTGACCCGGCCGCCAAGCACCTCGGTTTCCGTAGAAAGAGAGACAGCCAGAAGATTTAAAAGCGGTAATATAACGATGATCAGGGTGATAGTCATTACCAGGTATGAAAAAACCATCATCACTTTGTCTGAACGGGACATGAGTTTCATGGGTTTTCCTCCTTACCAGATGGAGCGATCCAGGTATTTGCGGCAAAGGGTGTTGGTGGTAATAACCAAAATGAAGCCCACAACGGAATTGAACAGCCCAATGGCGGAGGCGTAGCTGTATTGGCCTTGAGTGATCCCCTGGCGGTAAACATAGGTGTTGATTACATCCGCGGTGGCGTAAACACCAGGGTTATACATAACGAAAATCTGTTCAAAGGAGTTGGTTAGAAGATTGCCAAGGGACATCATAATCACGAGGATGATTGTGTTGGCTACGCCGGGAATAGTAATAAAGCGAATCTGCTGCCATTTGGATGCGCCGTCGATACGGGCGGCTTCAAACTGCTGGGCATCCAGGGCCACGATGGCGGCGATGTAGACGATGGTGCCCCAGCCGGCCTCCTTCCACATGGAGGACCAGACCAGCACCTCCCGAAACCATCTTGAATCCAGCATAAAGCGAATGGGCGTAAGACCGATACCGGAAAGGAGCCGGTTAACAAGGCCGCCATTGATGGCCAGAATGCCGGAGAAAATACCGCCTACGATGACCCAGCTTAAAAAGTGAGGCAAATAAATGGCTGTTTGAACGGTTTTGCGGTAAGCACCGGGCCGCATTTCGTTGATCATCAATGCCATGATCAATGGAAGAGGCACCCAATAGAGCATTTTGTAGAGGTTGATGGTTAAGGTATTTAATAGCACCCGAAAGAAATCTGGGTTTGAAAAGGCGGCGGCGAAGTGCTTTGTGCCCACAAAGGGGCTTGCCAATATGCCGCTGAAAATGTTGTAATCTTGAAAAGCGATGACGATGCCGTTCATGGGAATGTATTTAAAGATAAACGTGATCAAAACCGCGGGAATGAGAAAAAGATAAAGCTCGATCCAGCTTTCACGCTTGATACGGTTTAAAAGCTTGCTTTTGCGGGGCGCCTGAGTTTTAAGCAAAACAACCACCTTCCTTGGCTTGATTATAGCAAACAGGAAGGTGCTGTTTCAGTCATTGTATTTTGCTTAAGGAGCACAATATTTGGATTTTTTGTATTGGATGGCATTTATTTGGCCAAATAGAGGGTGGGCAAGGCCAATAAACACCGTGTGCCCTTACCGGGCTCACTTTCAATGGATAAGCCGTAAGCCTCCCCGGCGTGGCCCCGGACCCGCTGGTGCACGTTCCAAAGCCCATAGCTGCCCTGAGCGGGATCGTTTAACTGTTTCTGGAGGGTTTCAAGCTGTTTTTCATCCATACCGATGCCGTCATCGCTGACTTCGATAACCAGTATTTCATCCAGGATCATGGCACGCAGGGTAACGGTGCCTGTGCCTGTGGGGGTTGGCAAAATGCCGTGAAGCAGGGCGTTTTCCACTAGGGGCTGGATAATAAGCGGCAGCATTTGGGTTTCCATGGCTTGGGGATCGATATCCATGGAGAGGGTCAGTCGGTCTTTGAAGCGGTAAGACTGAACGTTGAAATAAAAGCGAACCAATTGCAGCTCCCTTGAAAGGGAGGCCATCTGCTCGGTTTTAACCAGGGACAGCCGCAAAAAACCGGACAGGTTCTGTACCAGATAGGTTACCATTTCTTTATCCCCGGCCATAGATGCCCAGGAGATCGATTCCAGGGTATTATGGATAAAGTGGGGGTTGATCTGGGATTGCAAAAGCTTTAAGTCGCTTTCCCGCTTTTTGCGCTGGGCCAGTTCGTTTTCCTCATGGCTCAGCTTAAGGGATCGAGCCATTCTGTCGAATCGGCGCAGCATCTGCCCCAGTTCATCCGGGGAGGGTTGAGCGATCTGTACGTTTAGATCGCCTGCTTCCAGCTTTTTCATGGCAGAGGCAAGGGTTCTTAAACGCAGTGTAATGGAGCGGCTTAAGAAAAAAGCGATCAAGAAAGCCAGGCTCAAAATAAAAAGCCCCATAAGCACAATGCTGTTAAGCATGTTGCGGCCATTGCGGCTAATAAGCACATTGGGCATTTCGCCCACCAAATAAAAGGGGGTATCCCCAATTGGCAAGGTGGCCCGCTGGTAAGCTTCGCCATTATACACGATCCGCTGATAAGCGGCATCCTTTGCTGGCAGCGGCGGAGCGCCCTTGGTTAAAAGAGTGCCTGTTACAAGCTGACCTTGATCGAAATAAACGGCCTGGGCCAAGCCGCTTCCCTTCATATCGGCGATCTGGGCCCCCAGAACCTGGCATTGCATCATGATTTCGATGTAGCCTACCCGGACCCAATCCGCCTGGATGGGAACAATGCAGGCAAGGGTCTGGGCTGCTTCGTCCAGATTCCATAGCTGGGATTTATCTCCTTGGAGGGCGATCAAGGCGCTGGGGAGATCTTGGTTGGGGATCAGCCAGATGTTATCCCGAAGAAAAAGGGTATTGGCAGCGAAGTGCAGCCGCATTTCCATTGTGTTGCGTGCCTGGCTCCATGTTTGCTTAATGGAATTAAGCTGCCGCCAGCGCTGCCATTTTTCCACATCGGTTTGGTTTTCATAATCTGTCAAGACCTGCTTAAGCCCTTGATTGTTGGCCATCAATTGGGTCTGCCGAAGCAAAAGCGTCAGCTCGCTTTCGATTTTTTGGGCGGTGCTTTGCATGGTGCGGTCGATATTGATATGGGCCTGGTTATCCAGTTCCTGGGTAACGATAACTGATGCGTAAAAGAACACTGCTACCAGAGAGGCGGCGATCAAAAGAGCGAAGGAAAGGAACATTTTTAAATGCAACGGCAGGCGCTGCCAGCGGGCTTTCATTTTGGCAGCTCCTTTCGATAATCCGAAGGGCTGATGCCTTCCAGCTTTCTAAAAACCCGTGAAAAGTAATTATCGTTTTCATAGCCTGTCATTTCCGCGATGGCGGTAATAGAAAGGTGCCCCCTTGCCAAAAGTTCTTTGCCCTTAGCGATGCGGTAAAGGTTTATGAATTCGTGAATGGTCATTTGGTTGTACTGCTTAAAAATGGTGCAGATATAGGCGCTGGTATAATGCATGGCAGTGGCGATGGTCCCGGCGGAAAGCCCCCGATCCTGGTAATGCACTTGAATATAGCTTTGGATCGATTTGCATAGCTGTTCCGCCCGCTGGGCATCCCGTACCAGCTCGGTTTTCTGCGCGTCCGCCAAGCTGGCCATTTGCTCCGCACCCAGACCATATAAATCCATTATAGCCTGGGATATGGGGGAACCGGTAATCTTTGCGGAAAGGCAGCCGGCAAGCTGCAGCTTTAAAGTCCACTGCCGGATCACATCCTTTGTAAAGACATCGCTAAGGGGATCGGAGGATAAATAGATGTATGCGTAAAGCAAGGGTGATAAGCTCATGAGAATGCCCTTTTCCGGCGCGATGGCTGATAAAAGCGGCAGCATTTCCCTTAGCTTGTTTTCGGGGAAGCCTTGTAAGCCGCTTATGAAAAAAACGCAGCTATAGCAAAATGCGTTGTTTAGATCAATGGATTCAAGCTGCTTTATAAGCGCTTCCCTTGGGATATCTTTAAGCAATAGGCTTTTGATCAGGGAAGGAGCTAGTTGATCTGAGTAGGAATCCAATAAAAGGTTGCGGGCCCGCTGCCGTTCCAGGGTTTCCAGGCTTCCGGCGGCGCGGCGAATGGCAGTGGCTAATTCCTCCATGCGGATAGGCTTTAGAAGGTAATCCACCGAACCCATCCGAAGCGCCTGCTGCAGATAGGCGGTGTCGCTGTAGGCGCTGAAGAAAATAATGCGGACATCCGGGCGCAGCTGTATCATTCTTTTTGCCATATCAAGCCCTGATAAACGGGGCATGGTGATATCGCTTAAAACGATGTCCGGCTCAATGGCTTCAAACTTTTCAAGGGCATCCAGGCCGTCTGCCGCCAGGGCAAGCTTCGTTACGCCAAGGCTCTGCCAATCGATCATTTGGCTCATGGCACGGCGCAGGTTGTCCTCATCTTCAACCAGTAAAACCCGCAGCATTAACCTTTTCCCCCTTTGCAACGGACACTCACAATTTTATACTTTGTTTACAAATATCATACACGTTTAAAGGCGGCTTGGCAAGTGATAAGAGGACTCACTGCGCTTTAGCAGGAAGGCCTTGGCACACATAAGCGTGGGAGCCGCGACAATGGTTTGGTTTTCGTTATCTAAAACAAGATGGCTGCTGCCATAGGCTTCTACCACCTCATAGCCCTTTACGAAGGGAATGCTTGCCGCGCCGCCGAAAGCATGGACGATGTAGACGGCCTTGTTTTCATGCTGCCGCAAAATGCCCTGCCAGCCTTTTGGGTGATTATAGCTCTGAACAGGGGGGCCAAAGCGCTTGGTTTCGCCCCATAAAATAATATGGGTGATTTTTTGGTAAAAAGTGATGCCCTGCTGGATCACCGTCATTTGCTGGGGAGATAACGCAGAAAGATCCCCGGAAAGGCACATCCTGCCAAGGAAGGTATTGGCGATGGAATAATAGAGCCGCTCTTCATCGTCCTTTTTGCGAAGCACTGCCCAGATTTGGCTTTGGGCCGGGTGGATGAGTCTATGGAGATTGGCGGCGATGATGGGGATGGAAATGCACTCGTGGGCATCGGAAAAGGAGGCCTGTGAAACCAGCGCCATCATGGAGGGCTCCAGCCGATGGCCGCCAGAGGAGCAGTTTTCAATGACGATGCCGGGAATTTCATCGCGAATCCTTTTAAAGAAGGCCTGAGTGGCTTCCATGTTTTTGCGTAGCCCTTCGCCCAGGCTTTCCCAGCCATCGCAGCCAACACCGATGGAGTTGTTATAATCCACCTTCAAATAGCCAAAGCCGCCTTCTTTAAGCTGAGTAACAACCTTCTTAAACAAATAATTCTGCACCCATGGATCGGCCATGTTCCAAAACCGGCGGCTGCCTACGGTGATGGTAACCCCATCCCGTTTCAACAGATGCTCCTGAAAATGAAAGGCCTTGGCGTTCATCCCCACGGTCTCCATTTCAAACCACAGCCCGGGGATCATGCCTTTTTGGCGGATATAATCCGCAGCCTCTTTAAGGCCGTTGGGGAACAAGGCGGCATCCGGCTCCCAATCGCCCATGCAGGTGCTCCAATCCACATGGCCGTACCAGCCGCAATCGATAACAAGATAACGGATATCGCGGCCCGCCAGCTGATCGGCCATGGCCTTGATCCGGTCTATTGTAGGGTTGCCCCAGGTGGTGCAAAACTCGTTAAAGGCAATTGGCAGTGTTTTTTCTTCTTCCGGGCCATTTAGAAAGGCGGCTCTTTGCACGTTGGCAAGCTTGTTACCTAGTTGATCGATATCACCTTGGACAACGGTTAAAATGGCCAGGGGCGTTTGAAACACCTCGCCGGGGGAAAGGGTCTTATGCCAATGGCCGAAATCCCGATCAGCTAAGCCGCCGGAAAAATGGAGGGCATCGTCCTGCATGGCAAATTCCATTTGCCAAGAGGCGGGGTGAGCCAATTGCGCCCCCCAAATAACCCCATTGCGCCGATCCTCTACCCCGCCAAAGGGAAAGAATTTTCGAACCGGCATGGAGCCGATGCTACCGTAACGCTCGCAGCGCACAGCGGAGGAAGCCCAGGCCTTCTCCAGATGCAAGTCTTCCACGGTTTCACATTTGTGACGCCCTTCAGCGCTCCAATAGGTTTGGAACCGGTGAAAGCAAAGCTCGCTTTCGCCTGAATCGAAGGGGGAAAGATATCCTACGGCGAAGCTAGAGAGCATTTCCAAAACCGCAGGAGATTGGGATGTGTTCGTAAATTCAACACAGGATATAAAGGCGTCTTCTTGAGGGAGCATTTTTAAAAAGTGCTTAATGGTATGGCCGTGCTTGTTGGTGAAAATGGTTTCGATGGTGCCCTCTTTTTCTGCCTGCTCTTTAAAAATAAGAAAGCGGGCGCTTTCACTGTTGCGCAAGGTTAGCCCATTGGTAAAGCCATCGTTGAATTTATCGGAAAGCAGCTTAAGCTGCACCAGGGGTTCCGGGCGGCAATTCTTTTCCCACTGAATAAGGCCGAGCATCTGAGTGGGGATCAGCAAAAGCCCAATGGTATCCTGGTGGCTTATATACAGGGCGCTGGTTTTAATTAGATCGTACCGTGAAAGCAGTTCCATGGTCGCTGCCTCCTTTTATCTTTCTCTTGCAAATTTTTCTATATCGGCAAAGGCAGGCTTGCCCTTAGCGTAAACACCTGGGCGGCAAACCTGTCCCATGCCGTTTACAGGTTCTCTTAAGCCATCTACTTTAGGATCGGCATTGGCATGAAACCAGCTTTCAAGCATGCTTTTCAGGTTCTCGATGATTGGGGTATATTCGTTTTGGCCAAACAAATTGCAAGCTTCGTCAGGGTCGTTTTCAATAGCATACAGCTCATGAGGGCCGTAGGGATAGCGGTGCACATATTTCCATTTTTCGGTGCGCACCATGCGAACAGGCCCATACTCATCGTAAATATAGATGGCACCGCCATTCTGACAGGCTTCACCATGAAGTACGCTGGCAAAGCTTTCGCCTGCAAGGGGCTGCTGTATCTCGCCTTCCAATGCCAAATAATCTGCAAGAGTAGGCAAAATATCATAATGGCTGTGCATACTGCTTATGACCTTAGGGGCGATTTTTGGGGGGTAGGAAACAATGAACGGCACCTTCACGGAAGTATCGAACATGTTTTGGGGGAACGTACCATTTCCCTTTCCCCAGATGCCGTGATGGCCCATGTTCATGCCGTTGTCGGAGGTGAAGATGATCAAGGTATCGTCATAGACGCCCTTTTCTTTTAATGCTTGGATGATCTGGCCAATACCGTGATCCATGGCAGTAACGGCGGCATAGTAGCCTTTAAGGTTGCGGATGCGCTTTTCGCCTGTGCCATAGGGGGCAGAGGGAATCTGCCAAGGATGAATATCCTTTTCCGGGGCGGATTCAAAAGCGCAATCGTCGTAAAGGGCTAAGTATTCTTGGGGATGATTGCTTGCATCCCAGGGGCTGTGAGGGGCGGTGTAATGGACGCTTAAATAAAACGGTTCGGGCTTATGGGCCAAAGCATGAATGTTTTCAACGGCGTTTTCGGTAATCACATCGGTGATGTAGCGATTGGAAAAGTGGAGCTGCCCCTTGGTGACAATATCCGCCTCGTAATAATCGCAGCCGCCCCGGCCAATGGTCATCCAGTGATTGGCGCTAAAACCGTGCTGGGGTGTAACGCTGTCGCCCAGGTGCCATTTGCCGCTTAAGGCGCAAGTATAGCCAGTTTGGTAAAGTAAATCGGTATAGCAGGTCATATCCTGTAAATAAGGGATCGCTTCATGCTCGGAGCCATACCCGCCGAAGGTTCCGCAGGTTTTAAGAAAAGGGAAGCGCTCGATATCTAAATTCCCGCCCCGAAGCCAATCGTGAATGCCATGCCGGGAGGGAATGGTGCCTGTAAGGATGGAAGCACGGGCAGGGGAGCAGACAGGGGAGGCGCAAAAGAAGTTTTCAAACCGCAGGCCGCCTTTGCAAAGGGCATCCAGATTGGGGGTAATGATCTCTTTATTGCCGTTCGCCCCAAGGGCCCAGGCCCCCTGATCGTCGGATAGAATAAATAAAACATTGGGCTTTTTCATAAAGTACTCTCCTCGTCAAGCAAGCCAAGTCTTTGATATTGCCCTGGCGGTGCGTCGTTTTCTTTCATGAGGCGGATCATGTTTTCACGCATTTGATTTGTGACTAAGCTGTCTTCGATGGGAGTAAGCTGCCCAGGATCGTTCTTCAAATCGTAAAGACAGGTGCCGTGCATCCGGCAGGGAATGCGATAATTGGTAGGCATTTTCATCAGCTTTAGCCCCTTTGTAAAGGTGAAAGGCTCACAAAGAGTCATTTGCTCTAAGACGTTGTTATTGATAAAAGCCCGACCGCCACCGTGTCTGGTTGGCATAAGGGTATGTTCGTAAAGGGGCTTGTTTTCATCGGTTGGGTAGTGCATATAGACATATTCCCCATCGGTAATGTTAACCGCGCCCCCATGGATTCCGAAAAGGCAGTGGTTTCTGACCGGCGTATCGGTTTTAATAACCGGCAGCAAATCGTGGCCTTGCATATCCTTTGGTATTTCAACACCGAACAGACTTAAAAGCGTGGGCGCCAGATCGATGGTTTGGACTAATGAATGGCGGTGTACCCCTTGGATGGCGGCTGTCCGCGGATCGTACATAAACAAGGGAATATTGGCAATCTCGTTAAAAAAGGGCATGGCACATTTGGCCCACCAGCCGTGTTCCCCAAGAAGAAAGCCATGATCCGTATTAACGATAAGCATGGTATCCTTCCAAAGATCGTAGCGGTCAAAGGCGTCTAATACGGTGCCCAGGTAATGGTCGCACATGCTAAGCAGGGCCATGTATTGGGTACGGATATGCTTTACCTGCGCGGGGGTTTCAGTAACCTCTTTATATAAGGGCCAATCGAACAAGGGGCCCTGATAATCATCCTCATACAAGGCCTTGTATTTCTCCGGCACAAAATAGGGTTCGTGAGGGTCGAAGGTTTCAATATGCAAAAACCAATTATCGGTATGGTGGTTGGCATTTATAAAATCCAATCCGGCTTCGAAGGTCTTTACCTGGGGCATATTCTCCTCTTTTGCGAAAAAGGAGCGGTTCACCAAATCCTGCTGCCCCCAGCTATGCCGTTCATTGAGATGCTCGCAGGCAGGGTAATTGAGCAGGGCCTTCCAAGGATCGCCCTCTTGGCCCCGAAAAGCTTCCCAGGTTCCATAGCGGGTGTGATAGGTTGCGCCGCCATCTTCAAAGTAGTGGTAATGGTCGGTGCATAAATGAGTATGGACATGGTTTTTTTTAAGCAGCTCCGGCATGGAATCATCGTAGGGCTCAATGGGCCCCCAAGAACGGTGGAGGAAGTTATAACGGCCAGTATGCAGCTCCCGCCGGGCGGGAATACAGGGCAGGCTTCCTGCGTAGCAGCCATCGAAGGTAACGGCTTTTTCCCCCAGCCGCTTAAAATTGGGCATGATAGTCAGATCGCAGCCATAGTTAGGAAGAAAACGGCGGTTAAGAGAATCGAACATGACCATAACAGCTTTCATTGGGCGGCCCTCCTATTCGTATTTTCCATAGGTTTTGGCTACTTCAACCAGCTTAAATAAATTGGTATCCGGCGTATCCCGGCCACATTGATCGCCTGTAGACAGGATGAAGCCGCCGTTTTTGCCTGCATCGTCGATGGCCTTTCGGGCGGCCGCCTCCACATCCTGGGTACTGCCTAAAAGCATTACGGAGGTGGTATTCAGGTTTCCCATCAGGCATAGCTTTTGCCCGAAAAGCCCTTTGGCTTCTTTAAGGGTGATGTCGCCCATAGGGGGCTCCTCAAGCGGGTTGATGCAGTTTAGATCGGTTTCATCGTGGAGCATTTTAATCAGTTGCTTGGATCTGCCGCAGGAATGCATCATGGTAGGAATACCAGCCTCCTTGGCCATGGCGGTTAGTTTTTTGATGGTAGGCAAGGTAAATTTTCGTACCATGTCCGGCGTGGAGAGGGTAAGGGTGCCGGAAGCGCCGATCATGAGCACATCCGGCTTTAAAGACAGGTAGATATCAGCTCTTTTTGTGGTCTCCTTATCGTCCAGGTAAGCCCATTCCTCGAAAATTTCAGGGTCGTCCTGATAAGCGTAAACAGCCGCTTCTAGGCTGCCTTCAAAGTAATTGTTAAAGGTATGCATGCCCGGAACGCCAAGATCCAGGCAAAAAATTCCCGTATCCCCGCACAGGGCGCGCTGGGCGTTAAGGTTAGGCGCTTCGTAGCGAACAATATCCGTATACATGGTTTTGATCTTGGGAAAATCCTTTTCAAGATTCTTTACCAGCTTTTCAACAGGCGTGGGGGGATTGTCTAAATAGTACTCCTGGGTTTCTGTCATTTCCCCATGGGGAGTGCGGACGGTGGTTTGTACCCGGATGCGATCCTGGGTTTTAAGAATGGTTTCGGGAATAAACTCATTTCTATTTTGGTGAATAAAACGGATGCCGGTGCAATACCACCCATCAATGCCAAAGTAGCGCACCGCGTCTGCGTAGGCATTGTAAAGGCTGGGGTCGCCATAGAGATAAATATCCCAAAAGGGTTTGCCTGTTAAGCGACATGGGATCATGTTTGAAAAATCTGGCGTGCAGGGCACCCTGTCGGGTATGCCCCCGCGGATGGCCGTTAGCAACCGTTCTTTGGAAGTCATCTGAGTCATGAAAACACCTCTGAATTAAATAAAGTTTACAAAGCAGCCTGAGACAATAGTAACATGGCTTCTAAGCGAATGCAAGCGATAAAGGGTGCTTCGGGAGATATCTGCCGTGGAATGTATATTTGTAATAAATTAACTTTAATCAACACCCTGCATTGAGCAGGTTGAAACCCATAAGAGACAGAGAAGATTCGGGAAACAAGGCATAATATGGGAACAAATCATCCGAATACTGCAAAAAAAGAACAAAGAGAAATTAAATTTAATTTAAAAACACTATTGACAAGCGAAGGGAAAACATTTATGATAGGGTATATGAAAGAGAAGGGCGGGAGGAAAAAGCCTTTCCGTGTATCTCAATAATTATAATGGAGGAATCAATCATGAAAAGACTGTTATCCATCCTTCTGTGCGCATGCTTGCTCCTTAGCCTGTTTGCGGTTTCCGCATTGGCTGACGAACCTGCAAAGATTCGCGTTTGGGCTCACTGGGGTTCCGAACAGCGCCGCCCCACCATTAACAAGATCATCGAACAGTTCAACGAAAAGTATGCTGGCCAGATCGAAGCCGAATATGTGTATGTTCCCTTTGATGAGCTGGAAACTAAGCTAATCGCTGCTGTATCCGGCGGCAATCCTCCCGATGTGGTGATCACCGCTATCGAAGCTGTGAACGTGAAGGCCATGCGTAAGCAGGCTTCCGATATCACCGATTACCTGGATCCCGAAACCCAGGGCAAGTTCTACGATCGTTACTGGCAGACCGCCCTGTATGAAGACCGGGTTTACGCGCTGCCCTTCAACACCGATACCCGTATGCTTTATTACAACAAGACCATGTTCGAAGAAGCGGGCGTAGACGCTGCCGCTATTCTGACCTGGGACGATCTCTTGGCCGCTGCCGATCTACTGGACGCGAAATTCAATGGCGCAGATAACTACAAGGCCGCCTTCCTGCCCCAGCTGGGAAACTTCGGTTTTGACTCTGTTGCCGTTTCCAACGGCGGTACCATTTTCGACAACCCCATGAACCCCGATGTTTGCACCCTGGACAGCCAGGCCAACATCGAAGCCTTGACCTACATGCAGACCTGGAACCAGCGCTATGGCAAGAATCTGGTGCAGAGCATGCTGGATAACTCCGGTTCCGGCGCCCAGGATTACTTCATCTCCGGCCAGGTGGCCATCTTCGGCCAGACCTGCAACTACATCGCCACCTTGAACAAGTATGGTGTGGACGAAGCCGGCAACTGGATCATCGACTACGGCACCATCGAAATGCCCGTTGGCCCCTCCTGGAAGGAAGGCGATCCCCGCGCGGTTGGCGGCGGCTTCGTAGCCACTGTTCCCTACGGCGTGAAGGATATCGCCGCTGCTACCAAGTTTGCCGAATTCATGACCTGTGGCGAAGCCGCCAGCATTTGGGTTGTGGAACAGAAGGACGTTATGTGCGCCATCACCCCCAACGAACTGCCTGAGCTGGCTGGTTCTGTTGGCTGGGATATGACTCTGGCCCTTTTGAACGATACCCAGACTGCCCGCCGCCACATCTATTGCCCCGATGCTGCTACCTCCAAGGATCAGCAGGTCAACCGTATCGTGAAGGATTTCGAAGATGGCGTGACACCTGAAGAAGTGCTTAAAGAAGGCAAGAGCGTTATCGATGGCAAAATCGAAAGCGACAAGTTCATTTTCGGTGTTAACTAATTAAGAAAACAAACCTAAAGGAGGCCGGCCCACAAGGCCGACCTCCTTTGCCTAAAAAGGGGAATGGCTATGGCGCTACGCAAAAGGGTCGCTGTGGTGGCGGATGATATCACGGGAGCCAACGATATTGGGATTATGTTCGCCAAGGGCGGTATGAAGGTCGCTGTGATGCCCTTTAAACGGGACATGAACCCAAAACGGTTCAACGGCTATGACGTGGTCGTTCTGGATACGGACAGCCGATTTGATACCCCGGATGTGGCGGCGGGAAAGGTGAAGGCTGCCACATCCTTGCTGCTTCAAAGCGGTTTTGATCTGTACCACAACAAGACCTGCTCTGTTTTTCGCGGCAATATCGGTGCGGAGTTCGATGCCATGCAGGATGTACTTTGCGAAAAATGGGCCATGATCGTGCTTGGGTTCCCTAAGCTTTTAAGAACCACGGTAGCCGGTGTGCATTACCTGGATGGCCAGCTCCTTGAAAACAGCCCCTTTCAAAACGATCCCATCCACCCTACCCGTGAATCCCGGCTTCAAAAAATACTGGCAAAACAAAGCCACAGAAAAAGCGCGCTTTTTACTTATGATATGCTGGATCAGCCGGATTACAAGCAACGGGAATGCCTGAATACCCTAAAAAAAGATAACGCGTACATCATTTTCGATGTACGGGATCAGAAGGATTTAAAAACCATCGCGAGGCTGATTACGAGCGAACGTAATATTTGCGGCAGCTCCGCTATAGCGGAAGAGCTGCCGCAGACCTGGGGCTATGAAAAGCCTAAAGCCCCGGTGGTCGCAGATGAGTTTAATGAGGATGGCCTTGGTACCCTGGTGCTTGCGGGCAGCTTGACCGTGGCTACAGCAGAGCAGATCGCCTGCTTTCAAAAAAACGGTCAAAGGAGCCTAGAAATGGATCCCTTTAATTTGATGGCGGGGGATGCGGACGCAGTGCTTGCACTGTTGATAGCGCAGGCTTGCCAGGCTGTTTCAAAGGGGGAAAATATCCTGATCCATTCCTCCAACAAAAGGGAAACGGTCCTGGCCAATAAAGAAAAGGCCAGAGCTCTTGGCATGAATGATGAAGCCCTTGGCAGGCTGATCTCGGGAGCTATGGGGTATATAGCAAAATCAGTGTTAGATCATACTGGCAGCCGCAAGCTGGTGGTGGCCGGAGGAGATACCTCCATGGCGGTAAATGAAGCCCTGGGCATAGACTTGATGCAGATCGTTTCCGAAATAGAGCCCGGCGTGCCAGCCATGGTAGGACTTGGAAACGAAAGGCGGTACGCCGTTGTATATAAATCCGGCAGCTTTGGTTCGGCCGATTTTTTCTTCAAAGCGATCCGGGCCATCAACCTTAATAATCGAGGGGAGCGGATGAAATGAACATCGCAACTGATGTGAAAACCAAGAAAAAACGGGGTATGACGCGGATTGAAAAGCGTGAAACCTTAAAGGGCTATGCCTTTGTTAGCCCCTACATTATCGGATTCATATGCTTTACGTTGTTTCCTTTGGCCTTTTCACTGTATTCCAGCTTCACGTATTACGATATGACGTCCATACAAAAATGGGTGGGCATATATAACTACGTGCAGATTTTTACCAAGGATAGCAGCTTTACCATGGGCCTTTACAATACCTTTTACTATGTGGTCTTCAGCGTTCCTGCGGTGATCATTGTGGCGCTTTTGTTGGCACTGATGATGAACATGAAAATTTATTTTTCAAAGCTGTTTCGGACGCTGTATTATTTGCCCTCCATTCTTTCGGGCGTGGCAGTGTATTTGCTGTGGCAGTGGATTTTTGAGCCCAACGGCGGCTTGCTTAATAACATTCTGGCTTTGGTAGGCATTCAAGGGCCTGCCTGGCTCAGAGACCCTTTGTTTACAAAGCCTGCGCTGATCATCATGCGGCTATGGAGCTCTGGCGGCACTATGGTATTATTTCTGGCGGCGCTGCAAAACGTGCCCCAGGATTTGTACGATGCTGGCGCTATCGATGGGGCGGTGGGCTGGAAGAAGTTCCGATATATCACCCTGCCTATGATCTCGCCCACCATGCTGTTTGTCATGATCACCAGCATTAACGGCGCCTTTCAGATATTCGACTCCGCCTACATTCTTTCCGGTACCGGCGGTACAGGCGGCCCCGGCAGATCCCTTTTGTTTTACAACCTCTACCTATATTACACAGCCATTAAGGATTTCCGCATGGGGTATGCCTGCGCGCTGGCGTGGATATTGTTCTTTATTATCATGGTGTTTACCGTGGTGCAAATGAAACTATCCGAACGCTGGGTGTACTATGAAGGAGGCGACGGCAAATGACAACCGCAAAGATCAAAATGAAGCGGCGGGATATATACAAGGAAAAGCAGGGCCATAATCTGGCAGGCGTTATTGCCACCATCATTCTAATCATCGGTTCCTTAATGGTTCTGATGCCCCTGGCCTGGATGCTTTCCACAGCCCTTAAATCCGATGCGGAGATTTATACCAATACCAGCTTTATTCCCAAGGCTTGGGCCTGGGATAACTTCTCCAAGGCCTGGAACTCCGCGCCCTTTGGCACCTACCTAAAAAACACACTGTTCTTAACGGCGGTTGGCATGTTTGCGTCCCTGCTTTCAAACAGCTTGGTGGCCTACGGTTTTGCGCGGATCAATTTTAAAGGCCGTAATGTGCTGTTCTCAATTGTTCTAGCAACGATGATGATCCCCGGTATCGTTACCATGATCCCTTCCTATATCTTATTTTCCAAGATCAAGTGGGTGGGCACCTACTTGCCCCTTCTGATCCCCGCCTTTGGGGGATCGGCCTACTATATATTCCTTTTAAGGCAATTCTTTATGGGAATTCCCATGGCTTATTCAGAGGCGGCGAAGCTTGAAGGCGCCACGGAATTGCAGATTTATTCCAACATCGTTATCCCCATGTCCAAGCCTATTTTAATTACCATCGGGGTGTTTGAATTCAACGCCAAATGGAACGATTTTATGGGCCCTCTTTTGTACTTGAACGATGAAAAGATGTACACCCTTCAGATCGGTCTTCGCACCTTCAAGGGCGATTTCGGTATGATCTGGCAGCAGTTTATGGCAGCCTCTTTGCTGGTGCTTTTGCCGTCTATCATCGTGTTCTTCTTTATGCAAAAATACATTATTCAATCCGTCGCCGTAGGCGGCATTAAGGGGTAATATGTTTAAGCAGGTAAAAGCGACGGTTTTTCGCCAAAATGGCGCAAGCCATACCATGGGCGATGAAAAGGCGGATATCAGCCTTCAAGTGGCACAAAAGGGAAACCTTCAGGCGCTGCTTGCAAAGGCAAGCCTTGTGCCGGGCACACCTCTTTTCAAAGCCCAATCGGGTTTCGATCCAAAGCGCGCCCTTGAAATTGAGGTGCCTTGTGAGGCATCGGATTTCCTGGCCGTTTACCAGCATAAAGAATGGTGGATTCGCCCGGAAGTAATCGATCATTGTACAGATATTCCTAAAAGGACGCAGCTGCTTTTATGGCAGGATGATCAGGGCTACCATGTGTTGGTAGCCCTATGCGGCGATATTTACCGCAGTGATATGGGGCCGGGTGAAAAAGGCATTACGTTTACTGTTTCCTCTAACCAAGAGAGGCGGATGGCATTAAATACCCCGGTATGTGTTTACGGACGGGGCAAGGAGCCTTATAAGCTATGCGAAGACGCGGTGCTCTTTGGCGCCGCGCTTACAGGCGTTGCCATGCCACGGAATGAAAAGCAATATCCTGCCATTTTTGATTACCTGGGATGGTGTACCTGGGATGCTTTTTACCAACAGGTAAACGCTCAGGGTATTGTGGAAAAAATGGAGGAGCTAAAAGAAAAGCAATTACCTCTTGGCTGGGTGCTGATCGACGATGGCTGGTCCCTGGCGGATTATAAAAACCAGCGGCTTAAAGGGCTTGGAACGGATGAAGCCAAGTTCCCACAAGGCTTAAGTGGGGTGATTGGCACCCTGAAGAAATCCTACGGTGTGCGCAGCGTAGGCGTATGGCAAGCCTTAATGGGCTACTGGAATGGGATCGAAGAAGGATCTCAAGCCGAAGCGGAATGCCGAGAGCTGCTCTTAACATTGCCCGATGGCCGTGTGGTGCCGGACCCTGATAAAGCCTTTGCCTTTTGGAGCAAGTGGCACGGGGAGCTTAAGAACCACGGCGTGGATTTTGTTAAGATTGATGAGCAAAGCGCACCCTCCTTGTTTTTCCAATCGCAAAAAAGCTATGGGGAAGCCTCCCGCAGCACCCAGGATGGCATCGGCGGTTCCATAGGGCTGCACTTTTCGGGTAACGGCATTCATTGCATGGGCATGGCTCCCCAGGAAATGTGGTTAAGGCGCAGCCAGGCGCTGATCCGCTCCAGCGATGATTATGTACCCGGAATGGAAGATGGGTTTAATGAACACTTAAAGCAGAACGTTTATACGGCCATGCTCTACGCCCCTCTTTATTGGGGGGATTGGGATATGTTCTGGACACAAGAGAAAAATGGTGTTCGCCACGCCATGCTTCGGGCTGTCAGCGGCGGGCCGGTGTATGTGAGCGATAAGGTGGGGCAAACAGAGGTGGATGTCCTTTTGCCTCTTATAGAAAGTGACGGCAAGCTGATCCGCTGCGATCAGGTGGGAAGGCCTACCCTGGATTGCCTTATTCAAAAGGATCAAGAAAAGCCCCTGAAGGTTTTCAATACCTTTAAGGATTCGTATCTGGTGGCGGCATTTACCAACAAGGCGCAGGAAGCGGCTATTAAGCTCTCAGAACTGCCCAATGCTACCCATAAAGAGTATGTTTGCTATGATCATCAGGGCCAGGGACAGGTGCTGAGCTTTAATGAAGAATATGCTTTTCAAATGGAGGCGGATGATGGGCGTATGCTGCTGCTTGTTCCCAAAAGACAGGGTGTTACCCCTATCGGCCTTGGGGACAAATACCTAAGCGTAGCGTTGATCGAAGGTGTCTACGGAACCGCTGACCGCTGCATCGTGACATTGAAACAAGGCGGAAGCTTTGTGTTTCATAGCGATCAAGCATTAAAAAGAGTGCTGCTGATGGGTGAAGCGGTTTTTGCAAGGCCGCTGGAAAATGGCTTTTACATAGTGGAATGCAGCGATTTCCAAAGGCCCATGCTCGAAATAATTTGTGAATGAGGTGCGCGAATGAAAATAGTAAGTATGCTGGAGCTGCTAAAAAAAGCCCGGGAAGAGGGCTATGCCGCAGGCTCCTTTTCACCCAGGAATACCTATCTGATCGAGGCGGTTTTAAAGGCAGCCAAAGCCCAGCATTCTCCGGTGATCGTTCAAATCTCCGCTAACGAGTTTAATTGGTTTAAGGTAACGGCGGCGGAATTTGCCAAGAGGTTTTACGAATTGGCGGATCAATACGATGTAACGGGCCTTTTGCATTTGGATCATACCAAGGATATCGCCATCATTAAGGATGCGATCCAGGCTGGCTTTACCTCCGTTATGATCGATGCCTCCCACCTGGAATTTGATGAAAACGTACGCATTACAAAAGAAGTGGTGGATTACGCTCACGGGAAAAACGTTTGCGTAGAAGCGGAATTAGGCCGCATCGGCGCCACGGACAAGATCGAAACCGATTCAGATGAAACCTTTTACACCGATCCCGATGAAGCCAAGGCCTTTGTTAAAAAAACCAATGTAGATACCCTGGCGGTGTCCATCGGTTCTGCTCATGGGGTGTACCCTGTGAAAAACCCCAGGATCGATTTTGAGCGGCTTAAAGCCATCCGCACCATTGTGGATATTCCCTTGGTGCTTCACGGCGGCTCCGGGCTCCCTTATGAAACCATTCATAAAGCCATAGAGCTGGGGATCAGCAAGGTGAACATTGCCACGGATTTGGAACAGGTGTTTTTACCGGCTATCGGCCAAAGTGCGCGGCTGAGTAACAGCGAAATTTGGCAGCTGGGTACGGGAGCCCTCCAAAAGGGCGGGGACGCGGTTCAAAAGCTGGTGGAAGAAAAAATGCGTGATTTTGTTAGAAGCAGCAATCGCTAGGTGCTGGAATGTGGGGAGGCGGCAGAAATGCCCAAGTACATTCTTGGAATGGACATTGGTGGAACCAAGTGCGCGATCAATCTGGCCAGCGTTAATTCGCATATCGTCATAGTGGATCGGGTGAGCTTTGACACCGATGCGGAACAGGGCTTTGAAAAAGTAAAGGAAAAGCTGTTTCAAAGCGCAAAGGAGATTCTTCACCAAAACCAGATCGCCTATAACGATGCCCAAAGCGAAAAGAACCTGTTCGCTATAGGCGTCAGCTGCGGCGGCCCCTTGGATTGCCGGGAAGGGCTGATTCTCTCCCCGCCCCATTTGCCGGGCTGGGATAAGATTCCCCTTAAAAAGATGCTGATGGAAACCTTTGGGGTGCCTGCCTTTGTGCAAAACGATGCCAATGCTTGCGCCTTGGTGGAATGGAAGCTGGGTGCTGGTCGAGGCACGCAAAACATGGTTTTTTTAACCATGGGCACGGGATTTGGCGCGGGGATCATCGCGGAAAACCGCTTGGTGGAAGGAGTGCGGGGATTCGCGGGGGAAGTGGGGCATGTGCGCCTTGAAAAGGACGGCCCCCTTCTGTTTGGCAAAACAGGCACGGTCGAAGCCTTTTGTAGTGGCGCGGGAATCGGCCAGATCGCCAAGAACCGCACAGAAAAATGGCTTAAAGACGGCCATGAGCCAGTATGGGTAAAGGCAGGCCTTGTACAAAGCGAAGTAAACGCCCGCACCATTGCACAGTATGCCGATGGGGGAGACCTGGATGCCTTAAGTATTTATGAAGAAGCAGGGGAAAAGCTGGGCCAGATTCTGGCTATATTGATTGACCTATTAAATCCGGAGCGGATCGTGATCGGCAGCGTGTTTGTCAGATCTGAAAACCTTTTGCGGAGGGCCATGGAAAGGGTGCTTAAAAAGGAAGCACTCCAAGGCTCCCTAGCGGATTGCCAGATCGTGCCTGCCCAAACGGGAGAGGCCATTGGTGATCTGGCCTCCATCTGCGCGGCCTGCTACGCCATGGGCATCGACATTGCCAACCCTTATGAACCCAAAGCCCAGGTGATGAAGCACTTTAACCGCCTGTTTGAACGGGTTCCGGCGCTTAAACCCTTGGATGAAAAATTGATGTACGCCTTTTGTGTGCTGCGGGGTTCCTTTATGGCTAAGGGCAAGCTGCTTATCTGCGGCAATGGTGGCAGCGCGGCAGACGCAGAGCATATTGCCGGGGAACTGATGAAGGGCTTTTTGCTTAAGCGGCCCCCCAATATTCCGGGTGTTGATTTACGGCTTCAAAGAGCGCTGCCTGCCATCTGCCTAAGCCAGCATAGCGCCCTGAGCACAGCCTTTGCAAACGATGTGGACCCGGAATTGGTCTTTGCCCAGCAGCTGTTTGGCTATGGCACTATGGGGGATGTGCTTTTGTGCATCTCAACCTCCGGCAATGCCCGCAACTGTGTGGAAGCGGCAAAAACCGCCAGGGCCATGGGCATCCATGTGATCGCCCTTACGGGCAAGGGCGGCGGGCGGCTAGGCAAGTATGCCGATGTGTTATTGAACGTGGATTCAGACTACACGCCGGACGTGCAGGAACTGCATCTACCGTTGTACCATGCCCTTTGTGCGATGTTGGAGGCAGAGTTTTTTGATGAATGAACGGCAAACGATCATTGATATTTGCAGGCGCCTGGAAGCAAGAGCTCTGGTAAGCGGCCGGGATGGCAATATCAGCCTTCGGGCAGACAATAAAAGCATGTATGTTACGGCAAGCGGCATCAATAAAGGCATGCTCACAAATGAAGCGGTGCTTTTGCAGGCCTTTGACGGAACCGTTTTGGAAGGCACCATGCGTTCCACAAGGGAGGCGGCACTTCATAGCCGCATTTATATGGAACGTGAAGATGTTAACGCCATTATACACACCCACCCCCCTTATGCCACGGCCTTTGCCTGCATGGGCAAGACCCTGCCCACCAATGTGCTTGCAGAGGTATCGGCCATTATTGGGAAAATGGCGGTGGCGCCCTATGCGCCGCCGGGCTCGCAAGCGTTGGTGGATTCGCTTAAGGGGTTGATTTCCGATTGCAATGTGATCTTTTTAATGAACCACGGTATCATGGTAATGGGGCCTGATATGCAAACCGCCTACGATACCATGGATGCATTGGAAAACGCAGCAAAAACCATTATCATGGCCAAATTATATGGGGATATTGTTCCCATACCCTAAAGGAGTGAGCCTATGCCAAGGATTGCGGTTATCCACACAGCGCCTGTAACGGTAGGGAGCCTTAAGCCCTTATTTAGTACCTATCTGCCGGGTTATGAGATTTGCAATTTTTTAGATGACAGCATTCTGCCGGAAATCAATTCCGCCGGCAAAATCACAGATGGTGTTCGCGCAAGATTC
Organism: Eubacteriales bacterium; assembly: GCA_031556065.1. Lineage (GTDB taxonomy): Bacteria > Bacillota > Clostridia > Christensenellales > Aristaeellaceae > JAVBTR01. The sequence continues at coordinate 25,785 of JAVBTR010000034.1, read as the reverse complement.
CAGCAACTGGTTCAGACGGCGGCCATGGTGAAGCCGGAAGTGATCATGAGCGCTTGCTCCTCTGTTGGGAAGTTACTGGAGGATTGCCGGGAATTTATCAATGTTCCCCTGTTTCGGATTGATGGGCCTATGGCGCAAAAGGCGGTAGAGGAGGCCAGCCGCATTGCGGTGGCAGCCACCCTTCGTTCTACCATCGAGCCTACCTGCGAATTAATCCGGCGAGTGGCGATCAAACCCATCGAAATAGCGCCTATTTTGGTGGAAGGTGCGGGGGCGCTGCTAACAGCCGGAAAAACCAAGGAATATGAAGATTTGATCGTTTCTGCCCTTTCAAATGGCGCGGCAGGAGCGGAACTGATCGTTCTGGCCCAGGCCTCTATGGCGGGTGCGGCGGCGGGGATCACCTGCTGCAAGGTGCTATCCAGCCCGGAGCTTGGCATTATGGGCCTTAAAAAGTGGTTAGAGCAAGGTGAATAACGTGTATTTGGCCATTGATATTGGCACCACCCATATTAAAGCCATGGCGTTTGATGAAAACGGCACCCTTCGGGCCCTGGAAAAGCTTGAAAATGGCCTTAATGAAAAGGGCTGCTATCAGGCCCAGGAGGTCTTCCGAAGGGTGGCGGCGGTGGTCAAAGCCTGTGGGATTCATGAACCGCAATCCATCAGCCTTACGGGCATGGCGGACAGCGGCCTGCTGGTGGATGAAAACGCAGAGCCAATAACAGAGGTCTTGCCCTGGAGCGACAATACAGGCTCGTGCTATGGGGAAGAGGTGCTTAAGGCCTATTCGCTAAAGGAATTGTACCGCACAACTGGCCAGACCTTGCACCCAAAGTTCGCCCTAATGCGGCTTATCCATTACCGTGAAACCCAGCGGGCGGACTTTGAAAAGGCGGCCTATTGGCTTTCCTTGCAGGACTATGTTCTTTTTCGCTTAACAGGCGAAATGAAAACAGATGAAAGCCTGGCCTCCAGAACCATGCTATTCAATATTGGCACCAGAACCTGGCATGGGGAGTTGAGCGAATTTTGCGGTATTGGGCAAAGGCTTCCGAAGGTGATCAAAACAGGCGGCCAGGCTGGGGAAATAACCGTGGAAGGGGCAATGGCCACTGGTATCAAAGCGGGCTGCCCTGTTTATCTTTGCGGCCACGATCACCCCTGTGCGCTTTTTGGGATCAATCAGCTTCTGGGCAGCACCATGATCGATTCCATGGGCACCAGCGAGGTGTTCGCGGGGATCATTAATAAGCGCTTGACCGAAGAAGCGGCTCTTAAAGGCATTAATCATGGCTGCTTTTGGGATGGGCAATACTATTGGATGGCCAATCTGCCTTCCTCCGGCGCATCCCTTGCGTGGCTTAAAAGCCTTTGCGGGCAAAGGGAATACAGCTTTTTTACCGATAACCAGACGGGCGACGCAGGCGGCGTGACTTATTACCCCTTCATTAACGGTTCCGGTGTGCCACAGCCAGACCCTGATCGAAGGGGCGCGTTTCTGGGGCTGTCGTCCAAGACGACCATCCACCAAATGGCCCATGCCATGTACGAAGGCATTGCCTTTGAAGCAAGGCGCGTGTTTGAAGCCTATGAAGAGCTTACCGGGCAAAAAGTAAGCAGGATTGCCGCAGTGGGCGGAAGCACAAGAAACCATGCCATGATGACCCGCCGGGCAGATATTACCGGTATGCAGGTGGATGTTTTAAATGTATCAGAGCTGACAGCATTAGGGGCTGTTTTAATGGCAGCAAGAAGCCGGGGAGAGAGGATCACCATTCAACCGCGGTGGGAAACCATCCTGCCGAAAACCGGTCTCCAAGCCCAAATTTTATATAACTATAACGCTTACAAAGCAGTGTGTGGTATACTTTATGGCAATAAATGCTAAAGGGGCGAATAAAAGTATGTCATCACGGATGTCGCAGGAAATGCAGCTTAAAAATGGGAACCGTATTTCAATCCTAAATTATATTCGTTATAACCGCTCGATCACAAAGGCCCAATTGGCGCAGACCAGCGGGCTGACGTTTATGGCGATCCAAAAAATCATTGTGGATTTGATGGCTGCGGGCCTTGTCCGGGAGGATGATATCCGCAGCGGCTCCTATGGCCGTAAATCTGTGCACTATACCATTGATGAAAACTATGGCTATACCATTGGTCTGCATATTAACATTTTTAAAACCAGCCTGGCTGTGATGAACCTCCATGGGACGATATTAGCCTATAAAGAGCTGGATATGGATACCATTCCCCTTAGGGCGGACGAGTTTGTAGAAGTAATCGCCAAGGCCATTGAGGGGGCCGTTCAAGAAAGCGGCGTGGATCAAAAAAAGATCATCGGTCTGGGCATCGCGGCTCCGGGGCCGGTAGCGCCACAGGATGGCATGATCCTTTCCCCGCCTAACCTGCCCTTTTTAAAGTACCTGCCTATTTGCCAGATCATGAAGGATCGGCTTAATATGGATGTGCTTTTATGCAAGGATACCAACGCCATGGCCATGGGGGAATATTGGCGGGGCGCTGGGGAAGGCCAGGAAGGGCTTATTTATGTGGACGCGGATATGGGTATCGGTAGCGGCCTGATCATGATGAACAAGCTCCAGGAGGGGGCTAATCATGTGGCGGGTGAGTTCGGCCATATTACCGTAGACCCGGACGGCCCCCTATGCAACTGCGGCAACCGTGGCTGCCTGGAAGCGGTTTCCTCGGGGCTGGCTATTTTAAAGGAAGCCCGTAAGCAGATCGGCGATAAACCCAACCATCCCCTGTATAATAAGCTGGACAGCCTAACCATACACGATCTGCTTAAAACCGGGGTCAAGGGAGATACCATGGCCATTACCATTTTAAACCGCTCCGCCTATAAAATGGGGGAAGCCATCGCTACCCTGATCAACATTCTGGATCCGGCGATGATCATTATCGGTGGCATCCTGGTAAGGGAATATGAGCCTTACCTGAACATTATAAGGGAGACAGCCCTTCAGCGCAGGCTCCCCGGCATGCGGGAAAACCATATCGTTAAAGGAAAATGCGGCCAGCAGGCAGGGGTCATCGGCTCCGGCGAGCTGGTGGCGAACCATTTGTTTTATAACCTGATCAATAATGTGCTTATTAGCAAGGAAGGATCGTAGCAAAATGAAAGAAAAAACGCTGTATATGATCGGTAACGCTCACTTGGATGTGGTCTGGCTTTGGAATTGGCAGGAGGGCTTCCAGGAAATAAAGGCCACCTTCCGTTCCGCCCTGGATCGCATGAACGAGGATTCCGATTTTGTGTTTTCATGTAGCTCTGCTTCTTATTACCAGTGGGTGGAAGAAAACTGCCCATCCATGTTTGAAGAGGTTAAAAAGCGCGTGGCGGAAGGCCGTTGGGAATTGACAGGTGGTTGGTGGACCCAGCCGGATTGCAACATTCCCTGCGGTGAATCCTATGTGCGACAGGGGCTGTATGGCCAGCGTTATTTCATGGAAAAATTCGGCAAAAAGGCCGTGACAGGCTACAATGTGGACAGCTTTGGCCATAATGGCATGCTGCCCCAAATATTGGCCAAATGCGGGCTTAAAAACTATGCCTTTATGCGGCCCATGCCCCTTGAAAAGGGACTCCCGGGCAGGGTGTTCAATTGGCAGGCAGCGGATGGCTCCAAGGTGCTTACCTACCGCATCCCCTATGAATATTGCTCCGGTCGGGCGGAGCTTAAAAAGAATGTAGATCGGCTTCTTTGCGAATTAAAGGATGGCCCTGCATCGCTTATGCTGTTTTATGGCGTTGGCAACCACGGCGGCGGGCCTACCAAGGAAAACCTGCGCTCCATTCACGAAATGGATACCGATTCTAGCTTACCCAACCTTAAAATGAAGCGGGTGGATCAATTCTTCGACGATATCCGGGTTGGCAGCTTCCCCGTGGTGCAGGACGATCTTCAGCACCATGCCAGCGGCTGTTACAGCGTCAACTCCCAAGTGAAACGGGATAACATGACAGCCGAGCAGGCCCTTTTAACTGCTGAGCGGTGGAGCGCGGTGACAGCGGCCATCGGGAGGCTTGTATACCCAAAGGAGCTAACCCACGGCTGGCATCAGACCTTGTTTAACCAGTTCCACGATATCTTGGCCGGAACCAGCCTACCCTCCGCCTACGACGACGCGGCCATGAGCTATGGGGAAGCCAAGAGCATTGGCGCCAGGGCGCTGAACAGCGCCCTCCAGGCCATTAGCTGGGAGATCGACATCCCCCTTAATACGGCTATGAAGCCCATTGTGGTGTTTAACCCCCATATGTGGGAGGCTGTGATGCCGGTGGAATTGGAGGTTCGGGGCTTATCTAACGACCGATTCCGTTTGGAAGACATTGAGGGTAACGTGGTACCTGCCCAGCGGGTGGCTTCGGAAGCCACGGTGGATGGCCAATCCAGGCTTTTGTTTACTGCCAAGCTTCCATCCCTTGGCTATACTATGTTTAAGCTTTACTTAAATCTTGAAACGGCCATGGAATACGCCCCGGTAAAGGCCACGGACACCACCCTGGAAAACGATGGATTAAAGGTTGTCTTTAACCCGGCCACAGGGCTGATGGCAAGCCTTTTTGATAAAAAGGAAGAATTAGAAGTCCTTCGCCGGGAAGGAGCCCGGCTGGACGTGATCCGGGACAAAACGGATACTTGGTCCCACAATGTGTTCAAGTTTGATAAGGTGCTAGGCCAAATGGGCCCTGTGTATCTGCGAAAGGCGGAGGAGGGTCCTGTACGGTCTACCGTTCGGGTGCGTTCCAAATACAATGAATCCTATGTGACCCAGGATTTCCGCCTGTACGCGAACCTTCCCTATATCGAAGTGAAAACCGTGATCGACTGGCGTGAAGAGCAGACCATGCTGAAACTGAATTACCCGGTGAATTTCAATTTCAGAAGGCCTACCATTGAAATACCTTACGGCCATATTGAAAAGAGCGCCAACGGCGAAGAAGAACCGGGCCAGGGCTTTATCGATATGCAGGGGGAGCATTTTAAGGCAGGCAAAATGTATGGCATGGCGCTGGTTAACGATTGCAAATTCTCCTACAGCATGAATATCGACGAAATGGCCATCACCCTTCTTAAAAATTCCGTTTACGCCCATCACGACCCTAAACAGCTGGATCCCACCCAGGAATACCGCTTTATGGAGCGGGGTGTGCAGGAAATGACCTATCTCATTTACCCCCACCGCGGCAGCTGGATGGATTATGGCTTGGCCAAGCGGGCCCAAGAGGTAAAAAAGCGGCCCATCACCCTTATCGAAACCTTTCATGCGGGGAAGCTGCCTCAAACCGATTCCTTTGTATCCATTGACCGGGATGAGATCACCCTTATGGCCTTTAAACAGGCGGAAAACGGGGAGGGCCTGGTCATTCGTGGCTATGAAACCACTGGCAATAGGGTAGAAGCTACCCTTTGTGTTAAAGTTGTAGAGAGGGAGATTCCTTTGCTCTTTGCCCCTTACGAGATTAAAACGGTGTTTATTCCCTACGATAAAGAAAAGGCCCCCTTTGAAAGCGATATGCTGGAGGATTAATGCCATGAAAGTATCTGATCGCCTGTTTACGCTGGAAAAAAATGAAAAGTACCTTTTGGAAGACATTGGGCCCAGCCGCATTCTTTATGCTAAAGAGATCACCCATTGGCGGGTTATGGAAACCCACGCCAGTGAGGCCTCCAACGCCACCCTGGCGCTGCCTAAAGAGAATGCTGCATTTTCCGATTTCACCCTATGGGGCACCTGGGGCGGCTATGATAAAACCGCTTGGTTCAAGGCGGAAATCGACTTGGAAGCTGGCTATGAAAAGGCCATCCCCGCCTTAAAGCTCATTGTCGGCCCAAGGGATGGAGGCGATTCCACGGCAGAAGCCCTTTTGTATGTGAATGGCGAAGCGGTGCAGGGAATCGATATCTGGCACGAGGAAGCCATTCTGCCAAAGCATTTACTGGAAGCAGGCCATCTGTCCATTGCGCTGAAGGCCTGGAGCGGGGTTTTGAAGCCCCCGAAATTTCGCACGTTTAAAGAGGCAGCGCTAATCTATATTCACAAGGAAACGGATCGGTTTTACCACCGGGCCTTAACGGTTTTGCAGGCAGCCCGCACCCTGATTGAGGGGGATTTGAAGCGGATTCAGATCACAAGGCTTTTAAATGCGGCTTTTAATCAGATCGATTTTTTGAATCCCTTAAGCGAAGGTTATTATGCCTCCATAGCTCGGGCGCTTATATGCCTTGAAAATGGCCTTAATGGCTTTAAGCAATACCGGGAAATAAAGCCTTCTGTTGCCTGCGTGGGGCATTCCCATATCGATATGGCGTGGCTGTGGCGGTTAAGCGCCACAAGGGAAAAGGCCAGCCGCACCTTTTCTACGGTGCTGAACTTAATGGAGCAGTACCCGGAATACCGTTTTATGCATTCCTCCCCCCAGCTATATAAATTCCTAAAACAAGATTACCCGACGATCTTTAACCGGGTAAAGGAAAAAATAAAAACAGGCCAGTGGGAGATCACGGGAGGCATGTGGGTGGAGCCGGATACCAACCTGCCCAGCGGCGAATCCTTGGTGCGGCAGTTCTTATTTGGCAAGCGCTTTATTCAAAAAGAATTTAACCGCGATACAAAGGTGGTTTGGCTGCCGGATGTGTTTGGCTACAGCGCCCAGCTGCCACAGATTATTAAAAAATCCGGTATGGATTATTTTATGACAACCAAGATCAGCTGGAACCAGTTTAACCATTTTCCCTACGATACCTTTAATTGGCGGGGGCTGGATGGCACCGGGGTTTTGACCCACTTTATTACCACTCCGGAAAACGGCTCCTGGTATTACACCTATAATGGGACCCTTGTGCCGGAGGAAATCCCGGGAATCTGGCGCAACTACAAGCAAAAGGAAGTAAACGATGAACTGCTGCTGGCCTACGGCTGGGGAGATGGGGGCGGCGGACCTACCAGGGAAATGCTGGAGACCGCCCGGAGCCTTGAAAACCTGCCCGGTTTGCCCTATGTGAAGCTGGACAAGGTAGAGCCATATTTTAAAAGGCTTAAGGAGAGGCTTTCAAACCAGCCCTTGGATGAATGGAGGGGCGAACTGTATTTTGAATACCACCGGGGTACCTATACCTCTCAAGCCCACAATAAAAAGTGCAACCGCCGTATGGAGGATTTGATGCACGTCATAGAAAGTGCCTATGCCATTTTGCTGGCACAGGGAGCGGCAGCTTATCCTCAAAAAGAAATCAGCGGCCTTTGGGAGCGTATTTTGAACAACCAGTTCCACGATGTATTGCCTGGCTCCTCCATTCGGGAGGTGTATGAAGATACGAAGGAAGACTACCTCCGGCTGTTTGAAGAGGGCCGCGGACTTTTGCAAAAGGCGATTAGGGTCTGGCAAGAAAGTGCTCAAGAGGCTGAAAGGGCCATTACGGTGTTTAATCCTTCCCCATTCGTTCGCTCCGGGGTGGCGCTGGTTCCCTATTCAAATAGCATCAGCCGGGATATGGGGTTTGATGCCTGCCTTTTCCAAAAAACGGAGGAAGGCATGCTGGTGGCTTTTCAAAGCGTACCCGCTTATGGTCATGCTTCGTTTGCGGCAGTCAAAGCGGCCCAGGCCGAAACCGCCATGACGGTAACTGAAAACGCTATCGAAACCCCTTATTTTCACATTGAGTTAGACGAAATGGGCCAGATCGTAGGGCTTTATGACAAGCAGGCAAAGCGCCAGGTGGGCACCGGGGAAAAGATGAACGTGCTGGAGGCTTTCGAAGATAAGCCCCTGCGCTTTGATGCCTGGGATATCGATGTATTCTACAAGCAAAAGCCCTACCATCGGTTTGAGCTTATTGGGCTTAAGGTGCTGGAAAACGGTCCATTGCGGGGTGTGCTCCGCCGGGAAATGAAGTTTAACCAAAGCACCATCGCCCAGGATATGATCGTATATGCCGATAGCCCCCGGATCGATTTTAAAACCAAGGTGGATTGGCAAGAAAAGCAGGTGCTTCTAAAGGCTGCCTTCCCGGTTGCCATTCATGCCATGGAAGCTAACTATGAAATTCAATATGGTCATATCCCAAGGGCGAATCACAATAACGACGAACGGGATTTTGCTCAGTTTGAAGTTTGCGGCCACCGCTTCGCCGATCTTTCAGAAGCAGATTACGGTGTAGCGCTTTTGAACGATTGCAAATACGGCTACGATATTAAGGATAGCGTCATGCGTTTAACGCTGATTAAATCCGCCATCAGGCCCGATGCCTTGGCAGATAAGGGGCTGCACGAATTCACATATGCACTTTATCCCCATAAAGGGGACCTGATCCACGGGCAGGTCTTCAAAGAAGCGGAAGCTTTAAACCGGCCCCTCATGGTGATTCTCGGCGCGAAAAAGGAAAGCTTTGGCGCCTTTTCGGTGGATCACCCCCATGTGATTCTGGATACGGTGAAGAAGGCGGAGGACAGCGATGATTTGATCCTGCGGCTGTATGAAAACAGCGGCAACCGGGCGGCGGCAAATTTAAAGGTGCATCACAGCCTTAACGCAGTAAAGGCCATTGAAACCAACCTGATGGAAGAATCCATAGGGGAATTGAGCCTTACGGATAATGCCCTCCCCCTTTCTTTTATGCCCTTTGAAATTAAAACGGTTCTTATAAAGCTGAACCATTAATGAGGTGGAGCATGAAAAATAAGATTCAGCTGATCACCTACCCGGATTCCCTTGGCGGCGACCTGAAAACGCTGAAAAAGGTAATGGATACCACCTTTGAAGGGTTGTTAGCCGGCGGCGTACATATTTTGCCCCCCTTTCCCTCCTCGGGGGATCGGGGCTTTGCGCCGCTAACCTATCTTGATATCGAACCCCGATTCGGCACCTGGGAGGACATTAAAGCACTTTCCAAACCCTATGATGTGGCCCTGGACTTAATGGTGAACCATATTTCCGCCCAATCGGATTACTTTAAGGATTTTTTGCTTCATGGCCGAAACAGCCAATGGGCGGAGCTGTTTATTACCTTGGATAAGCTTTGGCCAAATGGGAAGCCCAGGCAGGAGGATTTGGATAAGATATTTCTGCGGCGGTCTGTGCCTTATTCTCCTTATAAGCAGGAAGGAACGGGCGAGGACTTAACCGTGTGGACCACCTTTGGCCCCGGAGAAAAATCCCAGCAGATCGATCTTGATATTAGCGCGGATAAAACCCGGGCCTTGATCACTGCCTTTTTCGATAACTTTGCAAAATTTGGAGTTAAGCTGGTTCGGCTGGACGCAGTGGGCTTTGTGGTTAAGAAAATGGGCACCAGCTGCTTTTTTGTTAAGCCCGAGATCGATGCCTTTATGGATTGGGTACGGAATCTGGCAAACGCCCGGGGGATTGAACTGCTGCCGGAGGTTCACGGGGATCAGGCCATCGCCAAGGACTTAACCGAAAACGGGTTCTACACCTACGATTTTATTCTACCCTACCGGGTGCTGGATTGCATTTTAAGGAAGAACAGTCAAGCTCTTTACGATTATTTGCAGGATCGGCCCCGGCAACTCTACACCATGCTGGATTGCCATGACGGGTTGCCTGTGAAGCCTGATTTAAACGGCCTTTATGAAAGCTGTCAGGCTCACCAGCTGGTTGAAACCTGCGAAAAGCGGGGGGCGCTGATGAGCCGGATTCTATCCGATGAATACAAGGACTCGGATGGGTTTGATGTGCACCAGATTTGCGCCACCTTTTATGACCTTGTAGGCCGCAATAATGAAGCCTATTTGGCTGCCAGGGCCATCCAATTTTTTGTGCCGGGCATCCCCCAGGTGTATTATGTGGGCCTGCTTGCAGGGGAAAACGATCCGAAGCGGGTGGAGGAAACTGGGGACAGGCGGGAGATCAATCGCCATAATTATACCTTGGATGAGATCGCGACTGCGGCGGGAAAGCCGGTATTTCAGCGGCTTAAATGGCTAATGCTTCTGCGCAATACACATATGGCCTTTAATGGGCAGTTTGAGGCCCTTTGGATGGATGAAAAGCATATTCTTTTAAACTGGCAAAATGGACCTGCTTATTGCAGCTTAACGGTGGATCTGAGCTACGGCTGTCATGGGGTGGTTAAATACACCGATAAAGCGGGTCGGCTTATGGAGCGGCTGCTATGATGCTTAAAAACGAATTTTTAGCATACCTGGATCAACTGCCGGTATTCGATGGCCACGAGCATTTGGATTACCCTACAAGCAGCCAGCGAGGTTTTTTCGATATTTTGCAGTACGCCAAATCCGATCTTTTATCTGCCGGAATGCCAAAGGACAGCACTGAATTTGGAGCGTTCTACAAAAAAACAGCCAACACCGCCTATTTTCATGGGGTGCGCCGCTATGCCAAGGATTTATACGGCGTGGAAAGCTTCGACGAACAATCGGTGCTTAGGTTGGATGGAATGATTAAGGAACGGAGCCGGGATTCGGAAAACTGGGCCCGAATTGTACTCCGAGATAAGTGCCATATTGATTGCGCCCTGACCATGCACGATGGCTCGGAAACAAAGCACGAGATCATCAAGCCCGCTTTGTACCTGGATTTTCTTTTGCGTCGGGAACAGATTCATTTCTTAAGTAAAAGGCGGGGTCACCCTGCCAGCTTTTCAGAATACCTTGCTTACATGGATAGCTGGCTAGATAGGCAGTTTGCCTTTGGGGCTGTGGCAGGGAAGTTCGGCACTCCCTATTGGCGGGATATGGATTTTTTGGACGCCACTGAAGACATGGCTCAAAGGGAATTTGAACTTGATCAAATGCGCAGTCCCTGCCTGGAAGGGTTTTTGTTTCACCGTATTCTTGCAAGGTTTGAAAATGAGGGAGTTGCCATTCAATTCCATACAGGGCATGTGGAGCCCCAATCTGCCAATATGAAGGATTACCAGACCCAATGGTCGGACCCGGCCCCCTTTGGGCGTATTGCCTTAAGGTTCCCACAGCTCAAGATGATCCTTTTGCATACGGGCTTCCCTTACAGCGAGGGTTACTTTTCCTTAATTAAAAACGTACCCAACTTATATGCGGATTTTTCCTGGATTTATCTGATCAGCCCTATGCTGGCAGAGCGTAACCTTCACCTGGCTTTGGAAACGGTGCCCATAAGCAAGATCATCGGCTTTGGGGGCGATGCCCAAAGCGTGGAGCTGGTTTACGGCCACCTTAAGATGGCCAAGGAAGTAATAGCCAGGGTATTCGCGGATCGGGTGGGGTCCGGCTGGTTGAACAGAAACGAAGCGGAAGAAATGATGGCGCTTATTTTGCATGATAATGGCCATGAGATATATGGCATTAAATAAGGAGGCAGAATGAATAAGCTGCATATGATCGGCAATTCTCATATCGATCCGGTATGGTTCTGGGATAAGAGCGAAGGCATGCAAGCGGTGAAGGCCACCTTCCGTTCCGCACTGGATCGGATGAACGAATATGAGGGTTTTACCTTCACGGCCTCCAGTGCCCAGTTTTACGAATGGATCGAGGCCATCGATCCTGATATGCTTTGTGAGATTCAGCAAAGAGTGAAAGAAGGGCGATGGTTTTTCGTAGGCGGGTGGATGATCGAGCCGGATCTGAACCTGCCCTGCGGCGAAGCCTTTGCCCGCCAAGGGCTTTATGGGCAGCGTACCTTCAAACGCTTATTTGGCAAAACCACGCCCATTGGCTTTTGCGTGGATAGCTTTGGCCACAACCATAACCTGCCCCAACTGCTAAAAAAAGCGGGGATGGGTTATTACGTGCACATGCGGCCTATGATGAACGGCTGGCCCCCTTACTTTACTTGGCAGGCCAAGGACGGAAGCCAAGTCACGGTCCTTCGCCTTATGGGGGAATACACCACCTGGTTCGATGAAAAATTAAAGATCAACATCGATGAGACCTTGGACGTAATAGATAAATATGAAGAGTTCCCATGCTTCTTTGGGGTAGGCAATCATGGGGGCGGACCTACTAAAGCCAATATAGAAGGGCTGCTTCGGTTTAAAGAAACCTATTCGGATCGGGCGGAAATGTGCTTTTCCGATCTGGAAACCGCCTTTCGCGGCATTAAAGGTGAGTCGCCCGTTTTGCAGGGCGAGCTGCAAAAGTGCAACGTGGGCTGCTATTCCATTCAATCCGATCTTAAAAAACTGAACCGCCAGGCGGAAAACACGGCCCTTCGCGCAGAAAAGCTTTGTGCTATGGCAGCCATGGTTACCGATAAAAGCTCCCGGAATGCTGATTGCTTTAAAGAAATTTGGAAAGCCATTTTGTTTAACCATTTTCACGATATGATCACCGGCACCTCTGTACAGGAGGCTTGCCAACAGGCAGCGTGGGATTATGGCAAGGCCATTTCTCTTTCAAAGGATTTGGAGACCAAGGCCATGCAGCATATGGCCGCTGAAATGGATACAAACGGCCAGGGCTTCCCATTGTTGGTGTTCAACCCTCATGGTTATCCGATAAACACCGTAGCAGAGGTGGAAACGGAATGGTTTTGCAAGGATGAGCTGGTTTTAAGGGATGAAGAAGGAAATGAAATCCCCTACCAGCGCATTCGCGCGGCAACCACCATGATCCATATGAACCTGGCAGGGCGCAGACGCTTTTTATTCGATGTCCAGCTGCCTGCCTTTGGGTTTAAATGCTACCGGCTCGGTAACACCGCCAGGCAGATCGAAACGGTGGGATTTGCCACGCAAGGAGCGAAAGAGCCTAGAAACACCACACTTGAAAACGCTTTTACCCGCTGCGAGTTTGATGAAAAAACGGGCATGCTTTCATCCCTTGTGGATAAGGCCACTGGGTATGATCTGATACATGCCCCGGGCCAATACAGGGTCTTTAGAGACGAAAAGGATGCCTGGGGCGGCGGCCAAGATATCCTTGCCTTTGAAGGGGAGGCGATGACCCTTGAAAAGATCGAAAAGGTGGAAGAGGGTACCCACCGGCAAACAGTCCGCTGTATTTATACCTACCAAAACAGCCGCTTGATTCAGCTTTATCATTTGTATAAAGATGCCAAGGAAATTGAGATTGCCAATATTCTGCGCTGGAATGAAGAAAGAACCCGCCTTAAATTCACTTACCGGCTGAATGCGGATAAGACGGCAAGGGCAGAAATGCCCTATGGCTTTATCGATAGAGCTGCCTTGGAGGTGGATGACGGGTTTATGCAGCGCTTTATCGATGTTTTTGGCACCGAGGGCCGGGGCGGTCTGTTCGTAAACGATGGAAAGTATGCCTACTGCATCGATTCAGGAAGCCTGGACCTGACCATTTTGCGAAGCGTTGTCTATGCACAGGGTACCACTGCGGTGCCCTGGTACCGGGAGCATGAAACCTATCGGTATACGGATATGGGCGAGCAGGCCTTTACCCTTGCCATTCGCCCTCACGGCGAAGTCTTGGCGCCATATGAAGCCTTCCGCTTGGCGGACAAATTGAACATGCCCTATACCTATCTGGCGGATACCTGGCATAAAGGCCCAAAGCCCTTTAAAAGCGCGTCCCTTATCCAGTTGGATGTGGGAAACGTGATGATGACGGTTTTAAAACAGCCCGAGGAAGGGGACGGGCTGATCCTGCGCCTGTTTGAAACCGATGGCGTTAAGACCTGCGCAGGCTTGACCCTTGCAGGACAGCTATTTGATTTGACCTTTGAACCTGCTGAAATCAAGACCCTTCGTTTTATAAACGATGCGCTTATAAAGTGCGATTTTTTAGAGGAGGAATCTCTATGACCCCTAAGGAACGGGCCATTACCGCATTAACAATGGGTATTCCCGATGAAGTGCCTACTTTTGAACTGGAATTCCAAATCGAAAAGGAAATGTTCAACAAGGAATTTGTGCCGGAGGATTTAAAGCGGGAAAACATTCACAAGCTATCCCCTAAAGATAAAGAGCGCAGGTTATTGGAATTGGTGGACGATATCGTTTACGTGTACGATCGGCTGGATTACGCCATTATTCCCGGCCCCTATAATGTGGGCTGGGTGGAAGATGGGATCGTCTCCCCGGAAAAGCGGTTTATCCACCGGGAAATAAAAAAGCGGATCGGCAACAACCGCATGATTGGTTTTCATGGGGATGGCACCTTTTCTATTCCCGATGGCAACGATATGTATGAATTTGCCTATGCCATCGCCGACGACCCGGAAGGGGTTCATGCTAAGGCCAAAAAGCTGATGGAGGATGCCATTGAGCGAAACAAGAACCTGGCGGAAAGCGGAGTGGAAGTGCTCCTCCTTTGCAGCGATTACTGCTATAATTCCGGCCCCTTTCTATCTCCCGCAATGTTCGAAGAATTTATTCAGCCCTATCTGTATCGGATCATCGATGCGGCTAAAAAGGAAGGGCTGTATACCATCAAGCATACAGATGGCAATATTATGCCCATACTGAACCAATTGGTGGAGTGTAAGCCCCACGCTCTCCATTCCCTGGACCCAATGGCCGGGGTGGATATAAAAGAGGTTAAACGCCTGGTGGGGGATAAGGTCTGCCTTTGCGGCAATGTGAACTGCTCCCTTTTGCAATCGGGTACCGAGGAGGACCTGCGGCAAAGTGCCCGCTATGCCATTGAAAACGGCAAGCCGGGGGGTGGGTATATCTACTGCACCTCCAACGTGCCCTTTAAGGGCATCGAGCCCAGACGCTATGAGATCGTTTTGGAAGAATGGAAAAAAAACAGGGCTTACTAAGGAGGGCGTTTCAATGGAATGGGATATCTCTTCGCTTAAATGGACGGTATCCGGGTACCACCCTTATATCCCTATTCAAGGCCAAAGCATGGAAACATCAACGCCCCACGTAAGCCTTACCGGGGAATTGCCCGCTTCGGTGCCTGGCGGTGTGCATTTTGATCTGTACAATGCTGGGATGCTCCCACCCCCCTACGAAAACCAAAACAGCCTGGCCTGTGAATGGGTGGAGCACCGCTGGTGGGTCTACCGGGTGGAAATTCCCATGCCTAAGGAACGCTACGACAGGCTGGAGCTTTGCTTTAAGGGCATCGATTATGAAGCGGTGTTTTATATCGATACCCTTTTAAAGGGCGAGCATAAAGGTATGTATACCCCCTTTAAGCTTGATTTGACAGAATACCAGGGCAAGGAAAGCGTGGCGCTGGAGGTTATTTTCAAGGGCGTTCCCCAGGAGATGGGCCAGGTGGGAGACACCTTCCTTACAAGCACACAAAAGAGCCGCTTTAATTACAAATGGGATTTCGGCACCCGCCTTGTGAATATTGGCTTATGGCAAGAGGTGGTGCTCAAAGGCGTTAACGGCTGCCAAATCCAGGACGTTTACTTAAAGACGGACTACCAGCAAGGGGAGGGCATCATCGATCTTTCCTTGAACCTTTCGGCGGCTAAAGGCTTTTCTTGCTTCGAAAACGCCTATGTGGAGGCACGAGTGCTGGAGGGAGAAACCGTCGCCGCAAAGGTTCAGCTGCTTCCTAACAGTCTTGGCTGTGTTCAGGGGCAAATGGTGCTTTTAAACCCGAGGCTTTGGTGGCCCAATGGCCATGGAGAAGCGTTTCTTTATAGGGTTGAGATCAAGGTGTTTTGGGATAATGAATTGATAGAAGTAAAAACCATGAAAACAGGCATCCGATCATTGGCTTACGGGAAAAATGAAGGTTCACCTAAGGATGCGCTGCCTTACACCTTTATCATTAACGGGAAAAGGATATACATCAAGGGCGTGAACATGACGCCTCTGGATCATATGTACGGCGGAGTGAATGCTGCCCAGTATCGGCAAATGCTGCACACCATAAAGCATATGAACGTGAATATGATCCGCATTTGGGGCGGTGGGCTTATCGAAAAAGAGGCCTTCTATGATCTGTGCGATGAAATGGGCCTTCTTATTTGGCAAGAGTTTATCCAATCCAGCTCCGGTATTGGAAACGAACCGGCCAAGGAACCGGCCTTTTTGGTGCTGCTTAAAGACAACGCGGAGGCGGCCCTGTATGAAAAACGCAGCCATGTAGCCTTATCTGTTTGGAGCGGCGGCAACGAACTGATGAAAACCGAAAACCGCCCTGTGGATTATTCCGATAGTAATATTGCTATGCTTCAAAAGCTGGTAAAGCAGATCGACCCTCAAAGGCTGTTCCTGCCTACAAGCGCTTCTGGCCCCAGGGAATTTCTGGACCTGGATGAAAGGGGCGTTTCCCACGATGTGCACGGCTCCTGGCAGTATGGCGGGAACCCACGCCATTACCATATATATAACCATTCAGACAGCCTTTTCCATTCGGAATTTGGGGCGGATGGCTTATCCTGCATGAAGAGCCTTCGCAAGTTTGTGGAGCAAAAGCACCTGACCCCAAAGCGCATGAACGACGATAACATGTGGAAATTCCACGGGCAATGGTGGGGCACTTATAACCGGGATATGGAAATACTGGGTGCACTGCCCGATATGGAAACCTTTGTGCACATCAGCCAATGGATGCAGGCGGAGGCCCTGCGCTATGCTTTGGAAGCCAATCTTAGGCGCAAGTTCAACAATTCGGGCAGCATCATCTGGCAGATGAATGAGCCCTGGCCTAATATTTCCTGCACCAATCTGGTGGATTATTACGGCGAGTGCAAAATGGCCTATTACTGGGCCCGCAAGGCCTATGCGCCTGTGAGTGTATCTCTTCGATACGACCGCCTGGATTATGAAATGGGGAAAACCCAAGCCCTTACAGTCTATGCCAACAATTGCCAAGGACAGTCCTTTGGGGGCTTGGTTACCATAACCATCTATAACATGCAGGGACAAACGCTCTACGAAGGGGAGTTGCCAGGGGTCCTTGAAGAAAACGGTGTAAAGGCCCTGGGCAAATTGTGTTTCACCCCCAATGAGGGCTATAGAGGGCTTTTTGCCGTCCGATTGGAGTTAAGAGGGAACGATGGCGCTTTGGCGGCAGAGAACACCTATTATTTCTCCACCCAAGGAGCGTATCCTTACGGGCCTATGCTTGAACTGGATAAGGCGCAGCTTGAATGGGAATTAACAGCCCGACAGGGGGATTGCCTTACCTTCCGGGTGAAAAACACCGGAGCCGCAGCTGCCCTCCATGTTTATGCCCAGGAAAAGAGCGATTGCTATATTATTTTGGCAGACGGCATGTACGAATCCCTTTTCCCCGGCCAAGAAAGAGAAATAGCCATAACCTGCCGGAAAAGGCTACCATCGGGCTTTTCCAGGCTGGCTGATCCCGGACCTTTGGAGGAACCGGAAATTGCTTTTTTTGCTATGAACTAGGGCGAAGGAAGCTGTGAAGGAGCAAATGGCGCATGAGGGAACCGTTTTATATTAAACGAAGCATGAAGGCATTTCGCGATGCCGTTATGGAGAAAAATCATGTAACCATTGGGTTTGTTGGCGGTTCCATTACAGATCCCCATAGCAGGGAGCGCTGGAGCGAGTATGTGATCAGCCAATTTATTGCAGAGTACCCTTTTGTTACGGTGGATGTTGAAAACGTGGCCATTGGTGCCACGGGCTCGGACTATGCTGTTTTTCGTGCTCAGAAGGATCTGATCCAAAGAAATTGCGATCTGATCTTTATTGAATTTGCCGTTAACGATAATCCGGTGAAAACCGAGATTCGCAATGCCAGCCGGGAAGGGCTTATACGCAAACTGCTCCATGGCACAAAGGCGGATTTGGTGATCACCTATACCTATTGCGCCGAAATGCTAAAGGACATGCTGGAAGGCCGCATGCCTGCATCTGTAGCAGAATTCGAACAACTGGCGGAGCATTACAGTTTATCCTCTGTGTTTATGGCGAATTATGCGCTGCATGAAACGCTGCGGGGCACCCTTCGCTGGGAGGAATGGCTTCCAGATGGCTTGCATCCCGCAGGTGCGGGCAGCCGGTATTACGGGTTGCCTGTAAATAAGCTACTTAAAGAAGCCCTCGAAGATCAGCGGGGAGAGCTGAGCCTGCGGGAAATACAGCCCCTGTATAAAGACAATTGGGAACGTGGGGAAACGTTTCCGCTGCATCAAGTGAAGCGCAAAGGCTATTGGCGGCTGTATCGCTGCTTGGATCGCCCGCTGGTGGAGCAGGTTCTTTCCAGCACCTGTGTGGGATCGGCATTAACATGGGATTTTGTGGGTACCGGTTTGGTGGTGACCGTAAGCTTTGGCTGGATGGCGGCGGATTACCGCTGGCGCGTTGATGGCGGCACATGGCATGAGGAAAAACCGGAACGCCCGGCATGGATTGATGGGCATAATTGGCTAAGAACCCAGCCTCTTTGCCAGGACTTGGCCTATGGCATCCATTCAGCCGAAGTTGAAGTGCTGCCGCCGGATCATGATGGTCTGCATAAAGGCACCGCGCTGGAAATTTGCTGCATTGGTATTTTAAAGGATTGAAAAGCCATTTTTTGAAACCGCATTAGGTGCAATAAACATGGCCCTGCAAATCGTTATGGTTTGTAGGGCTTTGTTTATATAACTTAAAGGTCTGTTTATGAATGTCCAAACGGAACAAAATGGACTATAAATATAGTACAATGAAATTTGAACAAAGAATAAGATAGCTATTGACATGGCTAATGTGTCGTGATAACATAAGATTAAAGAAGAAGGCAAAGCATAACAAACAAAAACGCGATTATCAAATGGACTAAAGAATGTGAAATAAATAGACATATAAAATAGGACAATGAAAAGAGGAATGGCCGAATGCAGATGAAGAGCCAGCAAGGCGGATATCTAAAAAGGTACAATAACCGATGGGCGTATTTGTTTCTGGCACCGCAGATTATTGGGATGCTTGCGTTCATGCTGCTGCCAATCCTGTGTTCTTTTTACCTGTGCTTTGTAGATTGGGATTTTATCAACCCGGCAAAATGGGTGGGGCTTCAAAACTTCAAGGCGGTGTTTGCGGATCCAGTATTTATTAAAATCATTGGCAATACGGTTTATCTGGCCCTAGGTATTGTGCCGTTAACGATCATTCTTGCGCTTTTGCTGGCAGTGTGCGCCAACCGAGCATTAAAGGGGCTTGGGGTTATCAAGGCAGCGCTGTTTCTGCCCATGGTCACCTCTACCGTGGCCATATCCATGGTGTGGTATTGGCTGTTCGCGCCAGATTTCGGAATGCTTAACCTGACGCTTTATCAGTTCTTTGGTATCCAAGGCCCCGGCTGGCTTACCACGACGGAATGGAGCAAGCCTGCGATTATACTGATGACGGTATGGCGCGGCGTTGGGTACACCTTCATTATTTTTTTGGCGGGGCTTAAAGGTATTTCCAGGGACTATTACGAGGCAGCTGAATTGGATGGGGCGGGGGAAATACGCAAGTTTATCTCTATTACGTTCCCGCTGCTATCGCCTGTTGTTTTCTTTGTGCTGGTGACCAGCACCATTTCGGCCCTTGGTATTTTTAACGAAGCCTTCATGCTAACAAGCGGCGGTCCCCTTAATTCCAGCTATACCATGATGCTGTATCTGTATAATTACGCCTTCCGCTTTAGCAAAATGGGGTATGCGGCAGTGGTTTCCCTGGTAATGGCCGTGATGCAGATCGGCATTTCCATCGCGCAGTTTAAGCTTTCCGGAAAGTGGGTGAACTATGGTGCGTGATTTGCGGCACAGAAGGTTTAAAATCGACAAAACGGTAAGCTACCTTATTTTGATCGTCGCATCCATCACCACGGTATTTCCGTTTTATTGGATGGTGATCAGCGCCCTTAAACCGGCCAAGGATATTTTACACATCCCGCCGGATCTGTGGCCAAAGGTGGTGACTTTTAAGAACTTCGACAGGTTTTTAAACTATGCCAATGTGCCTCGCGCTTTTTTAAACACGTTGTTTATCAGCATGTCGGTGGTGGTGGGTACGCTGTTTACTTCATCCCTTAGCGCTTATGCCTTTAGCAAGATCAAGTTTTCTTTTTCCAAGCAAATATATGGCATTTTTCTTGCCACGCTGATGATCCCCGGGCAATTGACCCTGGTGCCCCTATACATGATCTTCGCAAAGCTAGGCTGGCAGGACACCTATTACCCGCTTATCCTGCCTTCGGTATTGATCAACGCCTACGGTATCTTCCTTATTCGTTCTTTTATGGAAAGCATTCCGGATAGCTATGTGGAATCGGCCTACATCGATGGGGCGAACCCGTTCCAGTGCTACTTAAAGGTGATCATGCCTTTATGCAAGCCTGTGTTGATCACCCTTGGCTTGTTTTCCTTCATTGGCGCCTGGAACGATTTCATGGGTGCTCTAATTTACATCGACAGCACGGATAAGTTTACTATTACATTGGTGCTCAAAGCCTTTAGGGGCAGAACCAACCTCAACTGGGGAGAAATTATGGCAGGCTCTACGGTGGCGGTGCTGCCGATCATCGTATTCTATCTGTTTTCACAAAAATTCTTTGTGGAAGGGATCGCGCTGACGGGTATCAAGGGATAGGTTTTATTCGGCAGAAGCCGAAAAAATATAAGGAGGGTTTTCTCAATGAAAAAAATCTTGGCGATGCTCCTATGTCTCATGCTGTTGCTTGGCGCCATGCCTGTTATGGCACTAGCCGACGAAGCCCCCATCACCATCCGCTTTGCGTACAATGCGTTTGATGCGGCCATTACCGCATGGACAGCATGCATCGATGAAGCCAACGCACTGCTTAAAGCCCAGGGGAAAAACATTGTGATCGAGGGCGTGCAGCTGCCCGTAACCGATTGGAATGATTACTACACCAAGGTCACAACCCAGATCGCAGCTGGAACCGGCCCCGATATTGGGCTCATCGCGGAATCCTTCATGCCGCTATGCATCGATAAGGGCATCGCGCTGGATATTACACAGTATATGGACCGCATCAACATGGACGATTATTTCGCGGCCACCTTCCAAAATGCAGCTTATCAGAATGAACGCTACTACGGCTTGCCGGGCTCCCTGTATTTCATGCTGATGTACGTTAACAAGGACCTGTATGACGAAGCCGGGCTTGCCTACCCCTCTGGGGATTGGAATAACGCAAACAGCTTCCAAACAGTATTGGATGATTGCGCTGTATTAAGCGGCGGCGAAGGCGCCATGAAGCACTATGGCATTAGCGCTGGGCCGTATATGGGCTTTATCGGCATGTACACTTTAAACAATGGCGGCGATAACATCTTTGATGCGGAGGGCAAGGTTGCGCTCACTTCGCCTAAATCCTTGGAGGTTTACAACTGGTTTGACGAAATGCTCAATAACCGCTACATTCCAAGGCCTTCGGATACGCAGGTGATCTCTGCCTTCGATATGTTCACCACCGGCAGGATCGCTATGCTGATCGATGGCTCCTGGTCTCTTGCCGCTTTATACGATTATGATGACCTTAACGTGACCTTAGCGGCCATTCCCAGTAACATTGGAAATGCCAGCAGCTCCATGTTTGTGGATAGCTTCCTTGTGTTTAAGGGCACAAAGAACGAAGAAGCCGCTTTTGACGCGCTTAATGCCATGATCAGCCAGGAAGGCTGGAACGCTTTGGCCCAGACAGCCTTTGGCGGTATCCCGGTCAACCGGGCAGCTTTTGAAGCCAATAAGGACAAATTCCTTCCCATGGGTATGGATACCAAGGATCTGGAGGTCCTGATCGGCGGCATGGAGCATGCGGTGAAGATGCCATACAACCAGTATTATCAGCAGGCCGATTACGAAGCCAACCTGGCTATGGATGAATGGTTGCTGGGTTCCATCACGGCGGAAGAGTATGCCCAAAAGGTAACGGATATTTTGCAAAAGTATCAAGATGAAGCCGACGCCAAGTAAGTAACACAGGAAGAGGGGCGTTCGATTAAGGACGCTCCTCTTTTTTACAAAAAGAGGAGAAACGATATGCAGGACTTAAGCTTTCATTTTCCCAATGTTTCCTTGGAGCTTTGGGGTTATACCGCGCAGGTGATGGTCTATACCTTTGAAAATGCCTATGGCATGGACGCAAATCATACGAGGGTATCGGTTCAGGAAGATCATATTAATGTGGTATGCGATCAGCTTACCTACGCAGGCGGCCAATTGTTCACCCCTGCCCTCCTGCATTTAACAGCACGGCGCGTGGATGGGCGCGTATTGATGGATGTTTCCGTAAAACACCCAAAGCAACCCATTCGCAGCGTTAAAGTGACATTGTGCCAGCTGCCCGTGAAGCACTGGGTGAATAAGCTGGATCTAAGCAACCCCGAAATTACCAAGGATGGGCTGAATGTGCATTACCCGGAAGGGTGGCGCACCATCGATACGCCCATGCTCTTGCTGTTAGGAGAAGGGGAGGGGCTTACCTGTATTCGCAGCCTGGATACCCGGGTGCGGGATAAGCGCTTTGTTATGCGCAAAGTGGGTAATGGGGCAGATGTCGAATTGATATTTGAACAATACGCTATGGACGTGGATTATAATTTAGCGGTTCCCACCTGGGAGATCAGCCAGGTTGAATCCATGGAAGAGGCTTACGCCCGCCAGCAAAAGCATATCGAAAAGGCGTATCATTTGGTTGAATGGGAAAAGCGTTCGGATGTGCCGGCGTGGGCAAAAAAGATCAGCTTGGTGGCTGCCATTCATGGGCAGCATTGGACAGGCTACATTATGAACGATTATGAAAAGATGCTTTCATCCCTTGAATGGTTCGCTAAACGCATTGAGGGTGAAAAGATCTTGGCGTTTATGCCGGGCTGGGAAGGGCGTTACTATTGGCAATATGGGGATTACAGGCCCTGCCCGCGAATGGGCGGCGAAAAGGGCTTTAAAAGGCTATGCGATGGGGCCAATGAAATGGGCATCCACCTGATGCCTATGTTTGGCATCAACATTGTTAACCGGGACATCGAGGGCTTTGAGCATTGGGGAGAACCCTCCCAAGGAATGAGCATCAATGGCCATGTTGGCGGGGGCAGTGTGGATTGGGATGGTGCCAGGCACTATGACCATGGCTCCAACGCATCCCTTAACCCTAGCGCGCCTATGTGGCAGCGAAGGCTGACCCATCAGATAAACGGTTTGGCCAATCAATACGGTTTTCAATCGGCCTTTTTAGATATTGCGGCCTGCTGGTATAACGACCCCCGCTTTCAATCCACAGACGAAGGTGTTAAGGTCCTTTGCGATAGGCTGCGGGCTGGGGTGAAGGATATGCTGGTATGCGGCGAAGCCTGGTATGATGGGCTTAGCAAGGCCATGCCCGTGATCCACAGCGGCCATACAGATGGGCCCATGCATTACCACGATGCGTTGAACGCACCTTTCTTTGATACCTATATGCGGGAATTTGCTCACCTGTGCTTAGGGGACGCGGGCCGGGGCTCTACCGGTGTACATGAGCTTGGCACCAACGATGTGCAATGGCGTGTCCCCCTTCGCAAGGGGCTGTGGCCTACTGCCACCATTGTGGAGGATACATTGGAAAAAGCGCCTGAAAAGGTGGAAATGATCATTGAAGACGCAAAGGAATACGCACGCCAATATCTTGAGGGGAGCGGGGCACAATGACACCCAGAGAGTATGTTTTAAAAGCCATGAAGGGTGAAAAAACGGATGTCTGCCCCTATTGGCTCATGGGGCTTGAAAAGGAAGACTCCGAGCTGGCACTGAGGCTGGATGCTCACTATGGTTCCAGAGCCTGGCGGGACAAGGTGATCCCATATATCAGCGGCGGACATATTGCTTTTATTAACGATACACCGGAAAACGGCTTTGTTCGGGATACCTTTGGGGTGCTCCTTCAAGAGGGGAACATTATGCATCCCGTTGAACCTAAGCTGTCGGCGCCTACCCTTGACGGCTTTGCTTGGCCAAGGGCGGAAGCTATGTTTGATTGGCAATGGCTTGAAAATAAGATTGCCTCCTTGCCGGATAGCTTTCAGCTTTGGGGCTTGGCCATGGGTCTGTTTGAAAGAAGCTGGTTTTTGCGGGGAATTGAAAACGTTTTGGTAGACATGATCGAAGATGCGGAATTTGTAAACGATCTGCTGGACGGTATCGTACAGGTTCATATGGATTTTATGGATTGCCTTTCAAAGCTTAAGGTGGATGCCATATTTGGCGGCGATGATGTGTGCGATCAGCGTGGGGTGATTATGGGCCTTGAAAGATGGCGCGTCTTTTTTAAACCCCGGCTGAAAAAGCTAATTGATCATGCCCACGCCCTTGGGCTACCGTACATTTTGCATTCATGCGGTAATGTTTTGCCCTTGGTGGATGATTTGGTGGAAATCGGGTTGGATGGCTTAGAATCCCTGCAAGCGGAGGCCATGGATATATTTGAACTGAAGCGCAGGGCCGCCGGTGGGATGCTGCTAATTGGCGGAATGGGTGTACAGCAAATGATGTATAGTTCGGCGCCGCATGAGATTACGCAATATACTAAAAGGCTATACAGGGAAATGGGCAAGGGAGGAGGTTACGTGCTTGCACCTTGCAAAAATCTGTTCGCGGAAACCACAGAGCGGGCGGCTGCCTTTATCGACGCACTGCTTGAAGGCTAAAGGGAAAACGGATGTGAGAAAAGCATTATGCGTGCTGATGGTATTGTTTGTTGTGCTGCTATGCGCCACGGCTATGGCCGATGAAAACACCATAACAATGGATGCTTACCGGGATAAAACCACTGCCGGGGTCATAGGCCATGTGGCTGGGGTGCTGACAGGCTTTGAGTTTATTTGGAACGAGGACGGAACGCCAATGGTGCCGCTGCCTAAAAGCTGGTTTCAACTGCTTGGTGGGCCTTATGGCGGCGGCAGTGCCCACGGTGGCGCAGGCGTAAGCCGGATGCTGTCAAACGGCATCGGAAGCGACGATGATTATCATATCGATTTTTTCAACCAGCATATTTTAAAAGAAGAGGGTATTCTGCCTTCTCAAGCAAAGATCATGAACCAGTGGCGGGAGCACGCCGTAAGCGATTGGGGCGGGGGGGATAAAGCCGGCTTGATCATGAAAAAACAAAGGCTTTGCCCGCCGTTTACGGGTTTATATGAATATGGCAATGTCTTCCATTGGTGTACCGAGGCCTACATTGAAAACGAGACCCTTGGGCTGGTATGTCCTGGTATGCCGGTGACAGCATACCGTTTGGCCGAACGCTTTGCTTCGGTGACAGGGGATTTTGAATCGCTGGATTGGGGACTGTTTTGGGCCTGCGCTTATGCAAAGGCTTATGTTGAAATCGATGGGGTTTCGGCGATTAAAGCCGCAAAGGGTGCATTGTTGCCCAATAGTTACCCCATGGCTGTTTTCCACAAGTGCTTTGAAATGTTTGAAAAGGGCTATCCATGGGAAAAGGCAGTGGTTGAAATGGAAGCCATGCGCCGGCAAATCGATACCTGTAATAACATTCAATGCTCGCCGGATGTGAACAACGGGTTTGCTATTTTGGCCATTTTATACGGCGAAAATGATTGGCTTAAAAGCACAAAATATGCCAGCTTGTGCGGCTATGACGCGGATTGTACCGCTGCAACAGTAGGCGGCTTAATGGGCGTCATCAAAGGCATGGAAGGGTTGCCCCAAGAGGTTCTTGATATCCTTTGGGCGGATGGTGCGGCAGTCTATGTGAATGATTTAGGGTTTCCGCCCCATATTGCCAAGGATTATCCTTTGGAACAACCTTTTTCGCAGATTGTGGACGATTATATTGTCAATGGTTTAAAGCAAATCAATGCCTATGGTTCTGTTATAGGCCAGCAGCTTTACCTGCCGGAGCAAAGGGTTTGTCGCCAAGGGTGGCAGGTGGATGATT
>JAVBTR010000028.1:0-30472 GCA_031556065.1 Eubacteriales bacterium | reverse complement strand
GCGATTTTCGGTGGAATTTCGTAGAAATTCCTACCTTGCCCGAACAAACGACCGTAAAATCGAAGATTTTACAGTGCAGTGAGGGAAATCCCTCGTGCGACACAGGTGTCGCACGAAAGCGTCGACTTTGTCGACGCGCTGGGCCCCCTTCTTTCGAAAAAGAAGGGGGCCTCGCGTTCTCCCTAAGAAAAATCTTTGTAACTTCCTTTGGTTTTTTTCGTATAGGTCAGTGAAAGGGGGTGAAACGGTGACTGATGAGGAACGGATGGCGGCCTGCCAGCATGGGGATATGGCCGCGTTCGAGGAATTGGTGAATGCTTGGTATGACAGGGCCCTGCACTACGCTGGGGCGCTTATTGGGGATTTGGCCGAGGATGCTGTGCAGGATTGCTTCGCTGCCCTGTACCTAAAGCGGCAGCAATACAACCCAGCCCTTGCCTTTGAAGGCTATTTTAAGTCCTTGTTGCGCTATAAATGCATCGATGTTTTGCGTAAGTATAAGCGCTCGCCCATTCTGGTGGCTTTGGAGCAGGACATGGCAACAGATGCTTCTCCCGAAAACACATTGGTATGTAAACTATACCACCAATCCCTTCTGGGAGCGGTTCTGGCTCTGCCCCAGGAGCAAAGGGAGCTGATTATCGCGTACGCTTTGGAAAACAAAAGCTACCAGGCCCTGGCCCAGCAATTCAACCTATCCGTCGCCCAAATCAAGATCCGGCTTCACCGAACGCGCAAACTGCTCAAGCACATTAAGGAGGAATGGCAATGAACCGTTTTAACCAGATCATGATACGCGCAGATCAACTTAGCAAGACAGAAAAGGCCTTTAGATTGTTTTCTTCAAAAGAACCCTTTGCCTGCTTCAAAGCCCTGGTCTTCGCCGCCTGTACCCTTTTCGTTGCCTTCATGCCAGCGGGAGGCGCTGCCCTTACCTTACTTTAAAGGATGCGACTATATGAAAAAAAGCTGGAAACGGGAACTATTGGAATGGGGCGGCTGTTTGTTAGCCGCAGTAGTCATCGCCCTGCCCATTCGCGCCTTTGTTTTTGAACCCTATAAGGTGGATGGCCGTTCAATGGAAACCACCCTCCATAACGAGGAAGTCATGTTCACCACCAAGTACGATTACCTTTTTTCCGGTCCCAACCGTTTTGATGTGATCATCTGCCACTACCAGGGGCGAACGGAAAATTTCGTGAAGCGCATTGTGGGATTGCCTGGGGATACATTAGCCGTAAAGGATGGCTACCTATATGTGAACGGTGAAAAATGCCAGGAAGAGTATCTTTCCCAGCCCATCTACTACACCATGGCTGAAACACTTGTGCCGGAGGATGAATACTTTGTTCTGGGCGATAACCGCAACAATTCTAACGATTCCCACTTAATCGGCCCCTTGAAGCGCTCCCAAATCGTTTCCCATGTACGGGCAGTGCTTTATCCCTTCGACCAAATACGCAGCATCAACTAAAAATTAGCCGCCATTCCGGCGGTTTTTTCTTTTTTGGTCTTGACTTAACCTCCCAAAAGCAGTACACTATTCAACGGTTCAAAAATGAACCATTTTAGGAGGTGAACCATGAACGCCGCTTTACGTCCCACCCTGGAGGCAGCGTTTAAGCTATCCAAGGTATACGAAACCCATTGCCAACGGGCAACCCAGCCTTATTCTCTAACACAAAACGAAAGCGATGTGCTTTTGTTTCTGGCCAATAACCCAACCTACGATACGGCCATGGATGTGGTTCGCTATCGCGCTATTTCCCGTTCTTTGGTAAGCAAGTCCGTTAAAAGCCTTTTGGCCCGAGGGTATCTTTCCTACGAAAAGGATGAAAAAGACCGTCGCAGTACTCACCTGCGCATTTTGCCGGTGGCCTTACCTGCGGTGAAGGCCCTTCAAAAGGCTCAAGAAGCCTTTGGGCGGCTACTGACAGAAAACCTTACACCCCAGGAACTGGCTGCCTTTATCGCCACCTCGAAAAAACTATCCACCCTATTGGAAAAGGAGAGCAAAACCTATGAGCACCTCTAATCAAAGCGCAGACCTAAAAAACGGCAGCATCGGCAAACTGCTATTCAGCCTTTCCCTGCCCGCCATTACGGCGCAAATTGTAAACGTATTATACAACATGGTGGATAGGGTTTATGTTGGCCGTATTCCGACTGTTGGCGCCCAAGCTTTAACGGGCCTTGGGGTTTGCATGCCCTTGATTATGATCGTCACAGCCTTTGCGGCTTTGGCGGGCATGGGGGGCGCACCAAAGGCCTCTATTCGCATGGGCGAAGGTAAAAAGGGCGAAGGTGAAAAGATTCTGGGTAACTGCACCACTGTTTTAGCGCTCTTGGGTATCGGCCTGACTGTTATACTGCTTTTGTTCGCAGAACCCATGCTCATGCTCTTTGGGGCCAGTGAAAACACCATCGGCTACGCCATGGATTATATGCGGGTTTATGCCATCGGTACTGTATTCGTTCAGCTGACCCTGGGCCTGAACGCCTTCGTATCCGCTCAGGGCTTTGCCAAAATCAGTATGGTAACGGTGCTGATCGGCGCAGTATTGAACATTGTGCTGGATCCTGTATTCATTTTTGTTTTCAACATGGGCGTCAAAGGGGCGGCCTGGGCCACCATTCTTTCCCAGGCTGTATCTGCCGTGTTTGTTATTTGGTTTCTATGCGGTAAACGTACTCAAATTAAAATAAAAAAGAAAAACCTGATTTTAAAGGGCAACGTCATTCTTCCCTGCCTGGCTTTAGGGCTGGCTCCGTTTATCATGCAAGCCACGGAAGGTGTTATCACCATCTGCTTTAACGCTTCACTCCAGCGCTACGGTGGGGATTTGGCCGTAGGTTCTATGACCATTCTAGCTACCCTTATGCAGTTTTCCCTCTTACCTCTTATTGGCCTTACCCAAGGTGCCCAGCCCATTATCAGCTATAATTACGGCGCAAAAAACGCCCAGCGGGTTCAAAAAACCTTCAAATTTACTGTCGCCGTGGGCTTCGGGTATACGATCTTGATCTGGGCCATTGCCATGTTCATTCCTCAAACCTTCATCGGCATCTTCACAACCGATACGGAGCTGATCGCCTATGCTGCCCGTTCTATTCGGATATACATGGCCGCCTCGCTTCTGTTAGGGGTGCAAATCTCTTGCCAGCAAACCTTTATCGCCATCGGCAACGCCACCACTTCCGTCTTTCTAGCACTGCTCAGAAAGGTTCTGGTGTTAATCCCCTTGATCTACATCTTGCCTCACTTCATGCAGGATAAAGCCATGGCTGTATTCATGGCTGAACCCATCGCTGATGTGGTTGCCGTGCTTACCACGATTGTCATGTTCATGGTGGTGTTCAAAAAGGCCATGAAACAGCTTGGAACCGTTCCTACCAGCGTTTAGGGGTATCTGGGCAGTAATGGGTGGTCCCTGCTGCCCGGACCTCCACAAAACAACCACACAGTCCGCACATGCCGCCTTGAAGATACTTGCACTCTTTGCATTTTCCAAGGCGGCTTTCGTACATTTCCTTTGGCGTTTTGTTCTCCATATTGGAAAGAAGCTCCTGTATCAGTTCATACAGGGGCTTCTCGTTGGCCATATCCTTTATAAGGCAGCCAGGACAGATCACTTTAAAACAAGCTCTGTGACCGAGCAAGGAGGCAAGGACACGCTGAGGATGGCCCCGTTTAGTTTAGCGCCATCAAAGGCCTTGACAGCAACCGACGCATTTTCAAAATCGTTATAGGCATCGATTTTATCGCATAGAATCCGCCCGGCAACTTGCTTTGCTTCAAAGCCATCCAGGTTGATTTGAACATCCGCCTTTTCATCTGCACTGGTATTGGTAACAGTAACGGTCATAGCGCCGTTTTTAACAGAAGCCGTGCAGCTTAGCATGGGAACCTGGTGTTCTTCCGTGCCCACCTGCTTGGTTTGAATAAACGCGTCCACGCAAACTGCGTCTTGATGATTCTGATATAGATCGAACACATGGTAGGTGGGGGTTAAAACCATTCTATCCCCTTCGGTCAAAACCACCGCCTGCAATACGTTCACCATCTGGGCAATATTGGTCATCACCACCCGGTCGCAGTGGGCATTGAAAATATCCAGGTTAAGGGCAGCGATCATGGCATCCCGCATGGTGTTTTGCTGGTATAAAAATCCGGGATTGGTGCCCGGCTCCACATCGTACCAGGTACCCCATTCGTCCACGATCAGGCCCACCTTATGTTTCGGATCGTAGCGGTTCATAATCTCCAAATGGTTTTGCAGCAGCTCTTCCATGAACAGCGTGGCCTTCAGCGTCTTATAATACATGGGCGTATCGAACTGGGTCGCGCTGCCTTTTGAACTTTGCCAATCGCCGGTAGGCAGGGTGTAATAATGCAGGGTAATGGCATCCATCATTCTGCCCGCGTTTTTCATTACCACATCTGTCCAGTTATAGTCTTGGGCACTGGCCCCACAGGCAATACGGTAGAGCTTATTGTTGCCATAGTTGCGGCAATAGGTTTGGTAGCGGCGGTATTCATCCGCGTAAAATTCCGGCCGCATATTGCCGCCGCAGCCCCAGCTTTCGTTGCCAACACCCCAATATTTCACATTGAAAGGATCCTTGCGGCCATTTTGCCAGCGCTTTTGCACCACAGTAGAATCCCCTTCGCTGTTTAGGTATTCCACCCATTCGGCCATTTCCCGCACCGTGCCGGAGCCCACATTGGCATTAATATAAGGCTCGCAGCCAATTTGCTCACAAAGCTCTAAAAATTCGTGGGTGCCAAAGGAGTTATCCTCCACCACGCCGCCCCAGTTGGTGTTCACCATGCGCTTGCGGTTTTCCATAGGGCCAACGCCGTCTTCCCAATGGTATTCATCCGCAAAGCAGCCGCCGGGCCAGCGAAGCAGGGGCACATGGATGTTCTTTAAAGCTTCCACCACATCGGTGCGCATACCGTTTTTGTTAGGAATAGGGCTATCCTTCCCCACAAACAAGCCCTGATAGATACAGCGACCCAGATGCTCTGAAAAATGGCCGTAAATATTCTTGTTAATGGTCCCCTTTTGCCGGTTGGCGTTGATGGTAATCTTATTCATTGTCAAGCTCCTTTATTTTTCGCTGCCTACACATTCGCTTTATGAAGGGTTTATCCCTGCCGCTGCCGAAAACTTATTTAGCTTATTTTGCTAGGAGATTTTGAGATGCTTAAAAAAGATCTGGTGGCCCTTACCCCTCCCATGGGGTGGAACAGCTGGGATTGCTATGGCGCTTCCATTAACGAAGAGGAGCTGCTGGCAAATGCCCGATACATGGAAAAACATTTAAAGCAATCCGGCTATGAATATGTGGTGTGTGATATCGAGTGGGCAGAGCCGTTGGCCAATTCCACCGAATACAATGCCTTTGCCGAACTTTGCATGGATGAATATTCCCGCCTGATTCCCGCTCCCAACCGCTTTCCTTCCGGCTTCAAGGCTATCAGCGACGAAATCCACAGTATGGGGTTGAAATTTGGCATCCATATTATGCGGGGCATTCCAAGGCAGGCGGTACACCAAAACACAGCCGTTAAAGACACCGCCGTAACTGCCCGTTCCATCGCCCAAAGCTATTCCCTTTGCCCCTGGAACACCGACATGTACGGTGTGAACCCCGATGCCAAGGATGCCCAGTGCTATTACGATTCTATTTTCCAGCTTTACGCCTCCTGGGATGTGGATTTCGTTAAGGTGGACGATATCTGCAACACAGAATTCAAGCCTCAAAACCCTTATTCAGCCGCCAGAGAAATAGAAATGATCCGCCTGGCCATAGACCGCTGCGGCCGGGATATGGTGCTTTCCCTGTCCCCCGGCCCCGCCCCCATTGACCATGCCTGGCATTTAAAACAAAACGCCAACATGTGGCGCATGACGGGGGATTTCTGGGATCATTGGCCCAGCCTTTACAATATGTTCAAGCGCTGCGAGCTTTGGCAAAGCCATGTATCCCCCGGCAATTGGCCGGACTGCGATATGCTGCCCCTTGGAACGCTAAGAAAATTCAAAAACGGCGGAGAAATGACCCGTTTCACCAAGGATGAGCAGATCACCGTGATGACCTTATGGTGCCTGTTCCGTTCCCCCATGATGATGGGCGGCAATTTGCCCGATAACGATGAATGGACCTTGAAGCTCATTACCCACAAACCGGTTTTGCGCCTTTTGAAGCATTCAAGCGGCGCCCGCCAGCTTTCGCTAAATGAAAAGCACGCTGCCTGGATCACCAACGATGACGACGGCAGCGTGTATGTAGCCCTATTCAATTTAGCGGATGAACCCCAGGAAGTATCCGCCGCCATGCCGGAAGGCGCATTCACCTCATGCACCGATGTGTGGACAGGCGAAGCCCTGGCTGTAAACCAAGATTGCCTTAAGAAAACCATTCCGGCTCACGGAGCGTACCTGGTAAAGCTTTCCATGGCTTAAACAAAAGCCCACTGATCCACATCGAACATCCCTTGGGTTAATACCCGCATGGAAGGGATAACAGGCAAGCTCATAAAGGACAGCGTCATAAACGGATCCACGCCCTGGCTTACACCCATTTGGTAGGCCAGGGTTTTCATTGCCTCCAGCCTTTCATCCACGGTTTTAGAATCGTCCTGTGTCATCAGGCCGCAAAGCTCAAGGCGCAAGGTCATAGCCACCTGCCCCTCTTTGGCGATAACGAGCCCGCCCTGCATTTCTTTAATGGCATTAACGGCAATAGCCATGCTTTCTTCATCACAGCCCACCACCACCACATTGTGGCTGTCATGGCCAATGGAGGAAGCAATGGCCCCCTGCTTCAGCCCAAATCCGCTGATAAAGCCTACCCCAATGTGCCCTGTATCATGGTGCCGTTCAATGCAAGCAATCTTCAACAGGTCCTTATTCAAATCAATCCCCGCAGCCCTGCCGCCATTGGCGGTTACAATCTGTTCCGGGATCAGGCGAATCACCGCTGTGTCTCCTTTGGTGGCGAAGCTTTCTTTTGTTACGTCAGGCATATGAAAGGAGTGGGTAGCAGCGAAGTAAAGGTCTTTATCCACAAAAGTCTTTGGGCAAAGTACCGCCCCCCCTTCATAAACCCAAACACCTCTGTTCAGCGTGCGCGCAACGCTAAAATCCTTTAAATCGTCAAGCACCGCCACATTAGCCAAATACCCAGGCGCAATGGCGCCAAAGTCTTTTAGATCATAGGCCTTGGCCGCGTTATAGGTAGCCGCAATCAGACAAAGAACCGGGTCAGCCCCCAGGCAGACGGCTTTTTTAACGATGTAATTGATATGCCCCAGTTTTTCAATATCCCCCGGATGCTTATCGTCGGTGGCAAAAACAATATGCTCACAGTAGGGCGGCTCTATCAGACCCACCAACGCTTCAAGGTTATGGGCAGCTGTGCCTTCGCGAACCAGTATCCATTGCCCAAGGCTCATCTTTTCAATGGCTTCATCCATACAGGTGCATTCATGGTCCGTGGTGATACCGCAGGCCACATAGGCTTGCAGCGCCCTGCCAGTCAAGCCCGGCGCATGACCATCGATGGGCTTATTCAAATTCTGGGCGCCGCTTAGTTTTGTTAACACCTGTTCATCCCCTGAAACAACCCCAGGGTAGTTCATCATTTCCCCCAGGCCCAGCACCCTTTTGCTTCTTAAAAATTCCCCCACCTGATCAGCATTCAGCACCGTTACGCTCTCATCCACCGGGGTGGCAGGGACACAGGAGGGCACCATCATGAATATATCCAGGGGCAAATTCTCTGTGGCTTGCTCATAAAAATCCAGCCATCTTTCCCCCATTACATTGGCAATTTCATGGGGATCAGAAACCACCGCTGTGGTACCATGCTTCACCACTGCCTTAGCAAATTCGGAGGGTGAGAGCATGGCGCTTTCCAAATGAATATGGCCGTCAATGAGCCCCGGCACCACATATTTCCCCGCCATAGATACTTCTTCATGACCCTCATATTCACCGATGCCGGCAATATAACCGTCTTTAATGGCAATATCAGCCGTTTCCCAGCGCTTCATGAATACGTTTAAATAGCGGGCATCCTTTAAAACAAGGTCCGCCTTTTCAGTGCCTTGTGCCACATTCACCAGCTTGTGCAAAAACTCCGCATCCTTCTTCATTTGGAAATCTCCTTTGCTTTGACCGTTATGGCCATGTTTAAATCAATGGTAATGTGTCCAGGGTTTTTATCTGCCAAGCTTTCCCTTTCTTCTATGGCCAAATCCTTTGTTAAAGGGGTCATGTAAATAAAATCTCGCCAAATTTCCTTTGTTATTTTGTAAACATGCTTAACAGGAACAACCCTGGCCTGGCCCAATGTCTTTTCCATATATCTGAGCACCCGGGTCTCATCGTATTCCTTTTGCCCAAGGGCCATTCGAATTTCTTTTAAGTACTCCCCACCTGGTATCACTTTAACCAATTGCCCGCCGGGCTTTAAAACCCGCATAAAGGCGGTGTAGTTGGCCGGGGAGAGGATATCCATTATCCCGTCGAAGCAAGCGTCCTGAAATGGCAGTTTAGCTAAATCTGCCACACACCAGATACCGTTTTGCCTTTCCCGCGCCGCCCGCCCAATGGCTTCCCGGCTTAAATCCACGCCAACGCCAAACGGAGCACAAAGCCCCTGTAAATAATATCCCTCGCCGCAGCCTGCGTCCAATACAGCCTGAGTACCGGCTAAAACCCCGCCAATGGCTTCCATGACCGGCGCGTAAAAACCGCCTTCAAAGACCCTAGCCCGGGCAGCAAACAGGGTTTCATCGTAATAGGTTTCGCTTTGCTTCAAGGCCAGGTTCACAAAGCCTTTTTTATTGACATCGAAGGTATGACCGTTTTCGCATTGCAGGCTGCCTTCATTTATGTTAAATCTTCCATCGCATTTGGGGCAGCGAAATTGTCCAAACTCTTGGATTTTTTCAAGAAGCTTTTGCTTCTTGCTCTTTTCTTCCACCGTGAGCCCCTCCTTGCACTTATCCATACTTTGTTCGTGGAAGCGCTTTACAAATCCTGCTTGCAGCCTTAAAATGAAAGGCGAATGAAACGGAGGAATCACCATGAACATTTCCCAGGCATCACTCGAAAAACACAAGCTTTGGCAGGGCAAAATCGAAATCGTTCCCCGTGTGCCCTTGGAGACGCGGGAGGACCTGTCCCTGGCTTATACCCCAGGGGTCGCCCAGGCCTGCTTGGAGATTCAAAAGGATTACAATCAGTCCTTCTCCCTGACCCGTCGCGGCAACCTGGTAGCCGTAATCACCGACGGCACAGCGGTGCTGGGCCTTGGGGATATTGGCCCTGAGGCGGGCATGCCCGTTATGGAAGGCAAGGCGGCGCTTTTCAAGGCCTTTGCCGATGTGGATGCTATTCCCCTTTGCGTCCGCTCCAAGGAAGTGGATGAAATCGTCCGCACGATTGCCCTTATTTCCGGCAGCTTCGGCGGCATCAATTTAGAAGACATCGCCGCCCCCAGATGCTTTGAAATCGAAGAAAAATTAAAAGCCATCTGCGATATTCCCGTTTTCCACGACGATCAGCACGGCACAGCCATTGTGGTAGCGGCAGCGCTGATTAACGCCCTGAAGCTCACTAAAAAAGACATGGCCAGCGTGAAAGTGGTTATCAACGGCGCAGGCTCCGCAGGTATTGCTATTGGCAAGCACCTACTTAGCTTAGGTATTGAGGATCTTATTTTAGTGGACCGTTTTGGTGCCCTGTGTAATGGGGCCAGCGGAATGAATCCCGCCCAACAAGCCATGGCGCAGCTTACCAATCCCCGCAGCATCGCAGGGGCTCTGGCTGCCGCGTTAAAGGGCGCAGATGTGTTCATCGGCGTATCTGCGCCTAATGTATTAACCAAGGAAATGATTCAATCCATGGCCAAGGAACCCGTTGTTTTCGCCATGGCTAACCCGGTGCCTGAAATTATGCCGGACGCGGCTTTGGAAGCAGGGGCGAAGATTGCTGGCACAGGCCGAAGCGATTTTCCCAACCAGATCAATAACGTTTTGGCCTTTCCGGGTATCTTCAGGGGTGCCTTGGATTGCCGGGCCAAGACCATCAACGAAGAAATGAAAATGGCCGCTTCTCACGCTATCGCCGCCTTGGTAGCGGAAAACGAGCTTGCCTGTGATTACATCCTGCCCTCAGCGCTGGATAAGCGGGTAGGCAGGGCCGTAGCCGATGCGGTTATGAAGGCCGCCAGGGAATCCGGCGCGGCGCAAGCAGAATAAATTAGACAGACCTTCGAGCCACAAGCCGTGTGCCTATTTCAATCTTAATGGGCACATGGTTTTTTTCATGCAAAATTTCGGCCAACCTTAAGGCTGCCATTTCTCCCATGTACTGCTTGGGTACGTTCACAGTGGTCAGCGGTGGCTCAAAATAATCTGCCATGGGAATATTGTCAAAGCCGATCACCTTTACATCGCCAGGGATTTTAAGCCCCCTTGAACGCATGGCCCGCATAGCGCCAATGGCGATCAAGTCATTGTCCGCAAAATAACAGGGGGCTAATTCCTCTTTTCCATCGATCAACGCAGCCATATCCGCGTAAGCGCCTTCAACAGAAGGGGTTAATTTATGCACAATGGATTTGGAGGTGGCCATGCCATGCTGGCGCACCGCCTTATAAAATCCATCCGCCCGTTCCTCGAAATTGCCGATCATGTATGAAGAATGCAAATAGCCAGGCTGTTTTTTTGTTTTTGTAATCAGGTAATCGGTAGCCAAGTAAGCCCCCTGAACATTGTTGATCAAAACACAATCGTGCTTTAAAGTATCGAAGTAAGCATCCACCAACACCATGGGAATGGTTAGTTTTGAAAAAGGCAGAAAATCTTCTCTGGTTAATTCTGTGCCCAGTAACAAAACCCCACAGCAGCCACCGCTAACAATGTCATGCAGCTGGGTTTCCACATCGTCGCCTTTATAAATATAGCTTATTTGCAATTTATAGCCGGCATTTTTGCAGCCGGTTTCAATACCTTGGGAAAGCTGGGAGAAAAAAGGCGTATCCCCTACCACCGCACCCTGACGCTTATAGAGAATAAAGCAAAAGTGACCCGTATGCTGGCGCTTATCATTAAGCTTAGAAAAATCAAAGCCATATTTTTCCGCCGCTTCAATCACCTGCCTGCGGGTCCGATCACTGACCCCCGGTTTTCCGTTCAGCGCCATGGAAACCGCCGCTGGTGACAGGTTCAGCTTTTCTGCCAACTCCTTCGCTGTAACACCCATGTTCATCACTCCATTAACATCAGTATACACAGCAGATTCTGTTCGTCAAGCAATTAAGTCAATAATTAATTAAATTAAACTAAATTATATATTGAAATTAAGTTTCTGTTCTTTGATAATAGGAGGCAGTAAAGGATGGGATAACTATGGACAGTACCCAGTTGAAGCAGCTTGCCAACGGCCGCAGGCTGGATGTTTTAGAAATGGTTAAAGCCGCGCAGACGGGGCATATCGGCGGCAGTATGAGCTGCATGGACATTCTTACGTGCCTTTATTACCAGGTTATGGATACACAAAAAATTAAGCAGCTGGCAGCAGACCGGGATCGCTTTATCTTAAGCAAGGGTCACTGTGCCGAGGCCTTGTATACTATTTTGGCGGACTTAGGCTTCATGTCTAAAGAAACGCTGAAGACCTATGCCGCCTTTAACACGATTCTGGCCGAGCATCCCACCTTGAAGGTTCCGGGGGTTGAAGCAGCCACAGGGGCTTTAGGCCACGGGCTTTCTTTAGGCGTTGGCATGGCCATCGGCCAAAGGGATGCTAACGTTTACGTGCTCATGGGCGACGGGGAGCAGGCGGAAGGTTCCAACTGGGAAGCCGCCATGGCCGCCAGCAAATACCATTTAAGCAACTTAACCGCCATCATCGACCGTAATCGCCTGCAAATATCCGGCGCCACGGAAGAAGTGATGCCCCTTGAAGGCCTTAAGCAAAAATACGAAGCCTTTGGTTTTGAATGTCGGGTCTGCGACGGCCACGACCCGGATAGCCTGTTGGCTGCTATTACTGTCCCCCATGAAAAACCTCTTTGCGTTATTGCGCAGACAATAAAAGGTTACGGCTCCCCTGTAATGGAAAACCAGGCAGACTGGCACCATCTGGTACCCAATGAGGATCAGTACCAGCAAATCAAGGCAGATTTGGAGGGAAAATAACATGGCAAAGGTATCCTGCCGCAAGGCGTTCACCCAAACCTTGGAACAACTTGCCCAAAGCGATAAATCCCTTTACATGGTCTGCACCGATTCCCGCGGCAGCGTCACCGCAGGCGAGTTCGCGAAACAATACCCGGAACAGTTTGTTGAAGCGGGTATTGCAGAGCAAAACGCCGTGGCCATTGCCGCAGGGCTTTCCACCACGGGTAAGAATGTATTCGTTTGCGGTCCTGCCTGCTTTTTGGCTGCCCGCAGCTATGAGCAGGTGAAGGTAGACGTGGCTTACAACAAAGCTAACGTAAAAATCGTGGGCGTATCCGCCGGGGTCAGCTATGGCCCCTTAGGCGGCACCCACACAGCCTTAAACGATTATGCCGCCATGCGCGCCCTGCCTAACATCGAAATCTTTGCTCCCAGCGATAACATTCAGACCGCCGCCATCACCGAATACCTTGCCAAAGCCCATGGCCCCGCCTATATGCGCACAGGCCGGGGCGATGTGGACACGGTATATGGCGCAGATGAAAACTTTAATATGCATCAGGCCAAGCAGGTTAAAGAAGGCAACGACATCACCCTCATTGCCTGCGGGGAAATGGTGCATTACGCTAAATCAGCGGCAGAAAGGCTGATGGGCGAGGGTATCTCCGCCCGTGTGCTGGATATGTTCTGCTTAAAGCCTTTGGATAAAGAAGCCATTATTAAGGCTGCCAAGGAAACCAAAGCCATTGTCACAGTGGAAGAGCACTCCATCCACGGTGGCTTAGGGGAGGCAGTTTGTGCCGTTACCTCGCAGAACTGCCCCATCCCTGTTAAGATTATGGGCTTCCCCGATGAAGAATACAAAGTCGGCAAAAATAACGAATTGTTTGAATATTACGCCCTGACCCCGGATGGCATCGCCAAGGAAGCCAAGGCCTTATTAAAGGGGGCTGGCAAATGAGTTTTATTCTTTCTATCGACCAAAGCACCAGCGCTACCAAGGCTCTTTTATGGGATATAAACGGCAAGCTGCTTTCCCGCAAGGATATCCCCCATCAACAAATTACCAACGATCTGGGCTGGGTGGAGCACAATCCTATGGAAATTTACTTGAACACCCTGAAAGCCATTAAGTTTTTGGGGGAAACCGATATCGCCGTTTTGGGTATTTCCAACCAGCGGGAAACGGCTGTCTGCTGGGATCGTGAAACCGGGCTGCCCCTTTATAACGCTATCGTCTGGCAATGCGCCAGGGCTACCGATGTTGTGGAGAATATCGATGCCGCCATGGTACGTGAAAAAACGGGTCTGCAGCTTTCCCCCTATTTTTCTGCCGCCAAGTTCGGCTGGATGGCCAAGCATGTAAAGGCTGTTCAAGCCGCCATGGAAAAAGGCACCGCTTGCTTTGGCACCGTGGACAGCTGGCTTATTTTTAAGCTAACCGGGGCCTTTAAAACCGATTATTCCAACGCCAGCCGTACCCAGCTATTGAACCTGCATACCCTCAAATGGGATGAAGATTTGGTAGGAGCCTTTGGCCTTCAAATGAACTGCCTGCCCGAAATCTGCATGAGTGACAGCTTATTCGGCATGACAGATTTAAGCGGGCTTTTAGCCAAATCCATCCCTCTACATGGTGTCATGGGCGACAGCCACGCAGCCTTGTTTGGCAACCAATGCTTCGCCTTCGACACTGCCAAGGCCACCTATGGCACAGGTTCCTCTGTGATGATGAACGCAGGTACCGATTATCTTACCCCACCGGATGGAGTCGTCACCAGCCTGGCCTGGGGCCTTGATAACCAAGTCACCTACGTGCTGGAAGGGAACATCAACTACACTGGCGCAGTAACCAAATGGCTGGTAGAGGACGTCGAACTGGTCTTATCCTCCAAGGAAGCGGGAACCATCGCCCGAACCGTGGATTCTACAGGTGGCGTTTACCTGGTGCCCGCCTTTTCCGGTCTGGGGGCACCCTATTTCAACAGCGATGCAAGAGCCGCCTTGGTTGGCATGAATCGGGCCACAAAAAAAGCCCATATCGTTCGGGCAGCGGAGGAATGCATCGCCTACCAGATCAAGGATGTGGTGGAAGCCATGGGTGCGCCTTTAAGCGTGCTGCGTGCTGACGGCGGCCCCACCAGAGATCAATTCCTAATGCAGTTCCAAGCGGATATGCTGAACATCCCCATCGAAATAAGCGAAACAGAAGAATTATCCGGCTTAGGGGCTGCCTATTGCGCAGCTATCGGCGCAGGACTAAATACTCGGGAAACCCTGTTTAAAAACCAAACCCGCCGCACCATCACACCCACCATGAAAAGCGAGCAACGCCGCGCCCTGTATGAGGGCTGGAAAAATGCCATTAAGCAAATAGGAGGAACAGAATAATGAAACCTACATTTGGTGTTATTGTTACCACCAGGAGTTTTTTCCCTTCCCACTTGGTGAAAACCGCCCGGGAAGAGATAACCACGCTCTTAGATAAGCTGGGTTATGGCTACATCATGGTTTCCGAAGCCGATACCCATTTAGGTGCGGTTCTCACCTTAGACGAAGCCAAAACTTGCGCCCAGCTTTTTAAAGCCAACGCGGATGAAATTTCCGGCATTATCTGTGTGCTGCCCAACTTTGGCGAAGAATTAGGCGTTGCGGAAGCAATTGATCGGGCAGGGCTTAACGTGCCGATTTTGATCCAGGCCTGCGACGACGATTTCGGTAAACTGGATATGGCCAACCGCCGGGATGCCTTCTGCGGCAAAATCTCCCTTTGCAATAACCTATATCAGCGCAACATCAAATACACCCAGACCACCTTGCACACCTGCAAAATCAATAGTCCCGAATTCGAAGAAGACGTAAAGCGCTTCGCGGGCATCTGCAATGTGGTAACCGGCCTTCGCGGCTCCCGCATCGCCATGCTGGGGGCACGGCCTGTGGCTTTTAACACCGTGCGCTATTCCGAAAAAATATTGCAAAAGCACCATATCAGCGTGCAGACGGTAGACCTTAGCGAAGTGATTGCCGCGGCGGAAAAAATCACCGATACATCAGCAAAAGAAAAGGAAATCCGCGCTTATGGCAAGATTCCCGAATATATCGAGGATTCAAAAATTGTAAAGCAGGCCAAGCTCTGCCTGGCTATGGAGCAATTCGTTTCTGATTTAGATTGCCAAGCCAGCACTGTTCAGTGCTGGGATAGCTTGGAAAACAACTATGGCTGCGCTGCTTGCCTTGGCATGAGCATGATGGGGGATAAGGGCAAGCCCAGCGCCTGCGAAAGCGATGTCACCGGCGCGGTAAGCATGCTGGCCGCCCAATTGGCTGCCGGTTCAGCCCCAGCGCTGATGGATTGGAACAACAACATCGGCGACGACCGGGATGCCTGCATTTCCCTTCACTGCTCCAACTTCCCTAAATCCTTTTTCAAGGCCCCTGAACTGGAAATTGAATGCCTGGATGTACTGGGCTCCACGCTAGGCAAGGAATGCACCTTTGGCGCCTGCAAAGCTCAAGTGTCAGAGGGGCCTATGACCTTTATCCGCGTCACCACAGACGATTGCAAGGGTGTTATGAAAATGTACGTTGGCCAGGGCGAATTTATGGCCGAGGCCATTCCCACCAAGGGCGGCGTGGCAGGCTGCCGGGTGAAGGGCCTGCAAAAGCTGATGCGCTATATTTGCGATAATGGCTTTGAACACCATGTGTGTTTTGTTCGGGGCCATGTGGCGGATATTCTCCAGGAAGCCATGAGCAAATATATGAACGTTGAAGTGTACCGCCATAACGAACTCAGCTAACAAAAAGCGCCTTACCTTTGCGTGAGCAGCAGTTCAAGGGCAATCAAGGCGTTCGCGCCTTTTACAATATCCTTTGCGGGATAGCGGCTAGAAAGTTCCAGTACCTTGATGGGCGCGTTTAAAATAATGTCCATATAAGGAGCCAGCACATCCCCATCAAGCATGCCAGGCGGGAAGTGATCACGGCCCTTGGCCGCGTCATGGATATGCACGCCAACGATTTCTTTTTGAATTTCCGGTCTTAGGGGCCATGCTTGCAGGCCGATTTCTTTCATCATGATACCGTGGCCCGTATCAAACCAAAGCTTTACGGGGCTGCCGGAAAAATCCTTCATAATGGCTTCAAACTCCGGGTAAATGGGAATTTGGTGACACATGGAACGGTTTTCCATGCCCAAATAGACCTGGTAACCCTTTTGAACAACATATTCACACAATTCTTCAAGGCTTCTTTTAAGCGCGTCCAAATAAGGCTGCGCTTGCCGCGCTACCAGCAGCTTTTGAAAAACAGCCCGGTATTCTTCTGTGTTTTGCTTATCTTGGCTGATCAGATACTTAAGGGGCCGATCAAAAGCCATAGGCTCCAAGGGCACTTCTGTTGGGTGAAAAACAACTGCCTTGGCGCCCAGTTTGGCCGCCCAATCGATGCTGCATTGAGATAGGCGCACCGCTTCCCTCCGAAGGACCTCGTCCTGGAAGCCTAAAAGAACCGAGTCGGTATTAAACCGTTCATCGGCTACCTTGGGAAAGACGTTATGAATGCTGGAGGCCCGTACCTTCCCCTCTTTAATGCGGTCTTCAATAGCAGGGATAAATTCACCCTTTACCTGATAGTTAAATTCAATTTGCCCAAACCCCATGGCAGTAATAGAATCCACCATTTCCCCGCCGCTTTTAGCATGGGGGTAATTCCACATGGTGGAAAGGGATAGATCATTTAATGTAAGCATTTCGCACCTCAAAATGGTGGGATTGCAAAGGGCATAACCCTTTGCTGGGTTTGAGGGAAGCCCAACGTGGCCTGCTAAAAAGCAATGCCCAGGCCAAGGGAGCGCAGCGATTTTTAGTACAGACTTAAAAGGCAGCAACGTCCTGCATATAAGTCTGTATCAAAATACACTGCGCTGTTTTGACCTGGGTTATGCTTCCGTATTTCAATAGGAACCATGGGCTCTGCCCATACCCGCATAAGGAATTTCGTCCCTTATGTATCCCGTTTTATTATAGCCCTGTTTTTTCCGCTATATATTTTCGGGCCTTCGCAGCGTATTCGAAGGGATTGGCCTTGGCGGGATCCTGTTCCGCTTCAACCACAACCCAGCCCTCGTAGCCTTCATTTGCCAGCACATCAAAAATTGGCGCGAAATCCACATCGCCGTCTCCCGGTACGGTAAACACCCCGGCCCGAACCGCTTCCAGGAAGCTCCAGCCCTCTTGCTGGGCCTTGTCCCGAATCTGAAGCCGCACATCCTTCAGATGCACATGGCGAATCCGGTGAACATACTTTTTAAGAACCGGCATAGGATCGATGCCTGCAAACGTCAGATGGCCAGAATCGAACAGCAAGTAAACCAAATCCGGGTCCGTCATTTCCATGAGCATATCAATTTCCTCAGCGGTTTGAATGCCGGTACCCATGTGGTGGTGGATGGTCAGCGTCATGCCAACATCCTTAGCCAGCTTGCCCAGCTTGTTGTAGCCTTCGCAGACTGCCTTCCACTGTTCCTTGGTATAAACAGGCTTATCCGCTCCGAAAATATTCAAGGCCTTGCCCTGAATGGAGTTGCCCTGTTCGCTGGCACCGATGACCTTCGCACCCAGCGCATTTAAACGGTCCCGGTGGGCGATAAATGCTTTTTCAGTTACCTCGTAGGGTTCGCTGGTGAAAAGGCTGGAAAACCATGCATTGCAAATTTGCAGCCCGCGGACATCTAAATAATGTTTGAGCACTGCAGGGTCCTGGGGATACTTGTTGCCAATTTCGCTGCCCTTAAAACCTGCCAACGCCATTTCGCTGATGCACTGCTCAAAGGTGTTTTCGCCGCCCAGATCAGGCAGATCGTCGTTGGTCCAGCCGATAGGGGCGATAGCCAATTTTACTTTTTTAGAATCAAGCATGCTACTTTCCTCCAAATCTTTTACATATCCCATGTGGATTGAATGTTTGCCTGCATTTGACGGTAGGCTTCCTGTACCCGTTCCTGGGTGGAAACCTCCGCCACGCCCACGCGCCACCAGTTTTCAAAACCCGGTGTCATGGTACCCGGCAGCACTTTAATATCGTACAAAACAGGCTTATCCTGGGTAAGAGCGTCTTTAAGGGCCGCTTGAAGCTCTTGTACGGTATGAATGGTATAGGCTTTCAGCCCATAGCCCTCGGCAGACTTTTTAAAATCCAGAGGCATAATGGCCCCATCCAATTCACCCGTTTTTTCATTGCGCATGCGGAACACCGTGCCAAAGGTATCGTTGCCTTGGTTGTTCTGCAGGTTTTCAATGCAGCCCCAGCCAGAATTGTCGAACAGGCAAAAGTGCACGCGAATCCCTTCTTGCAGCGCCGTTACCATTTCAGAATGGGCCATCAAGTAGGTGCCATCACCGAAGAAAGCATAGACCTCGTTTTCGGGACAAGCCATTTTCACCCCAACCGCGCCGTTAATTTCATAGCCCATATTGGAAAAACCGTATTCCATATGATAGGTATCTTTGTTGCCGGAGCGCCAAAGCCGTTGCATATCCCCCGGCAAGCTGCCAGAAGA
The DNA here is from genome assembly GCA_031556065.1 of Eubacteriales bacterium. GTDB lineage: Bacteria > Bacillota > Clostridia > Christensenellales > Aristaeellaceae > JAVBTR01. Next base: position 11,708 of record JAVBTR010000028.1, on the reverse strand, counting down.
GCCCACAGCCACATCCCCCGACTGCATAAAGCGGTTAATTTCGCCTAACGCCCTTGTCTGGGGAAGCCCCTTTTCTTCTTTCAGGGCATAATATTCGTCCACAATGGCGTTCCATTCTTTTTTTGCGGTTTCGATATCGGCGGTAAAATCCGCGTAGTAATCCTTCAAGGCTGCATTGAGTGCCACCAGGGCTTCCCGCGCATCCGCTACAATGGGTTCGCCGCTCATCTTCACCGCGTCAAAGGGGCAAATGTTAATGGAAAGCACCTTAGCGTCTTCCTTAAACAGCCATTTGGAGCAGGTGGTAAAATCCGTTAAACGAGTGCCAACGGCAACGATTAAATCCGCTGTTTTAGCGATCACGTTAGCAGCCTTTCCGCCGGTTACGCCAATGCCTCCAAGGTTTAAAGGATGTTCCCAGGACACAGTGCCTTTGCCTGCCTGGGTTTCTCCAAAGGGAATCCCATGGTTTTCGCAAAATGCCTGAAGAGCCTGACCGGCTTCCGAATAACGCACGCCGCCGCCGCAAATAACAAGGGGCCGCTTGGCGCTTTTAATCATTTGCACAGCTCTTTGCAGCTGGCTCTCACTCATAGGCCGCCTGTCCAAATGCCACAGGCGCTTTTGAAAGAAATTCTCCGGGTAATCGTAAGCTTCCCCTTCCACATCCTGTGGCAGAGCCAGGCATACCGCGCCGGTATCCGCAGGGTCTGTTAAAACCCGCATGGCATGGATGGCGGCTGTCATCAATTGCTCCGGCCTTTGGATACGATCCCAATAGTGGCACACGCCTTTAAAGGCATCGGTTACAGTGGATGAAAAGCTATCGAAGAATTCAGCCTGCTGCAAAACCGGATCGGGCTGACGGCAAGCAAAGGTATCCCCCGGCAAAAGCAAAAGGGGAATCCGGTTAGCCGTTGCACAGCCTGCTGCCGTGACCATGTTCATGGCGCCGGGGCCAATAGAGGACACGCAGGGGATAATTTCCCGACGGTTCTTTTGCTTGGCAAAGCCAATAGCCGCCATAGCCATATTCTGCTCGTTCTTGCCCTGCAAAAAGCGAATCTGATGACCGCCCTGGGAAAGGGCCTGGCCTACACCACAGACGCAGCCGTGGCCAAACACCCCGAACAGGTTATTTACATACTTGGTTTCAATGCCATCCAGTTCAACATACTGGGCATCTAGAAAACGCACCAGTGCCTGGGCCATTGTCAATCGAATACGTTTCATTATGTATCCTTCCTTTGAGGCCAATAGACCGCATCCTTTTCTTGCACCCAGTTATGCTCCGAAACGAACTCCGGCGTAATATACGGATTTCCATCCAAATGGCGGATCACCCACAAATACCAAAGAGCATAGCCCGGAGGGGTACAATGAGGGTGGGTAAGACCTGGGCGAATAAACACCGTATCGTTTTGATGAACCTTTAATACCTCTTCACCCAGTTCCGCATAGCCAAAGCCGTTTTCCGGGTTGGTTTTGTAGTAGTATATTTCCGGCTGGGGGTGATGGTGAGGCGGATAGCTGGACCATTTGCCCGGGAAGCCGATCACTTCCCCCAATACCAGGTTGGCATAGGGTGCGTTTTTCTTATCGAAAATCGTGCGAACAATTCTGGTAGAGGTATCGTTCATCAGCCCAGCACCACGGTACTCATCTTTTGTGTCTTCCGACTCATACCAATAAACCCCAAAAGCCGTTTCGTTTTCGGTGCGCATCACGCATAATTCGCTGTCTTCACCCAAGGCGCGCAAGGATATGGCTGTGTTTTTATCTCCATGGATGGCCACACAGCCGATATCAAAGCAGTTTTCACGTTCAAGAACACGGGTTTCATCGCCAATGGTCACTTCAACCTGGCCGTAAACCAGCAAATACGCTTTTTCAAGAGGCGCTTCATCGGTAAAGCTGTCGCCCTTTTTCATGCGCCAGACGCCGAAATCCATCATCATTTCGCCTTTTAAATTGGCAATAGGTGTGTAGCCAAAGGCGTGCTCTTTTCCCGCGCGATAGATATCAGGCATTTTCAGCCTCCAGAATTTCCTTTACGGTTACCGGACGCTTTTCAAGGTAAGATTTCTTCGCAGCCATAGCCAATACCACAGGGGACAAGCCGTCCCGGGCGGTTACAGGCACTTCCGTATCGTTAACGATGGCCGCGATAAAGGCCTTCATTTCCGCCACAAAGGAACCCATGTAGCGTTCTAAGAAGAAATACTGGGGCTTATCGGACACAACGCCAGAAGCGGTGGAAACACGCACGGTGGTATCCCCATCGTTTTCCCCGGCAGCCATGCCCAATTCTCCAAACACTTCTACCCTCTGGTCGTAACCATAGGCAGCACGGCGGGAATTGTCAATCACGCCCACAGCGCCATTTTCAAAGGTCAACGTCACAATGGCAGTATCCACATCGCCCGCTTCGCCAATAGCCGGGTCCACCAGCACGGCACCTTTGGCGTACACTTCTACTGCAGGGCTGCCTGCCAAGAACTGAGCCATATCAAAATCGTGAATCATCATGTCGATGAATAGGCCGCCGCTGGCTGCCGCGTATTCGGCAGAAGGGGGTTCCGGGTCCCTGGAAGTGATTTTCACCACTTCCACCTTGCCCAAAGCGCCGCTCTTGGCAAGCTGCTGCACACGGCCATGATTATGGTCAAAACGACGGTTAAAGCCAATCTGCATTTTTACATGGTTGTCATCAGCAGCCTTCTTGGCGGCCAGAATCTTGGCAATAGTCAGATCAATAGGCTTTTCGCAGAAAATATGCTTTTTGTTATTGGCCGCCAGAACGGAAATATCCGCATGGGTATTGGTAGGCGAGCAAACCAGCACCGCATCGATCTCGGGGTTTAAGATAATATCCATATAATCCGCCGTGGCGGTGGGAATAGAAAGCCTTGCAGCCAAATCGTTAGCCTTTTTCACATCGGGATCGGAAACCATTAAAACTTCCGCTTCGGGAATATGAAAGGTGATAGATTCCGCGTGAACATTGCCGATACGACCTGCGCCAATGATACCAATCTTAAGCTTTTTCATAAAAAGTTTCCCCCTTAAAAATTATAATGATCCGTCCCAGGTGTTGACAGCTGTCTTTTTCTTTTCTTCTTCATCGAACCAGCGGGTGGTAACGCACTTGGTCTCGGTAAAGAAGCGGAAAGCATCCTTGCCATGGCAATGGAGATCCCCAAAGAAGGACTTTTTGTGTCCGCTGAAGGGGAACACGCCCATGGGCACCGGAATACCTACATTTACGCCAACCATACCGCCGTCGGTACGTTTGGCGAATTCACGGGCATAATGGCCGCTCTGGGTAAAGATCACGGAGCCATTGGCAAAGGGGTTGCGGTTCATCAGTTCAAGGCCCTCTTCAAAGCTCTTCACCCGCTTGATGCAAAGCACCGGGCCGAAAATTTCGTTTTGCCCTACGGTCATTTCTTCTGTTACGTGATCCAAGATCGTGTGGCCCACAAAAAAGCCGTCTTCGTAGCCCTCGACCTTTACATCCCGACCATCCAGCACCACCTTGGCACCTTCGTCAATACCCTTTTGAATCCAGTCACATACAAACTTTTTGTGGGAAGCCGTTACCACTGGACCCAGGTCCGTCGCCTTATCATAAGCGGGGCCGATCTTTTGGCCCTTGCAAAGGCGCACAAGCTCGTTGACCAATTCATCTGCAATTTCTTCTTCCACCACCACCACAGGCAGCGCCATGCAGCGTTCGCCAGCGCAGCCGAAAGAGGAATTCATAATGCCAGCCGCCGTACGGGTAATGGGCGCATCCTTTAAGACCAAGGCATGGTTCTTCGCTTCGCAAAGAGCCTGAACCCGCTTGCCATGGGCTGCCGCGGTGGAATACACATGCAGGCCAACGCTAGTGGAGCCTACGAAGGTAACCCCCTTTACGTCCGGATGTTTTAAGAGGCTCTCCGCCTCGTTGCGGGAGCAGGGCACTATATTCAATACCCCATCAGGGAAGCCCGCTTCTTTATACAGCTCCGCAAACCGAAGGCTTGTCATGGGGGTGCCGCCAGCGGGCTTTAATACGTAAGTGTTGCCGCAAACAATGGCCAAGGGTGCCATCCAGCCCATGGGAATCATGGCGGGGAAGTTCCAGGGCGCGATGCCCACGAAAACGCCCATGGATTCGCGATAAAGAGTGGTATCGTACCCGGAGGAGGTATCCATCAGGCTTTCGCCCATCAAAAGACTGGGCGCAGAGCAGGCCAGCTCCACCATTTCCTTGGCCTTTAACACATCTCCCGCGGCCTCGGATACGTTTTTACCGTTTTCCGTAGCCAGCAAAATGGTTAACTCTTCCAGGTTTTTCTCGATCAAATCCCGCAATTTAAACATGAGATCCGCCCGGCGCTTCACAGGGGTGTCGCGCCATGCGGGATATGCGGCCTTTGCTGTCTGGACAGCGTTTTCCACTTCATCAATGGTGCAGCAAGGGCTTTTGGCGATCACTTCACCGGTAGAGGGATTATACACATTATTGTACTTCTCCGTTTTGGACTCCACAAAGCAGCCTCCGATGTAGGGTTTGAGCATTTTAATTTCAGCCATTTCAACCTCTTCCTTTCCAAATCCTATTAACCGCGGGCAATCATATCGCCATACTGTTCTTTCTTTTGTGCGATAAACGCTTTCACCGCATCCTCCGTTGGCATATCCTTGGAGCAGGCGTGGCTTGCCACCAGCATTGCCGCCGACGCGCTGCCAAACTCCAGCGAATCTATGATATCCCAGCCCTTAAGCAATCCGTGGAGAAACGCCGAGGCGTATCCATCGCCGCCGCCAAAACCCTTAAGCATTTCAACGGGGAAGGGCTTAATGGAAAACGCCCCTTCATTGGTATATGCGGTGGAACCCCTTTTCCCATGCTTAATGATTACAATCTTGGCATTTTCATTCAGCCAGTGGTTGCTGGAGGCGGTATCCGTTCCATCAAGACCGATAAGCCGCTCCATCAGATCGTATTCCTCACGGGAACCCAAGATAATATCGCTTTCCATGGCTACCAAAGAGGTGTAAACCGCGATCTCATCCTTGTTTTGCCATGTGTAAGCGCGGTAATCTACATCGAACACAATGGGCGTCCCTGTCTTTTTCGCTAGTAGCACAGCCTTTAAGGCCGCCTCCCTGGAAGGACTTTGGCAAAGCGCGGTTCCAGAGATCAGCAATAGCTTGGCACTTTTAATGTAGTCTTCGTCTACGTCTTCCGGATGAAGCCAAAGGTCCGCCGCTTTTTCCCTGAACATTAAGATGCTAGATTCTTCTTTTGAAAGGATTTCCGTAAAAGTAAGGCCGATGGAGGCACCATTTTGGCAGCGAGTCACATGGCTTACATCAATGCCTTCATTTTCAAAGTAGTCTTGAACGAAATCTCCCAGCTGATCGTCGGATATTTTGGCCATAAAGCCTACCTTGTGGCCAAGCCTTGCCATGCCTACCGCGATATTGGCGGGAGAGCCGCCCAGGTATTTGATGAACGTGGCCGATTCGCTTAAAGGCTTGTAATAATCCACCGGGTTAAAATCCACCGCGATGCGCCCCAATGGCACAATGTCCAATGGCCTGGTTTCATCCCATTGAATCATGTTCATACCGTCCCCTTTCAAATCAGATTAAAAATATTCAGATGCTCCAATACTGTTTTTTCCATGGCATCAATCATGTTTTGGCTAATGTCGAAAATATTCTGGTTCTGTTTTTCCAAGGCCGCATCGAACACCGCCTGGAAACAAGCTGTGGCGATATTGATCTTACGAACGCCGTACGCAATGGCTGTGCGGTAGTCCTCCATAGTAAGGCCTGTTCCCCCATGAAGCACCAAAGGTGTCGGCACCACAGCGTTTATGTTTTCTAAAACGTCGAACTTCAGCTGCGGTGCGCTTTGATAAACCCCATGTGAGTTCCCAATGCCCACCGCCAGGGCATCCACATTGGTTTCACGTATAAAGTGGATGGCATCCTCCGGGGCGGCGTAGACAATAGGCGCAGCCTCGCCGCTTTCCGTACGGCCAATGCGCCCGATTTCCGCTTCCACCGCGGCGCTTCTCTCATCGGCCAATGCGATGACTTGCCGTGTCAGGGTGATGTTGTCTTCAAGGGGCAGCTCGGAACCGTCAATCATCACGGAGGTGAAACCCAGATCAAGGGCTTTTTTGATGCAATTCAAATCCATCCCATGATCCAAATGCACCGCAATGGGAACCTTTGCCTCACGGGCAGCAGCCATCATGGCCGGGCCGATCAATTCCAGGGGGGATGTGTTCAGGCGAATCTGGGCGATCTGCATAATAACGGGCGTTTGAGCCTTTTCCGCAGCCCGCACCAGACCCTGAATCATTTCAAGGCCTGCCACGCTGAACGAACCCACGCCAATCCCTTTTTGCCGCGCGTCCTTGAGTAGTTCCGTCATGTTGACTACAGGCATACCGTACCTCCTATCAAGCGATGATCAGTTGAGTGCCCGCATTTTTCAATGCGTCCATATATACCTTTTCGGGTGTTGCATCGGTGACCAGGGCAGAAAACTGGTTAAGTTCCGCAAAGGTTAAAAGCCCCGTTTGGCCAAACTTGTGGCTATCCAGCAAAAGAATGGAACGCTCGCTGCGCTCTATGGCCTTCATTTTCAGCTCGTATTCAAGGGGCGAGGCATTGGTTACGCCGTGGGCGCTGCTAAGGCCTGTGGCGGCCATAAAAGCAGTTTTAATGTTGTAGGAAGACAAAAATCTTAAGGCATCCATACCGGTAAAAGAGCTGGTGCGGCGGCTCAATTGCCCGGGAAGGGCGATTACGTTCAAACTGGGAAAGGGCATCGCCGCCATAATGGCGTGAAGGTTGTTGGTAATAATGGTAATGTTTTGCTTTTGCCCTATATTTTGGATCATGTGAAGGGTTGTGGTACCGGAATCGATAAAGATAATATCCCCGTCTGAGACCAGTTCCGCCGCCCGTTTGCCAATGGCAACCTTCGCGTCCTGGTGTTTAATGGTGCGCACATCAAAGGCAATCAGCGGATCGGCCTTTTTGGCGCGAACGCCACCATACACCTTTTCAACCGTGCCTTTCTGGATCAGAATCGCCACGTCTCTTCTGACCGTGTTAAGGGATGTATTAAAGTGATTCTGCAATTCTTCCATCAGTACATTTTCCTTTTCGACAATGTACTGCTCCATTTGATCCAGACGTATATCTTTCATAGTGTGATAACCACCTTATCTAACCTATATGGGTCATTATAGCGCATATTGGGTCCAATGTAAAGTGATATTGATGATATTTTGATTAATTTATGGCTTTCTCTTTGTCATGTTGTGTGCTATACTGAAACAAGTTTATAAAGACCTGTTAACCAATAGACAATCCATAGGAGGCGATTATTCCATGAACCGTGAAGAATATCGGGTTTTAGCCAACCAAGTTATTGACAAGCTGAAAACGACTCACGAAGGCGGCGGGGACAACGACCATTTAACCCTGGATACCTGGGAATGGCCCCAAGGCGTCGCGGTCTATGCCATGATGAAGGTTTACCTCGAAACAAAGGATGAAGCCATCTTAGCATACTTAAAGAGCTGGTACGCCCAGCATTTCAAAAAGGGCCTGCCTACCCATAATGTAAATACCACTGCCCCCATGCTGGCGCTGACTTACCTGTACGAAACCACCGGCGAGGCCGCATACCGCGATCTTATTGCCTCTTGGGCCAATTGGATCATGGCGGATATGCCCCGCACGGAAGAGGGCGGCTTGCAGCATATTACCACCCACGACGAAAACCCCGGCCAGGTGTGGGATGATACCCTTTATATGACAGTTATGTTCCTGTACCGGGCTGGGAGCATCCTCGAAAACGCGGCATACAGGGAGGAAGCCAAATACCAGTTCCTTTTGCATATTAAGTACCTCCACGCCACAGAAAATGGCCTTTGGTACCACGGCTTCTCATTCATTGGCCGCCACCACTTTGCCAATGCCTTTTGGGCTCGGGGCAACAGCTGGTTCACTGCCTGCGCTGTCGATTTTTTAGAAATGATTGAAGACGATGCGGTTTCAAGGCTCATTCTTGAAACATGGCGCGAGCAATGCCTGAGCATTACCGCCCTTCAAGATCAAGAAACGGGGCTTTGGCACACGCTGCTGGATCACCCGGACAGCTATTTGGAAACCTCCGCTTCCGCCGCCATCGCCTACGGTTTATTAAAAGGCTCCCGCCTTGGCCTGCTGCCCAAAGTCTGCCAAGAGGCCGCCGAAAAAGCAGTGAAGGGCGTTCTTGCGCAAGTGGCACCCGATGGCCTGGTACAAGGCGTTTCCTACGGCACCCCCATGGGCCGGGATTTGGATTTTTATAAAACGATACCTGTTTGCCCCACTGCTTACGGCCAAGGCCTTGTGTTTTTGATGCTTACAGAAAAAATGCGCTGACTTTGATGAGGATGTGATTTTATGAGCCAGCCCCGGGAATGGCAAAACCGCGTCCGCCTGTGGATGGCGGAACTTCCCAACCATCTGTATGAGCCATTAGGAACCCTATCTCTTTCCATGTTTGAAACCTATGACCAGCTTTCGCCCAAGCAGGCCTTAAAAGGCCCTTTTGCCCAAGTAGCTCCAGGCCAAGCTTGGGGCCCTAAATGGGGCTATGGCTGGTTTTTAGCCCAAATTCAGCCAAATGAATCGGCGCAAGGCAAGGCCCTGGTAGCTCAGATCAAAACCGGCGGAGAAAGTCTGGTTTATGTCAATGGCCTGGAGGCTGGGGCCATCGACAAGCAGCACAGCCATATCCCCTTGCCTGCCACCGGAGAACCTGTTCACATTTTAATCGAAAGCTATGCGGGCCATGGGCCCCACATTGAAAACATTGGCCCCATCCCCCCTGAACGAGAAGCCATTCCCGCCATAACGGGCCTTCAGGCCACCATAGGCAAAAGCACCTATGGGGTTTTTGACGAGACCGCTTATCAGCTTTTAATGGATATGACCGTTTTAAACGACCTGTATCTGTCGCTGCCCAGCCATAGCCTTCGGGGGCAAAAAATTTTAAAAGCCCTTCTTGAAGTCACCTTCCTGGTGGATTTTGAAAAAGAAAAACCTGCCCGCCAAGAGGCTTTTTTGTTGGCCCGTGAAACCCTTGCTCCTTTGCTGGCATGCCACAACGGTTCCACCGCGCCGGAAATGTTTCTTCTGGCCCAATCCCATATCGACCTGGCCTGGATGTGGCCCTTGGCGGAAACCCGGCGTAAAATCGGCCGCACGATGGCTACCCAAACAGCGCTGCTGGGCCAGTATGAAGAAGCCAAATACTTGCTCTGCGAGCCTTATTTAATCGAGCTATTGGAAACCCACCACCCGGCTCTTTACGAAAAGGTGATGGCGCTTTACGAAAAAGGCCAGATTATATTGGATGGCGGCGTCTATATTGAGGGAGACAGCCTGATGCCCTCCGGAGAAGGGCTGATTCGCCAAATCGTATACGGCAGGCGGTTTTTTAAGGAACGCTTTAATATTGACAGCGTCACCGTTTGGCAGCCGGATGTCTTCGGTTTCTCGCCCGCGCTACCGCAAATTTACAAGGGCTGCGGCATCCGCTATTTTGCCACACAAAAGCTCTACAACACCTATGAAGGCGGCGATCCCTTCCCCTATAACCACTTTCAATGGCAGGGGATCGACGGCACAAAAATCCTAAGCTGCCTTTACCGGCGTTCCAACGCGCCCATGACTGTGCCCGAAGTCATAGGCCGCTGGGAAAAGGACCGCTTAACCCAAACAGGCATCGACACCTTCCTGTTTCCCTTCGGATACGGCGATGGCGGCGGCGGCCCTACCCGGGATCAATACGAAACTGCCAGCCGTCTTCGGGATTTGGAAGGCGCTCCCCGAACCCACTACGATACGCCTCAGTCCTTTTTTGAGGATTTGGAAACAAAAGGCCCTCATCCCATATACCGGGGAGAACTGTACTATCAGGCCCATCGGGGCGTATACACCAGCCAGGCGGAAACCAAACGGCTAAACCGCCGCTTAGAAGGTGCCTTAAGCTTTTTCGAATGGGCAGCCGCTTTGGGAACAGCTTTCAAAAACGCCTCATACCCTTACGCCCTTGCCGAAGCCCTTTGGAAAAAGCTTCTTTTCGCCCAGTTTCACGACATCCTTCCCGGCACGTCCATTGCCAGGGTACATAAGGAAGCCCGGGAGCTGATGGAAGAAACCCTCGGCCAATGTAACCGCGAAACCCTCCAGGCGTTGGAACCCTTCCTCACATCCACAGGGGATGGCTCTACAGCCTTTAACCCTCTGCCCGTTACAATTGATACCCGCCTTACACTGCCCAATGGCAGCACCTTCCGGGGCCAATTGCCGCCCATGAGCCTAACACCCTTGGAGCCCGCCAGGGAAACCCCTTGCGCCTTGCAGGCCTTCGCCTCCACAGAAGCCTTGGAAAACGACTTCCTCTTGGCAGAATTGGATTGTTTAGGCCGGATCACCCGTTTGTATGATAAGACCCGCCAGATGGAATGCGCTGCCGGGCCCATGAACGATTTTAAAATGTACCAGGATGTGAACGCCCATTACGACGCTTGGGATATTGCCAGCGTTTACCCCCATGTGGCCGTTGACCTTTCAAAGAATGCGCAGATTTCCGTTCAATGTCCCAAGGGCGATGTTGTTTCTATCAAAATCATCCGGCAGATAAACCAGTCCCTTTTGACCCAAACCCTTTCCCTGGAAGCGGATTCAAGAGCCCTTCGTTTTGATACCCGCATTCATTGGCAGGAAGACCACAAGCTGCTAAAAGTCGCTTTCCCAACATCTGTACAGACGGATAAAGTTTTAACCGAAACCCAGTTCGGGTATGTGGAAAGGCCTAATCATTTTTCCCGCCCCTATGATGCCGACCGCTATGAGGTTTGCCAGCACCGCTGGTCTGCCCTTTGCGATTCCGGCTTTGGGGTGGCCTTGTTAAACGACAGCAAATATGGCATCAGTGCTATAGAAAACACCCTAGCGCTAACCCTTTTAAAAGCACCCCTGGCCCCGGATCACACCGCCGACCGGGGCGAGCACACCTTTACCTATGAGCTCTGCGTTTTCGACGGTCTGCCAAAGCTTCATCAGGTGATCGCCAAGGCCCTTTCATTAAACCGCCCTCCCCTTATCATGCCTGGCCGCTGCGAAGCCTTCCAGGCTTTCAACATTAATCAGCCCAATGTGCTGCTGGACACCTTCAAATACGATTTCGATGGTTCAGACCGGCCTATTATCAGGCTTTATGAAGCCTGCGGACAAACTGCCACCGTCCAACTTGCCAGCCCCTTGCCCATTAAGGCCCTTCTACCAACCGATATGATGGAAACACCCCTTAATGAACCACTCATACAAAAAAAGGAAGGCGCCTTCACGCTAACCTTCCGCCCCTTTGAAATTAAAACCATGACCCTTATTCTCCAATAAGATCAACTGTAAAAACCCCCTGGGACGAATGCTTTGTCCCAGGGGGTCAGACCATCAAGAAACCCTAGGAGGTATCGGAGGACCGCGGTCCTCCGATTTTCATTCCGAAATCGGCGACATGTGCGGCGATTTTCGGTGGAATTTCGTAGAAATTCCTACCTTGCCCGAAGCCCTTTCAGGGCCTTAATGGGCCGATGGCCCCGACCGTAAAACCGAAGATTTTACAGTGC
>JAVBTR010000025.1:0-24238 GCA_031556065.1 Eubacteriales bacterium | reverse complement strand
GCGGCGATTTTCGGTGGAATTTCGTAGAAATTCCTACCTTGCCCGAACAAACGACCGTAAAATCGAAGATTTTACAGTGCAGTGAGGGAAATCCCTCGTGCGACACCTGTGTCGCACGAAAGCGTCGACTTTGTCGACGCGCTGGCATAAGGGATGAAATCCCTTATGTATCCCAGCTCTTGCTGCCACAGCCCCGCCGTTCCTACTTTAGGGGGGAGCAGTGAGGGGGGGGACCAGCAGTCCGCCTCTTAAAAGGGCGTCAGCCTTACTTCCCTTCAGCCAGCATCTTCCTTACCACTGCAGCCACTTCCGGCAAGGTTTGAGGGACAGCCTCCCCAAGGGCCAGGATGGGGTTCATGGGGTTCCAGTAAAGGCCGGGCACGTAGGAAATATAGGCATCCATGTCCTCCCGCTTAACAGCATAGCGGTATTCTGCTTCATAATTTTCCACGGCCTGTTTTTCGTTGTCGATTTGGATTTGCAGGTCCTTTTGCTCAGCAGGCTCGGCCTTTTCATGCTGTGCCTCTAATTGGGCGATATGCTCGTTCATTTGCTTGAGGTTGGTTTGAAACGCCTCGTTTTCCATTACTTTGTTTTCTGCTTTAAACAAAACCATGGCAACATAGTTTTCGATACTGGCCATGTAGGTATCCAAGAAGGCGATGGCTTCGGTTTGGTTTTTTGAATAGGGGTTAATCACGAAGTAAGCAAGATTATCCGGTACCATGCCCAAGGTAAAAAGGTTGTCTTTTTCAAAGGTCAGGGGCATGTGTGTCATTTCCGGTGTTTTGGTGGGGAAATAGTAATTGTAAAACAGGTATTCTGTGGCCTGCTCGTAGGAAAGCTGGGGCAGCGCTTCAACGGCGCGGAATTTTTCGATCACGGTTTGAAGGGTGGGGCTTGAAAAATCCGCTTCCTTGCCGTTGTGGGCCATTTCATCGGCATAACGCTTTAAGAGGGTTTCATAATAGGTATCGTTATCATAGGGGTTCAGGCGGTATTCCGGGTGCTTCGGGCCCAGCTCGGTAAGCCACAGGATGCAAAAATCGTAAAACGCCTCATAGGTGGTGGGAACGGCGATGCCAAGGTCTTTAAAGGCGGCAGCGTTGTAGGTGCTCATGGGCAGGAAAACCTCTTTGGGGATAGCCACGATCTCATCCTCATTGGTGAAGGCAGTTTGGAAGGGCGCGTACATATCGGCTGTTTTGGTTTTGATGGTTTCGCTGGCAGCCAAATCGATATAATAGCCCTTATCCTTGATGATCTGCATCAGGTTTGGATCGGTAAGGCAGTAGATATCCACATCGGCATTTTTCGTTATCATGTGCTGGACGAACAGTTCATCCACCGAGCCGGATTCATCCTTATAAAAGACCAGATCCACATCCGGGTTGAATTTAATAAAATCCTCGTATTCCCCGCCTCGACCATAGCGTTCAAAAATGGTCAGCTGCTTTAGGTCGCCTGCTTTGTCTGGGTTAATGGCCCGGATGGACAGAATGCTGCCATCAATGGTGATGGCGGCATAATCGTCGTCGATCAATACCAGATCACTGGTATCGCCCTGAACAAAGGAAGCCACTTGTGTTACCGCTTTGCCTTCCTTAAAGGAGAAAATACGGCTTCGATCTGCGAAATAGATGGTATCGGTTTCTTGGTTATAAGCCAGGTTCGAGAGGAAGTAATCACTTTGCATGGAAGTTAGGGTGCTGGTTTCCCCTGTTTTCAGGTCGATGGAAGAAAGCACCGCCTTGGACTCGAACACCTCCCGCTTGTATTGGATGGCTAAAGCCAGACCATCCTTATAGGCAGCAATAGAGTAAACATCCTTCACGGTTAGCTTGGTAAGTTGGTTAGCAGCGATATCGTAAATGGCGATGATATCGTTTTTCAGCTGGCTTACCAGCTTGCCATTTTGGATGTAGGCTTTGGTATACCACAGGTCCTGGGGCATTTCAAATTGGTTTTGAAGGGTGCGCTGCACTTCACCGTTAACAAGCTCTAGGGTATACAGCCGCCAGGGCTCCTCGGTGCTGGTGTACAGGCCGTAGAAAACGCCCTGATCCGATAGCAGCTCATGAATGCTGTTCTCATAATCCTTTTGATCCCAGGCCAGGTTGTAGCTTATATCCGCCTCCCGGTTTTCGGGGCTTATTTCATGTAAGCCGTTTTGCTGCAGGCTATACAGCTTGCCGTTATGCACCACCAGGCTGTCGATATAATCATCGTGCTCCAGAATCACCGTTTCCGGGCCCCGCTGCCAATAGGCCACGGCCAGGGCCGCTGTTACTGCCAATACCAATACCGCGGCCAATACCAGTGCGAATGATGCCTTGCGTTTCACTGTTTCTTCCTCCTTCACGTTTTGGGCTGTGGTCATCATGGCATTATAACAATCTTCCGGGATGGGAGAAAACGCTTTTTCTAAATCTTCACGCTTCATAAAGCCACGCCTCCTTTTCTTCGGTGAGCTCCATTTTAAGGGCATTGCGCGCCACCACCAGCCGGGAACGGACGGTGCTTTTAGGGATTCTGAGCATATGCGCGATTTCATCATAATGGTAGCCCTCCAAATAGTGCAGAACCAATGGCAGGCGTATTTTTTCCGGCAAGGATTCCACCGCCCAGCTGATAGCTGGATCCGGTGCGTTGCTGGAGCCCTGCTCCACGTCGTCCTGAAGCAGGTATTTTCGGTTTTTGCGCAGCATGGTATGGCATTGGTTGATCAGTATTCTGGTGATCCATGTGCCAAAGAGACTTTCATCCTTTAATTGATGGCGGCTTTCCCATGCCCTTAAAATGGTTTCTTGCAATGCGTCCTTGCAATCCTCGTCATTGCGAAGGATGGTTCGCGCCACCCGGTACAGCATCTGGCTTTTTTCATCCACCCATGCCGCAAAATCCGCCTTTGAGATCATCTCTTCACCTCCGTTATACCTATTAGACGAAAGGTGCGAGGGAAAAGTCATTTTGGAAGGGGAAATAAATGTAAAATAAATGCGAGAACCCTTTTTACCTTCTGCAAAAGGTAAAAAGGGTTCCGTGAAATCCCTAACCCAAATATCTCATTACCACAGCCTGCAGTTCTTTGAAATCGATGGGCTTGCCCAGGTGGCCGTTCATGCCCACTTCCAGACACTGTTCCACATCTTCTTTAAAAACATTAGCGGTCATGGCCACAATGGGTACAGACTTGGCCTTTTCTATGTTGAGGGCGCGGATGTGTTGTGTAGCTTCCAGGCCATCCATCTGGGGCATATGCACATCCATTAGAATAAGATCGTAGCGTTCCGGGTCTTTGGTGAACTTTTCAACTGCCTCCAAGCCATTTTCCGCGCTGATAATATCGATATGGGAATCTTCCAGGATGGCTTGGACAATCTCGCGGTTAATGTCGATATCTTCCGCCAGAAGAATAGTTTTTCCGGGGAAACTGAACTGTTGGGGCTGGCTTTCTGCTTCTATGGGCTTATTAGCCTCCGTCAAGTTAATAAAGCGGTGAATGCAATCGGTAATCTGTGAGGGGAAAAGGGGCTTGGGGACAAAGGCGTCCACCCCTGCACCTGTGGCTTCCTTTTCGATATCCGCCCATTCAGCAACCGAGATCATAATAATGATGGGCTGAGTACCGTCCGCATTGCGGATCTGCTTTGCCAATTGGATGCCATCCATTTGCGGCATCTGCCAATCAAGGAAGATCATATCGAAGTGGGATTGCTCCTTATTCACTCGCTCTATAGCTTCAAGGCCCGAATAGGCGCATTGGGTTCGAATGCCCAGGTTTTCCATCAAGCACATGAAATAGTCACAGGTTTCCTTGGAATCGTCCACCACCAGAACGTTTAGGTCCCTTTTGCTGATATTGCGGCGTACTTTTTCAAGGCGGCTACCCAAAACAGGCTTAACCTTCGCCTTGAACACAAACTTGGACCCCTTATGCAGTTCGGATTCCACCCAAATGATGCCGCCCATCAGTTCCACGATTCGCTTTGAAATGGCCAGACCAAGCCCTGTGCCTCCAAACTGCCGTGATGTGCTGCCATCGGCCTGTTCAAAAGGGTTGAACAGACGCCGCTGCTGTGCGGGGGAAATGCCGATGCCCGTATCTTGTACTTCAAACCGAAGAATCTGTTCATTTGCATTGTCTTGTTCTTTGGTTACATTCAACGATATCTGCCCTTTTTCGGGGGTAAATTTAACAGCGTTAGTAAGAAGGTTGGTTACCACCTGAGCAAGACGCTGCTCATCCCCAAAGAGCATAGGTGCTATGTTAGGATCCACAAACATGTGCAGGACTTGTTTCTTTTCCTCCAGGCGGAAGTTTACCACGTTCAAAACGTTCATAAGCATGGTATCCAGGCTGAAATCCGTTGGGCTTAGTTCGAATTTATTGGCCTCTATCTTGGACATATCCAATATATCGTTAATCACGCCCAACAAATGCCGTGACGCGTTATCGATCCGTTCCAGGCAGTATTCCTTTTTCTCGATGTCCTTTGCGCCTCTGGCAATGTTCGTCATACCGATGATCGCGTTCATGGGCGTGCGCATTTCGTGACTCATACGTGAAAGGAATTCGCCCTTGGCTCGGCTGCCCTGCTCCGCTTGTTCCTTGGCGGCGATCAATTGGGCCTGGGTATCCTTTATGTCTGTAATATCCACAGAATGCTGCAAGTGCACCAGCCGTCCATCGGCCCAAAGGATTAGCCTGTCGGTATTACGGTAATGCCGTCCGGTAACCGTGTTATGCTCCTCCCAAACCACCACATCCTCCAGGGAATGGAGCTGACGGCAGGGGCAAAACTCGCAGGCGCCGGCAAGGCCTGTTTGCAGCACCTGCCAGCAGATCTGGCCTACGCCCTCCCCTTCAATATCAAAATGGTTTTGCATTTTATCATTTATAAATAGGATTTCGTTTGTAAATGGATCGGATACGTAAACATAAGCATCCATACCGTTCAAAATGCTTTTAAGAATGCTGATAGACGTGCTGGCTTCATGCTCGACCCTAGCACTTTCTTCAACTCTTGTCGCCATATCGTTAATGGCAACGCTTAATGTGCGAGTTTCCTTGAAGCCTTGATATTTTCCAACGTCGAATCGCTCACTACCCTGCACATGCTCTACATCCGTTACCAAGGTACGAATAGACCGCAATAGGTTTCTGTCGACAACCACAAACAAGATTCCAAAGAAAGCCACCAACACCAGGGAAACCGTGAAGATCATAGTTGCGAATAGCGCCATGCCGCCATTGTACACAAGGCGTTGGTGACTTAAGCGCAAAAGAACGCTTCGAGCGGAATACAGGTTTTCCATTACAGTAGTGAAAACAATGTTTTCTATGCCTTGGATCTGTATGGTATCCCCTTTTGCTATGGTTTCCATGTCCGCTTCCAAAACAGTAAAGGTGGTGGCGCTCATTTGAGTAATGGCACCCATTCGTTCATTACCAAAATGCACCGCAAAGGTAAAGGTGCCCACCGCTTCCCCTGTTTCATCGGTGTGGAGTACTGGCATCACGCAGATCATATACGATTCCCCGTTACACACCACATACCCTACATCACAGTAAGGGCCGTTATCTGTGAACCCATCGGCCTGTCCGGCCAACACATCACAGGCAATGGGCGTAATGCGGTCGGAAAGCCCTGCTGGCAGCACTTGGGCCCAATCCTCCGGTGGGTTGCCGTTCTCATTCACAAAATCATTCATGATGATATCGCTGGGCATTGCTAATACATCCTTGCCCTGCCGGTCCTTGATCACAACGTAATCCATTTTATAAATCCGAAGCATCCCACCGCTTTCTAAGTCCTCTTCTACAAAATCGGCCTTCTGCCCCAGAATATAATCGTACACCACATCCCAACTGGACCATGTACGGGTATTGGCGTGCATGTTTTCCAGCTGGGCTATCAGCGCTCCCTTCGCAGCATTGGTCAATTCATCCACATGCTGCCGCTCCGCTCCTGAAAGAAGAGTGACCATATTGCTATAGAAAATGCCAATGAAAAACGTTTCACACAGCAAAAAAGCGCAAATCATGATCCATGCCACAATTACACGCAATGAATGTGCCTTTTTCATATGTACCTCCGATAAAATTTATTAACGTTGGTCAACTGATATGCTATTACAATTATACATTCTTTTTCCCAAATTGCAAATGCATCTGATTCAATTGCTTTATGTTTTGCAATTTGAATCAGATGCATTATAATTCTCGCGCGCTCCTAAAAAGGAAAAGCTGTTTTGGATTTAGGGCAGTGGATAGACTTTTTTGCCGTGGGCGGTATTTACCACCGTGGCAGCACTCAGGTATACGGCCACCCCACCTGCGGCCAGCAACGCCCATGCGGCGATGTGGGAGAAATCTTTGGGGATAACGCCCAGGTCAGTTAGCGCAATGAAGGGGAGGGCTACGTCTAGCAGAGCGACGATAAGGGACAGGAGGGTGAAACGGGTAAAGAAAGCGGGTGTCCAGAGCCATACCACCAGCGTTAGGATGCACCAGGCATAACCGTCGATTCGGGAATCCAGCGCAGAGCCGGCCATGATGGCATTGTATTTAAGCAGCATCTCCATTCCGCCCACCAGCATGAAAAAAGCGCAGAAGAACAAAAAGGTGTTACCGCCTGCGTGGTTACCGCCTTTCAAGTCTAAAAGGGCGACCACAAGCTGGACAGCAAACCCACCGATTAGCCAGCAGCCAATCAGCGGCATGGCAGAGGCTTGCACCCTGCCGGTTAGAAGAGCAAAAAAGCATGCGCAGGCAACAGCCAGGGCTACAAGCCCGGCGGGGGTGGGGTTGGCCCATTGGGTGGAGGCAGGGACGTCCTTGCGGGTAGAGGCGGGGGTGTTGTTGGTAGACATAATATTCCTCCTTATGTATTCGGCATAAAAAAACGCATCTGCCAATCCTAAAGATTGCGGCAGATGCGTTTAAGATGCCTATTTACAGCGCTAGGCGGTGCATCCGTGCAATCGGTGCTTCAAAATGAATAGGCTAATAAGCGTGATCGAAATAATCGCGCTAAAAAGGCTGTTCAGGCTGAAGCGGCAGTTTGACACGAAAGCGTTCCTCCTTAGTCTGTGTTGGGCAGAAGCTTACCATAGCGAGTGGCAACCGTCAACAGGTTTATTGTATATTGTTTGTTTTTATAATTAAAAGAGCTGCCGCGCCAAGGTTAGAAATTGTCGTGCGGCTTCAAAATCCTCCGGTACCATTTTTAAGAATACGTGGCCATGGCAGGTGTTCTTTTTTTGCCCATTAAATTCATAGGGGGTACGGGCCAGACAGTTTGAGTGGCAGCCTATGCAATCGTTCAAACGAGCAAAAATGAAATCCGCCAACTGCGGATGGGCGCGGTTTAGCGCCTCCTCCATGCCATTGGCTTTGCGGCCCCAGGTTTCGGTGGGGCCGTTTGTGATAATGTACCATTGCAGGGAATGGTGCATCACGTTGCCGCCTACATAAAGGGCGTAGGAAAGGCCAATATCCGATGCCACATAGGTGATTTTGAAGCCGTGCTTTTCAATGATGCGCTTGAATTTGGATGATTTTAAAAGCGCATCGCTTTGGCGTATTTGTGCTTGTATTCCCAAGGGTAATGGGGCGATACAATCTTCGAACCTGGGCTTTTCTATCGGGATGATAGTCTGCTTCATGGGTTCGAAAGGGGTGTGGAGGCATTCGGGCGGTTGGGCATATGCCATTACGCTTAGGGCGTGAATAACAAGGTGGGCATGCTGGGTGCTGGTGATGGCAAGCTTGACTTCTTCAAGGGGCAATTTCATATAAGGCATGCGGGTGTTGTAAAAACGTTCTTCTCCATTGATCCATATTTGCATGGCCTTTTGCGTACAAAGGATGCGCAGCTGCACCTTTTCATTATAGGGCATGTGGTTGTCGTAAATCCACGGCTTGTTTTTAGGGGTGGCCATGTCCTCGATTCTGCGGTTTTCCCGCCAAGGAGAACCAAAGCTTACATGGCCTTGACCTATAAGCATTATTAGCTCCGGCGTGTCGATTTTAACCGTCATATCAATTTGAAAGGGAACCTTGTAATGCCCGGCTAGCACTAAAGCGGACGTGATCTTATCCTGCTGGATATTGTAACCCGTATCGTGTATGGCACGGGTTACGGTGGCATGCAGGGCGCCATTCTCTATCCGTGTATCGATTTTGCCCACAGGGGCCAAAGTAGCAAGATCAATTGCGCTCATGCTCTCTCTCCTTTTTTCAGCGGCTGGCAGGTGGGACAATAGTAAATGTTGCCGCCCAGGTACGCTTCCCGTACCAGCGTAGCTCCGCAGATAGGACAGGGGGCTTTGAGGGTGTTGGCGGAAAGAATGGTTTGGTAACCACCATTGGCACCGTACAGGTCCCGTTCCGTATCCCGGCCGCCTTCCATACGCATTTGCAAAAGGGTGGTTTTCACATGGTGGAAAAGTGCTTCCAGCTCTTGGGCGTTTAAGGTTTCCAGCTTCCGCTTGGGGTGGATGCGGGCGTTGAACAGAATATCCTGCAAAACCCCATTGCCCAGGCCAGGGATTCGCTGTTCCGTGGCCAGAAAGGCCTTGACGCTTAAATTGGGCTTCACGTTTTTTAATAGCCCTTCAAAATAAGCCTCGTTAAAGCCTTCTGTTAAAGGATCGGGGCAGCGGTTACAGGTAAAGTTTTCCGGCAAACCATCCTCCCCTGCTGGAAAGCAGAACATACTGCCCCACATTTGGACGGTACAGCTTAAATGAGAAAAATCTTCAAATTCAAGCAAGAGCTGGTGCTTGGGGGGCAGCTTGGCTCCAGCTTGGTGGTATTTAACCGGGGTGGAAAGTACCATGAGCATATCGTCAAATAAAATTTCCGTATTGCCGCCACAGGTATAACCTGTGCCGGGATTGGCGCTTAAGAATGTCTTTCCAGCCAATTTTTCTTGATAGGTATTGGGGTCGCCTGTATACCAGGCAAAGGCGTGAGGATGGGCGTTGGCTGTGGCATTCAAAATGGTTTTCCCTTTTAAGGCTTGGTTTATTTGCTCCGCCAGCACATAGGTTTCGGGCAACTCGATCATAAGAGGATGCCTCCCGTTTCCAATAAAAATTAATTACCGTATTGCCCATCCACATAGGGAAGGATGGCCCAGGTTACATCGTGTGCCAGAATGTGTTTCATTTCGATCCTTGGGGGATATCCGGCCGTGGCTTTGCTGCAGGGGTATTGGCCACAGTTCGCGCATTGATCGATGGCTTTGGCAGCTGCGCACGTTTTTTGATGGCAGTCATGCTTTCCATTTATCCCGCCACTTTCACAGCCGCTGCAAAACGCCATATCCTCGCCCCAATAAGCGTCATCATATACACGGGTCAAGCGCTGTTTCAATTCTTTGCGAAACGCATCGCTGATGGTGCCGCCGGTGTAATGGATACATAGGTCGCACCGATGCCCGCAAGCGGCATAAACAGCCTGTTCCTTTGAAAAAGGCTTTCTGTTAGGCTTCTTTTTGATCAAGATCAGCTTTTTTATTTCTTCTAAATCAGCTAGGTTTTCTACCCTTATCAGCAGCCATTTTCCATCGTGAAGGGAGGGCTGGCTATCATATAAAGCTTGAATTTTGCTTGAAAACCCATTGGATCGGGCTTCGAATTTTTCCCGTTCAGCTTTTCCTAAAATGACTTGAAAATCGTAATGATCTTCGTGTATGTTGATGGACAAAATGGTTTTTTTGCCTTGGCGGAACTTCAGACAATCGGTTTGATAATACTTGCCGGGTACTTCGTCCAAAACGTATTTGCCCCGCATAAAGCGCATGGTTTCCTGGCTGACTTTTTCCAGTTGGGCTTTTTCATCCATTTTTTATATGCTCCTTTTTTCTTTAACCTTACCACACTATACTTGACATCAGCGCGTCATATTTACCATTTTTATTGCTTTTTCGTGGAGAATTTTGCGAACATGCACCGGCTCTAAAACTTCGATACACTCACCAAAGGAGAGCAGGGTACCGTAGACCCATTCATCCTCCGGATAGACGATCTCCACCATAAAGCTGCCGTCGGGAAGCTTTTCCACGTTGCCGTTATCGAACTCGTCGTAAACGCGGTAGGCCATTTCCGGAGCGATCTTTAGCTTTAGTGTTACATCTTGCTTTTGATGGGCTCGAGGCTCATTCTTTGGGGCAGCGGCCAAAAGATTTCGAGGTGTAGAACCCGTATCCGTTATCCGCAGCGCCCGAATGCGAGTTAATTTGAATAGCCGTACATCATTCCTTGTTAAACAAAAGCCTTTAACATACCAGGATTTAGACTTAAACCAAAGCTGAATAGGCTGTATTTGCCTTTCGGTCTTTTCGCCGTAGGTGCTGTAATAATCGAAGGAAACCACCTGGCGTTCTAAAATGGCTGTTTTCAGGTCTTGAAAGATGCCGCCGTTTTGGTAGCTCCAATCGGAAAAATCCACCTCCAGCCAGTTGACGGTGCTTTTGTTGAAAAGGGCAGATAGCTTTTTTAAAACCTGATCGGTTTCCGCTGCTTTTATGGAGGTAAGCCCTTGCAGGGCGGAAAGGATTTCCGTTTGCTCATCAGGGGAAAGCAGAGCCTTGTTAAACACAAAATCCGGCAGCAGGCTGATTCCGCCGCCCTTGCCTTTTTCTGTATAAACAGGCACGCCGGAAAGGCTCAGGGTATCGATATCCCGATAGATGGTGCGCTGAGATACACCAAAATGCTCCGCCAATTCTCTGGCGGTAGCGATTTTCTTATTTAGCAAAATGTATATGATTTCAAATAAGCGGTTGCTTTGCATTTTCTTCACCCAAGGGTAGTATAGCATATAAATATGACATCGCCATGGCATATTTATTGCTATTTAAGCAACTCATCATAGGTTGTTTGAAGCACATCACGAATAGCACGAAGTTGTGATGCCTGAATATGCTGCGTTTCGCGTTCGATTTTTACTAAGGTTTCGCGCGTGATATTCGCACCAGCTAAATCCAGGTGTCGTATCAACTCTGTTTGACCTAGACCCTGCTGCTTCCGTATGCGGCGAATATTTTGCCCAATATGTATTTCATCTTGTTTGATTTTTTGATACATCATTTTCCCCCTACAAAAAAGAACCGATTCTGGTTCGAAATCAACTTTATTTTATGAGGATTATATGTTAAAATGGGACCCAAACGGGTCCTGGTGTATTTCAAGAAATGAGGAGGAAAGATCGATGCATGATGAAATGGCCCTATATAAGCAGTTGGGTAAACGGGTACGCCAGCGGCGCGTTGCTTTAGGAATGACGCAAGCAGAATTGGCTGAAAGAGCCGAGATAAGTGCTTCATTCGTTGGACATATCGAAGGAGCAACGCGAGTTCCTAGTTCACTAACTATGCTAAAACTTGCCTATGCATTGAAAGTGACGATGGATTATCTATTTTCTTACCAGGCAGGTCTAAGTGCAAATACGCCCAAATGTGTAGTGGAGGACATCATTTGTCGGCTTAATGAACTACTGCATACACTGGAAGAGAATGGTGTCAGTACGGAAAAGTGAAATAATGCCTGTACAGGTTTTCTTTTGGGAAGGTGCGGAAACCCGTTTTCTTTTTTCTAAAAGAAAATGGGTTTTCGCAATTACACAACATTCCCCGTCCCGCCTTGACAAGCCTTGCGCCGCGTGATAAATTGTTACCATTCTAATTGAAGGAAGAGGAAAACGTATGTGCGAGCATGTGAACGATAAAGTAAAGGCCAAGTGGGACAGTCGGCCGGTGTTTCCGAAGCGGGCAGTTATTACTGGGGGCATGCCCTATGGCAACAAGGCGCTGCACTTGGGCCATGTAGGCGGCGTGTTTATTCACGCGGACGCCTTTGCCAGGTTCATGCGGGATCATATTGGCAGAGAAAATGTGGTTTTCGTTTCCGGCACGGACTGCTATGGCTCGCCCATTACGGAAAGCTACCGGAAATTGACCGAGGCTGGGGAGTTTTCGGGCACCATTGAGGATTATGTGAAGAGCAACCACGATATTCAGAAGAGGGCCCTGGATGGGATGAATATCGATATTAACCTGTTTTCCGCGTCTGGGTTTGGGGCGGCCAAGGAGAACCATCGGGAAATGTCGCGGTGGTTTTTGGAAACCTTGAAGGAAAATGGGCATTTGGTGAAGATGACCACCTCCCAGTTCTACGATCCTGAACGGGAAGTGTTTTTAAACGGCCGCCAGGTGGTGGGCCGCTGTCCCATTGAGGGCTGCAAATCCGATTCAGCTTATGCGGATGAATGCGAGCTGGGCCATCAGTACAGCCCCAGTGAGCTGATCGCGCCTAAGAGCACCCTGACGGGGAAGACGCCCGAAATGCGGGATGTGAGCAACTGGTACTTTGAATTAGATGAATTTCGGGAGTTGCTTTTGAAGTGGGCGGACGATTTCGATACCAGGGCCCAGACCCGCGCCTTTGCGGCGTCCGCCGCCAGGGAGTTTTTGGAACCTCCGGTTATTTATTTAAAGAAGACGTACTTAGAAGCCTTTGAAGGCTTTAAAAACACCCTGCCCGCCTTTACAGTCCGGGACGATGGAGAAAAGAAGACCAGCGTGGCGCTGGTGTTTGAACGGCTGAAGGATCGTGAAGCGGCCTGTGCTGTTTTGTCCAGCCATGGTATGAACTTTAGAACAGGCAAGACCCTGGTGCCCTTCAGGCTTACCGGGAACATTGAATGGGGCGTGCCTGCGCCGGAGATGGACGGCCTGAATGGGTTGACCATCTGGGTATGGCCGGAATCCCTTTGGGCACCGATCTCCTTCACACAGACATATTTGGAATCCAAGGGCTTTGAAAACACAGCCTGGAAGGACTGGTGGTGCAGCAAGGATGCCCAGGTTTACCAGTTTATTGGCCAGGACAATATTTATTTCTATGGCCCAGCGGAAATGGGCATGTTCATGGCCTTGCAGGGTAAGGATGCCACAGCGGCGCCCAAGGAAGGGGCCTTGCACCTGCCTAACCTGGTGGTGAACCACCACGTGCTTTTCTTGGACAAGAAGGCCTCCTCCTCCGCCCAGGTGAAGCCGCCCATGGCTCTGGAGCTATTGGAGCATTACACAGCGGAACAGCTGCGCGCTCACTTCCTGGGGCTGGGCTTGGGTCTGCATAACGCCAGCTTTTCCCCTAAAGCCTTTAATCCCCTGGCCAACCCCCGTGACCCAGACCCGGCATTGAAGGAAGGCGCGCTTTTAACCAATGTTTTGAACCGCGTTGCCCGCTCCTGCTTCTATACCGCCCAGAAATATACCGACGGCGTTGCGCCCAACCTGCCTATCAGCGAGGAAGCGGAAACCATGGCCCTGGACGCGGCCCTGGATTTTGAACAGGCCATGTTTAAAGCGGAATTCCATGTGGGAATGAACATTCTTGATATGTACGTTCGGGAAGTGAACAAATACTGGTCCCGGGAAATGAAGCTGGCGGACGGGGAAGACAACACGGAGAAACGCTTGCAGGTGCTGGCCGATTGCTTCCATATGTTGAAGACCGCCATGCTGATGGTGCATCCTGTGGCCCCTGTTTCCACCGAAAAGCTGGCCCATTTCATGCACCTGACCGCTAATGCGTTCGATTGGGCGAACCTGAACGCCAGCCTGTATGATCTATTGGATCCCGCCTTTGAAGGCAAGCTGGAATTTTTGCCCCCCCGGACGGACTTTTATGAAAAGCATCCTTCCCAGATAGAAGGATAAAAGACAGGTTTCCTTTTTTAGGAGTGCGGGAATTTCTTTTCTTGGTTTGCAAAACAAGAAAGGGGTTCCCGCATATTTTATTACCATACCGCAATCCTATTAGGGTGCGAAACACGCTCTAGGGCGTGTTTCGCACCCTAATAAAAAACGCGAAATGAGGTAGAAAAATGAAGCTTTTATACATTACGGCCCATCCTAAGACCGCCCAGCAGTCGGTTACCTTAAAGCTGTCAGAGGGGTTTTTAGAGGCCTTTAAGAGCAAAAATCCCCGGGCAGAGGTGGTTCAGCTGGATTTATACAGGGAAAACCTGCGCTTTTTGGATGAAACCATGGTGGATGACATGTTTTCCGGTAAGGATACGGTGATGCTGCACTACGCCAAACAGTTTGCCGACTGCGATAAATATGTGATTGCCGCTCCCCTTTGGAACCTGTCCTTTCCGGCGGTGCTCAAGGCTTATTTGGATTATATCTCCCAGGCGGGCATTATGTTCGAGTACACGCCAACAGGCTCCAAAGGCCTTTTAAAGGGCAAAAAGGCGGCCTATATCACTGCCCGGGGCGGCAGCTATTCCGCGCCGCCTATGGATGCGCTGGAGCAGGGGGAGCGGTATGTGAAGACCCTGTTCAATTTCTTTGGGATAACCGATTTTGAAACCATTGCTTGCGAGAACACCAGCGTGCTTCAGGGGGATGAATTAACGGCCCAGGTGGAAGCGTGCATTAAAAAGGCAAGGGAAATGGGAGAGCGGTTTTAGCGGATGGGAACCAGGTCCCCGTTTGTTTTTTCTTCCATATTGACAGCCTCCCCCTTGTTGGGTATTATTTCCAATAAGGAGTGATAACTGTGACTGAAATAATCCGCAAATGGCTGAGTCTGCCCTTGTTCGACGAGGAAACGAAGAAAGCGGTTCGGGCCATGGAAGGGTATGAAGAAGCGCTGACAATGGCGTTTAACGGGGAATTGGAGTTTGGCACCGGCGGCCTTCGGGGCGTGCTGGGGGTGGGCACCAACCAGATGAATGTTTACACTGTTGCCAAGGCCACCCAGGGCTTGGGTGATTATTTGCTGAAAACAAGCGGCAAAAGCGTTGCCATCGGCTATGATACCCGCCATTTTTCCAAGGAATTTGCAGCCACCGCCGCTTGCGTTCTGGCGAAAAATGGGCTGATCGCCTACGTGTTCGACAGGCAGCTGCCTACCCCTATGCTCAGCTTCGCTGTTAGAGAAATGGGCTGTGATGCGGGGATTGTCATTACTGCCAGCCACAACCCCAGCCAGTACAATGGGTACAAGGTTTACGGGGCGGACGGCTGCCAGATTACCGATGACGCAGCGGCGGAAATTACCGCTTGTATTCAAAATGTGAACTATGAAAACCTTGCCTGGCTTACGCCTGAAGAAGCCAGGGCGAAAGACCTTTACAGGGACATGCCTGAAAAGGTGTATGGGCTTTTTATTGAAAAAACCTTGGAGGTTTTAGAAGGGCTTGACAAGGACGGGGAGCTGAGCCTTGTTTACACGCCCTTAAACGGCGCCGGGTTCGAACCTGTAACCGATGTATTAAAGCGCCTTAACAGGGTTAAAGTATCCTTGGTGCAAGAGCAGATTGCCCCGGACGGCGCTTTCCCCACCTGCCCTTCCCCCAACCCGGAGCTGGAAGCGGCGCTGAAATTGGGCCTGGCCCAGCTTGAAAAGGAGGGTGCAGACCTGCTTATCGCCACCGATCCGGACTGCGACCGGGTGGGCGTTGCTGTGAAGGATGGAAATACCTTCCTGCGGCTGACGGGCAATGAAGTGGGTCTGTTGCTGACTGAATATATTCTTTCAAAAAAGGCATACCCTGCGGTGCCCACCGTTATTAAGACCATCGTTACCAGCGATCTGGTTTTCCCCATAGCTAAAAAGTACGGTGCCAGCGTGGCCCAGGTGTTAACGGGCTTTAAGTACATTGGCGAATACATTGGCCAAATGGAAGACCAGGGCAAGGGCGCTCTTTTTGCTTTCGGCTTTGAAGAAAGCTGCGGCTACCTGGCGGCGCCCCATGTGCGGGATAAAGATGGGGTAATGGCAGTGGCACTGGTGTGCGCCATGGCCCGTGCTTATAAAAAACAGGGCATGACCCTGGCTGATGCTGCCCGCCAGATGTACGAAAACTATGGCTATTTGGAAAACAAGCTTTTGAGCTTCGAGCTCAAGGGTGCCACGGCCAAAGCCCAGATGGCTGTCCTGATGGGTAACATGCGCCAGAATCCCCCTAAGGAGCTGGCAGGTGAAGCCGTGACGGAGGTGAAGGATTACCTGACTGGTACCGACGGCCTGCCCAAGTCCGACGTGCTTAGCTTTGCCACCGCAGAGGCCTGCAAGGCCATTGTCCGGCCTTCCGGCACAGAACCCAAGGTAAAGGTCTACCTCTTTGGCAAAGCTATGAAAAAAGAAGCGGCCCTTGAAAAAGTGGCCCAGATGGAAGCCTGGTTTAATGAAGTAATCAAATAAGGCAGGGTGAAAAGCAATGGATGCCAAGCAGGAAGCCAAGAGGCTCTTTAACGAAACCTGGAACTACATGGAAAAGACCGATCGCACCGAGCAGGACGACATCCAGATGCTGCACATGGCCCATACCTCCTGCTTTTTGTGGCAAGACCGGGGGGAGCCCGGGGATTTTGCCCGGGGAGAATGGCAGGTATCCCGGGTGTATAGCATCCTCAATATGGGGGAGCCAGCCCTGCTCCATGGCCGTCGTTCCCTTGAAATCTGCCTGGATAACAGCATCGAGGGCCTTGATCTGGTCTTTGGCTACGAGGCCGTGGCCCGGGCCTACGCGATTATTGGGAACGACAACGCCTGCGATGAATATAAGAGCCAGGCTGCCAACTGCGCCGAGCTGATTGCTGATGAAGACGACCGCCAATATGTGCTGGGGGAATTGGACAGCATTGGGGCGGAGTAGGAAGTAATAGGGGCTGTGGCAGTAAGAAAACCTGTATGGGATTCCATAAAAATGATTTATACCGCAAACACTTTCGGCGCTTCATCCGTATACAGGGTGAGAGGCGCTGAGGGGAGGGTTTGCGGTATGTTTGCGAAATGGCGCAAAAGGCAAAAGGAGAAAGCGGATTTATGCCAGGAACGCCAATGGATTCTTATGGAGGAACAGCAGGCGCAAGCGCGCAGGCAAATGGCGGAGGAAGGGAGAGGAGCCCATGGTTTTGGCTATTTACAACCTATACAGGGAAACCCTTTCGCGCTACGCCATGAGCTTAACCAGAGATAGCTTTAAGGCGCAGGACCTGGTGCAGCAGGTGTTTGTAAAGGTATGCGAGCATCAGGCTCAGCTGCGCAGCTATCCCAAAGGCCGGGTGGAAGGGTGGCTGATTATGACATTGAAGCATTTATACATCGACGAATGCCGCAGGGCCAGGCCGGAGCCCATGGAGGAGAGCGTTCATGAGGATGATTTGAGCCGGCAAGAGGTGGCGGACATGCTTTCGCGGCTGCCCAAGCCCATACGGGATTGCGTCGTCATGCGGCATTTTCAGGGCATGAACGCAACCGAGATCGGCCAGGCACTGAACATCCCCCCAGCGACGGTGCGCACCCGGCTTCGGGCCGGGGCTAAACTACTTAAGCAAGATTATGAGGAGGAATGAACATGCTTCGGATTAAAAATGTGGTACAGCTGGATTTGACGGAGCTGACCCAGGAAACGGCTAAGACCATCGAGCAGATCGAAAACTGTGTGGTAGCCCTTTTTTCTAAAAAAACAGCACCGCTGCTAACGGTCCTGCCTTTTAAAAACTTGGTGGAAGGCGTTATCCTCCCAACCGATTGCGAGGTTACCAATGTGAATGGCACCTGTTCCATTGGCAAAGAAGAGACCTTTCAGGGCAAGCGATATTACATTGTTAATGGTGAACTGGTTATTCAAGGCGATGTAACAGGGGAACAGCTGCTGAATACCATTGTAGGGGGAATTGTCAACGGCCAGGTTTTGTGCAGTATTTCTCAGGAGCAGGTCTTGGGCAGCTTAGGGGTTCGCGTCAATGGCAACATTGCTTCTTACCCCGATGGGGCCATGCTTTATGAAAATGATCTGACCATTGACCAAGGGTTTATAACTGCCGCCAAAGACAACAGCACCCATTACACCATGGGGAAAATTCTGGCTATGGGTGCAGACTTAAACGCCCTCAAGGCCAAGAATATCACCCTTTTGGGCCATGAAATGGTGGTATATAAGGAAGACGTTCTTTTGGCAAAAGAGCTGTTCAGCGGCAAAATAGTCGCTATTGAAAAAGATTGCAGGCTGGTTATGGGCGAAGTGAAGCTGAATTACGCCGCTCTGCGCCGCTATGGTAAGCGCATAGCTGTTCTGGGGGATGTGTTTATATCCGACGATCTGGATGCTATGCGTTTGAACGAATACCTTGAAAAGCTTTCCGTTCATGGGGATTTGATTCTGAATGAAGCTATTCTGGACGATGTTTTGGAAAAGGCCGATGAATTTCACGATTTGGTGGTTTACGAAGGCAGGCTCCTAAGCAATACCGGCAGCCTGAGCTTATCCAAAGCGTCCTTGGAAGGCCTGAACCAGCCCGTTTCCATCTGGGCGGTGGGTAATTTGGAATTCAAGCAGGATGTGACTCCCCAACTGTTCAAAGAAAAGGTGTTGGGGCTGTATGTCTTTGGCAATGCCACCGTGCCGGAGGCCATCCACGGACTGGCCCTGAGCCTGGTTAAACAGCTCCACGGCCAGTTGGAGCCCAGCAATGGGGAAGAAGGCGGGGAGGATGCTGTCCCGGAGGGGGTAAACGTCATCGGCAACGCGGTGGAATTGAAGCTTGTGTAAGCGTTCCGCTCTTTTGTAAAAAAAGCTTGACAAATTTCCATGCTGATGTATAATATCATTCGTCGGCAAAATCCGGCGATGATATGCACCATTAGCTCAGTTGGTAGAGCACCTGACTCTTAATCAGGGTGTCTAGGGTTCGAGTCCCTAATGGTGTACCAAAACAAATTAGCACCTGCAAGGGTGCTTTTTTGTTGTATTTACTGGGTTTTGTTCAATCTCACGTTTGACTCCGGCAGGGTTTGTTTGTGTGGGTAACTAACATATAACTAACGGGTAACGGACAAACTTTACACATAATGACTATATTGTGGAGGGGAAAACATGAGTTTTGCAAGCAACTTGAAAACCATTCTACGTGAAAGGCGAATAAGCCAAGTGGAGTTGTCCATGTTGACTGGAATCGGTAAATCTTCAATTAGTCAATACCTATCAGGGAAGAATATTCCCCGTGATGATACTATGCAGAAGATAAGGCTCTGCTCCCAATCCTCAAGCGCCCTGTGGCCCGTATACGTCCCTCCTTCCGCTTTTATCGACATCGTTGGGTTTCTGTCGATAAGCTCATTCTCTGCCGCAAAAGCAAAAAGTGATTTTGTTACCAGCACAGCCTTTGCTATCTGTGATTTGGATTGACTTTTGAAAGACGCTAAGAATGTAGCAATGTGCATTTTTCGCACATCACAAGCACGTTCCGAACCCATTTCCACAGATGTTTTTTTGCACATTCGCAGATACATATCGTCGTTTGATCGTGATTCTCCAAGAACGGTTGGCAGATACATTTTGATTAAGTTGTCAATCGTCATTTCGAGGTATTCGGAGTCCTTAACCTTACCCAGTCGCTGTTTATATGCTTTTGCCCTATCCCGTGCTTCTGTTGCTGTTTTCCCATAGAATGGTTTTTGATATTTGCTCCCATCTTGGCGAGTAATGGTAACACGAGAACAATATCGCCCATCGCCGTATTGATTCTTACGTTTAGCTCGATTTGGCTTCTCAGATGGCTCTTGCGTAGCCGGAAAAGCATATAAGTTTTTAGCGTTCATATAGATCGCTCCTTTTTGTGTTTTGTATGAATGTTTTAATAGCAGTAATTAAATGCTCTTGTGAGCAGTCTTTGGGGACAATTAGATATGGCGGTAAATACCTGTAAAGAATCCCGCCTTCCAGTGCTGCTTTCTTAATCTTTATGCTGTTATGCACTTCGTTACTATCGACCATACAAGAACGTTATTTCGCGAGAATATGCATTCCCATCATAGCTATATATAATGCTTGCCGCAAGGGGAACAATTTGTTAAAAAAGTAAGCCGCCTTGAAAATTCAAGGCGGCTCCTATGTTTCTGCGATTTAGATTAAAAGCCTAATCCTGCAAATGGTTTGAAAATTGTAACGCAAGATATTTCGATTGTTTCTCCATCTTTCAAAACCAAACGTCCTAATCCTTCTTGCTTGCTTATGATGTGCATACTTGGGAAAGCAGAAGTGCCTGTAACGGTTATTGTGCCCATTGTTGCTGTTGTTGTGATCTCGTAATCTCCCGCCGGAATGTGAACCCCAACTTCATAAGCACCAGAAGGTACAGAAACCTCTTTAAAGTCCTTGTTTGCCATGATCGCCTTTACCACCTGCTGATTAAACGCAATGAGTTCATCAAGGCTCATTGTATCAAGGTCTACTGTTTGAGGAGCTGCGAGTGCTAACATAGGAACCAATAGAACCAGAGCAAGCAGAACCGAAAATAACTTCTTCATCGTATCGACCTCCGCACTTATGCTTTCTTAGCCTTTTTAGTTTTTGCGTATCCTACGAAAGATAAAATCATCTGAATGATTACAAAAGGGAAATACATAAGAAAAATTACACCAGCTACGCAATAAAGGATACCAGCAACCAGGGCAAACCCTGCCATCTTCAACGTCCAAGCTAACCACCCAAACACAACAGACAATGCTACACAGATTATGTGAGGCGTTACCAGAGCCGTTGCAATCAATCCTCCTGCTTGTGTTGCGCTGTCTGTGCTAGGAGCATTTACTGTTCCTAGAAAGTAAGATATGAGATAAACGAGATATGCCGTACCGAGCAAAGCCGCTATTAATAGTGATACCCTTCGTTTTTCCTTTTTTGCTTCTGCCACCGCTTGTGTGCTCATTTGTGTAACCTTCCTTATTCTTGTTTTTTCTGCGCCTTATACGCAGTTATCATAGCTCTAATCATATTCAAGTTATTATCGTCCAAATCCTCTAATTCTTGAAGGATTTTCTGCTCTTTGTCTGTTTTTGCGTCTATAAGTATTATTTTATTATCAAGTCTTACTTCGTGAGCCGCTAAAGAATTCAACGGTAATCGCTCGTCTGTCTTGCAAAGTAAGTAGTCCGTAGACACGCCGAAATACTCCGCAATCTTGTTTAGATGTTTTGTATACATAATGACAGGCACATAAGTGGTATGGGGGCCAAACTTGACCGTCTTGTGGTTTTTGCCATCGGTACAGCGGTTTGGACAGGTGCAGCAGGCCTCCTTGCTCCCATACACAAAGCCATCTTTCTTTTAAGATTGCTTGAAAAATTCTTAACCCATGGGGCAGGTCACCCGGCCATCTTCATGGCGGATGAAGCAGCTGGTTACGCTTTGGTGCTGCACTTCAATGGAAAGATTGGTGTTTAGGTAGCAATCCGGCAGGATACCCGCATGCAAGCAGGCTTGAATGTCCTCTTTTTTCGTAGATGCCCGCTGTTCCTGTGTTATTTCCAGAGGCTCATAGTGCAGGTTAAAGACCCGCTCTTCCCGATCATACTTAAACCCCACATCTGGGATGATGCCGTTCATTAAACACTTTTCTATGTCATCGCCGCTTTCATAGCCCTTGTCTGCGGTAACAGCTAATACATCCTGCTCAAGAAAATCCTTGGCCATCTCAGCAGCCTCGCATAGCTGGCCCATATCCGTTTGGTTAGTGGCCTCAAAGCCCACATAAGGCTGTTCTTGGCATCGGTAGCGGTTTGAATATTGTAGCAGGGGTGGCTGGAATCATCCTTCATTCGCATCATTGCGGCTTGCGGATCGGTGAAGAGCAGCTGGTTTTTCTCCGTCTCCTCCATGATCCACAGGTTTTCTTCATGAAGGGCGATCCGACGCTTAAGCTCCTTCACATCCGGCAGGTCCTTAGGATCGATATCCAGGGCAAAAGGCCTGTCCAGGCGGCCCTGCTCCTTAAAATCCTCCGCATCTAGCTCGTCTATATACCTTTCCACCAGCGCCAGCTGTTCCTTGGCATAGGCCAGCTTCTTTTGCGATAGCTCCACATTTGTTGCCTGATCTTTACTGTTCACTGCCCGCATAGGTGTGCCGTCGATGCATACCCGTTGCCCATCTGCCAAGCCCAGCAGCACACAGTCCCGCACAAAGGCCTTGAACACCTTTTTTAGTGCTTTCCGGTTCTCCAGCCGAAAGTCCGATATGGTGTTGTGATCCGGACATAGCCTTCCCAGCAGCCACCATAGCTCGATATTTCGCCTGCATTCCTGCTCCAGCTTGCGAGAGGAACGGATGCGGTTGGATACCCGTACAAATACAGCATCAGCAGCATCCCCGGATCGTAGGCGGGCCGGCCTGTCACCGCTGGCTTCGCTCGGGTAAAGCACAGCCCTTCCACATCAAGGCTGTTTACGTATACCGCTATAAACCGCACCGGACTCTCCGCCGCTATGATTTCATCCAAGCATTCCGGCAAGTATGTTCCCTGCCGCACGTCTGCTCCTTGGATGTACCGCTTTCCTTCCATAAATATCACCGCACCTTGCTTTTTCTTCCCTCTATTATACCATATTGCGTGCTGGAATGACCGGCTACGCTGCCGCCAGCCGTTTCTTTCGAGACACTCTGACCAATGAAGAGGCCCCGAATCGTAACAGTTTCGGGGCCTCTGGTGTTTTGGTTTTGTTGCCATAGCCCCGGTTTTCTTTAGAATAGCCGCATTTGGATGGGTTCATCGGGTATGGCTGCCATGTGGGTCTCACAAGCCGCCAGAAGGGAATCCAAGGGCTCGCTGGACAGCCAAGAGCCATGAGAAGCCTTGGGCAGAATCACGGGCATGCGGTGGTGTATGGAACGGATGCTGGGGGCGGCTGCCCTTGTAAGGATGGTAAAAACAGGCAGGGGCTGCCCTGGCTCCTGGCGGTAGACGCCTGCCATGAAAAACAGCGGCTGGTCTTTAGGGCTGATACGGTGCTTTATTTTACCATTGCCCGCTTCTTGCCATTCCAAGTAATAACTGGCGGGGATCAAACAGCGGGCCGATTCAATGGGGGTTTGGAACATGGCTTTGTTTTCAATGCTTTCTGAACGGGCGTTTATTATCAGGCCTTTGTCGTCAAAGCGGCTAAAACCCCATTTCATGGCCTGGGACCCCAGCTTTGTTATCACGGGTACTGTATCCGATGGGAAGATTTCGCCCTTGGTTTTAAGGCCTTTGGCCAAATGACGGTTTACCCCGTCGATAATAATCTGAAGCTCCTCAAGGGGGATGCCCTCATCGATAAAGTAGCGCCCGCACATGTGGATCCCTCCTAAAGTTCGATAAACCACCTGTCCCGGTCATGAAACAAATAGCATAAGCGTTCCACATTATCCTGGGTAACGCGGATAGTATAGCGGACGCCTTGGCTGCCAGCCTTGCGGGCGGCCGCTTCCCTTGTATCTAAAATAGCGTCGATATGGACAGGGTTACCCTCCTCCGGGCGGAACAAAAGCGGCACAATGCGGCCATCCAGGGTATGATCTGCACGCACTTTCACAAACAATTTATGCGGGTTAGCGTTGGCGGTTTGCATTTTAAAGCCTCCCATAAAAAGAACGAACGTTTGTATACTGATAATATAACAGGAGAACAAATGTTTGTCAATGGGAACATGCAAATAGGGCCCTTACAGGGATATCCTTTGGGAAAGCACGGGAGGGCATTTCCTTCGCCACTGAAAGAAATACCCTCCGCAAATCCAGGTTTTCTATTTATAAGGCTTTTGGTAAATCGTTGGCTGCACGTATTGAAACGGCGTAGAATCCTTTTCAATGGTTTCGGAAGCGCCTACGAATAAATAACCCCCATCCTCCAAAACATCGTAAAAGCGGTTAAGCAGGATGCGCTTGGTGCTTTCGTCAAAATAGATCATGACGTTGCGGCAGAAGATCACGTGGAACTTTTTTCTAAATTGGAAGGGCGAGGCCACCAGGTTATGCTTGCGAAAGACCACTTCGTTTTTAATCTGGGGCGCTATCTGGATGGTATCCGCTTCGCCGGGCACAGGGAGAAAATAATGCCGGACCCAATTGGGGTTCAGGTTATTAATGCTTTCCATTGGGTATTGGGCAACACTGGCTTTATGCAAAGCGGTGGTGGAAATATCCGTGGCCAGAAGCTTTAAATCCCAAAAGGGCTTTTGCACGTTAAAGTAATCGGACAGAACCATGGCGATGGTGTAAGCTTCTTCCCCTGTGGCGCAGCCGGCGCTCCAGATACGAAGATCGTGGGTAAGGGCTTCCTGTATGCAAAGCTTTGGCAGAACAACGGTATTGAGAAAATCGAAATGAGAGGCCTCACGGTAAAACAGAGTGAAGTTTACTGTTAAACTGCTGATAAAATCCGCC
>JAVBTR010000095.1:0-11159 GCA_031556065.1 Eubacteriales bacterium | reverse complement strand
AGGTAGGAATTCCTTCAGAATTCCACCGAAAATCGCCGCACAGGGGCTTCGCCCCGTTCAATGCCCCGAATGGGGCCGCCGATTTCGGAATGAAAATCGGAGGACCGCGGTCCTCCGATACCTCCTAGGGTTTGTTGATGGCCTGGGCGGCCCGCATTCGCAACGAATATGGGCCGCTGATATCATTTATTCATGTAAAGGCTGCCCCCCTTTTCCTTGCTGTGTAAGCATAATTATGCTACACTCAAGGGCAAAAGGGGGCGCTTTGATGTACCGGCTTTATTGCAGGCTGTATCAATGGGTATTCAGGCTTGCTAGGTAGAAATAAAAAAAGGCCCTGCGAAGGTTTCGCGCGGGCCTTTGGGAAAGAGGAATTAGTAAGCCAAGGTGGCAATGATAGCATCCAAGGAAGCCAGGGTAGCATCGTCCATGGTGCCGCCTACGGTGGCCGTTACGGTGAGCATGTATTCGCCGCAGGGAACCAGGTACTGGGAAAAGCTCATGGGCTGGCCGCCGATTTCAGCGGAATAGAGCATGCGAACCATTTCGTTTTCGCCCAGTGTGACCACTTCGCCTTCGGAAATGAAAGAGATACCGGGAAGCTGCTGCTGCAGCTGTGCAACCAGTGCAGCGGAAAGCAGCTCGTACAGCTGCGCGGCTTCCACCTCCACGCCCAGCTGCTGGGCGATGACGTTGATGTTCTTGGAGCCGTCAGCGGATAGGATGTAGACCATATCCATCTGCTGGGCAAGGGTAGCGTACTGGGCCAGCTGATCGTCGCCTAAAGCTTCAAGGCCAAGGGAAAGCAGGGAATCTGCGGTTTCCTTGGAAATAACAACCCAATCCGCAGGCAGGGTGAGGCTATAGGCAGGTTCCCCTTCGTGGGTGTAGTCCACGGATTCGGCCAACGCGGCCACGGGCAGCAGCATGCACAGTACCAGCAGGACAGACAATACCTTTTTCATACGAGCATCCTCCAATGTATTAATTGTTCGTCATGAGTTTAACATATGGCGCGGCGTCTGTCAAAAGAAGATTAAGGAATGGAATTTTACAAACACTATGCCAAGGAGGCGAGGCGTTTGAAGACAAACCGCAAGAATCAACGGTTATTTGAGGATATGCGTAAAAAATACCCCCAATATAAGCAGCAGGCCGCCCAAGGGAAGCTTTCCAGTTTATACCATAACGAGGCGGTGGTGCGCAACCAGTTAAAGCGCCTCAATGGCATATGGGAGCCGGAGCTTCCCGGCTACGATACGGTGTATGCCAACTACGCCGCCCTTTTGGAAGATATTTCCACCCGTCTTTTGGAGCGCTATAATCAAAAAAACCATACCCTTTACCAGTTTGCTCAGGTGGTGAAGGGCCACAAAAAGGAATACCTTCAATCGGGCATGATGGCGGTGCTGGCTGCCTACCATATCCCAAAGCAGGTGAGGGAGGAATTCCAGCGGCTTTTGCCCAAGGCCCCCCATTTGGAATACCCCCAGGCACGGCGGATGAAGCGCACCTTTTATCTGCATTTGGGGGAAACCAACACGGGCAAAACCTACCAGGCCCTTATGCGCATGAAGGGAAGTGAGCGGGGTATCTACCTGGCCCCTTTGCGGATTCTGGCCCTGGAAAACTTCGAGCGGCTGAACCATGAAGGCATCCCCTGCGATTTGCTTACAGGGGAGGAAGAAATGCGGGTGGATGGGGCACGGCATCTTTGCTGCACAGTGGAAAAGGCGGCGCTGGAACCCCAGTATGACGTGGCTGTTATCGATGAGGTGCAGCTGCTAAATGATTCCCAGCGGGGGGATGCCTGGACACGGGCGATCCTGGGCCTTTGCTGTGAGGAAATTCACCTTTGCGGCGCGGCCCTGGTGAAGGACCAGCTTTTAAAGCTGATCCACGATTGCGGCGATGAATATGTGTTTACGCCTTATGTTAGAACCATTCCATTGCAGGTGGAGCATAGCCCTGTGCGGCTTGCTGCCATTCGCGCCGGGGACGCCCTGGTAGCCTTTTCCAAGCGCCAGGTCCTGGGCCTTTCCAGCCGGTTAACCGATATGGGCATTGACAACCAGGTGATCTATGGGGATTTGCCCCCGGAGGTTCGCCGGATGCAGTATCAGGCGTTTATCCGCAGCCCCCGGCCTGTGCTGGTGGCCACGGATGCCATTGGCATGGGGGTGAATCTCCCCATCCGGCGGCTGATCTTCACCCAGAAGGAAAAATTCGACGGGGAGAATTTTCGCAGCCTCACCCCACAGGAGGTTAAGCAGATCGCCGGTCGGGCTGGGCGGATCGGTATTTACGATGTGGGGTATGTGGCCTGCCTGGACAACAGCATTCCCTTTATTGAGGCCATGCTGGATACGGCGGATGAAGCCATCGCCCAGGCGGTGATCGGCCCCAGCGAAGTGATTTTGCAAATCCCCCTTTTATCCCTTCGGGAAAAGCTGGCCCTTTGGAGCCTTGAAAAGGAAACCCTGCCCTATTACCGCAAAAAGGATGTGCGGGATTACCTGGCTGTGCTGGATGTGCTAAAGCCCTATCGGCTGCCGGAGCCTGTCCAATGGCAATTGATGCGCATCCCCTTCGATGTGGCCAGCGAGGCCCTTATTAGCCTCTTTGACGAATACGTGCAAAAGCGCTTTGTGGAGGGGGCCGCCCAATTGCCAAAGCCTCACAGCCTTTGCCGCTATTTGGGGGATTGGGAATTGTATTACCAGCAGGTGGGCCTTTATTATGCGTTTTCTAAGGCCTTGGAAATGCCGGTGGACGAACCCTGGCTTAAAGCCATGCGCATAAGGATATGCCAGGAGATTCAAGGGATTTTAAAGAATGGATGAGGTGGGAAAATTGCTCAAAACCATTATTTGGGATTTTAACGGCACATTGGTGGACGACGCGCCACTGGTGCTTGCTTTAAACAACAGGGTGTTTCCAAGGTACGGGGCCAAGCCCTTTAAAGATATGGCCCATTACCTTAAGGCGTTTCGGTTTCCCATTCGGGAATATTATCGGGATATTGGCGTGAAGGACGAGCTGTTCGATGCCGCGGCCATGGCCTGGTCTGCCGGCTATAAAGAATTGGCCCCCTCCTTTCCCCTGCGCCAGGGTGTTTTGGAGGCAGTGGCCGCCTTTCAAAGGGCGGGGCTTAACCAGGTGGTGATCTCCGCTTCTGAACTGGCCTTTTTAAACATCCAGCTTTCTTATTACCCGGAGCTTACCGGGGTGTTTTCCGCCGTGCTGGGGCTTGATAACATTTACGCCACAAGCAAAACCCATCTGGCCATCGGTTACATGGCCCAAAACGGCCTTTCCCCAAGTGAAGCCATCTTAATAGGCGATACCCTCCACGACGCAGAGGTAGCCGGGGGAACAGGCTGCCAGTGTATTTTGGTCAAGGGCGGCCATCAAAGTGAGCAAACCCTTTTAACCGCCGGGGTGCCTGTCCTTGAATCACTATATGAAGTGGCCAGGTACGTCCAGGACCACTTGAAATAGCGCTTGCAATCCGCCTGAAATGCTGGTATAATACCAAATTGGCACATCCTTGCGCTGCACGAATTGATGCAGCGCCATACGTCCAAGAGGAGGTGAAAGGTATGAACAGGTATGAACTGATCTATATCTTAGACACTGCTATGGAAGAATCCACCCGCAAGGAACTTGTGGAGAAATTCAACCAGCTGATTTTGGCAAGCGGTGGCGAGGTCGAAAAGGTTGATGAATGGGGCAAGCGTCGCTTGGCCTACACCATCGATTATAAGACCGAAGGCTACTACGTTCTTGTTAACTTCAAAGCAGGCTCTGAGGTACCCCGCGAGCTCGAGCGTAACCTCGAGATCAACGAAAGCGTCATCCGGTATTTGGTGGTTAAGCTTGTAACCAAGCGCTCCAACGTCAAACCCCGCGCAGCCCGCCCCGTATTCCAAGCTACTTCTGCTCCCGCTGTGGAAGCACCCGTAGTTGAAGAAACGGTGGTCGAAGTTGTGGTGGAAGCGACTCCCGAAGTGACTGAATAAGGCTTTGGAGGAACGCAAATGAACAAATTAACCATTATTGGGAACCTGACCCGGGACCCGGAAACACGGACAACCGCCAGCGGCTTGACTGTGTGCTCCTTCACCGTGGCAGTCAACCGCCGTCGTGGCAGCAATGCACAATCCAACCAGCCCGAAGCTGATTTTTTTCGAGTCAGCGCGTGGCGCCAGCTGGGCGAAAATTGCCAGAAGTATCTGGCAAAAGGCCGCAAAGTTTGCGTCGTAGGCCCGGTAACTGTGCAGACCTACCAAGGCAACGATGGGCAGACAAGGGCTTCCTTGGAAGTCACTGCCGAAGATGTGGAATTCCTATCCGCACGGAATGAAGAAGGCGGCTACGTGCCCCAGGAAAGCAACCAGGCTTCCCAGGCTGCTGCGCCCTCCGGCTTTCTGCAGGTGGATGAGGATGATCTCCCATTTTGATCCAATACCAAACGCTTTTAAGTCTGATTTAAAGGAGGTACTTTCAAATGTCTGAAGATCGTGGCGAAAGAAAGATGCGTCCCCGTGGCAACCGCAAGCCCCGTCGTAAGGTTTGCAGTTTTTGCGTGGACAAAGTCGAATACATCGACTATAAAGATATCAACCGTCTTCGTCGCTTCACCAATGAGCGCGGCAAGATTTTGCCCCGCCGGATGAGCGGCAACTGCGCCAAGCATCAACGTCAACTCTCCGAAGCCATCAAGCGTGCACGTGCCATCGCGCTTCTGCCCTTCACGGTTGACTAAATAACCGGCATAAACGGTATTTCGCCCCAGTGCAAACGCACTGGGGTGTTTTTCTTTTGAGTGCGCCAGCAGCGCACCCAGTTGAGCATGACACAGGAAGAATTGGCGATCAAGACCAATATCAGCAATTCTTCCTTTTAAGATAGTCGAAAAAGAGTTGCGCGGAGCATCGATATGAGATATAATATGTTCACATATAGTATGTGTACATATCAAAATGAAAGGGTGACCGAACATGGTATTGCGGAAATCTACCGGCTTTCTTGTGCATAAAAGCGTAAAGCTGCTTAGGAAAAAGGTAGACACATGCCTTCGCAGATTCGATATCACGGTGACTCAATGGGGTGCTCTGAGGACCCTGGTGGAAGATGGCGAGCTTTCTCAAGCTGAAATATCGGCAAGATTGGCTATGGATAGAGCCACCTGCGGTACAGTGCTGGACAAGCTGATTGCAAAGGGCTTGATCGAAAAAAAGCTGTCAGGAAACGACCGAAGAAGTTATTGTGTTAAAGCGTTGCCTCCGGGGGTTGCCCTTATAGAGGCCTCTGGCCCGGAGATTGAGCAGATAAGTCTTTTGATGTTAAAAGGGATATCGGAGGATGAAATGAAAACCCTCGAACGAATGATGAACATCATGATTTCAAATCTTTCGCAAGAAGAGTAAGCCACATTTGCTTTTTAATAAAGATGGACGGAGTGGAGCAAGGATGCGGTTTTACAGAATAATATGTCTTTGCATTGCAGTAATACTATTGACTTGCAGCGTGATATCATATGCCTCAGCGCCGGAAACCGACAAACCTCAAGCCTATCGGGATTTTCGGGATGTTCCGGGCATAACAAAAGAAGAGATCACGGCGATTGAGGCCTTGCAGGCGAAGTATGACCAATTGACCTATGGTATGATGTTCACAACGGAAGCCTTTGAACGGGCGGATGGTACCGTTGGGGGGTATTCCGCTCTTTTTGCAAAGTGGATGAGTGAGCTGTTCGGAATCGATTTTGTTCTTCAAATTTATTTGTGGGAAGACCTGCTCCTGGGGTTTGAAAACGGCGATATTGACTTTACAGGGGAGCTTACGGCCACTGGCGAACGCAGGGAAAAGTATTATATGTCTGACACCTTCACCGAACGCGCCATCAAAGCCTTTCGGATTGCCGGCAGCATGGAGCTAAGCGAAATTGCAAAGAGCAGGCCACTTAGATACATTTTTCTGGAGGGGACAACCACAGCGGAGGCCGTTGCATTAGCTTCCGAATACCCGGTCGAGATTATTTTTGCACCCAGCGAAGAAGCGGCCATCGGCGCACTTCTATCAGGAGAAGCGGATGCTTTTATGGCAGAGGCCCACGGCGCAGCCAGTGCACCTGACTTTATGATTGGTGAGGATGTTTTTCCTGTTGTATATTCCCCGATCTCCTTTTCCACCTCAAAGGAGGAACTCAGCCCCATTGTTTCGGTTCTGGATAAGTATCTGAAAAACGGCGCGTTTTACCAGCTGATAGAATTGTACAATCAGGGGAACAGGGAATATGATCAATATAAGTTTTTCACAGGTCTAACCGATGAGGAAAAGCGATATTTGGCCGCCCATCAGGCAGACGGCGAGGCTGTAGCTGCATTGATAGAATTTGATGCTTATCCCATCAGTTTCTACAACAAACAGGAAGAGGCATGGCAGGGCATTGCGGTGGATGTCCTTAACGGCATAAGCGCGCTGAGCGGCTTGAAATTTGAATATGTAAACGCGCCAGGGGAGACGTGGGCTTCGCTCTACGAAAGATTTGAACGGGGCGAGGTTCCCATGATTGCCGAGTTAATACGTTATCCTGGGCGGGAAGACGCCTTCCTTTGGTCCGATGAGCCGTACGCCAAGGACTATTATGCGCTGCTGTCGCTGACAGAGCTGCCTGACATCAGCATCAATGAAATTTTGTTTTCCAGGGTGGGGACAATCGCTGAGTCAGCTTATGAGGATGTGTTTAGAAGCTGGTTCCCAGATCATCAGGCGTTTTTTGGCTATCCGGCATCAAGCGAGGCTTTCGCTGCTTTGGAACGGGGTGAGATCGACCTGTTCATGGCTTCCAAAAACCTTTTGCTTAGTGCTGTGAATTACAACGAAACCCCCTATTTTAAAGTGAATATGGCGTTCGCCAGATCCTTTGGCTCGTCCTTCGGGTTCAGTAAGGGTGAAGGGGCATTATGCGGTATTGTCAGCAAGGCCCAGGCATTTGTAAACACACAGATGATAACCGAACGCTGGACCAGCAAATCCTTTGATTATCGGAGTAAAATGGCAACCCAGCAGGTGTTTTTTCTGGTGATTGTATCCGTGCTTCTTGTTTGCTCTCTGGCCATCTTTTTCATGCTGCTGATGAAGGACAGGAACACCAACAAACGATTGGAGCTAACCGTTAAGGAACGCACCGCCCAGTTTGAAAATGCTGCCCAGGCGAAGGGGAATTTCTTATCCCATATGAGCCATGAGATCAGGACACCCCTTAACGCGATTATCGGTATGGCGCTTATTGCAAAACAAAGTGCCGAAAAAGAATCCCCTAAAACCGTGGATTCCATCGACAAAATGCTTACGGCATCCGACCATCTGTTGGGCATACTAAATGATGTGCTGGATATGTCTAAAATAGAAGCGGGCAAGCTTTCGCTCTATCATGATGCTTTCCAAGTATTATTAGCGCTGCAAGAGGTTGAAAGCATTATTAGGCAGCGCTGCGATGAAAAGGGGATTTACTTTGAAACGATTTATGAGGGCTTTGCCGATGTAGCCATCGTTGGGGATCAGCTTAGGCTTAAGCAGGTTTTGATTAACCTATTGGGAAACGCAGTGAAGTTTACGGAGCCGGGCGGCAGGGTCTCACTGTCAGTACGATTGTTGGAAAAAAGAGAAGAAAGGATTTCCTTTGGTTTTACAGTACAGGACAATGGCATTGGCATGAGCAAGGAACAAATGCGGCACTTGTTTTCCGCATTTGAGCAAACCAGCGGCGATGTTGCAGCAAAGTATGGAGGCACAGGCTTGGGGCTGGCAATCAGCCAGAATCTGGTGATGATGATGGGTGGGGAAATTACGGTTCAAAGCA
The DNA here is from genome assembly GCA_031556065.1 of Eubacteriales bacterium. GTDB lineage: Bacteria > Bacillota > Clostridia > Christensenellales > Aristaeellaceae > JAVBTR01. The sequence goes on along the minus strand of JAVBTR010000095.1, from coordinate 3,289 downwards.
AGCCTCACGAAGGTTCAAGGTTTTCGTTTGAAGCGGCCTTTGATAAGGCTGACCGCTCTTTAAAGGCAGAGCAGGAAGCCCAGATCGGATTGTTGGATTTGACGGGCAAACGCATTTTGTTGGTTGAGGATGTTGAAATTAACCGGAGCATCATCATGGAATTGCTAAGTGATACACATGCTGAGTTTACGGAAGCGATCAACGGTGCAGAGGCAGTGAGAATATTTAAGGAAGCAGATATGGGCTTTTTTGACTTGATCCTAATGGATATTCAGATGCCGGAAATGAACGGTTATGAAGCCGTCTCTCTTATTCGTTCCCTAGACAGATCCGATGCCCAGGGGATTCCTATTATTGCCATGACTGCCAATGCTTACAAAGAGGATGTTGAAAACGCATTGATAGCCGGTATGAATGCCCATCTTGCCAAGCCTATTGATTTTGGTAAGCTCAGCGCGTTGCTGTATGGTACGTTGTGCAGTCGAGGCTTATGACCCGCAAAAGGGTGGTCACCACGTTATCCCGGTTGACGGGCTTGCAGATGTGGGCGTTCATGCCGGCGGCCAGGGTTTTTTCGATATCCTCCTGGTAGACGTTGGCCGTCATGGCGATGATGGCCACCTGCTGGCTGTCGGGGCGGGGAAGGGCGCGGATGTGCCGGGTGGCTTCGCAGCCGTCCATTTCGGGCATTTGCATGTCCATGAGAATGGCCTGGTAGGTGCCGGGGGCGGAAAAGGAGAACTTGTCTAGGGCTTCACGGCCATTTTCGGCCTCTTCCAGCACAGCGCCGGTGTCGCTTAAAAGCTCGCACAGGATGGCGCGGTTAATCTCCACATCGTCCACCACCAGAATGCACAAGCCGCTAAGGCTGCCGGCAGCCGGGGTCGGAGCCGGAGCGCTGGGGGCCGGGGCCTTGGGGGCGGCTGGGGGCAGGGCCAGGGTAAAGGAAAATTCGCTGCCCTTATTAGGTGTGCTGGTGACTTGGATATGGCCGCCCATCATTTCGACGATCTTTTGGGATATGGGAAGTCCCAGGCCCGTGCCGCCATAGTTTTTTGCAGTGGAGGCGCTGGCCTGCTCGAAGGAATCGAATATGCGGGATAATTGCTCTTTTGTCATGCCAATGCCGTTGTCTTTAACGGAAAAGAGGTAATGGTACAGGCCATTGTGGCCTTTTATTTCTTTTAGGGACAGGTGAATTTCGCCGTTTTCATCGGAAAATTTAACGGCGTTTGAAAGCAGGTTGATCAGGACCTGGTTTAGGCGCAGGGAATCCACGCAGACGCTTGGGTGGGTGATCTGAACCTCTTTGGCAATGCGGATATGGCTCTCCTTGGCTTTGGATTGCATCAAATCCAAGGCGAACTGAATGTTATCGTGAAGGTTGGTGGCTTCCGGCGCCAGGGCCATTTTGCCGGATTCGATCTTGGACAAATCCAGTATATCGTTAACAAGGGCCAATAAGTGATGGGAGGAGGCCTCGATCTGATTAACGCAGCTTTGAACCTTTTGCGGGTCCTGAGACCTGCGGACCACCTGGGTTAGGCCGATAATGGCGTTCATGGGCGTGCGGATTTCATGGCTCATCTGGGAAAGAAAATCCGATTTGGCGCGGTTGGCCTTTTCGGCCTCCGATTTGGCACGAATCAGCTCGGTGACGTCGGCCAGCACCATGAGGATGCAGGGGGAGGCGTTGGGCGGATCGATGCGCTTTAAGGTCATGGAGTAAATGTGCTTCTGACCCTTGGCGGAAATGAGCGCCGGGGGAATGGGGGCAGGATCGGGGTGGGTGAGCAGTTCCAGCACAGGGCCTTGAAGCACGGCGGATTCCCCGGAGGATACGATGCAGGCCAGCAGACCTTCGTCCTCTGAAGAGAGCTTGCTTTTTGAAAGGAATTGGTGCATGGCGCTGTTGCCGTAGAGAAATTCCCCCGCAATATCATAAAAGGCCACGGATTCCGACATGCTGTCCAAATGGCTGGCGAACACATCCAGGGCCCGGTTAAGCCCTTCCGCCATGGATTTAAAATCCCCCTCTAAATGATCGGAGGCGTTGCGTTCATCCAAGCGGCCTTCCGAGGAAGCGGTGAGCAGCGCCTGGTTTACGCTTAAGACCTGGGCGATTGACAGGACCACCTGATCGAAGGACCGGCTTACCTGGCCCAGCTCATCTGCCCCATCGTCCTTTATGAGGGTGCTGGTGTTGCCCTTGGCCAGCTTTTCCGCTGCGGATACAATTTTGCGGATGGGCTTTGAAATGGAATCGGTAATACTCACGGCGAAAAGCACCAGCATGATGCACACGGCGGCGATCAGGGCGACCATGAGCCTCATGGCCTGGCTGAAGGCGTTATCGGCACTGATGGAGCTTTCCCTGGCCTGTTCTTCGTTGATGCTGATCAGCGCGGCGATGGTCTCGTTTTGCGAATCGCTTAAGGGCAGCACAACACTGTAGAGATACTTAAGGGCTTCCGTTTGGCTGCCGCTTTGGGAAAGACTGGCCATGCGGGCAACCTCCAAAGCCCATTCAACGCTTTTTTCTTCCAAGAGCTTGATTTGCTGGTATTCCTCCGTATGGGTGCTTTGCTGTTCCTCCAGGTTCTGCCGGTATTGGGAAATCTCATCCTGAAAAATAGCCACATTGGAATGGATTTGTTGAATATACCTGTCCCGAATATCGGGCTGATCGGCTATGCAGGCATCCCTGGTAGCGGCCCGTACCACTCCATAGGCGATGTTGATTCTGTTGAGGTAGGCCAGGGGCTTTGCCACCACATACTCGCTGTATTCCAACAGGTTGTTTATTTTGGCGATATTTGTATACCCTACAGCGGCAATAAAAAAGGCGGATATGATCGCAAGGGTAAAGGCCATGGTCAGTTTGGTGCGGATTTTCATTTTACGCATGCGGCTCTTTTATCCTCCGTTGTCATAGAAAATAATGATATGTGCAGTATACAGCATATGCAAATAAGGCGCAACCTTGACTGGGAGTTTTATGGTTTTCTTGTTTTGAAACAAGAAAAATGATGCATTAACAAAAAAGGCGGACAGAAAACCTATCCTGTCCGCCTTTTGATGAGGGCATGTTTCAAAACAGCTTTGCTGTTTTCAGCGCGTCGACACAGTCGACGCTTTCGTGCGACATCGGTGTCGCACGAGGGATTTCCCTCACTGCACTGTAAAATCTTCGATTTTACGGTCGTTTGTTCGGGCAAGGTAGGAATTTCTACGAAATTCCACCGAAAATCGCCGCACATGTCGCCGATTTCGGAATGAAAATCGGAGG
>JAVBTR010000093.1:0-24230 GCA_031556065.1 Eubacteriales bacterium | reverse complement strand
CCTCCGATTTTCATTCCGAAATCGGCGACATGTGCGGCGATTTTCGGTGGAATTTCGTAGAAATTCCTACCTTGCCCGAACAAACGACCGTAAAATCGAAGATTTTACAGTGCAGTGAGGGAAATCCCTCGTGCGACACCGGTGTCGCACGAAAGCGTCGACTTTGTCGACGCGCTGAGCGTCTCTTGCTGGGAACTTAGTTCCCAGCAAGAGACGCTTTTTTTACTTCTATGGTCTATAATCCGTTTAACGGCGCTACCCTTTATAAAGACTCCTGTTTCATCTGTTCAAATTCTTCCCTGGAGATTAGCACTTGCCGGGGTTTTGCACCATCTGCTTGGCCGATCACCCCACGCTTGGCCATTTCATCGATAATTCTGCCCGCTTTGGCGTAGCCGATGCGCAGCCGCCTTTGTAGCATGCTGATGGAGGTTTGATCGTCCGTCACAGCCATTTCAATGGCTTGCATGAGCAGCGCATCAAACCCATCCCCGCCGCCATAATCGTTATTGCGGGCATCGTCCTGAGCAATAGGGATGGCTTTGTTGCCTTCCTCCAGCTTTTCCAAAATGTTGGGATCAAACTCCGCCGCTGGGTTATGATGCTTCATAAAATCCATAATCCGGTTCACTTCCGCATCAGAAAGGAAGCACCCTTGGACACGTATTGGCGTGCCCTCTCCCTTGGGGAAGTAGAGCATATCGCCTTTGCCCAGCAGCTTTTCCGCGCCCACCCGGTCTAAAATCGTGCGGGAGTCGATGGAGGAAGAAACCGTAAAGGCGATACGGGAAGGAATGTTGGCCTTGATCAGGCCCGTAATCACGTCCACCGAAGGCCGCTGGGTGGCAACCACCAGATGGATGCCCGCCGCCCGGGCTAGTTGAGCAATGCGGCAAATATATTCTTCCACTTCTTTTTTGCATTGCAGCATCAAATCGGCTAACTCATCGATAATCACAACAATCCGGGGCATAGCATCCTCCCCGGGAGACAAGGAGGCGTTGAAACCATTAATATCGCGGACCGCCCGTTCTTTGATCCGATTATACCGCTCCATCATTTCACTGACCACCCAGGCCAGCGCCCCCGCTGCCTTATGTGGATCGGAAATAACGGGAATTAAAAGATGGGGCACACAGTTATAGCACTGCAGCTCTACCACCTTTGGGTCAACCAGAATCATCCGCACCTGTTCCGGGGTAGTACGATATAAAATGGAATTGATAATCGAGTTAATGCAAACGGATTTACCTGCCCCAGTAGCGCCTGCAATAAGGATATGGGGCATGGCCGCCAGATCGCACACAATGGGTTCCCCCGCGATATCCTTGCCCAAGGCCACCGCCAAGGGCGACGGATGGTTGCGCATCACATCGGATTCCAATACCTCCCGCAGCATTACAGGGCTTACCACCCGGTTAGGCACCTCTACCCCTACCAATGCCTTGCCGGGAATAGGCGCTTCAATACGAACTGATTTCACTTCCAGATTCATAGCTATGTTCCGGTCCACCGAAGAAACCCGGCTTACATTAATTCCCTGGGCGATCTCTAATTCGTACCTGGCAATAGCCGGGCCATGAATCACATTGCGCACCCGGGCAGGAATTTTAAAGCTTTCTAACGTTTCCTGCAACCGTTCTACCCGAATAGCGTCTTCTTCCCTGCTTTCCGCTTTGGGGGGCGCAGGGGGCTTTAAAATGTTCAACGGCGGCATTTCATAAGGCGGTGGCAATTCCATTTCCAATTGCTTGGCCGTCTTTTCTTGCCTTGGGGGCAAAATCAGGTCTGGTTGATCGATCCGTGACCCACTCATTTTCATTTCTTCCACTTTGGGGGTTCTTGCCGGACGGACAGGCCGTTGTTTAGGTTCGGCAATAGGTTCAGAGGCCTGTTGATAAACAGGCGCGGGGGCATAAACAGGGGGCAGCTCATCTTCAAAAGGCTGGGGCGTTTGCCTGGCCGGGGTTTGCTTTGGGGTGCGCTTGGGCCTGGGCTTTTGCGCCTGATTTTGCTCTTCCCACGGCAAAGGTTCCGCCTGAACTTGTCCTCCCCGCATATCCACCACATCGATCAGCTGAGGTTTCTTGGTATTGCGCTTTTTTGGCATAGGCTCCGCCCATTGGGCTTGGACCTGCTGTTGGGGCTGCATTTGCACTGGCAGCATTTGCTGCTGCATAGCTGCCTGCTGCTGTTGGTAGAGCATATGCTGCTGGTTTTCGTAATCCCTTTGCTGTCTGCGGGCAGCGCTTCTTTCGCCCATGCGATCAAACACGTCTTTCACGTTCACATTGGAAATGAAAAGTGCCAGCGCCACCATGGCAACGATCAATAAAGCGATGGAAGGGAATACCCCCATCAAAGTCCATAAAGGCCATGCAAGCAGCATACCCAGGGCACCGCCGGTTGCAGCTGCCTTGGCAGAAAGATTATATGCGTACTTTAGAAATTCACCCAAGGAATCCGGCGTTACAGAATAATAATCCCTGGCCGCAATAAGCTTAATATACTCCATCATGTTGAAGTTTTCACGGGTGGTATTATCCCTAAAGCCGGAAAACAAATTGATCAGCGCCAACAGGCACAGAAAAAACACCACCGATAAAACAAACGGCTTTACCGGCGGCTTCCTTCTGGCCGAAAGAATACATAACAACCCGCCCCAAATGGGGAAGATGGGCAGTGCGATAGCCGCGGAGCCTGCCAACCCATAGGCAATGTTTTTAACGCTTGTAAACAGGGAACCGTCCATGCCTACCAAAACCGCCAATACCACGATGACCCCCAGGGCCAGAAAAACAATGCCCATGATCACGCGCAGCATTAGCGATTCCGAGGAATACACAGAAGGTTGGGTTTTGGTCACTTTGCCTTTCGGGGCCATTGGTGCTCCTCCAAATAATGTTAATCTAATAGTTGCAGGCTTTCCAACACGCCTTCTTCATTGGCGTGGAGCCGTAGGCGGTTTTCGCCGTAATGGTAATAATCGTCCATCCCGGCATTAAGATAAAAATCCGTAGCCGTATATGCGTCCAGATCAACGGTTTCATCGGGCTGGCCCAAAAGCTTTTGCCATTCTTCTCTGGTGGTTTTCCCTACGCGAATACCATAGAAATTAAACCTGTCCGCCCGAATGCCTGTCACCAGGGTTTCATCGTAGCTCTTTTTCTCCAAGGGTGCAAGCAAATAAATGCTGCGCATTTCCCCTGCCTCTAGCTGGTAGAATCTGGCGTTGGGGTAATAGTCCGGATCGCAAAACAGCCGTTGAACCTTGAACACATCGCTTAATGTATCCCCCAGCTTGGCGTAAACGCCAGGCAAGGTGCCCTCCTTTACAGCTGTTTGAATGTTGGCAGCGCTGTCTTCACCTGTTTTTAGTGAGGCAGAAACTTTTAAACGATCTAAAACGCTGCCCTCTTCCAGGTTCAGGTATTCTTCCAATTCATAATAGAAGAAGGAAGCCGTTCCCCCATAGCCTGAAAGCAGCAGGAACTGTTCGCCTTCGTAGTAAAAGGTAATGCCATATTCGTTGAAGGTGAATTTTTCTTTAGGCAGGGGCGAAACATTTTCGTTTACCGCATAGCCCGAAAGCTGGGGGGCCACCTGCTCTTCCATAAGGGTTTCCATATAAGCGATGGCTGCTGCTTCGTCTAAAAACAAATCTTTTAGCCCGATCTCTTCCCCGGTGAGCAAATCCATATTCAGCGTATCGTAACGCTGCTGGGTTTCATAGTTGCCTAAATCCCCCCGAACAGAAAACGCGATGGAAAGCAGATCGCTTTCAAGCATCCCCGCATAACCGGCTTCCATACCCCATCCGTTGCCATTTTGCTTTGAAAGGGTATCCAGGTTTTTTTCCACCTGACCTACTTCAAGAATCTTTAGATTGGCGTTGATCTGTGCAATTTCATCCTCGTAATCCGTCAAAACGGGGTAGGTCACGCTGCCAAAGTCTGTTTTTGTTTCCACCGGTTTTAATTCTGCCAAGGCCGGAGAAACCAGCATAAGGGCTAAAATCAAGGCAATCATCATTCGTACAAGCTTGTTTGCTTTCATTTTCAGCACCTCCTTAAGACATTATTGTACTCTATCCTTTAAAACCCTGCAAGTAAGCAGGAAGGATTCACCAGTGTTTAAAACAGCATAAGCCCTACCTGGTAAACCATAAAGGCCGCCAGCCAGGCCGTGGCTGTTTGGGCAATTACACCCCAAAGAGCCCACTTAAGGCTTTCCATTTCCCGCCGCATAGCCGCAAAAGCCGCCACACAGGGCATATATAGCAGCACAAACACCAGAAAGGAAACTGCCGCCATAACGCTTGGAAACAAGGTATGCATGGCGCTTAGCATGGCTTGGGATTCCATTTCTGCGCCAACCAAAATCGAAAGGGTGCTTACAACGCTTTCTTTGGCCATAATGCCCGTAATGATCGCCGTGGTAGCTGGCAGGCTACCAAAGCCCAAGGGAGCGAAGATTGGGGCTATAGCGCCTGCCAGCACGCCTAGCATGCTGCTTTCGGGGTTGGCAGCGGCTTCAAAGGAGAAAGTAAAGCTTTGCAGAAACCATACCACCACCGTGGCAATAAAGATGACCGTAAAGGCACGCTGAACAAAATCCTTGGCTTTATCTACCATCTGCCGCATAACATTTCTAAATGTGGGCAGCCGATAGCTGGGCAGCTCCATAATAAAAGGCGCCGCGTCCCCATGGAATACAAGCTTTTTCATAACCAGGCCGCTTAATATGCCCATGAGAATACCCATTAAGTAAAGCCCGCACATCACCAGCACTTCATTTCCCGGGAAGAAAGCCGCCGTAAACAGCGCGTAAATGGGCACCTTGGCCCCACAGGACATAAAGGGTGTAAGCAGAATTGTAAACCGCCTGTCCCGCTGGCTGTTCATGGCTCTGGATGCCATTACAGCAGGCACCGTGCAGCCAAAGCCCATCATCATAGGAATAAAGCTCTTGCCATTAAGGCCGATTTGGCGCAGGGGTTTATCCATTAAAAAAGCCGCCCGGGCCATATAGCCCGAATCTTCCAGTATGGAAAGACACAGGAACAATATAACGATGGTGGGCATGAATCCAAGCACGCTGCCAACGCCAGTTAAAATCCCGTCCACCACCAGGTCGTGGACCCAGGATGCCACCTGCAGGCCCCTTAGCCAGGTGGATACCAAATAGATGCCGCTGTCGATGAGGCCTTGAAATTCATCCGCGATAAATGATCCCATAGGCCCAAAGGTAACAAAGAACACCAGAAACATGGAAACGATAAACAACGGAATGGCCAGCCATTTATGAGTCAGAAACAGATCAATCTTATCGCTTGGGCTCAGCATACCATCCGGATCCTTTTTAACAACGCATTGCTGCAAGATACCTTCAATGTAATTGTACCTTGTATCGGCAATCACCGCCGCCCGTTCCATGCCTATGCGTTTTTCCATATCGGAAACAATTTCTTCAATAATGTGCTTTTCCCGGTCATCCAGCTCCAAAAAGGCAGCCATGGGACCGTCGCCCTCGATAAGCTTGGTTGCAGCGTAGCGGGAATCGATACCCTTTTTTTCGGCAACCTCCTCTACCAAATGCTCCACCGCGTGGAGGGCCTTGTGGGCTTCGCCGCTGCAAATATCGTTAAACCTGGGCATCTGGTGGCTTTGGGCCGCTTCCATGGTGCGCCGCACCAGTTCATCAATGCCCTCGCCTTTTCTGGCACAAATAGCGATCACCGGTACGCCCAGCTTTTCTTCTAATTTCTGTATATAGATCACGTCCCCATGGGCGCGAACCTCGTCCATCATATTAAGCGCGATCACCATAGGGGTGCCCAGCTCCATCAGTTGAGAGGACAGGTAAAGGTTTCGTTCAAGGTTGGTGGCATCTACGATGTTAATCACCACATCGGGCTTCTGAAGGGTGATAAAATCCCTTGTAACCACCTCTTCCATGGTATAGGGGCTTAGAGAATAAATACCCGGCAAGTCCACAATCTGGACATCCAGGTTTTCTTCCTTTTCTGCGGCTTTTTTGGGCTTTGTGGCAGGCAGCCCAAAGTGGGTGGTTTTACCGTGATGGTGGTGAATCAGTTGGCCTGTTTTCTGTTCCACTGTCACCCCGGGCCAGTTCCCCACATGCTGGTTGGACCCGGTGAGCACGTTAAACAGGGTGGTTTTTCCACTGTTTTGATTGCCGGCCAGCGCAAAGGTATATTGCATATTACTCACCCGCTTCCAAAGAAATCTTCATGGCGTCATCCTTGCGGATAGTTAAGGAATAGCCGCGTATGCGAATTTCAATGGGATCCCCCATGGGGGCCGTTTTTTGCAGGCGCACTTGAACTCCGGGGGTAATCCCCATATCCAAAAAGCGCCTGTACAGCGCCCCTTCACCGCCTACTTCCTTCACTTTACCTGTTTCGCCGGGTTTTAAATCCGCAATGGTGCGCATCACTCTAACCATCCTTCAATTAAGTATCTGGGGTTGCCATCCACTTTTCAACCTCGTGTTCAATGACATCCGCCGCGTTGGCCGTGCCGGTTTCGCTTTTAAGCCGCTCTCCCAGCTCCCCCGCTGCCACTTTATAGGCGCCGTTTTCCACCAGTTCACTTAACGCTTCGGCCAGTTTTTCTTCGGTAAGATTGGTGCGCCGGATAGGCTTGGGCCCGCAGCCTAAGGCCCGGACACGGCTACCCCAAAAAGGCTGATCGCCGCCAAAGGGGACCACAAGCGTGGGTTTTCCGGCCCGGAGGCCTGCAGCCGTAGTGCCCGCGCCGCCGTGGTGCACCACCGCCTGCACGTTTTCAAACAGCCACTCATGTGGAATATATTCACCAATGTAAAGGTTCTTGTCATTCTTCAGCTCTGTTTTGCCGCCCCAGCCCTTAAGCAACACTGCCCGGACCCCTGCCTGGCGTATGCCGCTTAAAACGATATCCAAGGTTTTTCCCATGTCCCCTGATACCATGGAGCCAAAGCCTACATAAATAGGTGCCGGACCCTTGTTTAAAAAGGCGATCAAATCCTCCGGCGGGGTGTAATCCACGGTTTGCTGGTCCTGCCAAAACCCTGTCATGTGAATATGCTCCCCCCAGGAAAGCGGCCTTGGCATCAAAAGGGGGCTTAGAGCATACAAAACTGGAATCGTATGGCCGTGGACCATATAATCCGGCTGGGATTTCACTTTTCGCTCTTTCATGCCATTTTCTTCACGCCAATCGGATAAATACCGTTTTTCTAACGTTGATATCATCAGGTAGCCGATTTTGTAGGTGGCCTTGTTCCAAGCTTTGCCCAATTTCAACAACGGTGCTGAAGAAATGGGCACATTTGCGTTGTAATCCATGGGGTAGTATTGGGTTTGAATACAGGGAATATGGTATTTTTCCGCCACAGAATACATCATGGAGCCAAAGAAGGTGCAGATCATGGCTTCTGCGTCTTCACAGGCCGCCATAATATCCTTAAGCAAAATCGCCGCTACGTCTTTAAGACTGGTTTCCAACTGGGAAAGATAGTTAAAACCGTTGGTGCCCGGCTTCATGATATTGGACATAAAGTTGCTGGCATCTCCACTTAGAGGTGCAAAGCCAAGACCGGCTTCATAAGCCGTTTCGCGGAAGGTTTCAAAAGCGGTAAGCTTGACCCGGTGGCCCCGGCTTTGAAGCTCCTGCCCCAGAATAATATAGGGGCGCACATCGCCTGTGGAACCAATGGCAATCATTGTAAAGCGCATACCTTCACCCCATTTTTACAACTATTTCGTACATATCAGTATACCGCATTTGGCCGTTGATTGCAAACCTGGAAAAAGCCATTATGTCCTATATATGTCAAACATGTGTCATTATTTCTTCTTTTTCCCGTAAAAGTGGTTTACAATCCAATGAATTGTGTTATACTTAATGGGGTATCCTGTTTTATGTCTTAACACATGTAACCCAAGTATAAAGGAGTTCGCCAATGAACAGCCGCAACCGTTACGCAAGCAATCCCACCTACGGCGCTTCCAAGCGGGGGGCAAGCAAAAAGAAGCCGGAAATGCAAGAACCGGCTCCAGCCCCCTATCAGCCTACAAATAACGCATACGCGCCACAAGGGCAGCAAGCCCCTTACAATGGCGCTTATCCCTATGCCCAGCAGGGGCCTGTTTCCCAGCCCCAACAACCCCAGCAGCAGGTGAATCCCTACTACTACCAACAACAGCAGCCCCAGGGCTACCCGCAGCAGGCGCCTTATCAGCAGGCCCAGCAGCCTCAACAGCCCATGTATCAGCAACAGCAGTCCTACCAGCAGCAGTCTCCGGCAGACTATGTTGTTTTGCCCAACCAGCAGGATATGCAATATGCCCAAGCCCAAGTAAACGATACCTGGGTCAAGGTTCTCCTTTTAGCGGTATTGCCTGTTTTGTTTATTCTTACCCTTATTTTAAAAGACCAAGCGATCTTAAAATGGGTCTTCACCGTAGGTGCGGTGGCCGGTCTTGGGGGCATGTGGTTTTTTTCCAATTTTGCTTCCAGCGCCAAAACCACCCTCTCCCTGGTGTACATAGCCTTGCTTCTCATGACGGTGGTTACCTTATTCGCCTCTCCTGCCGGCAACAGCAATAACAATACCGGCAATGAAAACAGCAATTCTCAACAGGTTTCCGCCAATGGCGGCAGCTTGGGATTGATTCCCAACAGCCAAACTGGCAACAGCAATAATGGCACCGGCAATACAGATATCGGCGGTTTTGTGGATAATGGCACCGAAGCCACAGCCACGCCCTCCTCCGGCCCTTCCGAAGCGCAAATCCAGATGGACAACTTCTTCTATCTCTGGGGCGCCAACAAATTAGAAGATGCTCTGGCCATATGCGCCCCCTCTTGGAAAAGCAGTTTAACCAAGGATCCTAAGACAGAACTTTTTGGTATTTTAGGTATTCGCCTTCCCAGCGAAGTGGTGTTTGAAGGCATTACCGGCACCGACGCGGATTCTTCCCGCACCATCACCATTACCTGCATGATCGACAAGCAGAATAACCGCGCCCCTACCAAATACCGTTTCCAAGTGCTGATGCTCAAAGAAAACAGCGCTTGGTATGTGGCTCCTCAATCTTTGAAGACCAATGATCAAGTCGCCGACGAAGAAGCCACAGCCACCCCAGACCTGAGCAGCCAGGCTATTTCCGAAGAAGGCAAGGTCGTCTACGAGGTTCCCACACCTACGCCCGCACCCACCAGTTCCACCAAGCTTTACTACAACAAGGACGGCGGCAAAAAATACCATATCGACAAGGAATGTGGTTCTGTAGATAAGAAATACCTGCCTTTGGCCTCCTTCACCTACGGTGACATCAATACCAGTAAGTTTAAAGCACTTATTCCCTGCACCATCTGCAACGCGCCATCAAGACCTTAACGGATTTCGTTCTTCCGATCCTCTCATAGGTTAACCGCTTATGCTGCGAATGGGCATAAGCGGTGTTTTTTTGCGCACAATAAGCGTAGGCAACTTTGCTTATTGAGAGGATGGCGGTTATGCAGCTTACGATTTCCCTTATTGGCGTAGGATTATTATTGATGGTAGCGCTAATGGAGTTCAAACGTACAAGGCACGACCCCCACCGCCGCACCTTGCGGGATTCGCCTCTTTCAAGTGAGGAGATGATTCGGCATATAAAGCTTCTGGAACCATCCTTACAAACCAAAGGCCAAGCACGCCTTGCCTTGCCACGGGATATGAGGCAGGCGCTTCACCGCGCCAGAAAACAGTTCAGCAAGACCGATACAAAAACCCTTCTGCCTGCCGCCCAATGGCTTTGCGATCATATGCGCCGCATTGAGGAAGCATTGCAAAGCGTTCAGTATGAATTAAAGAGCCAGTGTTCACTGCCTAAAACACGGGATGGCAGCACGCGCATTATGAAGCTGGCCAATGAAATGGTTTCCCACAGCGGCGGACTGATTACCAAGGAGCTTTGTATTCGCTGTTTAAATGCCTATTACCAGGTTTGCCCTTTAAGCCAAAAAGAGCTTTACGCCTTCCCTTTGGCCTTGAAAACAGCCCTGTTGACCCTTCTAAGCGAAATGCTTTCTCATGTATTGGCTCTGCAAAAGGATGTAACCGATGCCCAGCGTACGGCCCATGCCCTTTTGCATAAACATAGCGTAAACCAAAACCGCCTGAAAATGCGCAGCACCGCCTTTTGGGAAAAGCTTTTATCCGCCCTGAAAGAGGCCGACGACTCCAGCAGCGCTACCTGGATTCACAGCCAGCTAAAGCGCCTGGATCTGGATGCCATCGATCTGGTCCAGACAGAGCATCTGCGTCAATCAGAAAACCGTCACTGGGTTGCCAATGCCATTCACTCTCTGAAAATGGTGGAACAGTTGCCCTGGCAAGAATTATTGGAAGAGCATAACCCCATCCACAATAGCCTTTTAAAAGACGCTTCCGGTACCTATGCCCGGATGGATTTTGAAAGCCGCCAATATTACTGTTTTCGGGTTCAACGGCTTTGTGGGCAAATGGGGGTTACAGAATCAGCTCTGGCCCAGGCTGCCTGCCAATTGAGCCGAGAACAAAAGGCCGATGGGGTGCACGATCATGCTGGTTATTACCTATTAGAGCCCCGTGGGGAAAAGCAGCTTAAAAAGGCCCTTAAAATAAAGCGCCTTGGTTTTTCCTGCCACTTATGGTTTAAAGAGCATGCCCGGGGCTTATATCGGCTCTGCCTTTTTTTATGGACAGTGCTTACTGTTTTAGCACTGATTTACTTTCGCGTACCCTTTTTAATGAGCCTTGGAGCTGTGATTCTTTCAACCCAGATGATCCGCTATCTGATCCGTTTCGGAACCCGGCGCCTGCTCCCCGTACGGCTTTTGCCACGAATGCAAATTGAAAACCTGAAAGCGGACCAGCGGACCCTGGTGGTCATTCCAACTCTGATGACCTCCCCTGCCCAGGCCCTTTCCATGGCCCGGCAGCTTTCGGTTTTGCACCACGCCAACCCAGATAAGCAACTGCATTTTATGCTGCTATCCGATTTTAAGGACAGCGACACCCAGTCCCTTTTGGCAGATGATGATATCGTCCGTGCCGGCCAAGCAGCCATCAGCGCCTTAAGCCAGCAAATCCAAAACGGCACCTTCTATTTCGTACAGCGGGGACGGACCTTTAACCCCAAGCAAAGCCGCTACATTGGCCGAGAGCGCAAGCGCGGCGCCCTGGAAATGCTCAACTGCTATTTAACTGGCCGTGAAAACGACGATCCTATTATCTATACCAATGTGGATTTGAAAAGCCTGACACATTTTTATAGCTATGTAATCACCCTGGACAGCGATACCATTTTGCCTCCAGGCAGCGCCAAGCGCCTTATCGGAGCCATTTCCCACCCTCTGCAGATTCGCCGCAAGATCGACGGTCAAATGCGCGGCATGAGCATTATTGCCCCTAGAATGGAGGTTTCCGCCGCCACAGTTTCCACGCCCATTTCCTTTTTGTGGGGGGGCAGCGGTGGGGTGGACCCATATAACAGCGCCATCAGCGATCTGTACCAGGATATCGCCTGCCAGGGCTCCTTTACAGGCAAGGGCATCTATACCCCCGATACCTTCATGGAGGCAGTGGAAAATGACATTCGTCCCAACTCGGTTTTAAGCCACGATCTACTGGAGGGGGAACTCACAGGCTGCGGCTTGGCGGGAGATATCGTTTTGTATGATGGCCACCCCAAAACCCTGGAGGGCTTTTTAAAGCGCCAGCACCGCTGGGTTCGCGGGGATTGGCAATTGCTGCCTTGGCTTTTGCCTTTCCCTCCCGGTCAAGTGAAACGCACACCCTTAAGCACCTTTTCCCGTCACAAAATTTGGGATAACCTGTTAAGAAGCCTGGTACCCATCGCAAGGCTGATGCTGCTTCTCTTAAGCGCTTATTTCAAAAACCCTTGGCTCTTCGCTTTAGGCGTGCTAGCCACAGAGCTGGAAGTGCTGCTGGCACCCTCCTATACTGGCCTTTTGGTTTTTATTACCCGGCTGGCCTTTTTGCCCCTGGAAGCGTTTACCATGGGGGACGCCATCCTGCGCACGCTGCACCGGGTTTTCATTTCCCACCGACATATGCTGGATTGGGTTACCGCCGCCCAGGGGGATATCCACGGCAATCCCAAAGGCTTTGACAGCTTTATTCAGTACGCCGGTGGCGGGCTGATGCTTTTGTTATGCCTGATCTCCCTGCCTCAAGCCGCCTACTACATTCCCTTGGCAGTTTTGTTTGCCCTGGCCCCCTTTTCTATGAAAAAGCTTAACGGACCCCTTGAAAAGAAGGAAAGCTTATCCGAAGAGGATCGGTCTCAGGCCATGGAGCTGGCCGGACAGACCTTCCAGTTTTTTCAGAAGCTTGTTACGGAAGAAACCCACTTTTTGCCTCCGGATAATTTGCAGCTACACCCAGATAAAGGCCTTGCCCACCGCACCAGCCCCACCAACATCGGGCTTTATTTGCTGTCCCTTGTAGCTGGCCATGAACTGGGCTTTATGGACGCGGATGAAATGGGCCGTCAAATAGCCCACACCATGGATACCCTGGAACATTTAGAAAAATGGCAGGGGCATTTGTACAATTGGTACGATACGAAAACGTTGGAACCACTGCCACCTTACTTCATTTCCTCAGTGGACTCCGGGAATTTAATGGCCTGCCTGCTAACAGTCTCCCAAGCCCTTCGCACCCTGGCTCCTAACATGGATACCAGCCTCCATTCCCTTTCCGCCAGGGTGGATGAGTTGGCCGAAAGAACCGATTTGAGCGCCCTGTTCGATCAAACAGCTCAGCTATTCCACATCGGTTTCGATACGAAAAACCAGCATCTGACCAAGGGCCATTACGATTTGCTGGCTTCGGAATCAAGGCTGCTAAGCTTTGTAGCCATTATGACAAAGAAGGTACCTATCCGCCACTGGTCCCGCCTGGGACGGACGCTGATCCGCTTTAAAGGCCACGTAACATTGATCTCCTGGAGCGGAACCATGTTCGAATACCTAATGCCCCATTTGCTTTTGCCTTATATTCGGGGCACCCTCTTATCCGACGGTGCTAAGGGAGCCTTCGCCATCCAGGCACGGTATCAAAAGGCAGGGGTTTTCGGCGTGTCAGAAAGCGGTTACTATGCTTTCGACCCAGCGCTTAACTACCAATACAAAGCCTTCGGCCTGCCCGCTCTGGCCTTAAGCGGTGAAGTCAACGCGGAAGTGATCGCGCCCTATGCCTCCCTTCTGGCTTTCCCCCTTTATCCAGCAAGGGTATCGGCCAACCTACGGGCCATGATACAAAAAAAGTGGCATTACCCCATGGGCCTCTATGAAGCCGTGGATTTCGATCCTAACCGCGTGGGCCAAGAACCGTACCAAATCGTTAAAAGCCAGATGGCCCATCACCAGGGCATGATTTTATGCGCCTTATGCAATGGCCTTAAGGATAACGCCCTGCAAAAATACTTTTTCGCCCTGCCCCAGGCCAAAGCTTATGAACTATTGCTAGAAGAGAGGGCTCCTGGCTTTGTGTTTAAGACACGGCCTAAAAAAATGGCAGCAACCAAAGGAACTCCGCCCGTTATCGCCATGCGCGAAGCCCAAGTAGATACCGCCCCTGTGGATGCACATTTAATGTACGGCGGCGGCACCACCTTAATGGTGGATGCCATGGGTAGCGGCTATATGCAAAACCAGGGGGTTATGCTCTCCCGCTTCCGGGATGATTCTCGCGAAAAAAGCGGCATCCGTTTTTATGTGAAGGACCCGAACACCAATGAAATCATGCTCTTAACTGACCCGGACAGCCCCGGCAAAACCACCTTTTACACTGGCAAGGCCATCTTTCAAAGAAAATTCCCCCTGTTTGAAAGTCAAATCACCTATTTTGTTAATCCCATTGATGGGGCCGCCCTCCACTTAATTGAATTAACCAATCCCTCCGGCCAAGAAATTCCCCTAGAGCTATGCGATTACTTCGAGTTGAGCTTAAACGGACAAAAAGCCGATATGGCCCATCCAGCCTTCGGGGACCTGTTCATTGAAACGGGCCGCCTGGGCAAATTCGCCTTAACCGCCAGACGGCGGCCTAAAGATGGCACTGGCACTGGCAAAATATGCACCCATGCGCTGATCGCGGAGGGGGAGCTTATGCATACCATCCTGCAAACAGACCGGGGCGCGTTCATTGGCCGCAACGGGGGCGTATCTTCTCCCCTTCAGTTGTCAGAAGCGATCGAACGCAGTGCCGGGTTCGTAGGTCCGGCCATTAACCCCTGTATGTCCATCCGGGCGAGGGTCCTTCTGCCCGCCCATGAAAAGCTTCGGTTTTTGTATGTAACCCACTACGATCATGAGCAAAAATGCACTCCCGCCGCAGTGCTGGAGCGCTACCAGAGCATTGCCCAAAGTTTGCACATTTTGGACCTGAGCCAGACCCAGGGGCTCGTGACCATGCGGCATCTGGCATTAAGCGATTTCTTTTATAACCTCTTTGGCCGCCTTTCCGGCGCACTGCTATATTCAAGACCCCAAATCATTGAAGAACCCTGCTCTTTAGGCATTGAAGGCCTATGGAGCCTGGGCATCAGCGGGGATTTGCCGCTTTTAACAGTGCTTATTTCCAAAAGAGAGCACATGGCCCTGGTGAAAACGGCATTGTCTGCTCACAGCCTTTACGCCATGCAGGGCTTCTGGGTTGATCTGGCCCTGGTGATTAAAGAATTGCCCGCCTACGACAGGCCTTTGCACAGCACCGTGGCCGATGCGGTTACCTTATCCGGCCAGCCCCAAAACGTGCATATCATCGAAGAATCCGTTCACAATCCCGATCACATTCAGCTGCTCAAAACCTTTTCCCGTCTGGTATTAAAGGGCGAGGACGGCTCTTTAGCTGCCCAGCTGCAAAAACTGATCCAGCCAGCTGAAGAAAAAACCGCTCCTCCCATCAAGCAGTCTGCCCCTGCCTTGCCTAAAATGGACCGCCTTTTCTTCAACGGTTTTGGTGGCTTCACCCCAACGGATTACGATTATGCCATCGATCTTATTAATGCCATCCCCACCCCTGCCCCTTGGAGCAATATGCTTTGTACTAAGGAATTTGGCAGTCTTGTCACAGAATCGGGCTTTGGCTTCAGTTACTTTCAAAACAGTCACAATGGCCGTATCACCCCCTTCTACAACGATCCCATCCAGTACCACAGCGGGGAGAGAATCACACTTTACGACAGGGAAATGGACAGTCTTTTCTCCCCAACCCTTATGCCATATGGCCAGGCCTTAAACCATCGCTGTACCCATTCCATGGGTGTAACCACCTATTTTTCCATAGGCCTTGGGTATGAATGCAGCTTAACGGTTTTTACCGACGAGGAATACCCGGTTTCTGTACGCCAATTGCGGGTTAAAAACACGCTGCCTCAAACCCGGCACTTGTCTATCGCCCACGAAGTGGATTTCATGATGGGCACGGAGTTTAAAGATGGGCAACTGGTTTCTTTGCAAAAAGAGGGCGATCTTTTAATTGCTTCTCAACCGGATTTCCCAGCCCTTTGCTTCATTAGCTGCCTGGCACCCAATCAGAATCCCATGGAAACCACCTTAAAGGCCGATCAATTGATTACCGTTACCTACCTGCTGGGCGCCATGGCATCAAGGGAGCAAATCCGCCAATGTGTTGATGTGTTTTTGCAAGAAGGTATCACCAAGCGGCTTCGGGGTGTTCAACAGGCATGGCAATTAAGGGTAGGGAACCTTCGCTTTTCCCTGCCGGATGAAAAGCTGAATAT
This sequence comes from Eubacteriales bacterium, assembly GCA_031556065.1. Taxonomy (GTDB): domain Bacteria; phylum Bacillota; class Clostridia; order Christensenellales; family Aristaeellaceae; genus JAVBTR01. The sequence continues at coordinate 8,422 of JAVBTR010000093.1, read as the reverse complement.
TTTAATGAACAAGTGGCTGCCTTACCAGGTATTGTCTTCCCGCCTCTTTGCCAGGGCTGGGTTTTATCAGGCCGGAGGGGCCATCGGCTTTCGGGATCAATTGCAGGACATGGTACTCCTTATGCACACAGACCCTGCCGCCGTGCGGGCGCATCTTATTAACTGCGCCGCCCACCAGTACGAACAAGGGGATGTACAGCACTGGTGGCACCCGGAACGCAAGGGCGTGCGCACCCGCATATCTGACGATCTTTTATTCTTACCTTATCTGACGGCCTGGTATGTGAAGCGTACCGGGGATGAAACCATCTTATCCACGGAAGCACCCTACTTAAGCGCACCGGAATTGAGCGAAAACCAGCAAGATCTTTACCACACCCCGGACATGACCTTCTACCAGGAGAGCCTGATGGCCCATTGTCTGAAAGCCATTTCCCGGGTCCGCTTCGGGCCGAACGGGATTCCTCTGATGCAAGGGGGGGATTGGAACGACGGGATGAGCACCGTTGGAGGGGAAAGCATCTGGCTGGGACTTTTTATGGCTGCCATGCTTAAGGATTTCGCACCCCTTTGCGATAACAACGAAAAGCAAGCCCTTTTAAACCTTCGGGACGATCTATTAAAAGCCATTGACGATCATGGCTGGGATGGGGACTGGTACCTGCGGGCCTATTACGAAAATGGCGAAGCCCTGGGCAGCCAAAGCGCCTCTGCCTGCCAGATCGACAGCCTTTCCCAAAGCTGGGCTGTCCTAAGCGGCATCCGCCGGGACAGAGCCGCTCAGGGACTTAATGAGGCCTACCAAAGGCTATATTTAAGCGATATCGGCGTTATGCAGCTGTTGACTCCGCCCTTTGAACCCTTGGATAAAGCGGGCTACATTGCCGGCTACCTGCCTGGTATCCGCGAAAATGGCGGCCAGTACACCCACGCGGTCCCCTGGGTTATTTGGGCCATGAAGGAGCTTGGCTGGAAAGACAGAGCACTGGATCTTTTAAACGCGCTTTTACCCATCAACCATTCCCTGGATATCCCCAATGCCCTTCGTTACCGCTTGGAGCCCTACTTTATGGCAGGGGATATTTACACCAATCAAAAGCAGTATGGCAGGGGCGGCTGGAGCATGTACACAGGCAGCGCGGCCTGGCTTTACACCATTGTGCTTGAACAGATTCTGGGTTTTACCAAAGTAGGCAACAGCCTAAAACTAAAACCCTTTGTGCCCGAAGCCTGGGAAGATTTTTCCATCACCTTCTTTTACGGCCAGAGCACCTGGCATATTACTGCTTCCAAGGATGTAGTCTACCCTACCCTGGATGGGGAAAAGCTTACAGGCGGGGCTTTAACCTTGATAGACGACCACCGAATTCACGACGCAAGATTCCGTATTTCTCCCCTTGCTTGACAAGCATCCCTCCATTCTCTACAATAACAATGTTATAGGGATGGAGGGATTTTTTTGGCATTCTTGCCTTTGAGTTTTAAAGAGATGAAGGGCCGAGGCTGGGCTCAGGCAGATTTTGTATATGTGGTGGGCGAAGCTTATGTGGATCACCCTTCCTTTGGCCATGCCATTATTTCTAGGGTGCTTGAAAAAGCAGGCTATAAAGTGGCCATGCTCTGCCTTCCCGATGTAAAAAATGAAAAAGCGTTCACAGAATTCGGCCAGCCTAAATACGGCTTTCTGGTTTCCGCCGGCGGCATTGACAGCATGGTAAACCACTACACCGCGGCTAAAAAGCCTCGCAGCGAGGATGTGTACGCCCCTGGCGGCAAGGCAGGTATGCGGCCAGACCGGGCCACGATCGTTTACTGCAACCAAATCCGCAAGCATTACTCCCATTCCCCTATCTTTATTGGCAGCCTGGAAGCAAGCCTTCGCCGCTTTTCCCACTACGATTACTGGGACAACAAAATTCGCCGCTCTATTTTGGTGGATAGCGGCGCCACAGCGCTGATGTATGGCATGGGCGAAAAATCCGTGGTAGCCCTTTGTAACTGGGCCAAGGACGGTTGTGATAAAGAGAAATTGAAGGACATCCCAGGCATTTGCTACATGCAAAAAAACCTGGACGATACAGCGATCCTCCTGCCTTCCCACGATGAAGTGGTGAAGGATAAAAAGGTCTACGCTCAAGCCTTTAAAATACAATACGATGAACAGGATCCAGTTCGGGGCAAGGTTCTTTGCCAGATGCAGGACAAGGACCGTTATCTGGTGCAGACGCCCCCGGCCATGCCACTGACCCGGCCAGAAATGGACGGGGTATACGCCCTGCCTTACATGCGGGAGGCCCACCCCAGCTATGCCTCCTTAGGAGGTATTCCGGCACTAAACGAAGTCGCTTTTTCCATTACCTCTACCCGTGGCTGCTTTGGCGGCTGTCATTTTTGCGCGTTGACCTTCCACCAGGGGCGGATCGTGGTTTCAAGAAGCACCGAGTCCATTTTAAAGGAAGCCGAGCTTCTTACCAAGCGCAAAGATTTTAAAGGCTATATCCACGATGTGGGCGGCCCCACAGCCAACTTTTTGCAGCCAGCCTGCGATAAGCAATTAAAATCCGGCACCTGCAAAAACAAGCAGTGCTTATACCCCTATCCCTGCAAAAATATGAACGTAAGTCATAAGGAACTGGTTTCTCTTCTGCGCAAATTGCGGGCGCTACCAAAAGTAAAAAAAGTTTTCATCCGTTCAGGCCTAAGGTACGATTATATCATGGCCGATAAGGATTCCACCTTTTTAAGGGAGCTGTGCCAGCATCATATCTCCGGACAATTAAAAGTAGCGCCAGAGCATATCAGCCCCCAGACCCTATCCAAAATGGGTAAGCCAGGCCGGGAGGTGTACGATCAATTTGTCAAAAAATATGAAAACATGAACAAGACCCTTGGCTTAAAACAATTTTTGGTGCCTTACTTCATGTCCAGCCACCCTGGCTGCGATCTGCTATCCGCGGTACAATTGGCCGAATACCTGCGGGATACGGGCCACCAGCCAGAACAGGTGCAGGACTTCTATCCCACCCCCGGCACCATGAGCACCTGCATGTTCTACACCGGCTTTGATCCCCTGACCATGCGGCAGGTTTTTGTGCCCAAAACACCGGAAGAAAAAGGCATGCAGCGGGCACTGCTGCAATACCGTTATCCTAAAAATCATGAGATTGTAAGAAAAGCGCTCCATGCCTGCGGCAGGGAGGATTTGATCGGTACCAGCAACTATTGCCTGGTGCCCCCAAAGCGGCAAACAATAAAACCCATGCCCAATAAAAAAAGCAAAAAATAACATAATGCCGTTTTCGTTTGATAGAATGGGGCTGTCGCACTAAGAATCAAGGAACGCCAAGGGCTCTGCCCCTGGAACCCGCAAAGGGATACATCCCTTTGATCCCATTATGGGATTTTTAAGGGATAAAATCCCTTAAACTGGGTCTGGGACAGCGTCCCAGCGTTTTTCCTTATTGCGACAGCCCCGTAAACATATACAACTTATGGCTCCAACCGCATTCTTACCAGTACGCTTTCCAAAACGGGAACCATTTCTGTGATGCGAATGATCTCCACCGCACCATGGGGGGCTTCCACCAAGCGTGCGATGCCGTATCGGGTTACTTCCAAAAGAGGAAGTACGGCGCTGGCATCTACGTTTTCGCCGTGAATCTTGCAATCCCCCAGCATGTAGGCTGCTTCTTGCCACAGATGGTTTAATAGCATAAGCAAAATACCGCTGAGACCTTCTATTTTGGGAATAAAGAAGGTTTCATCCTGAACGCCTTGGAGAAGAATGGCTTCCATTGCAGGGGTAAAGGCCTGGGTAATGGCATTGGCGTATTGAATACTTAATGTAAGCCCTTCAGGGCTGGCAGCCATGGGCAGCATTAGAAGAAGAAAGGGCTGCTCCACTTTTCTGATGGGCATGGCATGGTAGAGAATCAGGTTAAGCTTATCCAGCACCGTCATATCCCCTGCAATGGCTTTTTCGTAGACCCCTACAGCCCTCTGGGCCCGCTGGACACACAGGGTTTCAAGCACGGATATCTTGCTTTCAAAGTGGTGGTAAAAGCTGCCCTTGGAACAGTTCAATACCGAAAGAATATCCTGGACGGAAGTCTGTTCGTAGCCTTTTTGGTAGAAAAGCCGCTGAGCCACGTCTAAAATGGCTTGCTTTTTTGAATCTCCTTTGCGCATGGCTCTCACCCCTTTGGAAAATGTCCCTTAATTATACTCCACCGTTTTCTGGTACATCTTATAGGTGGAATTGAAGAAAACTTCCTTTTTAATCTCCTGGCCGTTCTGATACCAGATTTTGTATGTAACCACTTCATAGCCTGTACGGGCCTGAATGGTTTCCTTGCTGGTACCGGAAGCCAGATTTGAATTTCGCACATAGTTGACATCCGACGGGGGCTTGATGGTTTTAGTGACTTCCGAGCTTAGATCAATGGTAATGCCATCCCCCAGGGTTTTGCCATAGATTTCTACGGTGATCTTTCGATCGGCATAGTAGGCTACGATATAAATAGGGGTATCCTTGTTATTTTTAAACTTGAAATCCAGGTTAGGCCAGTTAACAGTGGCGTCCATACCCTTGGGCACATAGGTGCTAGGCCAGGCGTGGGGACTGCGGGACACGATCTGTAAATCCGCCCTGGCCACAGCGTTAAAGAGGGTCCCGGAGGTCTGGCAAACGCCGCCGCCGATATCCGGCACGCTTTGGCCTCCCGCGATAGCAATGGCCTCCTTATAGCCCTTGGCTTCGGTCCGCTGGCCGGTTGTTTCATTAAAGGAAAAGGTTTCTCCAGGCATAATCGCTCGTCCGTTAATGGCCTCTGCCGAAAGGCGCACATTGGTGTTGCGGTTGGAATTGCTGGTGGTTTCGGTGGTGAATGTAGAAATAAGCCTGTAATCGTTGATCATCTGGGCCTTGGTGGTGTTGGGGGTAGCCACAACCGGTTCAAAGTTCAGTACGGCGTTGGGTTCTCTGGCATCCAGCTTGGCGATGACCTCTTTGTAAAGCTGTTCCCCATCTATGGTTACACCATATTCTTCATCGGTAAAGGTGAAGGTTTTGCGTACAAAATCGAATTTTTCCACAATGGAATCCACCGCCGGGCGGTTGATCCAGGCTGTGATTGCGTCTGTTAACTCCCTTACCCGGTCATGATCGTAGGTCACTTCCGTAGAAAGCTTCACATAGCCGGTTTCATCCCTAAAGTTGGTAGCCAATTGGGTCCGCTGAAGATAGGGAGGCTTGCCGCCGGAAAAGGTGTATAGCCGACCATAGGAAAAGGCAGTTAGAAGCACCTGTTCAATATTTCGTGAAAGAGGCACCATGCTGGAATCGATAGGCCAGCTTTTGTTGCCAATATTCACAGTGACTTTAAAGTTCTGCGATGCTGCCACATCGCTCTGGTTGAGAAGCTGGCGGGCCTCCTCCAGGGTTTTGCCGCCCATGTGGTTGTTGTCGATATACACCCCGGGAAAAATCGTATTGTTCTCCAAATAGGGCTGGGTTAATTGCTGATAATAAGCAAATTCAGCAATCTTTTTTTCATCCCGCGGAAGAATAAAGCCGTTCACAAAGGTATACGGCGCGCTGACCCCGTTTAAAAGCATAGGTGCCACTAAATAAACCCCAATAGCGATCAATGCGGAGCAGATAATGGAAACGATCACTGAAACAATGGGGAATTTCTTTTTCTTCTTTTTCTTGCCACCATTGCTCACAGGCTTGTTACCGCTTCCGCTTCCCGAAAGGCGTTTATTGTTAGGGCGGTACGGATCGTAGGAGTCATAGGTGGCGTAATAAGCCGTCTGAGGTTCATAGGCAGGGGTTTGATAGCCGCCCTGTGGCTGTTCCTCCACTTGCCTGGCCATCATCACGCGAGGCTTGCCATTGTTGGCCTGCTCGCTGCGCGGTGCTCTGGTCATGTAAAAAAGTTCCTTCCGGTTATTGGTTCTTATTTCTCGTCGCAGTGGGTCATTTTATAGGACAGGATCTGCAGGCTATCGCTTAAATGCACATTAACCACAATCATTTCCTTGGGCGGCTTTAAGTCTGTAGGCGCAAAATTCCACACAGCCTGGACACCCAGCGCACCTAAGCGTTCCAGCATATGCTGGGCATCAGGCACCGGCACGGCCAGAACAGCAATATCCACATGGGTGGACATAAGAAATTCTTCCAGTTCAGAAACAGTGCGAACGGTTTGGTTGCCGATAGGGCGACCCACTTTTTGGGAATCCTTGTCGAAAATAGCCACGGTCTGAAAACCCTCTTTAATGAAAGAAGGGTATTGCGCCACTGCATTACCAATATTCCCCGCACCGATAATAATCATGCTATGGGGCTTATCTATACCTAAGATTTCTCCGATATGGCCTTTTAATTCAGATACCTTATAGCCGTAGCCCTGGCGGCCGAAACCGCCAAAACAGTTAATATCCTGCCTGATCTGGGAAGCAGTCAACTGCATGCGTTTACCCAATTCCTGGCTGGAAATTTGGACTACGCCTGCTGCTTCCAATTCGCGCAGATGGCGGTAATACCCGGGCAAGCGTTTGATAACAGCTTCAGAAACATATCCAGCCACGTCAATTCCCCCTATTATGATGGCATAATTGTACAAATATCTCTAGACTTTGTAAAGTATATCATTTCTATGTCTGTTTTTCAATGCATTGATTAGATTTTTGTTAATTTGCAGACAAAAAAAGCGCAGGAATATTCCCCGCGCTTTTTTGTCTGTTGATTTTTTTCTATCCAAACATGTGCTCCAGCTCTTCATATTTTTCATGGGTAATCAGCGCATCATGAGCTGTGCCATTCAACCTGATAACATAGGTCCATCTTCCATAAGGCGTAATATCCTTAATCTGGTTTAAATTAATAATGTAGCTTTTATGACACCTGAAAAATATATCCGCATCCAACCGCGCCTCGGTTTCCCCCAGGGATTCGCCAGTTACATACCGTTCATCCCCAATTGCATAAATCACCGTGGCCCGGTCTTCGCGCTGGACCAGCACAATATCCTGCATGTTTACAAAGGTTACCCCTTCCCGGTGCCTTAGCATCAGCCTGCCGCTGGAAGCTTTTTTTTCCGGCTTATTCAACGGCGGAAGGGGTGTTTCATCCAGCTTGGCAATACGGTCTCTGGCACGTTCCAGGGTCTTGATCACCCGATCCACCTTAAAAGGCTTCACCAAATAATCAAAGGCGTAAACTTCAAACGCATCCCCCATATAGCAATCATGCGCTGTAGCAAAAATGATCACAGCCCGGGGGTCCATGTCCTGGATCACCCTGGCACATTCCACGCCCGTCATCCCTGGCATTTCCACGTCCAGGAACACCACATGAGGCTGATGCTTTTCAAACAGCTGGATCAAATCCGTACCGTTATCCGCTTCATCCATCAGCGTGAAGCCTTCCACCCGCTCGATCATCTTGCGCATAATTGAGCGCATTCCGCTATCGTCGTCCGCAATGAGAACCTTAATGTCCTTCACCTAATGCGCCTCCCGGCTCTTTTTATGGGGCGGTTCAAAATTTCCGACATAACTACCGCCTGCACAAGAGAATCCTTTGTCAAAACAGGGAACCCTTCTGCGGTATGCTCCATGTGCTCGTTTTCCGGTTCCTCGTATACCCGAATCGGCTGATAAAAACCATCATGGCAAGGGTCGATGCCTTCCATGGGCACAAAGCGCCCTTCATCGTGGCAAAGGTCGATCCCCTCATAGGTATCGTAACCCATGGTACTTACCGGAATTGGCTGGGATACGCTTACAGGTGCGGGTACAGGCACAGGCGCAATGGAGGGTTGAAACATCTTTTCAATGTTATCCAATTGGCTCATCCATTGCTTCACGGGGATGGAGGATTTTTTCCCGGACTGCGCCTGGCCGCTTTTCATAATATTTTTAATGGCCCAAACAATCAGCCCTAATATGAGAATTTCCATGGAATCCCTCCCTTCACCCTTTCAAAAGGCTTTACTTTTTCTTCTTGTCGTCGATATCCATAACACTCTGAGGCGCACTCACCTTGGCGATGCCTTCACGCATATTGGTATCGGCAATGGTGTTTTGCATTTGGTAGTAATCCATCACACCCAGCTTGCCTTCCTTTAAGGCAGACGCCATAGCCCGGGGCACCTCGGCCTCCGCTTCTACTACCTTGGCGCGCATTTCCTGCACGGCAGCCTTCATTTCCTGTTCATGGGCAACAGCCATGGCTCGGCGTTCTTCCGCCTTGGCCTGGGCAATGCGGCGGTCAGCCTCAGCCTGATCCATTTGCAATTGGGCGCCAATATTGCGGCCAACGTCCACGTCGGCAATATCGATAGAAAGAATTTCAAAAGCGGTACCCGCGTCCAAGCCCTTGCTTAGCACCGTACGGCTGATCAGGTCCGGGTTT
>JAVBTR010000017.1:0-70141 GCA_031556065.1 Eubacteriales bacterium | reverse complement strand
AAAAACCTCTTTCTATACACGAAAATGCGCAATGTAGCGGGTCTTTCCACCAGTGAAGCACAGAAATCATCTGATATGTTTGCCAAGTGCCGCTATATGGATGAACTGACTGGTGGCCGAGGGATCGTATTTGCGACGGGCCCACCAGTCAGCAACAGTATGACAGAGTTCTATACCATACAGCGTTACTTGCAATATAACACGCTGGCACAAAAGAATCTGACCCATTTTGATGCTTGGTCTTCGACATTTGGCGAGACTACAACCGCCATTGAATTGGCCCCGGAAGGGACAGGCTATCGGGCACGCACACGTTTTGCTAAGTTCTTCAATTTGCCGGAGCTGATGACCATCTTTAAGGAGGTGGCGGATATCAAAACGGCGGATCAGCTCAACCTCCCCACCCCCGAAGCCCATTACGAAACCGTGGTGGTCAAGCCCTCTGAATTCCAGCAGGAGATGGTGCAAGCGTTATCTGAGCGGGCGGCATTGGTTCATACCGGTTCTGTCGACCCCTCGGCGGATAATATGCTCAAGATCACTTCGGATGGCCGTAAACTTGGGCTGGATCAGCGGCTCATTAACCCGCTCCTGCCAGATGATCCGTCCAGCAAGGTGAATGCCTGTATTGATAATATCCATCGGATATGGGATGAAGGGCAGGAAGAACTCCTGACCCAGCTTGTTTTTTGTGATATTTCCACACCTAAAACGGCTTCATCAAAGGAAAACAGCCTCATCAGCGATGATACGCCCACTGCCGGGTTCAATATTTACGACGATATTCGCTCGAAGCTTGTGGCAAGAGGCGTGCCAGCCGAGCAGATCGCTTTCATCCATGAAGCAAATACGGAAGTGCGGAAAAAGGAGTTGTTCGCCAAAGTGCGGGCAGGCCAAGTGCGTGTTTTATTGGGCAGCACAGCTAAACTTGGGGCAGGCACCAACGTCCAGGATCGCCTGGTGGCGCTTCACGACCTAGATTGTCCGTGGCGGCCGGGGGATCTGGAGCAGCGAGCTGGGCGTATTGTGCGGCAAGGCAACAAAAACAAAGAAGTGCATATTTACCGCTACGCAACAGAGGGAACGTTCGATTCGTACCTCTGGCAGACTGTGGAAAATAAACAGAAGTTTATCGCGCAGATCATGACCAGCAAAAGCCCCGTTCGCTCCTGTGAGGATGTGGATGAAACGGCTCTTTCATATGCGGAGATAAAAGCGTTATGTGCCGGCGATCCAAGGATTCGCGAAAAGATGGATTTAGATGTGGATGTAGCGCGGCTAAAACTTCTCAAAGCCGACCATTTGAGCAAGCAATATAAGCTGGAGGATCAACTGCTCAAATACTTTCCCCAGCAGATCGCCCATGATGAGCGGTTCATTGAGGGGTGCAAGCAAGATCTGGCCACGCTGGAGGCCCATCCCCTCCCGGCAGAGGACTTTGTGGGTTTGGCGTTCAAGGGCCGTATGCTTATGGATAAAGAAGCTGCCGGCATGGCGATCCTTGAAGCGTGCAAAGAGGCCGCCCATGGACAGGAGGTTTCGGTCAGGCATTATCGTGGGTTTGCCATACACGTCCATTACGATTCGTTCAGTAATAAGTTTTTGCTTGGCTTAAAGGGCAGCGTTTCTCACAAGATGGAGGTCGGCACTGATGCCAAAGGCAACCTGATACGCATGGAAAACACGCTGTCACATATCCCGCTGCGTATCCAGGAAACGGAGATTCACTGTGCTAATATGCAGCAACAGATGGAAGCTGCCAAAATGGAGATCGGCAAACCTTTCCCCCAGGAAGCGGAGTTGAAAAACAAAAGTGCGCGGTTGGCTGAATTGGATGCGGATCTCAATATGGACAGGGCTTCTCCTGTCCCAGAGGAAGTGCCAAGGGATGAACCCAAACGCACATCCGTGCTGGAAGCCTTGAAAGTGCCCTGCATACCGGGGGCTACTCAAAAATCAACCGAAAGAGAGGTATCTATATAAATGGAACATATAGAAAAAGCCCCGGTATATCACCAGACGGCGGCATACGCCAAGGAGCATGGCGAGCTGGATCAATACCGTGCCTCCAATCTTGCCAATATTGCTTGCCGGAGTGAAATTGAGCGCAACATTTCAGAAAACTTCGATGGGATGTACTTGGGGGAGAAATGCGTGCAGCGTGCTTTAGGTATCTATGGAGCTGAAAGGGTGTGCTTTGTTTTAGCTTGTACCGCACAGCAGAAAGAATGGGATGGGCGCTTCTCCCGCGACAATAAAGCCTGGGCAAACGGCTTTGACATTCCCAGAGATGATGCCCTGGGCTTCGATCGCAGGGCGCAGTATGTGGTTGAAAGCCATCCCGCCATACTGGATGGATATATCAAATTGATGCGGAAGGCTGTGCTGGAGGAGGAAAAGCCCTCCGTGCAAGCCGCTCTGCAAAAACATTCTGCCAAGGTTTCACCTCTGCATCCTTGCAAAAAATCCGAACCGACGCGATAATGAATATGAAAAAACGAATTCGAAATATCAGGACAGTTTTTTACATCACGGAGGCTGAGCAGGCGTTGATCGAACAAAAGATGGCGCAGATAGGGACCACAAATGTAAGCGCATACCTGCGCAAGATGGCTCTCCAAGGCTATATTTTAAAGCTGGATCTGCCTGAGCTTAAGGAAATGATTTCACTCATGCGCCGGATGGGCAATAACCTCAATCAACTGGCCAAGCGTGCCAACGAAAATGGTCGGGTGTATGAGGTTGATCTGAAGGACATTCATCAGCAGCAGGAAATGCTTTGGAAGGGCTTAAACAATCTATTGACCCGGTTGGGTTCGCTGGAATAAGGAGGATGGCTTTATGTTTTTCAAATGGTTACTGCGCATCATATTGGCACCTGTTATGTTGGTATTGAAAATCATTATTCTTTTTCTGATATTCACGATCTCCATCTCATCCTCCTTACTGGGGCTTGCGGCAGGGCTGCTCGTACCATTCGGGATCTTGGGATTCTTTGTCGCTGACAAAACCAGTGGTATTATCGTGCTGGTTGTCGCATTTCTCATAAGCCCATACGGAATCCCGCTGGCGGCGGACTGGTTGCTAAATCGGGTAGATGATCTGTGGTGCTGGTTTCAAGATATTGTTTACTATTGATGAACGGCAAATGGCGGTCTGTGTAATGCAGACCGCCATTTTAGTGAATGTGCTATCGTTCATCCGCCATGCATTGTTCTCTTGACATGAAATCAGCTTCACAGGTTTTTGCTGGAATAGGTTAAATCAACCCTGGATCTCTGTCGTGTGTGATATCTCCTCGTAGCCAAAATATGATGGATCAGCCGCAAACCATGTATAAATATCTTGTCGCTCCTTATCGATCATCTTCAACCAAGCTATTGCAAAGTATACATGGTCTTTGCCATAACTTGTTGGTATAGAAACGCTAATCCCATTCGCCATATAATCATATCGAAATTGAAACAGATCGCCTATTGTCCCTATGCTTACTTTAGTATCCTCCATGTCAAAACTAACAAGCGCAAGATCCTGGCCGCTGTCTGCTCCACCAGTTATGTCCTTTGATTCGGGAAAATCCAAAAAGCAGTTAATCTTTGATCTATCCTCGGAGACTGGAACAGGCACTCTAACCCTATACCTGCCATCTACCTCAAACCACTTTGTGCGTTTAGGTAATGGTTCGGCAACGTAATCAAAATTTACACCATCAATGGTTATCTTTACATTTCCCATCGGACAGCTTATAACCACACATTACGCCTCATAATCCTATCCTCCTGGTGTCAATTTTCTATAAGGCAAATTGCCTTACCAAAATAGCGGTTTCGTCTACGCCATAGTCACCATTACCAAAAAGCAATGTATAAGCATCCGACAAAAAGGAGGTCATTGGCTTGTCTGTTTTCTTAAACCCGGCTTTTTCATAGGCTCTAACAGCTCTTGTGTTTTTGATGGATGGCGCAATGATGAGTTCCTGAATGCCCATTTCCTTGTTCAAATAATCACCAAGGGAAATCAAAGCGTCAACGCCAAACCCGTTTCCACAGTTAGCCTCGGAATTCATCCAAATATCAAGTTCAGCCATCCTCGGTTTCAAGTGAAAGGCGCAGTAGCTGATAAAGCCGATAGGCTTATCTTCATGCAGAATAAGAAAGCCCCTTCCATCGTTCAGTTTTTCTCCTGTGAAGTAATACTCGGTATAGCCCCCATCATCGGATGAGCAAAATTCTTCATATGTCGGAATTGGGTTGTTGGGATAATCAGGCGGCCCAGCATGATATTTGGTGGTTTCCGATTGGAAGCACCACTCATATATTTCTCGTCTGTCACCTAATGTAGCTGGAACCAATTTGGTTTTATCTCCGTTTATCATATGCTTTGCCCCTTTTTTATAAGGATATCTCCCGTTGGACTTTCTTACTGAGTGATGAAAACATCAGTGCATAAGCGGCAGATACCATGTGGATCACTACATCATATGGCACCTCGCCGTCCAAATACACTGTGCTCCAATGTGTCTTGTTCATGTAATAACCAGGTTCAATGTCAGCATATTCATGGCGCAGCAAGTCGCTATAGGCAGGTTCTAACTTCATGGTGATGATTGGCCTGTTGTTTTGGTCATTCACGCCGATATAGGCATACATCTTGCCCCGCAGCATGTATTTGAAAGCCTGCCATGCAGGTTGAAATTCCTTTACAGTGGCCTTTTGGCTTTGTAGACTTTCATCCAGCCATCGGTAGTTCTCCATGATATCCGCTGGCCACTGTGTTACGCTGGCTGCTATCTGTGCCATTATGAAAACTTCTCCTTTAGCCATGGTGTGCGACCACATCCCATAGCTGCATATGAAGAATATAGCATACGCATATAAAATGGTCAAATCAACTCATGGGGTAAAACGCACAGACGCCATACAAATACTCCTCCGACACGGATGCCGAAGGAGTAATACCATGAGCCGTCATCCCGGACTTCTGCGCTATGCTTTCCTGCTGATCTTCCGAAAGAGAAAAACCGAAGCCGCAAATGCTGCTATGGTTATTCCCATCAGCACACCAAAAGGCAAAAGATTCACCGCGCCGTTTCCCAGCAGGCGCATACCTTGGGTTGCGGGCAGGATTTCCGCCGCAATTTGCATGGGCTTGGGCAAAAGGCTTGCGGGAAACATGATGCCGGAGAGTAGGATCGTTGGCATGAACAGGCATTGGCCCGCCAGCGTCAGTGTGCTTTGCTTTCGAACAAAGCAGGAGAGCAGCACCCCCAGCGCCTCGGAACAGAGGGCGATCAACGCCATGGCACCCAAGTGCGCGGGAATACTGGCCGGGAGCTGCGCATGAAATAAGGTTGGCGCGGTCAATAGAATCAGCACCGCTACAATCATCATGTGCAAAAAGGAGTTAAGGATGGCGGCAAGCGGCATTGACCATGCGGGAATGCCCGCAACGCGATAAGCTTCTAATACACCGTTTTCCCGCGCATGCACAAGCGTCTGCGGAAGCCCGAGATAAGCTGACATCGACATGGCGAAGATCGAGAGCGCCGTTACCATCGTTTTGTCTGCCTCCGGGCCCAGCAGCTTAAAAATGCTGGCCATCACCAGATAGAATACCAGCGGCACCATATAATACACCATCAATACGCTTTTATCGCGCATATCACCTCGAAATTGAATCACTAGCTGCTTCATAAATGCCTTCATGCAAGCTTCCCTCCCGCAACGGATAAAAAGATGTCCTCAATGCTCGCGCGTTCCACCCGAAGGTCAACTACCGCGTCATGGCTTTGTTGAATATGTGTTAGCAACGGTAGCAACAGCTCCGCAGCGTCCTTGCAACCGAAGGAAAGATAGTTGTCCGGCAATTGCTCCGGTTTTAGGGTGGCTGATTCGGAATACTGCAAAAGCGACGCATCGCGCGTTTTGATGATCACCCTGCTTTGAATGTCCGCGCCAGCGGTCAGCTCCCTCGGGCTGCCCTGTCTTGCGATCACACCATCTTTTAAAATAGCAACAGTATCGGCAAGTGCCTCGGCTTCCGCCATATCATGGGTAGCGATCAGAATACTGACACCCGCCGACTTGAGCCGCCGCAGTTCCCCATGCAGCGCATGGCGGCCTTCCACATCCAACCCTGCCGTGGGTTCGTCCAATATCACTACCTCAGGATCATGGCACAGCGCCAGCGCCAAATGAAGTCTGCGCTTACGCCCAGTGGAAAGGGACGCGTAGGTTTTCCCAAGATGCTCCCCATCCATATCGAAGCGCTTGAGCAAATCGCCGCGATAAGGCTTTTTGTGCCATGCGCAAAACAGCTTCATGGCTTCCTTCACGGTCATGGTTTCATTAAGCGCCGTGCTTTGCAGCTGCACGCCCAGCACTTTTTGCACCAATGGAAGTTCCTTGCCCGCATCATATCCACAAACAGAAATAATGCCACTATCCGGTTTGCGCAGCCCCTCAACGCACTCCATGGCCGTGGTCTTTCCAGCGCCGTTTACACCCAACAGCGCAAAGGTTTCACCTCTTTCAAGGGAAAATGAAACACCGCTCAGTACCTGCTTTTTCCCATAGGCTTTTGATAAATCTACGACCTCTATTGCCCTGCTCATACCTGCCCCTCCTGCTTCATAAACGCTTCCGGCACATTGATTTGATTCAGAATAAAATACTGCTCCAGGCATGCTTCTAAATATGGCTCTGCCGTTTCAAAGAGCAGACGGTCTGCCTGTGGCCAGGTGGCACGATCCTTATTAACCTGCATCAATTCGCCAAATGCTTTTTCATTGCCGCCCACCATGCTGGTGATCCATTCCCACCATCGCTTGGCCAATTCTTGTGACCGTTCATCCTGAGGAGAAACGCCAGTATCGCTCAGAGTTGCCGCTTCCACCATCATCTCTCTGATCGCGTGATAAAACTCCATCGCCCCGGACAGGGTGGCAATGCCGCTTTCCTCTAAGTGACCCAACAAATCCTGGCTGAATCCAAACCCCATCCAATCACTTAAACTGCTGCCATCCACTGTGCGAATGAGCTTGGTCAGCATCTCAAAGGGAGGGTAGTGGCCAGACTGGATCACCGCCAGCGAGGATTCCATAACTGACATGGCCAAATGCAATGCGTCTATCTTTTTCATTAGAAGGGTATAGTGTCCTTCCAATGTTTGCTTGAGCTGCGGCAGCGTGGGTGTTTCAATCTGCTTTAGTTTAATATCCTCCAGGGGTATCCCCAGCGACCTATAAAATACGACCTGCGTCAGCTTAACCAGATCCGCTTCCGTATAGAAGCGCCGACCGCCTTCTGTTCTGCCGGATGCAGGAAGTAGCCCAATATTGTCATAATGCTGGAGCGTACGTACCGTTAGCCCCGTAGATTTGGCAATTTCGCCAACTGAGTATTGCTTCGTGCTCATTTGATTCACCTCACAGACATCATACTACATGACGTTACGTCATGAGCAAGTGCTTTTCAAAATTATTCGCCACTTTTCCAAAGTTATTTATTGATGAATGACAAAATGGCAGTCTGTGTAATGCAGCCCGCCGTTTTGCTTTAAGGAGGTTTTCGTTTGGCTACTACAAAACTAATTGCCATGCACACAAATAAGGGGAAAACAATTGCGCAATGCCTAAGGGCTCGAACAGATTATATTAAGAATCCAGATAAAACAGATAACGGAGAGTTGATCTCCTCATATGCCTGCGACCCTAAAACTGTTGATGCAGAATTTCTTCTGGCCAAACGTGAGTATAAGGAGATTACCGGGCGCGAGCGCAAGGATGAGGTAATTGCCTACCAAGTGCGGCAGTCTTTCAAACCGGGAGAAGTTTCAGCAGAAGAAGCCAATAAAATAGGTTTCGAGCTTGCAAAGCGTTTTCTGAAAAGCAACCATGCCTTTATCGTGGCAACGCATATTGATAAAGCACACATTCACAACCATATTGTTTGGAACTCTACATCGCTGGATTGCACTTGCAAATTCCGTAACTTTATTAAATCAGGTCAAGCCGTTGCGCGGCTGAGCGATCAGATTTGTCTAGAACACAACTTATCTGTAATTACTGATCCTCAGAATAAAGGTGTTAGCTATAATAGATGGTTAGGGGATAAGAAACCGCTGTCTTATCGTGAACGGCTCTGCTCTGCCATAGATGACGCGCTTGTTAAAAAGCCAGCTGACTTCGATGCACTCATCCTGCTTTTGCAAAACGCCGGATATGAAGTCAAGCAAGGCAAGCAGGTTTCATTGCGTGGGCCGGGAGAAAAGCGCTTCAAGCGGATGGATACTTTAGGCGAAAACTATTCCGAGGATGTTCTTAGAGCGATTCTCTCCGGGCAGCGTCAGCATAAGCCCTCCAATAAAAGGCAGGCTTATCAGCAGAATAACAAGGTTGATTTGCTGGTAGATATTCAGGCTAAGATGCAAGCGGGCAAGGGTGCTGGGTATGAGCGTTGGGCAAAGGTTTTCAATATAAAACAGATGGCGCAGACGCTTGCCTATCTTTCGGAGCATGGCATCAAGGATTATACGGACTTGAAAACGAAAGCTGCTGACTCATCTGACCGTTTTAATTCACTGGCTACTCAAATCAAAAATGCAGAATCCCGCATGGCTGAGATCAACAAACTCAAAACCCACATCATTAATTACATGAACACCAAGGAAGTGTATGCGGCCTATCGTCAGTCAGGTTATTCAAAGCAGTATGCCCAAGAGCATGAGCAGGAGATACTTCTTCATAAGGCTGCTAAAAAGGCATTTGATGAGTTGGGCATTAAGAAGCTGCCGACCGTCAAAAGTTTACAAAGCGAGTATGCCGTATTGTTGACTGAAAAGAAAACCGCCTATGCTGATTACAGGCAGGCGCGGGAGGCAATGCGCGAATTACAAACTGTGAAAGCAAATGTGCAAAAAATATTGATGGTAAATGAAAATGAGCCGAACAAAAATGATAAATCCCGGTGATCGTTATTTTTTACTGATGATGTTATCCTCGGATCGTGCTATACTAATCACACAAACAGGAGTATGCGTATGAATGATAAAGAGCTAATTGGAAAGGTCCATTCCTCCATGTATCATCAGATTATCAAGCGGGGTTATGCAACGCCCGTTGATGTGATGATGGATATTGGAGTGTTGCCAAAACAGAAGTATGAGGATTGGCGTTATGGTCGTGTCAACTATCTGGAGGCGGTCTGCACTGTGAACCTGCATAAGCTGTCTCGGATGATGCACGAGATGCGTGTTTACGCGAAAAGCAATAATCTCAAACCTTCCTTCTGCTATTACAAGCGATGGGCTGTAAAAAAGCCAACCGGGCAGGGGCATAAGCCAGTGATTCAGCTCAGATTTAGTAAAAGCGGAAATGCAGAAGTTGAAAAATGGTATGCCACTCATTTCGTTGATAGCATCCAAATCGCTGCGCTTAGAGAACAGAAAACCAATAATGTGGATACTGATGAATCCACTTCTTCGTCCTCGGAGCAATAGAGCGCTTTTGAAAAAAGTGCGTAGCCGCAGAATGTCAATTCTGCGATCAAGGAGGATTGGAGGCGCTGCCTCCAACAAGCAATTTGCATAGTGCTGTAGCACATGCCCTGCTTGCTACTATTGATTCGGGCACTATAAAACGAGAAGAACTCGTTGAACTGTTGCTCATGCCTAAACTACAATGAAGGAGAAATCGGCCTGACGGTGCCCTGCTTGAGCTACGACGCTCGTTTGCGGAAACTGTCAGCCGTCTCCTCCTTGTAGCGTTCGATCTACGCAGGCTGAATTATTGGATTCGCTTACATTCGAGTAACTAAGCAAGCTGAATCGGCAATGAGTAATGGGCGGTCACCGATAAAAAAGTCTGAGATTGGGAGGGCTCCTCATGAAGCAAGCGATTATTACGACTATAGGGATTGATGTACTACTACGACGAGTGGGCGGATAGAAAAAGTAGCAGTAAGAATAATGTGTGTTTTGGGGGAAGAAATCACTAAATGGGAGAGATTTTCATACCCAACTATGTTATAATTTATCTATCTAAATTCATAAGCGCAAGGTGGAATATATATGAACTGGTTGACAATTAAACCTTTTCAAGGATCATAGAATAGTGCGTTTGAAGAATTAGTTTGCCAGCTTGCTCGTAAAGAGCCCTCAGATGGACAAATCATCTTTACTCGGGTTGCTGCGCCCGACGCTGGCGTTGAAGCATATAGAGATGTACTTGGCAGGCGTGTCAGTGCGCCGGGTGGAGGATATCACCGAAATCCTTTGGGGAACCAAGGTGTCGCCGTCTACCATTAGCGAACTGAACAAGAAGGCCTATGTCCACATCGAGGAATGGCGAAATCGGCTACTTCAGGGCGGCAAATATGCATACGTCTATGTAGATGGCATCTATCTCAAACGCAACTGGGGTGGTGAATTCGAAAACGTGAGTATCTTGGTTGCCATTGGTGTGAATGAGGATGGCTACCGTGAGGTATTAGGCGCGGCAGAGGGGATGAAGGAAGACAAAGCCAGCTAGGTCAGCTTTCTTCAATGGCTGCGTGAACGCGGCCTTGAGGGCGTAAAGCTGGTGATCGGCGACAATGCCTTGGGATGCTGGAAGCCGTCGGTGAGGTGTACCCTGAGGCTAAGTACCAGCGTTGTACCGTTCACTTTTACCGCAACGTGTTCTCTACCGTGCCCCGCTCCAAAATGAAGCTGGTGGCGAAGATGCTCAAAGCGATCCATGCCCAGGAAAGCAAAGCCGCCGCTCGCGACACGGCCAAGCAGGTTGCAAAGACTTTAAGGGAAATGAAGCTGCAAGAGGCGGCGAAGAAGGTCGAGGACAGCATTGAAGAAACCTTAACCTACATGGATTTCCCTTATGAGCACTGGTTACGCATTCGAACCAACAACGTCATTGAGCGGCTCAACCGGGAGATCCGCAGACGCACCAGAGTCGTGGGCGCTTTCCCGGACGGAAACTCTGCGCTTATGCTGGTTTGTGCCAGGTTACGCCACGTGGCCGGTACTCAATGGGGTAGCAAAAAGTATATGAACATGAAACTCCTGGATGCTGCCCCGGAAGATTCCCTAGCTGTTTAACTTCATACTACCAGAGACCTTTTTGCGAAAGATTCTTGACAGTACCCACATTGCCAATATTGCTTCGATTTCTGTTTCCAACATACTTATTCGTGTATATCTTCTCTTTTTCATACAAATTGCCCCCAATCGTAATTATTATCCTACGTTTGGGGGCTTTCTTGCAATGTCCATTTTTCCTGGTTCGGTACAAAATACCAAGGGGGTTTTTTGCCTCAAGTCTAGTTGCGGCTTATTAAGGTGTCTGTTTTTATTATTCGAGGATAAAAAAGTTTCCGGATGCGTTCAGCATTGGTGATGAACGATACAGTTTTCAATAACATCACCCAAGCCATTGCCATTACCGTGACAGGCAAACACGCGCTGCTGTTTTGGCATCACAATCAGCTTCTGCCCGTGCATGCCGCCCTTGCCATATGCGCCGGTTTCCTCATCAAGGATGTGCATTTCATATCCGCGTTTCAAGACAATATCTACCCATTCTTTTGAAAGATATCTATGCCCCTTCCATTCGCCGCCTCCAAGATAGATAGCGCCCAACTTAACCATATCGCCTGTGCGGATATACAATCCTGTAGCACCCATGGGATGACCCATCGGGCAACGGCTCCAAGCCATTTCTTTGAACCCTAACGGCGTAAACAGTTCGTGCCACAGGAAATTATCTATCGGCTCGCCCGCCACCTTTTCCACAATCCGCGAAATCAGATAATAAGCGCCATCCGTATAGCGCCTTGTTTCTCCCGGGGAACAGACGAGCGGTGTGGTGAACATATATTTGAGGTAATCGGTACCAAAGGCCTCAACGCCGGGGCGGTCAATATCCAGAAAGCTTCCCGGCAAGCCCAATTGGTGGGAAAGCGCCATGTCAACTGTAGCTAAGCGCCAACGTTCATCCATGTTTTCAATCAATTCGTCCTTCAATATGTCGCAAACAAGGTCATCTGTTGAAAGCATACCACGGTCGTACAGCATACCAACGGCAGTAACACAAAAAGCTTTGGCTACGGAGTACGAATTCTGGCAGGCACTTGCCGGTTGCAGCTGCATCTCTTCCACATCACCATCCCCTTTGATTTCGGCGATGGAATAAATGTTGAGGCCTTGTTGTTTGATAGCCTCCGATAAATCGACTAAAAAACGGCTCATAATATAACCTCCTCGTTTATGTTGCTAACTTTGATGGCAAATAGCAGCAGATACCAGGGCTCCATTTCCGAGGCTCATGCAGCTTATCTTGGCCCCCAAAATGATTGGATGCGAACCCTGCCGCGGGCACTGCCTAAAGGAACATTGGTTGTTGGCTCCTGTAGGTTTTTCAGTCTTCCTTGCGCTTATACAGATTTATATTGTAATAATCCAGTGCAAATTTCTTCACCTTTGATTTTGCCGGATCAATGTAGTGGAAGCTGACTTTTGCCTGACCATCTGAACTTACCGCTAATGTTGTACCGCCGTTTGTCTCCTGTTCCCAATAACAGCCGCAGCCTGTTTTCATCGCATAGGTAAGCGTAATGCCTTCATAAGGAATTGCAAAGCAGTTAGTATGGTCATGGCCGCATACTATGGTTTTGGTACTGCCGAGCTCTTTGCACAAAGCGAAAAAACCGTTGTTGAATTTCGGAGTGCAGAAGGCTTCATGTACTTTGTTGAACGGCAGGTCCTTGTATTCGGGCGCAAGGGTCTTTGTGTCTTTGTCGTATATGCTATACCAGGCATCCTGGTATTCCGGAACCGGTATATGCATAATTGCCGTGCTGGGCACAACATATCCGGCTTGTGCAGCTATACCGTTTACAGTCCATTTGTACCATTCAATCTGGTTATCCCACAGATGGTCCCGTCTTTCTCCCTGCGTTTCGTCTTTATAATGCGTATCCATCATAAAAACAGTATGAATCGTCTTTCCGTTTTCCTTTATGTTGATAATGTAGTTACCGTAACCCATATTTTCCGGCCCGTAGTCAAAAAGGCTGTTCTTTGCCTGTGCCATCTGGTATGCTGCCCAGAACTCACTTACAATGCCTTTATGGTCTGCATTGCCCATAACAGCTGCCCACGGAATGTTATATGCATCAATAAAACGTATAAGCCGAAGGTACGCAAACGGGTCAAAGGCATTATCCCCGGTGAAAGTAATCAGGTCAGGCTTTGTCTGTGCAATCAGCTTGCCCATGGTTTCTTCCGCAAACTCGCCGATTTCGCTGAAAGCTTCTCCGTCATGGCATTGGATATCTGCAAAATTGAGAATGACAAAATCCATCGTCGGATCTTTTTCAAGACTTGCCGCGTAAACATCCGAAGAATATGGATGGGAACTATCCCATTTATAAAATATGTTTTCTTTATCCTGTACTTCATCAGGCGTTTTGGGGTGATTGACCAGTGTCGTAAGATAATCCGCTGCTACTTTAAAATCCAGTTCCATAAGATACCTTCTTTCGCTTTTAAAACTCGTTTGTAAATGCCATGCATGAAAACCCATGTACGCATATTGCAAATGCGCCCAACCTTTCAGCCAACACCGTGAAAGCGTTCTGTCTAGGAAGCAAGTCAGCAGCACAAAACACCGATGAAGGAATCACGGTTCGGGGTGCGAATTTTGGCAGGCGCTTGCCGGTTGCAGCTGCATCCCTACCGCATCACCATCACCTTTGATTTCAGCTATGGAATCGCCGTTGAGGCCCTGCTGTTTGATGGCCCCGATAAATTAGTTAAAAGGCTCACAGCATCCCTCCTCATCTATGTTATTCCTTTTGATGACCAATAGCCCGCTGCATGGTACGCAGAGTTTAAGAATCCCCGCGTCAGTATACTTACTTTCACTTAAAACCTCCCTGCCCAGCACATCATAGCTTGTTATAAATACTTGCGCGCATTCTGAAAATCGCAAATATACATGCGCCGCTTTTGTTGCGTTAATTATCTGAATACGCTCTAACACAGTATTTATATCTATGATTTTGTTTGTCGCGTACACACCGATGATTGCTTCTCTTTCATCCTGCGCTTGAATGACAGGGTAGAGATAATTCGGCTCCAACGGAATGAATTGTGACTCCAGCAAAAGCCGCCTGTTTTCAATCGCAAACCCAAGCCAGAAAGCCGCCATTTCTTTGTGAATCGCAGGCATCTGATGGATTATTTGCGAAAACTGGATAACACCGAACAGACTGTTCAATATTTGCAACGCAGCATTCTCCGCCGTTTCCTCGTCCCCCCAACAGAGCATATCGCTATGGCAGGCACTGCCGCCCATCATCAGGCGCAAATCCACCAGATTAACGCGGTTCTTGGTAATATCCATGGCACAATCACCCACGCGAAACATGTTGCCAAAGCGGCGCATGGCAGGACCGATATAACTCTGACGGAACTCAATCAAAATATCCGGTTTCAACGCGCGCAAGCGATCGCAGATCCCCGTCAAAAGGCGGTCTACCGCTTCCTGAACACATAGATAATCCATTCCAGGTTTGATTTGATCATTCTCTTTAGCCGCAAACTGATCAATAAAGTCAAGCTTCAACCCGTCTATGTCAAATTCACGAACGGCATGCGCGTATATTTCTGTTAAGTATTCCCTCACCTCTGGGTAACGGGGGTCGAGTACGCCCGCAGCATGACGCGGTATCTCATATAATATTTTATCTTTAAATTGCGGCCAGCGCTTTGCATAATAACCCATATAGGGCACACTAAACCACAACATATACTTCATGCCGAGATCGTGTACCCGTTTAACATGTGCCCGCATATCGGGAAATTTCTTTTTACATACTTCCCAATCGCCAGTATAGCCATAGTTGCCATGGCTTACCTCCGTATTCCAGCCATCATCCAAAATGATGGTATGCATCCCCATATTCCGCGCAAGCCTGCATTCCTTTTCCAGCATTACCGCATTCACGTCCCGGTGAAAATTATACCAGGTGGAGTAAACGGGAAGCTTTGCGTTTTCCGGTATAATGGCAGGAGAACCCGGCAACACCTTCTCCCACCATAGCCGCACATCGTTTATTGTTTGATGGAAGGGAAGCCTTCGCTTGTCGATATAAACACGAAGCAGAAGGCTGTTCTGACCGACGAACTGCCGCAAATCCAAGATGACTTTTGCCGCAATCACTTTACTGTCCTCTTGCACACCCATGTGCAGGCTGCTTACTTTTTTCACTTCATCCATGGCCATGGTGTATGTGTTTTGCCCAGCGGCGTTATATATAACGGCCATTGGCGCTGATAGCGTAAGCATGGAACAATAATTCAGCATCCATTCACTGTTTAAAACACGGCTCTCACGGGCATTGGGATGCCACATGTATTGCGCATCAATACATGGAAATTCCCAGCGCAGCATAATCTTTTCCTCTTTTTCATGAATCTGCGCCGCATCCCATTTAAGCGAGAATTGATACTCCCACACTTCATCTTCCAATGGTTTCTTTTCAACTGAAGCTGTCAAAATCAAGTTTGAAAATACTTCCATATCCTCGCGTGTTTCAGAATAACGCCATGTATTCATTATAACCCGCCTCCGTTGATATTTTACGCTTGCTGCGCCGAACTTTGCGTTTCCCTGCCTGCGAAAACACTATACGCCGTAACCGCTATTAGCACTATCAATGCGCCTGCCATCGATAAATGACCCGGGTATTCGCCCAGTATTAAGAAGCACCAGGCGGGATTGAGAATGGGCTCAATATTGGCAACAATCGCCGCAGTCACCGAGGAAACGCCTCTGCGCATACCCAGACTAAAACAAAGGTACCCAATGCCAAGGCAAAGGCCAAGTGCCAATGCAATCAGCCATGGGATCGGTGATGAAAAATCGACGTTTGCATCAAAAGGTACATTGATTAATAACAGGCATCCCAGCAAGTTGCCTTGGAAGCTATAATTCAATACATCGCAGCCTGGCTCTCTAGCAGCCAGAAATACAATCGCCCATGAGAGCGCCGAACAAAGCGCCAAGGCATTTCCCACCAAGCTTCCGCCTGTGAATCCCTGGCAAAAGCAAAGCACTACACCCATTAGCACAATAAGAATGGTTACGCTTTGGAGACGCGAGGGTTTGTGTCTTTTCATTACCAATTGATATATCACAACGAAAATGGGCATGGCGTACTGTAACACGATGGCATTAGCTGCGCTGGTCAGCTTGTTGGCCATCATAAACAGTATCGAGGTCGCTAATACACCCATCGCGCCAATCCAGGTTGCTTTCTGGTTCACGATACGGAAACTTTTACGCATCGTGCCTAAAAGTATCATGCCAATAAGCGAGCGGAAGCCTGCTAATGTAAGTGCATTCCATGTGGTATATTTACTTAAAACACCGCCGAAGCTCCAAAATATTCCGGCCAAAGCAATCAACAAAACACCAATATTTTTATGTTCTGTGCTGGTTTTATCCACATTAACACACCTTTGCTTAAGCGTTACTATTCCTCCAGCCATCCGGCAGATACTTACGCTGCGCCCGAATCATATCATGGAACAACCGTTGCCCATCTTTAAGGCTCACATTGCCCATCAGCGGGTCGTTCATAAAGGTGGTAAAGGCCAAGTCCGCATCACAGGTACGCGCAGCTCTTAGTGTGTTTTGCTGATTAATCACATGCCGCGTCACCAGCGCTTGGATATTGCCATCCATTTCCCCCGCACAGACAGGTAAAATCTGATTGCGGCGGAACAATGCGTTGGTTTCTACTATGGCGCCATGGGGCAGGTTCGGAATCTGTCCATTGTTTGGCAGATTGACGTTAGTCACCATTTCTCCCATACCCAGCAATGCTTTGAGCATCAGATGCCCTTCCTCGCCAGAGCCGTTAAAGGGCAGGTTTTCTTCACCGTTGAGCAGGCGGTTTCCGCGTGCCAGACGCCGCTCCAAATCGCCCAAGCGCCAATCCACCGTCGTCAAGCCAAACCCCCATTCCCGTACCGTTTGCGGGTCACGCAGATACCAGGGAGGCATGAACTCTGCCAAGTGCCGATCGCCTGCCGCGGCGATTTTTCCGTAACGCAGGAACAGATCAAACTTTACACGATGGGAGGACGCAAAGGAATCGTTCATCCAATTGCCATCCTTGCCCTTGAGGAAACCTGTTTCATAATATTTTGAACAGAAACTTCGATATAATGGGAATAGATCCATCCCATTATAGGAAGCGGTAGTCAGCCAGGTAAAATGATTGATACCCTGAACCGTGATATCAATATCCTGGCGCGGCACATCCGTTATTCCCTCCATATCCTCAAGCATCGCGGCCAAGAGCTTTTGTGTGCCAAACACCTCATGGCAGCAGCCAAAGGCTTTGATTTGAGGGAAAGCGTCGTACAGCGCAGCAATGCAAAGCGTCATAGGATTGGTATAACTAATCACCCATGCCTGCGGCGCATAATCTCGAATCGCCTCCGCGATTTCGACATACATCGGAATCGTGCGCAGCGAACGCATGAACCCTCCGGGGCCGATAGAATCCCCCACAGATTGGTAAACGCCGTATTTTTCAGGCGCATGCACATCGCTCATCATTTCCGCAAAGGTGCCCGGCAGAATGGAGATGACTACAAAGTCAACGCCTGTCAGCGCTTCTTTCAAGCTGGCTGCCACAGTATAGCGCCAGTGAGACTGGGCCTCTGCGTGTTCTGCTGTCAACTTCCCGATAACGGCATTCTTTTGCGCAGCGTCCTGATCGATATCGTAGAGGCGAACCTCGCCTTCCATCGCCCCATCCATCGCCAAATCCGCCATAAAACCCCAAGCCCAGCCGCGACTGCCGCCGCCGATATATGCGATGCGAATGTCTTTTTCCCGGTTGTAACTCGTTTTCATTACGGGCTCCTCCTTATCTCTCGTTCTCAAATTTTTTCAGGTACCGATAACTGGAAGCCAGGCAGTCGAAAGGATCACGGCCATAGCAATCATCCTGTTCTACCAAGGCAAACTCCGTCTTTCCCAGTTTCTTCAGCAGTTCAAAAATGCCGGTATAATCCATATTGCCTTCGCCCACGGGGGCCATCACCTGCTGGTTTCCCCTAATGGCCAGATCCTTAAAATGAACGCACTGCAAGCGGTTTTGCAGTTTTTCAATCCATTTATGCACATTGGCCCCGGCATATTGCAGCCAGTACAAATCCAGCGTGATCCCCATCAAATCTTCCGGCATACCCTCCAGCAGGCCATCCAAAATAAGGCGCCCATCCGGCAGCTTTGCCCATTCATCTGAATGGGTATGGTACATGAAGCGAAATCCTGCTTCTTTCATCACTCGCGCAGGTTCTGCGTAGTCAGCGGCAAAGCAGGAAACCCAGCCGGGATAACGGTATTTTTCACCGCTGCCGCCAATGCCGATATATTTACAGCCCAGGATGGAATGATATTTGATAACGCTGTCAACATCGCCGATGATATCCATTTTTGTGTGGGTAAGCACAATTTTTAGGCCGTTTTCATCGCACACATCCCGGATTACTTGCGGGTTGAGTGGCGTTATGCCCGAAAGCTGAATATACTTGTAGCCGATTCCTGCAATCCGCGCCATGGATTGACAAAAATCCCGTTCGTTTTGCATAAACATCCGAATGGTATAGGTCTGTGCACCGATATTCATAAATCATCTCTCATTTCTTGCTTTAAGCGTTGCACCGCCAAGCGGCTGTCCCCTATAAAATCCGCCGTATCAGCTTCCACGCTGATATCCCCGGTATAACCCATGGCCCTAAGGGTATGAAACAGCGCATGGTAATCCGCTCCATCCTCCGGCGCCGGGTATACCCGCCCGCTCATATCAGTCAGGCTGCGGCTGATATGCATATGTTTCAGCAACGCCCCCGCCTGGCTAAGCGCTTCTAAAGATTCCTGCCCAGCCAACATGTGAAAACGATCCCCCAAAACGCCAACACGCGAATGATTCACCAGCGCCGCTAATATGGTAGCTTCCGCAACATAGTTCAAAATATTGCATTCACGCCGCTGCAGGGGTTCGATAGCAATATCGATACCATACTTTTCCCCGAATTCGCCCGCATGGCAAAGAAAACTGGCAATCTGCCGCCAAGCGGCTTCATGCGCAAAACCTTCCGGAACCTTTCTGGAGCCTCCGCTTCCAAATACCACAAGATGAACCCCTAAACGATGCGCACGGGAGAACGCTTCATTCAGATACGCCCGAATTTGCGCTTCGTCTACGTCGGGGCCGGTCACAGGCAGATTCCCTGGTAAAAAGCAGTTGGATTTACTTACCGGAATAGGGAAATCGGGGGCTCTTTCAAGTATCTCCTCGAATTCTTTTGCTGAAATTCTCATCAATTGATTAAGCGCGCATTCCACATATTCAAAGCCTGCCTGCGCGGCTAAAGCAACATTATCCAACGCTGTGCATACACCCAGCCTCATGCTTATATCCCTCCTTCGCGGGATTGACTGATATCCATCATACCGCCAACATGCAAATCCTCTTTTTGATTTGATACGGCCCTGCGCTTATTTAGCTCAGCAAGAAAAGCCTCTTCGTCAAGGGGCAGTTCAACCGTAGTACCTGTCCAGGAAGACAGGTGCATGGCGTTAGAAAGGGTAAGGCCGTTGATGCCTTCCGCGCCCTGTGCCATCAGCGGCGCGCCAGTAAGGATGTGTGCCGCAAAGGCGTTAAGAACCGCGATCGTGCCTAAATCCTGCCCGTCGGTCTTAACCTCGATGACCTGGCAACCAGGCCGCCCAAAGCCGCCCTTAAATTCTTTCATAAACTGTGGAATGGGCGTATCAAGCAGCTTCATTATCAGCTTGCCCCCATCGCTAATCAGGCTGCCCCTATCAAAGGTGATTTCAAAGCGGTTCGTGCCGGGGGCATCGCCGGTAGACGTAATAAAGGTGCCTGTGGCGCCGTTTGCATACTCCACATAGGCCGTCACATCATCCTCCACCTCGATATCATGCCACTTTCCATCATGGGCAAAAGCCCGCACCCGCACTGGCATGCCGCAAATCCATTGCCATAAATCCAATTGGTGGGGGCATTGGTTCAGCAGCACACCGCCGCCCTCCCCTGCCCATGTTGCCCGCCAAGAGCCGGAATCATAGTAGCTTTGGGAGCGGAACCATTCGGTATTAATCCAGCAGGTACGGCGGATTTCACCCATTTCCCCGGAGGCTACGATTTCCCGCATCTTACGGTATACACAATTGGCGCGCTGGTTGAACATTATGGCAAAGGTCGCCGTTGAATTTTTAGCATATTCGATGGCTTCACGCACAGCTTTCGTATAGACGCCTGCCGGCTTTTCGCACATGACATGGATATCCCGCTTTAGGGCTTCTATGGATAGATAGGGATGGTCGTAATGTGGCACAGCCACCACCACGGCGTCCACCTTGCCGCTTGTAATCAGCGCCATACCATCCGCATAGCGCTCCACATCAGGCAGGTTTTCTTTTGCCCAATCAAGCCTCTGAGGATTGATGTCCGCTACAGCGGTCAGACTCAATCCCTCCGTCGCCCCCCGGCAGATATGCTGTGCGATTTCCGTGCCACGGTTGCCAATACCAATGATACCAATTTTTACACTTTCCATACTGTTCTCCTTTTATAACGCTAATATTGTCCAAAATAATCCGAATTTCAGCCCCAAGCAAAGGGCAGAACGCCGCTATCCATGCCGCGCGCCAGTGAGAAGCACTTTCGTTTTACCTTTCATTGCGTAACTTACAATACGCATGGGAAAAGCCCCCGCTTTACACACCATATGGATCATCACTTCCTTTCTCAGGCCTTTTGCTCCATACAAATGCTGTATTCTCTTTTAGCTTTTCACGAATGGTATTGTACGCTATTTTAGGCCGCCGATATTCATCCACAGCGCCTTTGTTGTTCATGGTGCGGGGACGGTCGCGGAAACCGTTGCCTTCGCCAGTAATCCGGCAGTCGCAGAAATGCCACAGGAAAAATCCCGCCACATGAGGATGGGTCAATAGCGCATCCAACTGCTCGGCAAGAATATCGCTTTGCCGCTCTTCCGACCATTTTGCATGGCCCGGATCATGATAACCATACAACGCCCCTGCGCCAATTTCGCTGATAATCAAAGGCTTACCCGCACCGCCCCGGGGCTGCACTGCATCCCACAGCGCATCGATCATAGCATAAGTGGATGTATCGGTATACCAACCCGGATAGATATTGTGACAGACAATATCCTCCAGATCATGGCATATATCACCCTTGGCTTCGGGCCGTATATCCCCCGGAATGTGCCAATCAGCACCTCGTCTGCAGGAGGCTGAAACCACCGGGCGGCTCGCATCAAGGCTGCGCATCAGCGAAAACAATTCCTGATACTGCCTGCGTCCTTCCTGCGTTTCGCTGGCGCATTCATTGAGCATGCCCCAAATGATAATGGACGGGTGATGATGGTGCTGGGTAATCATTTCGGTCAAGGTCAAACGACATTGCGCCATGAAATGAGGGTTGCTCTGCTGCTGGATGTGCAGGCCCCGGGCATGGCCCTCTTCCCAGACCAGAATGCCCATCTCATCGCACAAATCCAGGAATCGCTGGTCGTTTGGATAATGGCTTGTACGGATGGCATTGGCCCCCATATCCTTAATGAGCATTAGATCATGCATCATGGCTTCTATCGGAATGGCACAGCCATAATTGGCCAAATCCTCATGGCGGTTAAATCCTTTAATGAACGTCCGTCTGCCGTTAAGCAGCAAGCCCTTGGAGTCCCAGCTTATCTCCCGTAAACCAAAGCGCTCTATCAGGTCGTCCACTGGTACGCCTTGCACCAGCAGCACGGTTTTTAGGCAGTATAGATTCGGTGCTTCGGGCTCCCACAACGCCCCTTGGAAGCCCTCTATTTGTCCCGAAACGAGTTGTGTCTGACGGGCTTTCATAGGGGAGGCAATCTCTATCTCCTTAGCCCCGGCACTAAATCGCAATGTCACCAAAACATCTGTGTCACTAAGGTTTTCAACCACCGCCGCAAGTGCTAAATGCCAGCCTAGACTATCCTTTTTGGCCCCGATCCGCACCGATTGGATATACACATTGGATACCGTTTCCATCTGGCAGGGGCGGGTGATACCGCCATAGGTCATATAATCATTGGGGACATGCAGGGCGGAATCCTCTGAAAAGCTGTTGTCTACAGCCACCCGCAGCTGATGACTGCCCACGCCGGGGAAGCAAATGCCCGAAAAAGCACCATACGCGCCATAATGCCGCATCAGCAATACATCATCCACATACACTTGCGCTGTATGGCTGACCCCCTCAAATACCAATCGAAGAGGCCCGCTATCCTCTACGATAATTTCACGGCTGTATTCCGCCGTGCCGCGATAGCCTTCCAGTCCGGGCACGTTTTCCCAGCAGGAGGGCACAAACATTTGCTGTGCCTGATGTGGGGTTTCAAACTTCCATAAGCCTCCCAAATCCATCACTTTCCGTATCTCATGCGTCTGAAACGATCGGTTCATTGCCTCCACCAACCTTTTGCAGTCCTTCATCCTATCCGATAGGGTTCACCCTCTATATGGGTGCCTAATTGCCCGGCAGTGTTCACATGGGTTTTCGTCAATGATTCTTTAGAACGAGAAGTACTTGCGCTGGAGTCTCTTTATCCGTCCATGGATGCGTTTCAAATCGTCCAGCGCTTCCTTCTTTTCCTCTGCCGTGCCGGTGGCGTATTGCTTCATCAGCCGCCCTTCCTCAAAGCAAAGCTCATCGTGAAGCGGAAAATAATGCTTCAATAGAAAATTGCCGTACCGGGCCAAGCGCAGTTCACCCACCAGTTTTATTTCCTTGTTAAAGGTATCAATGGCGATGGAGTAAAAGTTCTTGATGGCATCAATCAGCGCCTTACGCTCATTCTCGGCTGAGAACACCATTGTGGAGCTGATCAAAGCATCAGGATTGGTATTATGACAGGAATGGCTGTCGGAGCCGCCCACAACAGCATAATGGTACCCCCTTGCCCGGTCGTCATGATAGCGGAGCACCTGAAGCCTGTTTTGCTCGTAATACCGCCCGTCGTAATAATGCTCGCCGCCTATTACCTCCGAGGCATCCAGCAGGTTGTTTTCTATAATGTAATCGATCATGGCATCCGGTACGTTTTGTACATCATTGAACCAGAAGGGATGCGCAAAAATGCCCAGGCCATTTGCTTGCTTGATCTGTTCAAACACCCATGCGACCACGGCGGCACACAAGGGATCAACCCCCTCCGGAACGTTCATCTCCGCCATCCGCGCCTGTATCAGCTCATAGAATGCGTCCTTTGTCATAATATCTGGGCAATCCTCCCGGATGGAGCGATACTTTTTATCTCTGCCGGTTTCTTCTATTGCAAGCCCTTCCACAAGCGCGTTTATGCTATATTCTCCGCCAAAGTTTACAATGTGCACGTCGCAAATATCCGATCCGTCAGGCGCGAGCATGTGCACTTCTTCTCCTGGGACAATCACAAAATCCGTAGGAACCTCTTTATAAAACGCCATGGCCTGAAGAGATGGGTAATAGCGCTCATGATCACTGACAGTCAGAAAATCATATCCATTCTGCCGGTAGCTGGCGCAGACGGTTTCAGGCTGCTCCGCGCCATCGGAGCAGCAGGTGTGGATATGCGTATCTCCAATGAAGGGATAGCGGCCAACCAGTTCCCCTTCTACACAGTACACCGAGAATTGGCGCCTTTCTTCCTTCCCGTTTTTATTGATAAAGGGGATCCGCAGAAAATACTCCTGCTCCGTTTTAAACGTGTGAGTGAAAGTGAATCCGCCGTTCTCATCGCAGCAAAGGGGGACCTCCTGAAAATCAGCGGTTGTGGGGAAGTACCTGGGCCGCCCGGTGCTCAAGGCCGCAACGGTAAGTTTATAGTTCTCTCCCGGCACAAATGCTCTGCGGCCGCCTAAAGGCCTGATGTGCATAACCGTTTCTTTGCCGGCTGCTACGATACTGGGAAACACATCATAATTATTCAGTTCAAAACTTTTGGGAAATTTCATTTTACTTACCTCCTGTTTGCTTCACTATTGGAGGACGTCCACGGTTATCAGCCGCTGCGCCTAAGACATCCCGAAGCTTGAGCATGTACGTCTGAATCTGCCAAGGATCGTTTTCATTCAGTTCAATCACACGCCCTCCCCGCAGATCGTCAGCCGACCCGGCGTCATAATTGATTCCCGCGCAGTTGCCCAAACGGATACCGCAATATACACCGGTAAAATCATTGAGATGGTCATGGCCTGCGAAAATCGCCTTCACGTCGCCGCGCTGCAGGCAAGTGGAAAACAAACCTGAGTTCAGTTCGTTGGAACAGACATCTTCTCTTTGCTCACCTATCATGCTGCACTGCGCAGGGTTCCTTGGAATCAGGCTAAATTCCAGCAGCGGAATATGCATATACATCATACCCGGAACCTTGTATCCAAGCGTTTTTTCAATTGCCTTTGAAATTTCATAATACCAGACGACTTGATCTGCATGGGGTGCATCGCTCCAGTAGCCCGAACCGAAATGATTAGGCAAGCAGAATACGGTGTCCTCAGGAAGGCCATATTCTCGGACAAAAACCTTGTTGTCATCGTGGCTATCCATCCCCCATACATTAAAAACCACTTCGTCTTTGCAGGAATGAAGAACAGGCAAGACATAATTCCCGACACCATGGATATCACGGGGTCCGAATTTGCTGACACAATGGGGAAAGCTTTCAAAAATAGTCTGCTGGACGGCATTGGTTAGCCCTTTGTTATAATCATGATTGCCGTAAACATGAGCCCATGGAATTCCCAGCTGCTCCATCATTCCGGTTAAATCGGTCAGATAATTCTTGAGTCCTTCCGCTGTTTCACAGCCGATATAGCAACCTGTAATATCGCCCCCCAGAAGCACCAGATCTGGGTTTGCTTCTTTTACGATCGCGTCCATGCCGGTCTTCAATTGCGGATGGGAATCATCCCCTCCGTGGGGATCGGTCAAAAGGAGAATTTTGAAAGTGCCATCCTTTTTAAACCGCAAGGGTCGTTTGAGATTAAGATATTCCTGAAGATCAAAAGACATATATACAATCCCTTCCTGTTAATTTATGTTATCATCAGTTCATCTATCAAAGCGCCTACCGACCGGCACAGATGCGGTACCTTCTCTATCACCTGAGGTCTTGCACTGTCAACCGCCCAACCATTGAGGGATACAATCATGTCAAGGTCATTCAAATCATCACCGACTACCGCGGCTTGATCTTCCGATAATCCAAGGTGTTGCAGCGCATGGCGTATGCCTGCTGCTTTACTCACGCCCCTTTTGACAATGTTGATATTAAGCCCATTTGCATAAGCGCTTACCTGGTTGCTGAACCGGACATCTAACTCCGCAGCGAAATCAGCCGCTTGCCCGCAAGTGGGCATAAGTCCAGAGTACTGAAAGAAATCCGATTCCTCGTTTGCTAAATCATAATCAAAAGCAATACCATTTTGACGAAAAGCATCTTCGAGTGCCGCGAAAACGGGTTTATCCATCCGTGCCTCTTTGAGTATTTCCCCGTCATGGTTCATTAAAAGAGCGCCATTATAGCAAACGTAGAAATCACCCTGCAGTCCCAAGCCGCGGATATGCTTGGGGAAATGAATACCCCGACCTGTCACAAAACCAAACAACCGACCACTCTTTCGCCAGCGGTGAATTGCGGCACGATCTTCATCGGAGATACGCCCGTTACGCCACAGCGTTCCATCAAAATCCGTTGCCAAGAATTGCTTGTGCATAATGCCTCCCATCAAATGGCTACACCTTTTTAGGGCTTACTTTTATGCTTATTATAGCTGTCAAGGGGGGAAAGGGAATAATGAAATCCACCAAACATAAAGCATTTTAGCATTCTGATGCAATGCTTTATATTTGTTATATTTAGCTATTGTCATAACCCCTGTTCCCGCGGTAAAATTGATGTAGCTCATATTTAGTGAAGAAACGCATTTTTATTTAGGCCAATCCTGTTTAGGAATAAAGATATCTGGCAGAGGTGAAGATTTTGAAAAAAAAGATCGTTAGAGTTGATTCTGACCGAAAATATGTATACAAATATTTCGGCGCATTTGTTTCGATTCTTATTGTCGCAGCGTTGCTTCTGTCCGGTATACAGGTTATTTTCTCATCTTCATTGATGAATCAGGAGCGTGACAGCAATAGCCGTAATATGTTTGCGCTTTTGCGGCGTTCCCATGATAGCTTGTTTAAGCAGATGAATAATTCTGTTGCCACCCTGTTCAGCGGGGGACGGAGCTCATATAACCCCTATCAGCACTTTATGGATTACTATAACGAAGGGAATTATAACAAGATCATCGAAATACAAGATCAGTTAGACCGAATTGTCACTGCTTCGGATGCCATTTCATGTATCTGCCTATATTACCCGGGTTACGACTTCACCGTATCGACCAATCAAACCCTTTCCAAATTGGAACTCTATCATGATGCGGAATTTCTGCAATCATTGCTTGGGCAGCGCAATCTGCAGCAAAAAGCATTTCCCCGAAAGGTAAATTATGTGGCTTCTTCAGGGCCGGTTGATGTAATCAGCGTTGTTCGCACGCTGCCCACCCTAAGTATCCGCGGTATACCGGACGCCTATGTGGTCATTGACCTGCGGCTTTCGGCGATCATCTCTACTTTTTCCGAAATATACTTGGATAACAGCACAAGCTTGATGATTCTCGATCAAGCCGGGTTTCCCATTGCCAGCGTTGGTCCTTATTATCCCATTGATTCACTCTTAACGCAAGGCGAATCCGCTGTCAACGAGCTTTCCTTCCACGAGGTGAAGATTGAAGATGCTAACCTGTTTGTCTATGATACGATCTCTTCAGAAAGCGGATGGCATTATATATATGTTCAGAATGCTACGGCTTACAACAGCCGCATTCTCTCAACGCGCAACACATTTCTTGCCCTTTGTCTACTGATTGTGGTGCTTGGGCTGATTTTCACCTGGTTCACTTCCAGACGGCTCTATCGCCCAATCCAGCGTATTTCGGATCGGCTTGGAAACAGCGAAATTGATGTATTTGACCGCATTGATGCGGTCGTTGTCCAAAATGAACAGATGGATCGAAGCTTGCGGGAAAATATTATTACGGGGCAAAACCGCCAGTTTGTCCATCGTATGCTGCTTAACTTCAATGAGGATCAGAATGAAGGCGGCCATTTGCGCCTTTTTGAAAGCGAAAAATGCTGTATTCTTTATCTGTTGCATGCAACCTCTGCCGGCAATCAACTCTCGGAAAAAAGGCTTGAACAGGTTTTTGAGCATTTTGCTATGCGGCTGATATGCAAGCTCTACACCAATTATAATGAAATTGCTTTGATCATCGCCTCTAAAGAACTCAATACAGACGAACAATTACGAGAATCGGCTCAGCGCATCACGGAGTTAACCACCCATCCACAAGAAATAAGCATCGGGATTAGCAAGCCCTTTGTAGAGGCCGGATTCCTTGCTGATGCTTATCACCAAGCCCTTGAGGCCCTCGGAATGCGCATCGTGCGTGGAGCCGGCAGCATTTGCTGCTTCCGGGAAATCCGCAATTGCGCCATACCTGATTATCCCTACCGAATTGAAAATGCTGTTCTGCGTGCCTCAAAAACCTTAGATGTCAATCTCGTGCGCGAAGAGCTGAAAAAGTTCGAGATGTATCTTATTGTTCAGGACGCATTAGCCCGCGTTGTCAAGGATTTTTATGTGCAGCTTTTCTGTTCCTATCAGCATCTGGTTATGGAACTTCCGATCAACCAAGAAGGTATGTCAGAATTATCTCATATGAACATATTAGGCATGGAATCCATCGCGGAAATGAGCGATTATATGATGGATGCATTTGCCATCCTGATCAGTACACAGGAGCAAAAAGGATCAAAATCAGAACTGATCAGCCGTATTTGCGGGTACATCGAAACCCATCTGAAAGACGCCCCTATTGTTGAGGTGATTGCTGCGGAATTCTTTATGAGCCCCTCCACCCTTCGCCTGGAGTTTCAGCGCGAAATGGGCGTATCGGTTAAAAATTATACAGACCGGCTTCGAATCGAACAATCGAAAAATATGCTGACCGATTCAAACAAGAAAATCCAGAACATCGCGGCCGATCTGGGATTTAACTACGCCCAATCCTTTATCGCCTTCTTTAAATCTTCCACCGGAATGACCCCCGGCGAATACCGTGCCAGTGCACAATCAAAAAAAATCGAAATGCTTTCCGGCCCTAATAACGAAAGCGCAGCAAGCATTTCCATTGATGATGCTGATCCCGAACCAGAAAGCATATGGCTATGATTGCCGCGCAAGCCGAATCAAGTCCTCGCGCTTTTTGCAGCGCTCGCCTAGCAGATCCATCAGCTTCACGCAATGGGTTTGAATGGGTGTCTCTTTTTGCTCATTCAGGATGATCACCCTTCCGCCCCGCAGATCATCATCCATCACATGGTTGTTATACCCCATCCCAGCATCATAGGCCATCTGAATCCCGAATAACGTCCCGCACAGGTCATTGTTATGGGTATGCCCGCAATAAATACCCTGCACATCGCCGCGCTGCTGGCATGCCATAAACAAACCGGAATTCATTTCCGAATGATATAGGGGCTGCCGCACGCTGCCTACCACGCCGCATTCCTTCGGATTTTTCATCATCCACGCCATTTCCGTCAGCGGAATATGCAGGTACATAATCGCCGGGATTTTCTCACCGGCCGCTTCTTCCAAAGCCTTGGAGGTTTCATAGTACCATATGGCCTGATCGAACAACGCCGTAGCGCTGTCATCACCCTCCCCAAGGTTGTTCGGCAACAGGAAAGGACAATCGGGCTTATGAAAGGCCTTTTGAAAATCCTCAATCCCGCTGCCTGAATCCATCGCGAAAATATGCCATGCAACGCGGCTTCCATCCGATGCTTGCACGGGCAACACATAGTTGCTCACGCCATGGACACCTTGCAGCCCCCTCCCGCTCACGCAGCAGGGGAAGGCCTCGTATACATCCTGCTGCTCCACGTTTGCCAACCCTATCCCACCATCATGATTGCCATATACATGCGCCCAGGGCACACCTTTTTCTTCCGCGAGCGCCATGACTTCGCCCAGATACGCGCGCAGTTTTTCTTTGGTTAGCGCTCCGCTCATGGCGCGGTGATCCACCTGGTCGCCGCCAAGCAGGATTAAATCCGGCTGTGTATGGTTAATCAGCGCTTCTATACCTTCCTTAAGCTGAGAGCTGAATAGATCGCCCCCATGTAAATCCGATATCATTAAGATATGAAACGATCCATCCGACCGAAAACGAAGGATGGGTTTGTCGAATGCCGGTATATCCTCACCCCATCTCTATCAAAAGTTGGCGGAAGCATTCCAGCAGCGTATTGTTGCGATCTGGTTCCGGCTTTTGCGCATAGGCGCTTCGGTGCCAGGCGGCGGCAGCGATGGGCTTAAAGGAGAATGCGATACACTGGCCAAAGGCACCGGTTTTAAGATAGATAGCATGCTCCCCAAAGTGAGTGAGGCCATACCCTTTTTTCATCATCAGCCCGATATATTCCTCCGATAGTAGCCGCTTTCCTTGGTACATGCCCTTACCCGCCAGCATGAAGCCCAGCTTCACCATATCGCCGGCGCGGGCATACATGCAGCCGCCGCCCAGCGTATGCCCATGCGAACAGCTGGCAATGGCAAAGTCCCGGAACCCCATCGGTATACCCAAGCGCAGCCGAATGAACGCTTCCAGCGTCATACCGCTTTTCGCTTCGACAATACGGGAAAGCAGATAATATGCCGCGTCACTATACTGGTAATATACACCCTGGGGGTAAACCAGTGGAATAGCAAACACGGCTCTTAAGCAATCCTCCCCGCCGCCGCACACCGTCTCGCCTTCAAAATCGACCTCTGCGCTTTCAAATCCGATACGGTGGCGAAGCACATTTTCAATCGTTATATCTTTCCATCTTTCATCCATACCCTCGGGCCAGCATTCCTGAAAAAGCACCGCGGCGCTCTCCAGCAGATCCAGCTTACCATCATCCCTCAGCATGCCGATAGCCGTGGCTGTAAATAGCTTGGTGGTGGAATGCCCGTTATTGCAAGTGTTTGCAGTATCAAGCCGCCAGCTTTCCAGCATATCCGGCGTCATGACAGCCACGTCCAGCAGTGATCCGTCCTGCACATTTGCCTTATCCCGTAACCGTTCCGCGTAATTCATCATTCCCAGCCTCCTGCGATGCGCATTTTATTGTACCGTCACCTGAACCTTTACCTTGCCACTCAGGTAATCCCTCCAATAGAGGCTTGCCGCTTTGTCCATAAAGCAATGATTCCAATAGGAGACGCTTGCGCCAATTCGCGCTGCTTTGGATAAGCCCATAGGGTGATATGGCTGCAAATCAATCCGGTGAACGTTTTTAAGCGCCGCCGCTAAATCCGCAATAGCATCCATATGGCTTTCCCGGTCGTTGATTCCCGGTATCAGGGGGCAGCGCAAAATCAGCCTGGCGCCCATATCATCCAGGATGCGCAGGTTTTCGTGAATGCTTTCAAAATCCACGCCCGTATGCTCGCGATGGCGCTTGTTATCCGTTTCCTTGATATCAAACAGAAAATAGTCAACCAATGGCGCCACTTCTTTCAGCGCTTTTTGACTGCAATAACCGCTGGTTTCTATACATACGCCGATCTTTTCTTCCGCCAGCGCCTTAGCCAGTGCAAAAGAAAATTCAGCCTGGGCCAGCGGCTCCCCCCCCGTCAGGGTAACGCCGCCGTTCGCGCCATAAAATAACCTGTCCCGCTTAACAATGTCCACTACTTCATCTACGCCATACGTCTTTCCGACCATCTCTATAGCGCTGTACACGCAGGCTTTTACGCATGCGCCGCACAGCTGGCACTGGTTCCATAGGACAATATGGTCATGCAAGCTGACCCGGTGCACCCCATGCGGGCAAGCAGTCTCGCACGCACCGCAATGCGTACATTTTTCTGGCAGCACACTTAATTGCCGCCGTGCCGACAAGCCTTCCGGATTATGGCACCAGGCGCAGCGGAGGGGGCATCCTTTTAAGAAGACGTTGGTTCTTATCCCCGGGCCATCATGAGTCGAAAACCGTTGAATATTAAAAATGACCCCCTGCATCAAAGCACGTCCCCTCCGCATCCTTTTTTATAGCCTAAAGCGGAATGACCACCTGGTTCATACCCCATATCGTGATTTCTTCAACCACCACATGCCGGGGCAGGTTGCAAATATCTACCACGGCCTTTGCCACATCCTCTGGTTTTAGATCCATTTCGACTTCCGCGATGCCCGAATCCTTCTGAAAGCCGGTGCTGCAGCAGCCGGGAAGCACACAGGTAACGCGAATCCCATAGGGCTGGAGCTCTGTATACAACCCCTTTGAAAAGCCCAGCACGCCGCATTTGGAAGCTGCGTATACCGTCCATTCCGGCCAGGCTTCACGGGCGCATACGGAAGATAAGTTAATGATGGTACCCTGGTGCCGGCGCTGCATCATGGGGGCGAAGATGCGGCTGCCGTAAATGGCGCTGTTCAGGTTCAAACGGATAATCTGATCGATATCCGCGATGGTTTGGCTGACTGTTTCCTTGATGGCCAGGCCGCCACCTGCGTTGTTAATTAAAATGTCTAACCGGCCATACGTTTTAGCAACATGCTGGCAGATCCTTTCCCAATCATCGGGATTCGTTACATCCATGGCAAATGCTTCGCATCGAATTGCCTGGGCCACCTGATCCAGTTTGTCGGCATGGCGGGCCGTGATAATGACGCGATCACCATTTGCCGCGAATGCTTCAGCCATTGCCCTGCCGTAGCCGGAGGAACCGCCCGTAATCAGTACAACTCGCTTTTCCACTTTTTCCGCTCCTTTTCTATACATCATGCATTGTGCGGGCAATGATATTGTCCTGCAAGGCCTCTTCCAGCTGGGTAAAATACGCGCTGTATCCGCCCACACGCACAATCAGGTTCTGATGCCGCTCGGGATGCTTCTTCGCATCCAGCAGCGCTTCTTGATCCACCACATTGACTGTCAGTTGCTGGCCGCCGCCCCTAAAGTACCCTTTCACCAGCGTGATAAAATTCTCAATGCCTTCTTCGGTTGAAAACATTGCCTTATCAAACTTCAGTTGCATTACAAAACCGCTGGTTGCCAAGGTATGGTCATATTTCAAGGCGGAGCACAACGCGGCCGTTGGCCCCAGCCGATCCCGCCCTGGCGTTGCGCCAATGCTGTCCGCAATGAACACATCCCCTAAGCGGCGGCCGTTGGCAGCTGCGGCGGCAGCACGGCCATAACGGGCGGTACGCTGAAAGGTGCTCAGACCGCCGCCATATTGCCCGCCGATAGGATCGCGCCAGGTATGACGCTTCGACAAGGCAGTAAAGAGATACTTTTGAATATCTGCCGCTGTCCGGTCAGCCTCATCGATATCGTTGCCAAATTTTGCGCTGTAATTTTCCAGCTTCGCGCGCAGCGGCTCATAATCCGCGAAATCCTTTTTTAACGCATCAAGCAGCGTTTCCATGGAAATCTCTTTCGTGTCATATACGAAGTGGCGTATCGCCGTCAAAGAGTCTGCCGTATCGGCCAGCCCCTCGGTAAGAATCTGGCCATGGTTATAGATTGGGCCGCCGCAAAGGTAATCCTTTCCTGATTCGATACACCCTTGGGTAGCCAATGAACGCAACGGGTCGGGGGTATACGTTGCCATGATTGCCTGTGTACGGTTGGCAAGGCTCGTGGTCGCATCGACAGCAAAATCCACCTGCTTTTTAAACGCTTCCCATAGCGCATCATAGGCCGCAAAGCGCGTTGCGTCCCCCGTGCGCACCGCTACCACATCCCCTGTGCGCAAATCCATCCCGTCAAAAAGCGCAAACTCCAATAGCTTTAGCAGGCATATTTCCCCATCCTCCAGCCCCATATGGGATTTGCCTTGAATCTCAATTTGGTTACAGCCATTCATGGCATAAAGATGCGAATCGCGGGGCGGAATCCCCTGCTTCTCAAGCGCAGCGCAGACCGCCTCGTCATTGTACAGCGCGGGCGTACCGTTGCCATTTTTTAAGCAATGCGCTGCCGCGCGCAAAAAATCATCGGAGGTATTGCGGCACCAGCGCAGGGTTAGGTTCGGGGATATATACACCTTCTGGCGGTTCATCTCCAAAATGGCGTAGGACAGCGCGTTGGTCGTATCGTTCCAATTTTCATCACTTCCGCCAACGCACAGATTATATACTCCATCATAATCTCGCATCAACTCCCAGAAACCCTCCAGTGTTTCCCACCGTTCCTTGGGGTCGGAGCTGTCGAAAAACTCGCCCATATACTGGTCAAACCCACCGGGAGCATCCGCGCCCTGGAAGGTATACAAAAGCGCCATCGATTGCATCGCCGAGAAAAAGTCCCATGCGGGCTCCATCGGGATGCGTTTGAGTGTTTCGGCTATCCGTTCGTAAATGTGCTGGTTTTCATCTTTTATCCTGGCCTTTTCCTCCGCCAAGCTTTGATACCGCCGGGCGAGCGCGTCTAACGCATCCAAGCAGTATTCCAGCCCGTCATACCACTGCGCAGCTTCCGGGTACCGCAAGCGGTACTGCCCGATGTTGGCACGCAGACCCCTTGTCCCTGCGCTTACAAAAGTGCCAAAATCCAAATTGCAATGCCCGGTACGCTCACCGCCCCATAACACCCGACCGTCTATCAGCTTTACCTCGTTTTCGGTATAATCTTCTTTGGTCATTTGCCGGGGATCACGGTCTGCAAAATAACCTGCAATAAACGCATACTGCGCCTTGGCAGCAGGATCAGTCGCGGCCTCCATCTTAGCCTTGATAAGCTCCTCATTCACATTCAGCCGGGCGCTGTTCCGATTAACGCTCATGCTTTTCCATGCTCCTGGCTCGAGCGCTGCCAGCCGCCAGCGCGGCTCTATGGCGATAGGCATTTCCTCGGCGGCTTTGAGGAGGCCCGCACCCATGCGCTTGGCCAAGTCGCGGGAAGGGCAAGACATATAGGCGAGCGCAAACGGTTCATCTGTAATGGTAAAGTGTAAATCACTAAAAAGCATTTTCAAGCCCCCTATGCTTTGGTTCCGGCGTCGTCAGCGAAAAAAAGGGGGCTGCAGCAGTAAGAAGCA
Source organism: Eubacteriales bacterium (assembly GCA_031556065.1). Taxonomy (GTDB): domain Bacteria; phylum Bacillota; class Clostridia; order Christensenellales; family Aristaeellaceae; genus JAVBTR01. The sequence goes on along the minus strand of JAVBTR010000017.1, from coordinate 35,839 downwards.
AGGCGGAACCCACTTAAGGATTTTAGCCTTTGAGTGAGGTTCGGGACGGTGTCCCGACGTTCTTTCTTACTGCGACAGCCCCCGCAAAAGATTACTTGCCGTTAACGTTCACGGCCGTATATGCGGTGCCGTTTAAGGTGTTGTACTGATCAAGCATAGATTCGAGCACTTTTTGGCCGCCCTTGGCGACATATGAATCCAGATACGCCTGCCAGTTAGCATCGTTGATTTCTTTATTGCCGGTTACGAAATCAACTACCCATTCCTTCATCAGGGTTTCTAAAGCGGCAAAGTATTCGAGATACTCATCCGTGGCCAGGTACCCATAGAAGAAATCGGTGTAAACGGGCCGATTTTCTTCATTCATCTCCAAAATCTCGCCCATTCTCGACAGTGCAAGCGCCTTGTCATTTTGATCATAATCCTCGCTCAAGCTTAATATCTGGCTCGCATTCCTTAACACCATGTTCGCAAACAGGTTCCCCAGCGGGCTATGGCGGCAGCCAGCGGCATACGCTTCGTCATCCGAATTATAGGTGTTCCATTCGGGGTATTTGTACATACGGGTTTGCTCTGAATGCACATCGGACGAGTACATCACGTCTCCGTTTTCATCCCGAAGCAAAGTATTGCCACTGTATTTACCAAATTCGGTATTCATGAGGTTGATAAGTGCCATGGCTGCTTCAGGGTACTCGCAGTCGGCAGAGATCATCGCGGTCTTCCAGATGGTGCCGTTGTCCCTTACGCCATGGGTAAGACCGTCATCGCTGGTAATGAAAACGGTCTTATAATCAACTTCGGGCTGCAATTCCAACAGGCCTGCATGAAGCAGTGCCCTGCCCACGTTCCACCAGCCGGAATACAGGCCGCCAGTGCCTTTGGCAGCGTTGATCAATGCCTGGTCATAGTTTAGCACGAAGCACTCTTGATCGATCGCCTTGGCCGCGTACAAGTCGTGTAAATACTCCATGGCCGAACGGAAGTTGTCGCTGACATTGAACGGTACGACTTCGTTGCCCACGAGGTAATTTTGATTAGGCTGGCCGCCGAAGGCGCCAAAGATAGGCATGAAGGTCTGTGTCCAGTCTCCGCCATTAAAGCGGGTACCCAGGCCATAGGTGTCATTCTTGCCATTGCCATCAGGGTCTTTTTCAGTCATGGCAAGCAGAATTTCGGAAATCTCGCTGAGCGTGTAGACTTCTTTAACTTCAAAGCCCAGCTTTTCGACCCAATCCATGCGCAAAATAGTCGGGAATTTGTAATAGAAGTTTTCACAGGGAATCGCAGCCAGCTTGCCATTGATGGTGCAAATGTCAAAGGAGCGCTGCATCAGATTCTCTCTAAGATAAGGGCCGTACTGGTCAACCAGTTCCGTTAAATCTTCAATAAACAAGCCGGTGGGATAATACTCCATAAAAGAAGTAACGTTCGAGATGAAGATATCCGGGATATCGTTGGCAGCCAGAAGTAAGGGAAGCTGTGCCTGATAGTCCTCATACTTGCGGACATCCACGGTGATTTCATAACCGGGAAGCATGTGCTTGATGGCTTCAAACAACTCATTGAGGTCGCCCGGCAACTCCTCATCGTCCTTGGGATAATACTCGTCGGTACCATTAATGACCGATATGGTGATTTTTTTGACATCCTCAGCGAGGGCCAAATGGGCCATACCTAGGAGCAGGGACAACACCAGGAACAGGGATACTAACTTTTTCATGAGATAGGTCTCCTTTCTTATTTGAACGGCAACCGCCGATCATTTCTCATCAGCCTTTCAAAGAACCAACCATGACGCCTTTCGCAAAATACTTTTGCAGGAAGGGGTAAACGCATACGATAGGCAGCGTTGCAAAAACAACAGTAGCAGATTTGATCGCCTCTGTGGCAAGCTGCTTGTCCATACGATCGCTATCCATGATCTTCTGTACGGAGTTGGCATACATGCGCTGAATGATTACCTGAATCGGATAAAACTTCTCTTCATGGTTGTAGATGATTGCAGATGTATACTCATTCCAATAGGACACGCCGTAGAATAACGCCATCGTGGCAATGATCGCGGTCGATAGCGGCAATATGATGCTGACCAGCGTGCGAACTTCGCTCGCGCCGTCAATATATGCAGAGTCCTTCAAATCCTGCGGCATATTGAGGAAGAAGTTGCGCATCAGCAAAAGATTGGAGGTGGAGATCGCATCCGGAATGATCATGACCCATAGGGTGTTCAAAAGGTTTAAGTTGCGCAGGTTTAGATAGCCTGGAATCAGGCCGCCGCCAATGAACATGGTAATCAGGATCAATAATGTCATAGGCATACGAAAGGGAAGGTCCCGTTTGGAGAGCGCGTAGCCGCCAAGCGTCGTCATGACCAGGGAAATGATTGTGCCCACCGCGGTGATGAACAGCGTGTTTTTATAGGCCTGCCAAACGTTCGGATACATGAAAACATAGCGGTAGTTCTCAAGTGTTATATCCCGAGGCCAGAGCATCACGCCATTGGATGCAGTGATCGCGGCGTTGGTGGAGATGGATTGAAAAACCAAATTAACAAAGGGAAAAAGCATGGAAAAGGCAAGGACGGATACGATGGCCGCAATCAAGATATCTACGGGCGTGGTGTGGTGAAGGCGGCTTTTTTGCTTCAGTGCAGCAGGGGCGTTATGCTTTAATGTGCTCATTACCAGATTCCACCGTCCTCGTCAATTTTTTTCGCCACCGTGTTGGTGAGGATGACCATCATAAGCGCAAGCAAGGAGTTAAACAGCCCCACCGCCGAGGAGTAGCTGTATTGGTTAATCTTGAGCAGACCCGTCTGATAAACATAATAGTCGACGGTTTCAGCTACCGACGCGTTCATGTCGTTGAGCATGATCAGGGTTTGGGAAAACGAGGTGGAGAAAAGGCTGCCCATCGTCATAATAAACTGTAACGAGATCAGGGGCCGCAGCGTTGCCATGGTAATATACCATATCTTTTGCAGGCGGGTTGCGCCGTCCAGATCGGCAGCCTCATAGAGCTCCACATCCACCCGTGATAGCGCCGCCAGATAAATAATGGAACCCCAGCCGACGCCCTTCCATACGCTCGACAGCACATAAAACCATTTGTACAGCTCCTTAGAGCCCAAGTACAACAGCTTTTCCTGCCCCAGTAGGGTGCGAATGCCGTTGATAAAACCACTATAAGAAAAGAAGTTATGCATGATGGCATACACCACAACAAAAGATACGAAATGCGGTAAATAGGAAATAGATTGAAGCACCCTTTTATAGCGGGGCCACTTTATTTCGTTTAGCAACAGCGCCAGCAGAATAGGCGCCGGAAAGCCAATCAAAATGCCTAGCACGGAGAGGGTCATCGTGTTTGAAAACAGCCGCGGCAATTCGCCGTTTGTCAAAAAGCGAATGAAGTGCTTAAAGCCGTAATTGCTTGTCCACGGGCTGCCCCAAATGCCAAGCTTAAAGGAATAGTCTTTAAACGCGATTTGGATGCCGGCGATGGGAATGTACTTAAAAACAATATAGTACACAGCCACCGGAAGAAAAAAGGCATAAAAAATCCAATAGCGTTTCATTAAATGGAGCTTAGATCGCTGGTTTCTTTTCTTGAGTGTTGTTTTTTGTACAGTCATTAAACGAAAGCACCTCCGTAGTATTATGCATTATTATGATGCAGTGTTTCCGGGCATCGGGTTATGTTTATGAAAAAAAGATATCATCAGCTGCATATGCGGTCAATAACGAAAACGAGCATGTATGAAGAATTTGTCCCAAACAACAGATTCCTTTATTGCAGAACGATACATTCATGTGCTTTATGGCCTCTTTTATCTCACCAAAGACATCCCGCGCCCCTGATTTAAATTTTCACCCGTCATCTATGTCTTTACCGCCCTTTAGAATAGCCGCCTTAACGGTTTACTTTAAACAGATTCATCAAATACGCCACAATTCATTATTCTTCGTGCAAATCATCATTGCCGTGCCTTTTCTTTCATTATATAATCGCTGCAGAAACAATTGCTTATTGCGTATGTAAGAAAGGGTTGCAAGAATGACACACGTTTTTTCCACGCAGCAACGGAAAATCCTGCTTGGTACGGTAATCGCCTATACCGCAACATATCTGAATCGATTGAATCTTTCAGCCGCACTGGGCAGCGTAATGGATGCGTTTTCTATCTCCGCGGCAAGCGCGGGTTTACTGCAGACAGCCTTTGCCATCGTTTACGCTGCCGGGCAGATGATCAACGGCGCCATCGTCGATAGAATCAGCCCTGTACGCCATATGCTAATTAGCTTGATAGGTGCAGGGCTTTGCAACCTTTTGATGGGCTTTGCCCCAAACTTCGGCGTTTTCATGGCACTATGTATGCTCAACGGGGCGTTTCAATCAATGCTCTGGACGCCGATCGTGCGCTTGTTTGCCTTGTGTTTCCATACGGAGCGCCAAAGGGGAAAGGCCAACTTCATTCATTCCTTTGCAATCATCATCGGCCATTTAGGCGCATGGGCAATCTCGGGCTTACTCATTAGCGCCGTCGGATGGCAGCTCTCTTTTATTGCGCCTGCTTTGGTGATGGTACCGACTATCATCATCGTTTTCCATCTGTTGCAATCAGCACGGAAAATTGGTGCAGCCCCCTCCAAAGCGCTTGTCGGCAAAAAGGAAAGCTTTGCTGTTTCCTCGACCCTTCGTACATTTGCTGCCACAGGCTTTGGGCTGATCCTGCCCGCATGTATTCTATACGGCTTTGTAAGGGATGGTATTATTACCTGGGCGCCCGAAATTCTCCATGGCCTTATGGGCAGCTCTTCGCTATCTGCAACAGCTTTTTCATTGATTATCCCACTGGTAAATGCCCTTGGCATTTTGTTGGGCTATTATCTTACCCGCCGCGGCAACCGCAATATTAGAAAAGTTGTTGGCTATATGAATTTAGCCTGCGCGGCCTTTTGCCTGCTTCTCCCCTCGGGAAAAGGCGCACTGTCAGCCGCGCTGCTGATGGGATTCTCCTGCGCCTGCTTATTTGGGCTCAGCCCGCTTTTAACCACAATGGTCCCTCTTGAGTACGATAAAATAGGGCGTTCTGCATTGGCGGCGGGCTTAATCGATAGTTTCGTATACATAGGCTCCGCGCTAGCCGGCGTCATAAATGGAAGGATCTATGAAACAGAGGGGACTTCCGTGATATATTTCACCTGGGCCGTTTCTGCGCTGATAGGCGCCATAGCGGTCTATTTGTCCGGAACAAAACGCCCGATCCAAGCGATGAAGGGTTTGTCAATTGCCAAGGAGGGGTCATATGAACATTACGTCGGATCGTCTCACTGAGTATTTAAATCAAGGGCTTTGCTATTGCGGCGCGTCACAATCCTTTAGTCCGCTCTACTCCAATATGGGTATTGATGCCCATAGCGGTGCGCTCTACATCCATTATAATCGGCAGACCAGCACGCTTTACGCGCCTTTCTTTTCAGTGCCAGCCGATGGGGTTTGCATTGAGAAGGTGGATTCCCTTCATTACAAAACAGCGCATTTTGACGGAACCCTTGCCTTTTATGATACGGATTCCTTCCTCATGGATTGGCACGGCGAAGAGGGGCTTGCCTTATGCCGCCAACCCGGTATGCATTTAGCACAGCAGTGGACCGCCGACACAAATCCTCATTTTCATTTACTTCAGGGCTATTTTCGCTCTACTGACAGACGCGATCCCGATAAAAAATGCGCTTATTTAATGGGGATTCGGGCGATTCACGGATCAATCACACAGATTGAGGATGGCAGCATTCGCATATTACCTGATTCCAAGCATCATGGATTGGTTGCAATATGCTTTGCGTGCCTTTCCTTTTCGCAAGAAGATATGATGGCCAAACTTAATCGAGCGCCGGATAGCATTCAATACGCCATGGAGGCAACGAATCGCTGGATTTTTGAATGCACAAAAGAACTCGATCTCCCAATAAGCTCCTGCGGCGAAGCGAAAGCGCTTTCAAATGCCATCCGCCCTTTGCTGATGAATCTGTGCAAGGCTCCCGGCCAGCTTCGCCAATACATATCAGCTTTTCCAAACAGGGGGACATACCCCACGCACTACCTTTGGGATTCGTGTTTCCAGAATCTCGCGTATGAGCTTTTAAACCCGGCCTTGGCGCGAGACTCCCTTTTGCAGTTAACCTCTAACCTCCGCCCTGACGGTAAGATGCCTCAATTTATCTGTTCCACATGGAGCCGCCCGGAGGAGGCACAGCCCGCTCTCATTGGTTGGGCAGCCGAGCGGCTGGAGAAAATATCCGGCCATGAGGACATTGGCGCGATTCTTTTGCCTGCCCTTACGCAAAACTGCCAATGGTGGCTTAATAACCGTATGACGAAATACGGCTTGATCGAAACAGACAATGGTCTTGAAACCGGCTGGGATAATTCGCCCCGTTTCGATCATGGCCCCATTTTGGCGCTTGATATGAACAGTTACCTTATCCGCCAAATGCGCTATGTAAGCAGCCTCTGTTATCGCTTGGAACGCAATCATGACGGGGACGCGTGGGAGCAAAAAGCGCAGACATTGGCACAGCGGCTCATCGCGCTATGCTATAATCCGGAAAGGAATCTCTTCTTTGATGTGCATGTGGAAACCGGGAAACAGTTGGATGTGCTTACGCCTGCGGCCTTTTTACCTCTGTGGGCGGGCGTAGCGATCAATGAAACGGCAAAACACGCCATGATTGAAAAAACCTTGCTCTCTGCCGAGCACTTTTACGCAGAGATTCCTTTCCCATCCGTTGCTTACAGCCATCCGGCCTACGATTGCCAAGACTGGTGGCGCGGCCCTACGTGGATCCCTGTTGCCTATTTAATGCTGGAAGTACTGGATCAATATGGATTCAAAGCACAGGCACGCGCTGCGCGGGAACGCTTGTATGCCATCATCCAAACGGACGGCAAGACACATGAATTATTCAATTCCAAGACCGGCGAAGGGCTAGGCAGCCAGGAGCAAGGCTGGACTGCGGCATGTTTTTTGCGTTTGAAATATGATTTGAGCCAACCATAACGCCGGAGGGAGGTCAGTAAAAAGGATGAAGGATATAAACATACACCCGATACAAGCCCTGCTGGATTCGTTTGTCAACAAGAACATGGCGGTTGGCGCATCCGCGCTGGTCTATCAAGATGGCGCGGAGGCATTTTGGGGTTGCGCGGGGCAGTTGAGCAAGGATCGCCCTGCGCCCTTTGAGCGGAGTGCCCTCATGCGCATGTTCTCTATGACAAAAGTAGTTACGGCTGCGGCAATCATGAAGCTTTGGGATATGAACAAGCTCTCGCCCCAATGCCCGGTATCAGACTTCATCCCGGAATACAAGCATTTGCATGTGATGCACGCTGATGGCACTGCTAAAAGGGCGAAAACGCCCCTGACCATCCATCACCTTCTCACGATGACTGCCGGCATTCCCTATCCCGATTCCGGCGGAAGGGATAACGTATCAAAGGCCTATCTTGCGCAAATGGGTGATGGTTCTTCCCCCACCACCACGCTTGACATGGCCAGGCGCATCGCCGCCTGTCCGCTGTGCTTTGAACCCGGGGAAAGATGGATGTATGGTTTATGCGCCGATGTGCTGGGCGGGGTGGTGGTGGCAGCCACGGGGATGGAGCTTGGTCAGTTTATGGAGGAAGAAATATTCCGCCCCTTGGGTATGTTCAGCACCGGTTTCCAAATTGCCAAGCCTGATACGCCTCATTTAGCCACGCTCTATCAGGTTGATGAGCAGAACCGGTTTACGCCCCGCCATCAAATGAGCGGTTTTGCCGCAATGGATGATTCACAGATCGAAATGGGTGGATCAGGGCTGTATGCGACTGTGGATGATTTTATGAAATTTGGTGAAATGCTCCGGCTAGAAGGGAATGGGCTGCTGAGGCCTGAAACGGTACGAACAATGACGCAAAATCATCTTACATCAGCGCAGCTTGACCGGGATTTTGGCGAATACGGCTCGGGTTATGGATATGGTTATATGGTGCGCACACTGATGGATGAAAGTAAAAACCCAAAGTATCATGAGCATCAGGGCGCCTTTGGCTGGAACGGTATGGGCGGCACCACCTTGCGTGTGGACCCTGTAAAAAAGCGCACCACGGTGCTGGGCATTCAGCGGGTTCCCGCAGAGCACCACCTGTTTATCCCGCCATTGATGCAAATGGTAGATAACTGCTTATAGAAAGGAAACGCAATGAAAGAGATTTGTACGGCGCTTTATCAAAAAACGGGCGGTTTTATTCAAGGGGTTTGCCATCCAAGGGGCAACCATACCCTATTGAAGAAAGCCGGGTTGAACTGGGTGCGCGTGGATGTTCCTTATCCCTTTGACGAACAAGGCAACATCACATCCCGCTATCAGGAATTCAAAAAAGAACGCCAGACAGATGCCCAAAATGGTCTTTCCGCCATCTTGGTTACGCCCTATCCTAAACATTTCATCAACCATGGTATTGATGTTAAAACGCCGGAGGGGCTTTATGAAGCAACGCGGATTTGCGCATTTCTGGCTCGGGACTTTGCGGATTTGCCCGTCTGCTGGCAGGCTACCAATGAAATGCACATTGTGCATTTCCGCGCGCCTTTAAACGCTCAGCAGGCAAAGGACTTTATCATTGCCTGCATCCATGGGCTTGCGCAGGGGAACCCCGCTGCCGCTATCGGACATAACAGCGTGAACCATGATTGGGCCTCGCTGTGCGCGCAAATCGAAGAAAAGGCACCCTGTGATTATATTGGCCTGGACTGCTATGACGGCACCTGGAGCGAAGGCGGCATAGATAGCTATCGGGAAAAAGTCGATCTTATCTATCACACGCTGCATAAGCCCGTCATTCTCATGGAATTCGGCTTTGCCTCTGTTGGGGGAGATGAGGGGATTGACCGGCAGGAAATGGAAGCCCATCTGAGGACATTGGGCTTTTTAGGCCTTGCAGACGCGCTTAGCCATCCCGATCAGATGCTGACCGCGCTGCCAAGCGTATATTCCGAAATTCTAAGAAATGCCGTCCCCGGAGATTGGGAGCAGTGCCTTATCAGTTTCTTTCCGCATCTTTTAAAAAAATGGCCATGCGCTGCGGAAATACCGCACACAGAAGAAGGCCAAGCACTCTTTTACAGGCAAATCCTGCCCATGCTGCAATCCCATCCCGCCGTGGGAGGGGCAGTCATCTATTGCTGGCAGGACAGTGAAAAGTGTTTCCTGTGCGGACAGTGCGATTGCCCGTGCGAAACGTCATGGGGGCTCATCCGTATGGATGGCACGCCCAAGCCTGCGTATGAAGCTGTAGGGCACGCATTTATAACAGGTGAATCTGTATGAAGCAATTGCATCTGTATGAAGCACTCTATTCCAAACTGTCTCTTAGGTTTAACGCAAGGGGAAAGTTCCGGATTTTGATGGTTTCAGATATTCATGGCGGCGTAGGGTATAGCCTCAAAACACCTGCGGCGCTGGAGGCACTGCTAAAGGGCACCAAGCCTGATTTGGTTCTTTTGGGGGGCGATATAGCAGGCCCCGGTGTTATTCATGTCGAAAATGAACAGCAGCTTCGTGATATGCTCGACACCCTTTGCGAGCCATTGGAAAGGGCCGGCATTCCTTGGGCCCATGTTTACGGCAACCACGACAACAACTTTGGGTTAGCCAATCAGGCGCAGCAGCCAATATATGAAAGCTATCCCCATTGTGTGTCCAAAACAGGCCCCCGGGACGTGAGCGGCACAGGGAACTATGTATTGCCCATCCGGGATCACACGGGCAGTAAGATCCTGTTTAATGTGTTCGGCTTGGATTCCCATAGAGGATTAAAGCAATTCTGTCAGCAATACCATTTGCCGCAGGATACCACCGTTGTTTTGCCGCAACATAATAATTCAGGCGGAAGCGAAGGCACCATCCACTTTTCCCAGGTTATGTGGTACTGGCAGACCTCGGAAATGCTTGAAGCATACAATGGCGGAAAAATCCCCGCAATGATGTATATGCACATCCCCCTGCCTGAGATGGCACTCATTGCAAAGAACCGCAGCGAATGCGGTTTTAAGGGATACCAGGGGCAAGCAGTAGCCTGTTCAGAGTTAAACTCTGGCCTGTTTTCCACCATATTGCAGCGCGGCGATGTGAAGGGCATTTTCTTTGGCCACGACCATGAAAATGATTTCTCAGGTATATATTGCGGCGTTCGGATGGGCTTTGATGGCTTTCTCAGCTATCATGCCTGCCAGGAAGAAAGCATTCGCGGCGGGCGGGTCATTGATTTATGCGCCTCAAATCCTGAGATCATTGATACACATATGGTTCGTGTTCGGGATTTTCTTTAAAACACGCAAGGAGGTTTATGTATGCCTTATTTGAAAAACCGTTATCTACGCACCGTAACACAGATGGTCGAAAAGGTGCGTTCTCTGGTATTCACCCCTGTAGCTCCGCTCAATATAACCTGCTATACCACCGCGGAGCCGGTGGATTTTGCCAACCGCACCCAAGGCAATGAACTGCATTTAAGAGAAGGTGACCAATGGGGCAGCAATGTGTTCGACTGCGGCTGGTTTCATTTTGAAGGAACAGTACCGGCTGCTTGCGAGGGTAAGCCTACCGTTTTGCTTATCGACGTCAGCGGCGAGGGCTTGATAGTTGATGCCAATGGTGAACCCCTTCAGGGCATCACTTGTGTGGATTCACAGTATGATTTTTCGCTTGGCAAGCCGGGCAAATGGGTATACCCCTACCAGGATCAGGGTGTGGCAGACGCTGCAATCGATGTATGGATGGATGGCGCGCAGAATGACCTGTTCGGCGTCATGCGCAATGAAGGCCGCGTCCAGATGGCCCAAGTGGGATTATGGAACATACGTCTTTTTAACCTGATGTATGATCTGATCGTGCTTGTGGATTATCTCAAGTGCAGCAATGAAAAAACCGCCCGGTACAACCAGATTCTGTTTTCCCTGTACGATGGTTGCACCAAGGTCACTTCCTTTGACGATGGCGGTTATGATGATTTGGAGGAAGCGGCAAAAAAGCTCATCGCCATGAAGGGCGGGGATGCGCCGCTGCAATTTACCGCCATCGGCCACGCCCATATGGATTTAGCCTGGCTCTGGCCTGTGCGGGAAACCCGCCGCAAGACAGCCCGTACTTTTGCCACCGCGCTTTCTATGATGGAGCGCTATCCCGATTATGTGTTCGGCGCAAGCCAACCCCAGCAATTCCAGTGGCTGAAGGAGGACCATCCGGGGCTCTATCAGCGGGTAAAGGAAAAAGTGAAGGAGGGGCGCTTTGAGGTCCAAGGCTGCATGTGGGTGGAAGCAGATACCAATCTTAGCGGCGGTGAAGCGCTGGTGCGCCAGATCCTTTACGGCAAGCAATTCTTCAAGCGTGAGTTTGATGCTGACGTTAAGGTACTTTGGCTGCCGGATGTATTTGGCTACAATGCCGCCATGCCTCAGCTCCTAATAAAAAGCGGCTGTGATGTTTTCATGACCCAAAAGCTCTCCTGGAGCCAGCATAACAAGTTTCCCCATCAGTCTTTTCGATGGAAGGGCATCGATGGTACCGAAATATTTACCCATATGCTTCCTGAAGAAACCTACAACAGCCCCATCCTGCCCCGCGGCCTTCGGATGGCGGAGGAAAACTATTTTGAAAATGGCATCTGCGATGAGGCATTGATCCTCTTCGGGATTGGCGATGGCGGCGGCGGGCCCGGTATGGAGCATCTGGAAGCCGCCAAGCGTGTAAAAAATTTATACGGCCTTTGCCCCTGCGTGCAGGGCCAGGCGCAGCCCATGCTGGAACGGCTTCGTGAAAAGAGCTGGGAGCGGCTACCTGCATGGACTGGCGAATTGTATCTGGAACGCCATCAGGGCACCTTTACCACCTCTGCCCGGAGTAAGAAAGCGAACCGCAAGATAGAAATCGCCTTGCGGGAGTTGGAGTTTATGGGCGTGCTATCCGGCGATTATCCGAAAGAGATTCTGGATAGTATGTGGAAGGAAGCGCTGCTTTATCAATTTCATGATATTTTGCCCGGCTCATCCATCCAACGCGTGTATACCGAGTCAATTGATCGTTACGGTATTCTATTGGCGCAGATCGAAAACCTTATTGAGGAAAGGATGCAATGGGTTACAGGCGGTTGCGGAGCCATCTTTAACAGTCTATCCTGGGAGCGAAGCGCGGTTGTCAAACGGGAAGACGGGTTCTACCGCGTAACAGTGCCTGCATTGGGCTATATCAGTGGGCAGGGGGAAAGGATTGGTTTACTTTCCATTGCTGCGGGTGAATTGACGCTGGAAAACCAATTTATCAGGGCCGCGTTCGACGAAAGGACCGGTGCGCTGGTAAGCTGCTTTGATAAGCGCCTCGGCCGTGAAACGCTTAAAGCACCTTCCAACCGATATGCTGTGTATACTGAGGAAAACGCCGATTGCTGGGATATCGCCATCGAATACACCGACCGACCGCCGGAACACTTTGCGCTGGTAAGCCAAAGCTTCCAGCTGGAAGGGTGCGAGGCTGTATGCCTGCAGCATTATACCTATGGCAATTCCGCTATCGATGTGAAGATTCGTCTGGGTGAAGACATGGAATACCTTACTTTTGACGTGCAGGTCGATTGGCAGGAAAGTGATAAGATGCTGCGCACCTGCTTTGATACGCAAGTCATTACCGACCGGGCGGGCTATGATATCCAATACGGCCTGATCCACCGCAGCAACCATGAAAACACCCTATGGGATAAGGCGCAGTTTGAGGTATGCGGCCACAAGTGGATTGACCTTTCGCAGAGCAATTGGGGCATAGCGCTTTTGAATGACTGCAAGTATGGCTTTAGGGTTAAGGGCAGCGTGCTGGATATGAACATCCTCAGGGCACAGCATCATCCTTCAGATTTGACGGATAAAGGAACGCATACGTTGTCTTATGCGCTTTATCCCCATAACGGCAATGAAAAGATAGGCCTCGTCAAAGAAAGAGCATATGAATTTAATATCCCTCTACACATGTTAGCAGGTGAAAGCGCCAACATGCGCACAAGTACGATGCATGTTCGGGGCGCAATCGTTGAAAGTTTAAAGCAGGCCGAAGATGGCAATGGGCAAATCCTGCGGGTGTATGAACCCTATGGCGCTCATGAAAAAATGGAAGTTACCTTGAATCGCAATTACACCGTCACCCCATGTGATCTCATGGAAAACGCCATCGGCGACAGCTTTACTGCCAGCGCCATTCGCCTGGAAATCAAGCCTTTTGAAATTCTCACCTTCCGGCTGGAAGTAAAATAGTGCAATGAGGAGGAAACGCCCATGTCAATTCATTTTGATCTCGCCAGCCAATTGTTGCCCGGCCTGCCCCCTTTCGAGGGCGGCCGGATGGCGGATAGCATCTACGATGCCGGCCGCGGGCGTTTTGCCCGCTACAATGATAATGAGCCTATTAGCTTTGAAATGAACATTAGCCCTAAAGATATCACCAAAGCGTTAGCGTATTTTCAATTGGCCGGCTGCGAAATACAAATCAGGGAAAACACCGATTCGTATACGCATCTTCTGATCGCTTATGAAGGCGCTTCTTACGAAATAATTAAGAAGCAAAATCACATTCGTATCCTTCCCGGTCATGCAAATGCCGCCCTGCCGCAGGAAGACCCCTGCTTGGAGCGAGCCGTTACGCAAACCAATGCGCAAGCCTTTGAGGCCTATCTATGTCAGCTCGAAAAGTTAGGCTATACACGCATTTTTGAAAACCGTCTTGAAAACAACTTGTTCGCACAGCTGAAAAAGGATGGAAGCTTACTCTGCGCCAGCTATATGGGCAACACCCATGTCGCCCGGTTTGTTACAGATTCCGTCAGCGTTCCAATCACCGCTATGAGCGGCGGAGAAGCCTTGCCGGGGGAAAAAGCACAGCTATGTCAATTTGGATTGTTTTATGATCGTATGGTTCCCGGCACCAGCGCTAACTGCGGCATGCTCTATATTCTAAAATTGCCTGACCGCTCACTTTTCCTGATCGACGGCGGAGAATACGAGCAGGCTACGGATGCGGCTGTCAATGAGGTGCTTCGCATTATGCGGAACCTGAGCGGTACAGCAAGCGGGGGAAAAATCCCTGTTGCAGGATGGTTTTGCACACATGCCCACGACGATCACATGGATTTGATGGCAAAGCTAATCCGTTTTCACCATGATGAAATAGACCTCAAGCGCATTATATTCAATTTCCCCGCCTTTTCGCAATATCCCCTCATGCCTTCAACTTATATCATGCTTGCCAGACTGAACCGCTATTATCCTGATGCCCTATACCTTAAACCCCATGCCGGGCAGGCGTTTTGCGTAGCCGGAACCAGATTTCTGTTTTTACAAACCCATGAAGACAGCATCTGTGCGCTCGGCAATGAAAAATCCAATGACTTTAATGATACCTCTACGGTTCTCAAAATCTTCTTCGATGACGTTAGTTTTATGGTGCTGGGCGATATCAACGAGAATGCCGAACGTGTTTTGGTTTCACATTATGGGCCGGAAACGCTGCACGCAACCGCCGTTCAAACTGCTCACCATCTCATTAACCTGCTGCCGTATGTATATCCCGCCATTGCACCCGCCATTGCACTGGTTCCAGGGCATATCAAAAAGGCCGAGCCAAGCAATGAAAAGTACTTGGAATTACTTAAGTCTGTTCCTAAAGAGAACGTATTTTTCGCTTCATCCGGCTCCGGCATTTGGACGGCTCAGAATGAAAAACTGGCGTTAACTAAGCTCTATCCTGTGGTGGGCAGCTTTTTTGATCAGTCGGCAATATAGCATATCCCAAACCATGTGTGCATAGGGTGCCGGCAGGATTGAGCGGTAGTTTTTTATGAAAGCTCAGCGGCCTTCGTTTCAAAAAATTGTACCCCTGAAGTTCAATTCGATTTGCGTAGCATTTTGCCATAACGCCATCACCGCTATGCCCGCCTTCTTTATCCAAGAAGGCGGGCAAGTTAAGCGCGTAGAAATTTGGGCTGATTTCCTGGAAAGAGTGAGGGCTGAACGGGGCATGCAAATGTCCTGTTACCAGTAATACAGTTAAGCCGCTGTTTGTAAAGTGAAGCCGTTCATCATGCTTGCAATGCTTATGTTGGTTATGACCATCGCTTTAGCGACTATGTGGAAGAAAGCGTTCAGGATGCGTTTGTCTTGGCATGTGTGCACTTTGGTGAACTGCAGGATCATCCCCCTTCGGTAGGATGGCATGTGAACACAGCCGTAAATCGGCTACGCTCCGAGGTGCGAAAGGTAAGGAAGCGGGATAAGTCAAGTATCCCTTTTGATGAATCAATCAACTTTGATGCCGGTAGTCTCAAGGATGCCATCATCGACCGGTGGTTGGATGAAGAGGCGACATCAAACAAATTAGCCAAAATATATGCTGCGCTTTCACCGTTGGAACAAAGGGTTTATCGAGGTAATGATGATCAATCCACAACTGCAAGAAGTGAGCATCTAAAATAGATATTACCGAATCTCCTGCAATTTATCTGCCATGCTTTCTTTGGAAGCGCCGATTACTCCTCTCCCAAGCGTAACATGGCATGCAGCCACTTTTAATCGTAGCCCCAAAGCACTGCCAGGCTATTTAGGTCTGGCAGTGCTTTTTGTTCGGACACGCTTCTTATGGAGGAAATTTTCTGCAAGAAGCAGAGTGGTTTAAACAAAAGATTATGGGTTGGAGTTATGCTAATCGAAGTTTAAGATAAAACGGAGCCCTTGCTCTGGCGAGGCACCTTATCAGCCTCGTGCGCCGCCATTCTTCTGATTTATTTTACTGATATGACAAGACGAATCAGGAGGATATATGTTATGGTTATTATCAATTTGCGGGAACTATACCCATTCTACCATGAGAACTGCTTTGTTGAGGTATCCGATGAAGTCGCTGATGCAATGCGACAGTTTAACCGTCAGGAAGCTTCTTATCTCCGCAGTGTATATCGATATAAAGCTTATGGCTCTTTTGACTGGAAAGATGGGATCATAGGCGGTCATGCACATGATTCCATGACTCCGGAGGAGATATACGAACAGAAGGTATCTCGCAAGCAGTTATATGCTGCAATGGCAACACTGTCTGGAAAGCAAGCTAAGCGAATCTATACACATTTCTTTCTAGGATTGAGCACATCGGAAATAGCACGCTCTGAAGGGGTTCGCAGGGACACCGTGAACAGAAGCATTTTGGATGGACTGGACAAGATTATGGAGTTCCTAAAGAAAATTCCAGAGTAAGACCCCTCGATTGGCTCATATTTGTCACATATGGTGAAGGGATTATTTTCCTTTATTGAAACTTGAAAACCGAATATATTGTTACAGGTACATTCATCCGCATTGCGGGAGCGATAAACAGGACGGCGCGAGGACGGCTTAGCCAGAGCGATCCACGTTTCCTGTTGACCTTGCTGTGGCAGGCAAGGCGCGACGATCTAGTGCGGAAATAATGAGACTTCTTCACAGCCCCCCACCAGACTAGAGGGGGAGTCCCTGGGATATTCGCCAGTCGACGACAAGACAGCGGTATCCCGGGGCTATGTGCGGCAAAGCTGACCGCAGCCTGTAGCAATATTCTTTTATCCGTATTACGTAATGGTTGCGCAAAGAAACCATCTTTCACTACTAACTTGAATTATATATCCATATGGATATAAATCATAACAATATTTCATTTTAATGTTCTCCGGTGCACTTAAGATTACGATCCGCATCATTGATGGACTGCGAAAACCGGCTTATAATGCAAGAGCATTACACGACGCTTGGTGCGGTTCGATCAGCCTGATTGCGGTGAAGGGAGGTTATGACAATCGGGCAGTTAAGCAATATTGCCGATATAGGAAAGAGAACCTATTCTGTGGCAGAGATTCAATCGATCCTGGGAATAGGCAGACGGCAGGCGTATGAGTTGTGCCAGACCAACTTATTCAAGGTGATTCGGGTAGGGCGCACGGTACGTGTTTCTAAACTCTCTTTCGATAACTGGCTAGATCATAACGAAGAAATCGGAGGACAGTAACATGGCATCAATCGTCAAAAGAGGGAAGGCCTACGCCATCGTTTACACCGAGGGCGAGGGCAAGAATAAACATCAGGTTTGGGAATCCGGCTTAAGCTACAATGCCGCCAAATCGCGCAAAGCGCAGCTGGAGTATGAGTTTTCCCAGAACATCCATGTGGATCAGATTGAGCTTACAGTGCGGGAGTTCCTGCATGAGTTCATTGAGAAATATGGGGAGCAAAAATGGGTGGCTTCCACCTATGACGGGAATGTGGGCTTGCTTGAAAACTACGTGTATCCTTATCTGGGGGACAAGAAGCTGCGGAGCATAAGAACAAAGACTGTAGTGGATTATTATCACTTCCTGCTCAATGAAGCGGAGCCTGTGGTCAATCCCGGCAAGACCAAAAGGGACAGGCTGACACCTTCTATCATTCATGATATCCATAAGGTACTGCGGTGCGCTTTCAATCTGGCGGTGAAGTGGGAGTATATTGCCAAGAACCCATTCTTGAACGCAACGCTGCCTGAACACAAGGAAAAGAAGCGGCAAGCACTGACCCCAGAGCAGCTGCACAAAGTCATGGAGTTTACGGATCGGCCCGAGATTTATGACTTCTATGTCATCCATTGCGCCATACAGCTTGCCTTTGCTTGCAGTATGCGCGGCGGTGAGGTAGGCGGTGCACAATGGGAAAAATTCAGCGCGGAAACACAAATGCTCTATATTGACCGCGTGATCGACAGGGTGGACAAAAAGTTAGTAGAAAAGCTCCCGAAGATGGATATCATGTTCAAGTTCCCCAATCTCTACCCCGGAACACGCACCATAGTGGTGCTAAAACAGCCCAAAACTGAGGGCAGCATTCGCAATGTGTATCTTCCTGATACGGTAGTTCAAAAGCTGATGGTATTAAGGCGGCTGCAAGGAAAGTACAAGGAAGAGCTTGGGCTTGACGGGTACTCGGATTATGATATGATCATCTGCCAAGCAAATGGACGGCCATTGATGACGGAGCATTTGAACAAGCGGTTCAAGGACATTCTGGAGCAGATGGGCGATCCCGATATTAACCTAGATGAGGTCGTGTTCCACAGTATTCGCCATACCAGTGCAGGTGTGAAATTAAAGCTCTCCAATGGCGATGTAAAGGCCGTGCAGGGCGATGGTGGATGGAATACCCCGGAGATGGTTACGAGGCGGTATGCGCATATTCTGGACGAGGACAGGCGGCATTTGTCCAATGAGATGGAGAAAAAGTTCTATAAAAAGGACAAAGCTTCAAAAGACAAGCTCCCTGTTCGCACAAAACCAGCATCGGAACCAGCGCCTATACCAAAGGCTACTCAAGAGACACCCCCAGCATTGGATGTAAACGCCATTGCAGCAGCGCTGACGAGCAACCCCAATCTGCTAATGCAAGTCCTGCAGTCCGTCCAGTTTGCTAATTCGTGAAAATAAATTAGCAAATAAAGGGGCAGGTCAAAAGATGCGATTAGCAAATGGGTCTGAAAATGGGGTGCAAGGGGTGCAAAAACAGCCCTCCGATTAGCAGGTTTTTGAGCGAAAAATTGCTGGACAGAGCGTTCTCCAAATTGCAATTGCTAATCGATTTTGCTAATTTGCTAATCAAAAAAACGGCAAACTGGACGGTACGGAAAAAAAAGAGAACTCCGAAAACCTAGACAAATCAAGGCTTTCAGAGTTCTCAGGTGGCGTTCCCGGCGGGATTCGAACCCACGGCCTGTCGCTTAGGAGGCGACCGCTCTATCCTGCTGAGCTACGGAAACATGCAACTTTTGGAGTGAGGTTCATTTGGGTCAAAAGCGATCACAGTAGGTTCTCTTAGGAGGCGACCGCTCTATCCTGCTGAGCTACGGAAACATGCAACATTTGGAGTGAGGTTCATTTGGGTCAAAAGCGATCACAGTAGGTTCTCTTAGGAGGCGACCGCTCTATCCTGCTGAGCTACGGAAACATGCAACTTTTGGAGTGAGGTTCATTTAGGTCAAAAGCGATCACAGTAGGTTCTCTTAGGAGGCGACCGCTCTATCCTGCTGAGCTACGGAAACATTTTGCATCGCTTATTTTACCACAAGGCTTAGGTTTTGACAACCTTCTTTAAGAGAAAGCGTAGGAAAGCACGTTCACCGAGGCAGCGCCTGCTTTTAAAAGCATGTTGGCGCATTCACGTATCGTGGCGCCGGTTGTCACCACATCGTCGATCAATAGGATATTCAGGCCCTTCACCTGGCCGATCACCTCATAAGCCCCCTTTTTGTTTTGTATGCGGGCCTTTTTGTTCAGATTCGCTTGGTTCTTGTGTGTGGGCAAAGCTTTTAGTAAGGCTACGAAGGGTATATCTGTCTTTTCGCAAAAGTCCTGGCATAAAAGCAGGGCATGGTCCTGACCCCGAAGCCGCAGATTCTTAGGCGAAGTAGGCACGTAGGTGCAGATATCGATTTGCGGGGGTCTTGAAACAGAAAACACATGGACCATTTCCGTTACCATCATGGTTCCGGCCACAGTTATCCCGTGGTATTTAAACTTGCGGGCAATGTTTCCGGCCACCCCGTGGTACGGATGGCTGGCCCGCATCCAAACGATGGGCTTGGCTACCCCGGTTTTGCAAAAATGGCAGGGGCCGCCTTTTAGTTCGTGGCCGCATTTGTCGCAGACATTGGCCGAAAACCGTTCTGTTTCCATTTTATCGAGGCAAGGCACACACAGGGGCGGGCCGCCCTTTTCGATGCGCGGGGTATCACAGGCCAGACATTTGGCATGGCTTGGAAAAAGCAGCGCTATGATCTTTTGGGCAAAGGCGCTCATGAATACAGTGCGGCCATTTCGTTTAACCGCAGGGCCAGGTTGGTATAGCGCTTAGTAATGTAATTGTTGTTTACCATTTGCATGATCACGTCTTCCCGGCCGCACAGCACCACCAGTTGCCGGGCGCGAGTCAAGGCAGTGTAGAAAAGGTTCCTTGTCAAGAGCATTTGGGGTCCGGGTACCACCGGCAGGATCACCACCGGGAATTCGCTACCCTGGCTCTTGTGCACAGACAAACAATAGGCCAAGTCAATGTTTTCCAAATCCTGGGATTGGTAGATGGCCTCCCGGTCATCGTCGAACAAGATGGTAAGGCTGTGCTCTTCCATGTCCACAGAATGGATCACCCCAATATCCCCATTAAAGACCCCTTGGCCCTCTTCTGTGCTGCCATAGCCTTCCTTGACCCATTCCATCTGGTAATCGTTCTTGGTTTGGATCACCTTGTCGTTTAGGCGAAACACCTGATCCCCATATTGTATAAAGGGCTTGCCAGGGCCTTTGGGGTTCAGGGCCTCCTGCAAAAGCTGGTTGAGCATCAGCACCCCGCACTCGCCCTTTTTCATGGGGGAAAGCACCTGGATGTTCTTGGCATAATCCTTTTTATAGCCTAAATATTTGGGCAGACGGGCGGATACCAGTTCCACAATGGTTTTCCGGGTTTCTTCCGGGGTTTGCCTGCGCTCGAAAAAGAAATCGGTGTTTTTTTCGTTTAAAACAGGCATTTCGCCCCGGTTGATCCGGTGGGCGTTGTGGGCAATGCGGCTGCCATCCTCCTGGCGGAAAATCTCTGTAAGGCGGACAGTGGGAATGGCGCCGCTTGATAAGATATCTCCTAATATGTTCCCTGCCCCAACAGAAGGAAGCTGGTCCGCGTCCCCCACCATAATAAGCCGTGTACCAGGCTCAATGGCCCGAAGGAGGCTGCGCATGAGCATCAGATCCACCATGGACATTTCATCTACAATAATGCAATCGGCTTCGATGGGGTTTTCCTGGTTGCGGTTAAAAACGTTTTCATCCCCGCCGTATTCTAAGAGGCGGTGAATGGTTTTGGCTTCTGCCCCAGTGGCTTCCGTCATGCGTTTGGCAGCCCGGCCTGTGGGGGCGCATAGCAGGGTCTTTTCTCCAGATAAAAGGGAAAGCATGCAATTAATTAAAGTGGTTTTCCCGGTGCCGGGGCCGCCAGTGATCACTGTCACCCCGTTTTCCATCACCTTCTGGGCCGCCTGCTTTTGCAAAGGGCTTAGCATAATGCTGGTATGCTTTTCAAAGGATAGGATATCCTTGGACACATCCTGCTTTCGGGGAGGGATGGCATAGAACAATTCATACAGCCGCTTGGCCACTTCCCGTTCGGCCCTGTTGAAGGAATCCAGATAGATGCCGGAGCGGTCCCCGTCGAAAAAATCCGCTACCAGATCTTTTGCCAGGAGCATGCCGGACAGTTCGTGGGCCACCTGGGCTTCGGACACTGAAAGCATTCTGGCGGTGCGGCTGATTAATTCCTCCTGGGGTAAAAACACATGCCCACTGAACTGGGCGGCATCCCTTAGAACGTATTTAATGGCGGAGGCGATCCGCTGGGGGGAATCCCCGGAAATGCCCAAAGAAAGGGCGATCTGGTCGGCGGTTTTAAAGCCGATGCCCTCAATGTCGTCGATGAGCTTGTAGGGGTTGTTTCGTATGATCTGAGGGGCGTTTTCCCCATAGAGCTTGGATATTTTAACCGCATAGGTCACAGGAATGCCATAGCTTTGCAAAAACACAATGGCCTGGCGGGATTGCTCTTGCTCCAAATAGCTGGCCCCGATCTGAGCCGCCCGCTTTTTGCCGATCTTAGGGATTTCCGAAAGCCGCTCCGGGTGGTCGGACATGATTTGCAGGGTTTCTTCGCCGAAGTGATCCACAATCAGCTTCGCGGTGGCCGCCCCAACGCCCTTAATAAGGCCCGAAGCCAGATACCGTTCAATGCCCAAAAGGGTGGTGGGCCGCAGAATTTCTACGGCCTCCATTTTCCATTGCTTGCCATACTGGGGATGCTCGATATACTTCCCTGTGAACACCACCTGTTCCCCAGGGGACAGTTCAGGCATGGTACCCACCACAGTGACATATTCCTTGCCCTGGCGCACCTGTAAAACGGTGTAACCGTTATCCTCGTTGCGGTATGTGGTTTGGGCCACTGTGGCTTCCAGAACTTGCTGCGGCGTTTGCGTCATGCTTAATACCCTTGTTTCTTTTGAATATATTCTTCCAGACAAAGATTCTGATCTCTCATGGGAATGGAATGCGCTGTGCCCACATAGCGGATATGCCAGGCTTCGGCCAGGAAGCCAGTGATGTCCTGCTTTTCTTCCGTGTAGCGCATAATGAAGCCGTAATCCCAACAGTTTTTAGCAAGCCACTTGGCCTGATCGGTTCCCTTAAAGCTGACGCCGGGCACTGTCATATCGAAAGCCAGGCCAGTGTGGTGCTCGCTGGTGCCTGGCAAGGCTACGGTTAATTGGGCGGCGGAAATGGCGTCTTCCTTGCTTAATTTGTTCACCCGCAGGTAATCGTTCACCTGGGCGTCAAAAAGGCTTTTCTGCATTTCGTAGGTGCGGTACGCTGCGCTGACCTGCCATACGGTAATGCCCTCCTGGTGAGCGGCCTTAAGCATGGTTAAAAGGGCCTGAGTGGCTTCCCGGTTGGCCTGAGTGTCCTCGTATTTAATTTTGACAATGTTGGAATCACAGTAATCCGTCATGGTAATCAAATCCGGTGCCCGGTAGCTTTCCTCCAAGACATACTGCTTGTTTACCAACAAAGGCAGATTAGGGTTCTGGGTTGGTAACTGGGTGGCCTGAGGGGTAGGGGAGGGCGTGGGCGTTTCTACGGCCTGGCGGGCAGAGCTGGAAAAAAGGGTTTCCTTTGTGCTGGGGCCGATCACCCCATCGACGCCCAGATCATGCTGGCTTTGGAAGGCCATAACAGCATTGCGGGTGCCGGGGCCGAACTGACCGTCCACTTCGCTTTTGTAAAAGCCCAAATCGGCTAAACGCTGTTGAATTTTCTTAACCTCTTCCCCTTCGGAACCGGTCTTGATTAAAGGCTCCGGGGTCGGTTGGTTTGGATCCGGCGTCACCTGCATCACATTGGCCATTACGGGCACAGGGGTCGGCGTAAGGGATGCTTCGTACTGCACCTGGGAGTAAAGCCCAATGGTGCGGATCATAAGGGCCAGAGCCGCCACCACAAGCACAGCCAAGATGGCAAGGCCAATGTTCTTAAGGGGATTGGGTCTCCTTCTTCTGGTAGATCGTGTCATTTTGCCTCCTAAAGTACAGATTCTTTTATACTAACGCAAAAAAGTCCAAAAAGAATCCCTTTTAGTATAGCATACTTTAGGTTATTCCGATATACTTAAGCGGGTCAGGTCCCTGTCCATATCATCCATCATATTTAGAAAACGGGCCAGGGTGGAAACTTCATCTGCGTATTTTTCAAAAAGGGCATAAACCGGTTCTTCCAAAAAGGCGGAGGTCACCTGGCCAGCGAAATATTCCGCATTGATCCGTGCACCAAAATCGGCCAGAAGGGTCTGCTCTTCTGGCGGAATATGGGTGATGGACAAACGCAACAAGTATCTGGCGGCCATTTTTTTGATATAGCGCTGGCGCTGGGCTTCGCTGAAGGCTTCAAGGGTTTCGGTGTGAATATCCACCCTTTGACGGGTATAGGAAATAACGCCGTATTGGCAGGGTGTCATTGGCAGGGCGGAGAGGAGCATTTCCGTAAAGCCGTTTTCCTTGGCCATATGCTGAATGTGCATGTGGCCGGAAAGGTTCAGCTTTACGCCCCCCTCCTGGAGGGTAGCGAGGGTTTTTTCGTTGTTTTCCGCCACATAGCCCTCGTAAAAGGAGGGGCTGTGCTGCAGAAGGTTATGGTGGGAAACAGTGATAACCGCGGCGCCCTGGTCGTTAGCCAATTGAAGGGCGTTGGCTGCAAATTCTCGGGTAGCGGCAGCAAACCGTCCGCCGGATTGGGTGGCAGGCTGGGTGATGACGGTATCCAGCATAAGCACCCAGCAATCCTCTGTAATGGGATAAAGATAGCTGTAAGAATTTTCCGCAGCTAAAAGGGCATGAGAGAAGGCCAGATCGTCGTACAGGGCGTGAAAATCCTCCCAGGAGGTTTCTTCCGCCTTGTAATTTTGATCGTTCTCATAGCCGTAAGCCCCCAGGGTGTTGATATCGTGGTTGCCGGGGATTACCAAAATGGCAATGCCTGCTTGGCGCAGGGGTTCCAGCATAGCCCGAAGCTCTTGGTGGCCTTTAAGCTCTCCATTATAGGTTAAATCCCCGGATAAAATCAGGGCATTGGGCTTTTGCGCTAAAACCTGGTCTAAAAAGGCCTGGGTGATGGCGGCCACCTGTACCACCGAACGGCCATCACCGTTTATTTCCAGGGTGGCCAAAATGTTTTCATCCTGGCAAAGGCTTTGGGCATAATAATGCAGATCGCTGGCCCAAATAACCTCCGCTGCCTGGGCAGAAACGGCAAGGCAAAGGAACAAGACTAGAAAACATAACACCTTTCGCATACAATCACCTCAAAAAATCATTGGGAGGCACCTTATGAAAACCATTTATTTAGCGGGCGGCTGCTTCTGGGGCGCGGAAAAATACCTGAGCCTAATCCCCGGCGTTATGGAAACCACAGTAGGCTATGCCAATGGAAAAACCGAGAATCCTACCTACCAGGAGGTTTGCAGAAACAACACCGGTCACGCGGAAACCGTGAAGGCAGTGTACGACGAGGGAACAGTACGGTTGCAAACCCTGTTGAAGCTGTTCTTTGAAGTCATCGATCCTTTGAGCCTGAATAAGCAGGGGGGCGATGTGGGCACCCAGTACCGCACGGGGGTCTATTACACCGATCCCGGGGATGAACCTGTTATCGCTGGTGCTCTGGCCGCCCTGCAAGCCAAGTACCAGGGCAAGGTGGTGGTGGAAAACCTGCCTCTTAATCATTTCTACGACGCGGAGGATTATCACCAGGATTATCTTGATAAGAACCCCGCAGGCTATTGCCATATTAGCAAGGCACATTTCGACAAAGCCCGGTTACTGGACCCGCTCTTCGATAAGGAATAGTTCCCCGGTAACGGGGTGGCGGCGCTTGATATCGAAAACCCGAACAGTGTTATCGTAAGGGAAATATTCAATGTTTACAAGGCTTCGGTTGTTTTGGTAGCGAAACTCCGTTTCCTTGTGCCGCTGATGGGTAATGCCCTTTGGCATAACGGCCTTTTCGTCGTGAGCTAAAATGTCCCATTTGATCAGATGCCGGGCTTTTTCCCCGCCGCCATTGAGCAAAAGAAAATCCAACAGAAGCTGGTAGGCTTCTTTTAAAGACACCTTGGGCTTGGTGCCATCCCCCAAGAATTGGGCGAAAGCATCGAAAAAAGCAAAACCGCCATGGAACAGCTGGTTCATGGCATAATCCACGGCCCGGGCGAACATACCGGAATTATAATACTTATCCAGCACTTCTTCCACCTGCTTAAGCCGCTGCATATGGCGGTAGGGCAGGGTGTTTGTTTCCAATAATTCATAGGGCGGCTCATCGAAGGCGGTGAAGCCGTATTTTTGCTGATCCCGCCGCAATACGGAGCCCTTTAATAGCTTTAAAAAGCCCAGCTGCACTGCGTGGGGCTTGGCGTTTAAGCAGCGGTCAATGGCGGGAATAAAGGTTTCCAAGGTTTCGTAGGGCAGTCCGGCGATCAAATCCACATGAATGTGAATGCGGTTGGCGCTGGAAAGCCGCTGGATATGCTTGAATGCCGCCTCCAGGTTTGTTTTTCGGCTGCAAGCTGCCAGGGTTTCGTGGTTGGTGGATTGAATGCCCATTTCAAACTGGACCCGGCCAGGGGGCATGGTATCCAACAGGGCTAAGAGCGGTTCATCAAACAAATCAGGCGCCACCTCGAAATGAAAACAGGTTTCCGTCTCCAATTCCCGGACAAATTCTAGAATACCATAGGCCCGGGCTTTATCGTAATTAAAGGTACGGTCCACAAACTTAACGCAGCGAAGGTTCTTGTCTGCGAAAACCTTTATTTCCTTTAGGGTCCGTTCAAGGGGCAGGGTTTCCACCCCGCCGGACAGGGCCGACAGGCAGTAAGCGCACCGAAAGGGGCAGCCCCGGGTGCTTTCGTAGTAAACCAACTGCCGGTCTTGAAGGGAGGCAAAATAGTCCTCTGTGAAAGGGGTCGGCAGATCGGCAAAGGCCGGAGGATTGCTATCGATGATAATCGGCCCAGGCATCTCGCCGTTGTTCTTTAATATGTGGTAAAACGCCTTTTCCCCAGCACCAATAATAATGCCATCGGCAAAGGGAAAGGCGGAGCAATCACTTTCAAAGCTGACCTCCGGGCCGCCTAAAACAATCTTGCAATGAGGCAGAAGCTTGCGCAAAGCAGCGCCCACCTGGCGGACCATTTCAATGTTCCAAATATAGCAGGAAAGGCCCAGCAAATCGGGGGTTTGCGCATAAATGGAAGCGACAATTTTTTCGCTTAATTCGTTAATGGTATGTTCTAGAATGACAAACTCGCCGCCAAAGGCCTGTTGCTGCGCATAGGCTTTCAAGCACCAGGGGGCCAGGGTTTTATGAATTTGCTTGGCCCCAATGGCCACCACGACTGCTTTCATATGCTGCCACCCCTGAATTGGTTTTCTTGGAGGAGAGAGCTCGAGAGGGAAGGGATTCTTTTTTTCTAAAAGAACCCCTTCCCTCTGGAAAAAAACTTCTATTATTACAGCACGTACTTTTTGTCTGCTTCCGGCTGCCCCTTCATTTCGTTGGCGGTTTTCACGTACTTGGGGTCGGTGTTGCCAAGAACGGCGTAGGAGGCCAGCTTGGATTGCTCCACGCCGGGTTGGTTGAAAGCGTCGATGTCCAACAGTTCGCCAGCATAGGCGGTGGCCATTTCAAACAAGCAGATCAACTGGCCGATGGTGTGGGCATCCACATGGGGGAGGGTGATGGTCTGGCTCATGCGGCCAGCACGAAGGAGGGCGTATTCGGTGCCCTGGCGTTCAGCCTCGATCAGCTCGTTCAAGGTTTTGCCGCCTAAGAAGGACACGTCCGCGAACTGTTCGCAGCCGTGGGGGATGGGCGTTACATCCCGGAACTCGCCCACTTTTAAGAAGGTGATCACCTTATCGTAGGGGCCTTCGGTGTACAGCTGCAATTGGCTGTGCTGATCGGTGACGCCCAGGGATTTGGTGGGGGTCTGGCCGTAGTTCACAGCCTGGCCCTTGCGGGTCACGTTCTTGCCAAGGGATTCGGCCCAGAGCTGGCAGAACCAGTCGCCCATGAATTTTAGACTATCAGCATAGGGCATGACCACCTGAACATTGATGCCCATGTCCTGCATGAGAATGAACTGAAGGGTGGCTTCAAGCAAGGCGGGGTTTTTCATCACATCGTCGGTCTTGCAGCGGGCATCCATGTCCTTGGCACCCTTGAGCATGGCGCGGATGTCGATGCCGCAAACAGCGGCGGGGATCAGGCCCACGGGGCTTAACTCGGAAAAGCGTCCGCCTACGGTGGGAGGAATGAAGAACAGTTCAAAGCTGTTCTCTTTGGCCATCTTGATCAGGTTGCCCTTTTCGGGATCGGTGGTGGCAATGATATGCTTTTCCCAGCCAGCGCCTACTTCCTTTTTCAGAAGCTCGGAGATGATCAGGTATTGGCTCATGGTTTCGGCAGTGGCGCCGGATTTGGTGATAATGTTAAAGCAGGTGGTCTTTACATCGATCACGTCCAAAAGAGCGGCCATCCGCTCCGGGTCGATGTTATCTTCCACAAAGAACCGGGGGCCATTGCGCTTTTCGCTAGGCAGATCGTTGTAGTGCAGGTGGTTCAAAGCCTGCTGCACAGCGATGGGGCCCAGAGCGGAGCCGCCGATGCCTAAAACCACGAAGGTGTCGAAATCCTTGCGTACCCGGGCGGCAACGGTTTCGATTTTGGCTACGATTTCCTCCTGGTTGTAGGGCAGTTCCGTCCAGCCCAGCCAGCCAGTGCCGCGGTTTTTTTGCACAGCGCGGTTAGCGGCGGCAGCAAAGGGGGCCATTTCGTGGATCTGGCCGAAGGCCACACCATATTGGAAGCCCAGGGTATCGGCCATCATGTGGTTTACGTCTAGCTGAATGGGTTTTTCTGCAAACTTTTTCATATCTTTCATCCTTTCATTCAAGGGGGATACACGGTTTCAATTGATAATTATAACACAAATTGACTACTGATTCAATTCATCCAGGGAAAGTCCGAAGCTTCCTATGAATTCGGCAAAAAAAGCCTGAACTTCGGGGAGCTCGATGGCTTGAATGGACTGTAAAATGGTTTTCTGGGCGTGGGTAAATTCTTGGTTGCCTGCCTTTTGCTCTTCAACGCACTTGATGTAAGCGCAAAGCCTGTCGGCAGCTTTAACGATACGCCATTCCAGGGTGGCTTCGTCAGGCTTCAGGTAGGGTATGTAGGAAGGGCGCAGGGCTTGCGGCAGCATGGTTAAGAGCATGTCGGAAGCGATGGCCTCCAGGCTGTGAAAATCCTTTTTCATTTGGGGGTTATGGTATTTGATAGGGGTAGGCATATCCCCGGTAATGACTTCGTGGGCATCATGATAGACGGCCAGGGCCAGCACATGCTCCGGGTCAATCTCTCGGCCAAAACGGGTCTTGCCTATAAGGGCAATGCCGTGGGCGATAATGGCGGCCTGAAAAGAATGCTCCGCGTCGTTTTCGTGCTGGGTATTGCGCATAAGCCCCCAGCGGTTAATCAACTTCAGGCGGCTTAAATAAGCAAAAAAGTGATTCATTGGCACCGCTCCTTGACAAGCATTGGAAACACAGCTATACTATACCCGAAAATTGCATCCACCGCTAGGGGGGCACAGAGCAAAATCTTTTTTGCTTGAAGGCTGAGATGGGCGAATAGCCCGACCCTTAGAACCTGAGTAGGTAATCCTACCGTAGGGAAGCGGAACTTGCGCGTTGTGCGTGCACGCCTGCTTTCCCGCGAACGATATTCGCGGGTTTTTCTTATGCCTGGGTGCGGTAAAAGAAAGGGGTTTTTCAAAATGGGTCAATGGTTCCAAACGGCGTTCGAGAAGTTCGGGGAGATTAACCTGCCAACAGCGATCATTGTTCTAACGCTGTTAGTGGTGGGGATTGGGGTGATGGTCATCTCCGGCAAAAGGGTGAAATGGACAACGCAGATGCTTACCAGCGCGGCGCTGGCTATTGCGCTAAGCTTCGTGCTTTCGCTGATCAGGCTTTATAAAATGCCCCAGGGCGGATCGATTTCCGCAGCGGGGGATTTGCCTATTATTCTGTTTGCCTATGCCTTCGGCGCGGTGCCGGGGATTACAGCCGGTGCGGTTTATGGCATTATCGATTTTATTAGTTCTTCTTCGCCCATTATGAATGTGTGGTCTTTTGTGCTGGATTATATTGTGGGTTTCGGGGTCCTGGGCCTGGCGGGATTGTTTGGGAAGATGAAGAACCAGAAGCTGGGTCTGGCCGCAGGTGTGGCTGTGGCCTGCGCGGCCAGGTTTACAGCTTCGGTTTTAAGCGGAGTTATGTTCTATGCCGCCTATGCGGAGGGCACTGGGATGTCGCCCCTGGTGTATTCCATTTGGTATAACGGGTCTTACATGCTGCCCAATATGATTATCTGTGTGGTGGTAGGGCTGATCGTGGGCCCTAGGGTGGTCAAGGTGATCAAAGGAACAAGGGGATAAATTAAGGGTCAAGGGATGAAATTCCTTGCAGGGGTGAAGGGGAAGGTTCCCCTTCTAGGTTTGGGCGAAGCCCAAGCAAGCGGCATAAAGAACGAGCCTCCATCAGAGGGAGTGTCAAACGATACTTCATCTGGTGGGGGCATTGTTCGGTCTGCGAGAGGCTTTCCTATTCTTCATCATCGGTAAGCCGTTGCGTCTTTACACTTGCTTCCCTGTATCCTTCATGGTAAAGATGATATCCACATCGCAATCCAATGCCTGGGCGATTTCGCGGATTTCGTTTTCGGAGAAGTTGTCGCGCTTCATTTTCAAGCTTAGATTCGATCTTCCGGTATCTAATTTTGTAGCTAAATCCGTCATCTTCATTTCCCGCTCCACTAACAGTAACCTAATCTTTTTAGCAACAGACATAAAACCACCTCTTATTAAGGGCCAGTATACGCTTTTGAGTGAACACAGTCAACTTTTGAAAAAACATTGTTTGCTTGATAACAAATTTTCATATTGATATTGTTTGCTTTTGGGCATAAAATAGCATTATAAAGCAAACGATGTTTGTTTTAAAGCAAATTTTAGGAGGTGAAAAATAATGTCAAATATTATCGACGATCTGTATTATGGCAACTATACCCCCGATAGCATGACGAGAATGAAATACCCCTGCTATGCCGAGGGCTCTCAAAGAATGGATAAGCTCGTAGCTCAGTTGGAAGAACGCCTTAGTCCCGATGAAATCAAACTGCTTCATACCTATATAGATGTGGCAACCGATATTTGGACGTGGGAGCTTCGCTGCGAACTGATTCAGGGCTTTCGCTTGGGTGCGCAGATGATGCTGGATATACAGCTTTGCCCTACCCCTAATATTGACATAAACCTGAGCAGATTCGATTAGGGCGTATTTCGAACCTCCGCGCCGCCAAAGCTGGGCGGCGCGAGGGTTTGAGACACATTCTAAAAAGGTTAATCAGGTTTTTATCCTTGTAAAACCTTGGTAATTATGTTACATTAACAACATACTAAACATTCAGTATGTTAAAAGAGGTAAAAATGGATACGAAAGAGCTTATTATTGATGCGGCCAGCGAGGTATTTGCGAAATACGGGTATTACAAAGCTTCGATGGATAAAATTGCACAAGCATCCAACCTGACCAAAGGGGCTCTTTACTATTTCTATAAAAATAAAGCGGATTTGTTTTATGCGGTGGTGGAAAGTGGTATCCACTCGTTGAACAGAAAGTTGGACGAGCAGATTAAGAATGAAAATGTCTACAAGGTTATCGAACAATATATCCATATTTGTCTGACCCATCCAGAGCTTGCCGCCATTATCCTCAGTGAAAACCTGTATGGTTTGGATGCTGCCTTGCAGCAACGCTTGCTTTTGCTTCGGTCGGGTATTACAAAACGGCTTGACGCAATCATTCGTGAGGGCGAGAAAAGCAGCTTTTTGAGACCGCTTAACCATGAAATTGTAACGGCGGCTTTTCTGGGAATATTGGGTGAAATAGTACGGGAAAGCATGAGCGGAGAGCTGACCTGCGGACAAGAGGAAATTGCGCAGACGGTGTATGCAATGCTCAAAGGGTATGTTCTTGCGTAAGGAGGCGGGGCAATGAAAACAAGAGGCGTAAAACGGCAATTGGCGTTTTATAGCATGCTGCTCATACCGATAGTTTATTTTGCTGTGTTTTGTTATTTGCCAATCGCGGGAAGTGTGGTTGCATTTAAAGATTATAACATCTTCGATGGGATATGGAAAAGCAAATGGGTGGGGTTAGCCCACTTTGCGGAAGCGTTTTCCTCCATTGGATTTTGGTATGCCATTCGCAATACGCTGTTGCTTAATATGGGAGACCTGCTTTTAGGGTTTCCGGTGCCGATTATCATGGCCATCGCGCTAAACGAACTTAGAAGCGGTAAAATGCGTAAGGTCACACAGGTGATTACTTTCCTGCCTTATTTTTTATCCATGGTAATTGTTTCTGGCATCGTCTACCAGGTGTTTTCTTATACGGGTATTGTTAACAATCTGCTGCGGGGTGTAAACCTGCCCACGGTGGATTTTCTTGGAAAACCCCTGAACTGGATGCTGGTTTATTGGGTTTCCGGTATTTGGAAGGGTATGGGCTACGGCCTGATTATCTACCTTGCCGCTCTGATGGCGTTGGATCCCACGTTAAACGAGGCTGCCTATGTGGACGGCGCAGGCAGGTTCAAACGTATTTTCAAGGTCACCTTGCCATTGATTCGGCCTACCATTATGGTGATGTTCATATTGAATATTGGCCAGGTTATGAACATCAGCTTTGACCGCCCTTACCTGCTTGGCAATGTGCTGGTAAAGGATGTGGCTAATGTGATCAGCACCCATGTGTATACGGTGGGATTGCAATCGGGCCGATTCGATTATGCCACTGCTATTGGCTTGTTCCAATCCGTTGTAGGCATCGTGATGATCATTTCCGCAAACCTGATCTCCCATCGTTTCGGAGAGGAGGGGATCATCTGATGGAGGAAAACCATAGCCAGTCATTCCGCGAAAAGGCATTTCAAAGCATCATGGCAGTGCTGTTTATGCTGGTTTGCTTCCTTTGTGTTGCCCCAGTTCTCAATATCATGGCGATCTCGCTCAGTTCCAAGGAGGCGGTACTGTCGGGCCATGTCTACCTCCTTCCCTCCGGCTTGAACACGCTGGCCTATCGCCGGGTGCTGGCGGATACCGGATTTATGTATTCATTTACCTATTCGATAGGCCTTACAGCGTTGTATACGGCCCTATCGATGCTGCTGACCATCCTGTGTGCCTATCCGTTATCCAAAAAGGAGCTTAAGGGGAGAAAAGCGGTGATGGTATATATTATCATTACCATGTACTTTGTTCCCGGGATTATTCCGGCTTACCTGAACATAAAAAACCTGAATCTGCTTGACAGCATTCTTTCGCTAATTCTTCCCACTGCCATCAGCGCCTATAATATGATTATTCTGCGCACCTTTTTTTCCGGCATCGACATATCGCTTTTCGAGGCTGCCTACATGGATGGCGCGGGAGAATACCGAACGTTATACACTGTCGCCGTGCCGCTGGCTACACCTTGCATTGCGACACTGGCTCTGTTTTATGCGGTTTCACGCTGGAATGGTGTGAATGATGTGCTGTTCTATATCAGCGACCCCAAGCTTTACACGGTGCAGCTGAAGCTAAAGCAAATGACTGATGCGATTGTGATCAGCCAAGAGGAAAGATCAGGGGGCCGGGATTTATTGGTGGCGGAGAATGTCAAGGCGGCTAGCATCGTATTTTCCATGGTACCCATGCTGATCCTATACCCCTTTATTCAAAAGTATTTTACGAAAGGCATTATGCTGGGTGCGGTTAAAGGCTGATAGATATATTAAGGAGGGTGAGCCACATGAAATCCAAAGTTTTCCTTGCCATCTCGGTTATTCTATGCGGTGTTGTGTTCTACTTTCTCTTTACCGAAGGACTACTCTTTGTTTATCAGTATCTGGGGTTATACAACATGACCACGTTTGGGTTTATCTTGGGCGAAGTGGTTGTGGTTGCGTTGTTGCTGGCGTTCGTTTTCTTATGGCCGATTCTGTATGGGAGGAAGCTTTATCGACGCGCCAACCCAAGAAAAGGCCGTTCCGGCACAGCACGCACTATTGCGGTGATTTGCGCGATGGCGGCCGCGGGAATCGTTGTTACGATCCATTTTGGTTTTTTCCAAGTAATCCGCAATTTTTTGATCTACTGCGGAATTGAAGGGACAGCCGTTTCGCTGGGTGTGCTGATTTTTGAGATTGTTTGCGGGCTTGCGATTTTCTTGCCGTCGGCGATTTTGGGGAAGCGTTTTATTCTCTTGCGTGAGGCAGAATCCAGCAAGGCTTAAGATTGCAGAAAAAGTTAATGAAAGGGAGCGAAAATGGGGTATGAAGATAATGAAAAAGGTAAAAGCTGCTGCGGTACTATTGGTGGCGTGCGCTATGCTAAGCGCATGCAGCGCAACAGATGATCAAGGCACATCCGGTGCGGTCAAGGTCATGGTATGGGACAGGGGCAGCGCCTATCCCGGAACGACGGTCACCAGCAATGCTACGGTGGATTTCATTAAAGAGGCAGTTGAAAAGGATGAGGGCGTCAATTTGGAATATGTATCTGTGCCGCGTTCCGGTTCTGATGAAAAGCTCAATATTATGGTGGCGGGCGGAACGGCTCCGGACGTGATTATTTCTTATACCCGCACCATGCTGGTTGCTTACGCACAGCGGGGAGGCATTACAGATTTAACCCAAGCCCTTGATGAAAACGGGAAGAATTTACTTGCCCTCCATAGCGATATGCTGCCTTATGGCATCATAGATGGCAAGCAATATGCCATTCCCGCTAGGCGCTCGGCCCAAATTGCCAGTCATATCAGCTTTATTCGCAAGGATTGGCTGGATGCGTTAGGGTTGCCTCCTCCGGCTACCAAGGAAGAATTATATACTGCCTTACGGCTTTTCAAGGAAAAGGATCCAGGGAAAAGGGGAAGCGCGTTGGTTCCCTGGGCCATGGGAGGCACCTATAATTCAGAAAAATACTATATCAGTTTTGTGGCCTCCTTTGGCGTGACTGACGAGGAAACGCTGTATGTCTATCCCCAATATCTCAAAGCGCTTAAGCCGGGTGCGCAAGAGGGCTATCGTATCATGAACACGTTGTATAACGAAGGAATCATTTCTAAAGACTTTGCAGTTGATACCAATGATGATAAGTACAAGCGCGATATTATGAATGGGAACGCAGGCTTTTTCGTGGAGGATTCCATGCGGCCCTATAATGAAGAATGGTTTGCGACCCTGAAGGCCAACGTACCAGAAGCAGAATTTATACCCATTAATGTTTTTGAGGAACCGGACGGAGTTTATCGCAATGCCTCCGATCCGATTGTAGGGGTCTATATCATGGTTCCCAAGACGGCTTCTGGAAAGGCCGCGGACGTGATTAAATACTTGGATTGGCTAGTACAGCCGGAAAACACGCTGAAGGTTTTGTATACAGAGGATTATCAGTTGGACGAATATGGCATCCCCAGCCAAGCCGCAAAGGAAATACTGGAGAAATCCGGTTATTCATCCGCCCCGGGCGATCTTTCCATCGTAGGTGCCGATCTGGACTTCAATCGGGATAAGAACGCAACCGTACAGCTATGGAAAAGCTTTAACCCAACGGGCAAAGATTATTTTTCCACTGAATACCTTTCGGCTTTGTATGATACTGTGCATTACAACCTCTATCTTGACAAAATTGCGGATACCTCCACGCCGGCACGACAGCAATATGAGGCCAGCTTGAATAAGGCTATGCTGGAGCTGGCGTATAAGGTTATCAGTGCCCCAGCGGGAGATTTTGACAAAACCTGGGACAGCGAATACCAAAAGGTGATACAAGCCGGCCTGGAAAAGGTGCTAGAGGAAAATCGTGCCTACTACCAAAGTGAAGTAAAATAGCGGAGGAATGAATGGATAATAAGCTGCTGTCTCATTTTGCGAAGATACTTGTTTGCCTTTCTCCGGGGGATTCTCCGCCCGAAACACTGCTGGCCGATTTGCCGGAATTGGTGCGGTTGGCACAGGAAAACAGCTCGGCGGCAACGAACCAGCATACCCTTCCGGAGGGAAAGCTGTGCATTCGAACGTCCTGCGAGGGGCGGCCAGTACCGGCACAGATCAAGCTTTTCAAACACTTTTCAGGGGCCGGGTGCCACGCGGAGGCTGTGGCGGATGGCACAGTGGACTTTATTCGGGAACAGACGCGGCTGGATGGAGAAGTAATACTCTCCATTCCCGAGGGCCATTATTTGCTGGAAATTACAAAAGGACCCGTATATTCAACGGCCAGGCAGACAATAACCATTGAATCGGATCGAACCACTGTGCTGATTATAGCGCTAAAAAGGTTAATCGATCTGAACGCACTTGGAATTTACTGCGGCGATTTGCACCATCATTCAATTTACAGCAGCCCCTTGTACGGAGGTACCGACAGGGTGGCAGACAGCCCACAGGATGTGATGCTCGCCATGCTGGCTGCCGGGCTTGATTTTGGTGCCTTAAGCGACCATCA
>JAVBTR010000051.1:0-51963 GCA_031556065.1 Eubacteriales bacterium | reverse complement strand
TGGACTGTACCCCGGATAATGGACAATGAAAAAAGAGACCTCCTGTTGTAGAATAAAACTACGACAGGAGGTTTTAACAATGAGGCAAAAATACACAAACATGCAAGAGCTGGCAAGCCTTATACAGGAAAGGAAAATACGCGGTGAAACCAATCGAGAAATTGGAATGAGTTTGGGACTAACAAGGAGACAGGTGACCCAGCTAATAACTCGGGAGAATCGGAAGGAAAAGCTAATACAAAGCGGCTATATTCCTCGTCCCAAAGGAAGACCGCGCAAAACGTCAGAGAACGAGGACGTAGCAAAAGATAACGCCATTGCCAGACTACGAATGCAGGTGGATTTGTT
This sequence comes from Eubacteriales bacterium, assembly GCA_031556065.1. GTDB lineage: Bacteria > Bacillota > Clostridia > Christensenellales > Aristaeellaceae > JAVBTR01. The sequence continues at coordinate 51,615 of JAVBTR010000051.1, read as the reverse complement.
GCGAAATTTTCTATTAGAAGCTGGAAGGAGGTGAAACTAAAGTACCGTGTAATCGAGCGTTTTCGCAATCAATACAGTATTCAATCCATGTGTGAGGTATTCGAGGTTTCGCGCAGTGGCTACTACGCATGGCGCAAGCGACAAGCTTTTACGCCCAAAGATCAGTGGCTGGTTGACCTTGTCGTGGAATGTCAACAAAAATGCAACTGCACCTACGGCATTCGCCGTGTTCGTAGGTGGCTTGAACGTCAAAAAGGCAAGAAGGTGAACCTTAAAGCAATTTTGCGTATTATGCGCAAGCTGGATTTGCTGGCACAGATTAGACGCAAAAGGGCATATACGCATTACAAGCAAGCAGTACATAAGTATCCCAACTTGCTCAACCGTGCATTTTATCAATCAATATCAAACAAATATTGGGTAACAGACATTACTTATATACCCACAGCAAATGGAATGTTGTACCTGTGTGCGGTTGTCGACCTGTGTGGGCGAATGGTGCTAAGCTACCGCATTGGCAGCGATATGAGCGCCGCTCTTGTAACAGACACCATCAAAGATGCCTTTAAACAAGAAAAGGTCGCTGATGGACTAGCACTCCACAGCGACCAAGGGTCTCAATACACCTCACAAGCATACTTCGACTTGAGTCAAGAATACCATTTCTCCCCTTCGATGTCCAGTCCTGGCTGCCCTTACGACAACGCCGCAATGGAAAACTTCTTTGGAACGCTCAAGGTTGAATGCTTGTACAGAGCCAAATTCTCCACACGCGCTGAGGTTGAGCAACTGGTAGCAGAATACGTTCATTTCTACAACTTTGAGCGCATTAACCTGAAAGACGGCCTCACTCCTTTTGAAATCAGGAGTAAGGCCGCGTAATTCATTGATTTTCTACGATAGGCTCTTCTTTTTTCTGTCTATTGGTCAGGGTACAGTCCAGCTGTTTGCAACGTCTTTTATCTCTAACGCTAAAATGAATAAAGGCTACGTGCCTACAGAAGATCAGCATCATCTTTCCGTGAACACGTAGCTTTATTTCTTGGTTTCCTACCTATTCAATTTTGAGGATCAGACCAATCAACCAAATCACACTTGCTGTGGGTAAAGTGGTTGCCACTGTTATTCGTAGGCTTTGACTTCCTATGTTCACAGTATACGTCTGGGTTTTAGGGCAAAGCCCTAACGTAACCTATCGAGGGGCAAAAGTAACACCCAGGTCAAGAGAATGAAAGGGGCCGCGTCCCTGGAACGATTCTTGACAGCAACTTGGCTGTATCCTAGTTGCTGTCAAGGGACACTTCGTTACCTTGACCTGGGTTTTGCATTATGATTTCAATAGGAACGGCGGGCGCTGCCCACACCCGCTAAAGGGACGAAATCCCTTTAGAATCCCCTATTTTTACCCCTTACCTGCTTTTAAACCGCTTTCTGCGGTTTTGCTCCTTTTGGGCCACGGGCTTGTCGCCCCGGATATTGAAAATCTGATCCCGGAGCCTGGCGGCTTTTTCGAAATCCAATGCTTGGGCGGCGGTAAGCATCTGGTCCTCCAGCTTGGAAAGCAGGGCTTCCTTTTCCTCCTGGGTCAGCATGCCCGGGGCGGCGGCTTCCACCTTCTTGGTAATCTCCAGCAGCGCCCGCACGGCGGATTGCACCGATTGGGGGGTAATGCCGTGCTTTTCGTTGTACGCCTGCTGAATGGCACGGCGGCGGTTGGTTTCGGTAATGGCCTTCATCATGCTGTCGGTGAGCCTGTCTGCGTACATAATCACCCGGCCCTCCACATTGCGGGCGGCCCGGCCAATGGTCTGCACCAGGGAGGTTTCGCTGCGCAAAAAGCCCTCCTTGTCCGCATCCAGAATGGCTACCAGGGCCACCTCCGGTAGGTCCAGCCCTTCCCGAAGCAGGTTAATGCCCACCAGCACATCGTATTCTCCCAGGCGCAAATCCCTTATCAGCTCCATGCGCTCCATGGTCTGAATGTCCGAGTGGAGGTACCGCACCCGAATGTCTAGGCCCTTTAAATAGGTCGTCAGGTTTTCCGCCATGCGCTTTGTCAGGGTGGTTACCAAAATACGCTTGCCCTTGCTTGTCACTTGGTGGATTTCCCCTACCAGATCGTCCACCTGGCCGGTGGCGGGGCGAACAATAATCTCCGGGTCGATCAGCCCCGTGGGGCGGATGATCTGCTCCGCAATGCCTTCCGCGTGGCTGTATTCATAGGGGCCGGGGGTGGCGGAAACGTAGATCAGCTGATGGACCTTTTTTTCAAATTCTTCAAACAAAAGGGGCCTGTTATCAAAGGCCGAGGGCAGGCGGAAGCCATATTCTACCAGCGCCTCCTTCCGTGCCCGGTCACCCCGGTACATGGCGCGGATTTGGGGAATGCTCACGTGGCTTTCGTCCACAAATACAATGAAATCCTCCGGGAAATAATCCAAAAGGGAATAGGGTGCGTCCCCAGGCTGGCGGCCATCGAAGTAGCGGGAATAGTTTTCAATGCCGGTGCAGTAGCCCAATTCCCGCATCAGCTCCACATCGTAGTTGGTGCGCTGGCCAAGGCGCTGGGCTTCCAAGAGCTTGTTTTCGTTTTTAAAGGACTCAAGCCGCAATTGCAAATCGGCTTCAATCTGCTCAATGCCCTTTTCCATCATGGATTTGTCCGTGGCGTAATGGGTGGCGGGGAAGATGGCCGCGTGCTCCAGGGTGTTTAGATTATGGCCGGTGGTTACGTCGATTTCGCAAATCCGCTCGATTTCATCCCCGAAAAATTCAATGCGCAGGGCATGATCGAAGGCCCCGGCGGGAATAATTTCCACCACATCCCCCCGGACACGGAAGGTGCCACGGGAAAAATCCAGATCGTTTCGCAAAAACTGGATGTCTACCAATTGCCTTAAAAGTGCGTCCCGGCTGAGCTGCATGCCTGGCCGCAAAGAAATCATCAGCCCTTCATATTCGCTGGGATCGCCCATGGAATAAATGCAGCTTACCGAGGCCACGATAATCACATCCCTGCGCTCCCGCAAGGCAGCCGTGGCACTGTGGCGCAAGCGGTCGATCTCCTCATTAATGGAAGCGTCCTTTTCGATATAAGTATCGGAAGAAGCGATATACGCTTCCGGCTGGTAATAATCGTAATAGGAAACGAAATATTCCACGCAGCTGTCCGGGAAGAAGCTTTTAAATTCGGAGCACAGCTGGGCCGCCAGGGTTTTATTGTGGGCAATGACCAACGTAGGCCGCTGAACCTTTTCAATAACAGAGGCCATGGTATAGGTTTTACCGGAGCCTGTAACGCCCAAAAGCACCTGGTGGTGCTTCCCGTTTGTGATTCCCTCGGCCAAAGCCGCGATGGCTTCCGGCTGATCGCCCTTGGGCTGGTAGGGGGATTGAAGCTTGAACATGGCGCTGACCCTCCTCTTTTGAAAATGCGAATGTTCGTTCCTTAATTCTACCATAAGATGGGGCAGTTGAGAAGAGGTTTCCAAGTAAAATTTGGAATGCCTTAAAGAATGGGAGAAGCCTTCGAAAAACCAAGGTCAAAAAGCCGTTATGATGGAAAGTAACGGCTTCCAATGGGCTTGAAAGCCTTATGGAAACAGAATATTCGAATCCCGATGGGCAAAAATGAACTTGTCAGGAGGGATGAACGATGAAGGAATGTCATTGCGCATCAGGCGGCGCAAGGGGGCGATGGGAATGGCACAATATACCATTTGCCAAAGCCCGCATTTAAGCGGTGAGGTTTTTGTAAACACCAGTAAAAACGCGGTGCTGCCCATCATGGCGGCAGGACTTTTAACCAAAGAGGCTTTTACCATTGAAGAGGTGCCCAGGCTTACCGATGTGGACACGCTGACGGAAATCCTTCGCTCCAGCGGTACCCAGATCAGCACCCAGGGCAATCAGCTCACCTTATGCGCCCAGGACCTCCATTCCCCCGAGGATGAGGAGGGCATACGCAAGATGCGGGCTTCGGTGCTGGTGATGGGGCCGATCCTGGCCCGGACAGGCTATGTAAAGGTAGCGCTGCCCGGAGGCTGCGCCATTGGCCAAAGGCCCATCGATTTGCATTTAAAGGGCATGGAAGCCCTTGGGGCCCAGGTGGAGGATACCCCTGGGGCCGTCATTCTCACAGGGAAACTAAAGGGTGGCAACGTGTATCTGGATTTGCCCTCCGTTGGCGCTACGGAAAACATTATGATGGCCGCCTGCCTGGCCAAGGGTACCACCCTGATCGAAAACGCTGCCAAGGAACCGGAGATTATGGATTTGGCGGAATGCCTGATGAAAATGGGGGCAAAAATCAAAGGCGCGGGCACGGGAAGCATTACCATTGAAGGGGTGCCATGTTTATCTGGCACCACCCACCGCCCTATACCGGACAGGATCGAGGCGGGAACATTATGCTGCGCTGCTGCGGTGACTCACGGCAGCGTGCTGGTGCGGGGCGCAAGGGCGGATCATATGCGCTCGGTGCTGTTTAAGCTAAGGGAATGCGGCGTTACCGTGCGGGAAAGCCCCGCGGGAATCAGGCTCATCGGCCAAGCATCGAATCCTATCCAGTTACGTACATTAAGTTACCCAGGTTTCCCAACCGATATGCAAGCGCCTATGATGGTGGTAACCCTGGTGGCCAACGGCACCAGCGTGCTATTGGAAACCGTGTTTGAAAACAGGTACATGCACGCCCAGGAATTGCGCAGAATGGGGGCCAGCATTCAATTGGAGGATCGGGTGGCCGTGGTAAAGGGAGGCAAAGCCCTCAGCGGAACCATTGTTACTTCTACCGATCTGCGGGCCGGCGCTGCGCTGATGCTGGCAGGCCTGATCGCCAAGGGCAGTACCACCGTCATGGACCCAGATGGCACCATTGCCAGAGGGTATGAGAATTTGCCCCAGAAGCTTTGCGCTTTGGGTGCAAAAATCGAAGTGAAATAAGGGGGCGGGGCTGTCGCAGTAAAAATAAGGGGTTTTCAAGGGTGGTAACCCTTGAATGGGTTTGGGTGAAACCCAACTTTAGATTTCAATAGGCATGGTGGGTTCCACCCACACCCGCATAAGAGATGAAATACCTTATGTATCCCCCTTTTATTGCCATAGCCCCGCCAGCAGGGCTGCCAGGCTGGCGAAAAACGCCACCGTCAGAAGGCCCTTGTTCCGCCAGGCCAGAAACACTGCCCCCCCTATCCCCACCAGGGCCGTATAAACATTCCCTGTGGAATAAAGCACCTCGGGAATGGTCATGGCCGCCAGCACCGCGTAAGGGATATAAAAGAAAAACGAATTAACAAACTGGCTCTTAATCTTCCCTCGGAACAAAACCAGGGGGATCATCCGAATTGCATACGTTATCCCGGCCACCACCGCCAGGTAAGTAAAAAAGGAAGCCGTTTCCATTACCTGGCCTCCTTAATAGGGTGCAGGGCCGCGCCAATGGCCGCCGCTATCACCCCGCAGATAATCACTGCCATGCCGCTGGACAGACCCGATAAATAGTAAAGCGCTGTGCGAATAACCGCCGCCACCAGCACCACCAGCCCCACAGCCTTGCTCAGCCTGGCAGGGGGCAGAAAAATAGCGAAAAACAACCCATAAATAGCAATCCCCAGCGCTTGCCGAAGGGCCAGGGGCATTAGCGCCCCTGCCACCGCTCCCAGCGCCGTGCCCACGCCCCAGCCCAGCCAGGGCAAAACGATCAGCCCATAGAGATAGCCCTTCTTGATGGGCACCGGCTTGGAAGCAGCTACTGCAAACACCTCATCGGTGTTCACCATGGCAATAATCAGCCGGTCCAGGGTATTGATCGTCCCGTCCAGCCTGGTGGACAAGGTAAGCGACATGAGCGCGTAGCGTAAATTAATCACCAGCTGGGTCAGCGCCACCTCCGCCAGGGGCTTGAGCCCCAGCATCATGGGCAGGGCCGCGAACTGCCCCGCAGAGGTGGTAGTCAAAAAAGACATGACCACCGGCTGCCAGTAAACCATGCCATCGGCCACGGCCTTCATCCCAAAGGTAAACGCCACGCTCAAATACCCAAGCCCAATGGGCAGGCCCGCTTTAAGGCCCTCCCAAAACGGGCCCTGCTTAAGCCCTCTTTTCAAGCCCAGCGCCCCCCTTCTTTTGTGTTACCTGGCTATAATAGCACAAATGTGTTAATGGGGGAACCATTTTTCTTTCATGGAAGGTGTTTTTTTTCTTGTATTTAGTACCATATGGTACTATACTATATGAAAAGGAGATGTTGATTTGAAAACCCAAGGAGGCTACCTCATATCCCAAATCGGGAAGCTTCAGGCCCGGGTGTTCCAAAAGCTGCTTCGGAAGGGGGCTGTAGAGGCCTTCAATGGCGCCCAGGGGCGGATTCTTTATGTGCTTTGGGAAAACGAAAGGCTGACGATTACAAGCATCAGCCAAAAAACCTCCCTTGCCAAAACCACTCTCACCAGCATGCTGGACCGGATGGAGGCCGCCGGCCTTGTTCAGCGGATGCCCGACCCAGAAAACAGGCGGCAGGTGTATGTGCAGATCACCGAGAAGGCAAAGGGATACAAGCAGGATTACGATCAGGTATCTGAAAAAATGAACACACTTTTCTACCAGGGCTTCAGTGAAGAAGAAGCCATGACGCTGGAAGAAAATCTAAAGCGGATTATGAAAAATTTAGAGGGGATGGAAGATTTCGATGAATGAAAAGGATAAAAAGGCCATCTTGAGCCTGGTAGAAAAAAGCCGGGATGCCATCGTCTGCGCGGTGGACGAAAACGGCTTTCCCAGCGCCAAGGCCATGTTCTTAAAAAAGCACGAGGGCCTGTTCACTTTATGGTTTTCCACCAATACCTCAGCCTTGCGCACCGCCATGTGGCAGCAAAACCCAAAGGCCTGTGTGTATCTGGTGGATCATAAGGGCTTTCATGGGCTGACGTTAACAGGGGAAATGGAGGTGCTTTCCGATGCAGCCTCCAAGGAAGCCCTTTGGTCTGTGGGGGACCGGATATATTACCCCAAGGGCGTCACCGATCCGGACTACTCCGTTTTGCGCTTTACCGCTGAGACGGGCAATTACTATCACAACCTGAAGAAAAGCTTCTTCAATCAAGCCCAGTGGGAGGAATGAGCATTGGAGGGCTATGAGCCGCCAGTGCCTCCCAATGGGTTTATCCACAGGCTGTGGTTAATAATGAGGCTATAGCTTGTTTTCGTTAATATAATCCCAGTTCATATCATACCCAAGACCGGGGGCTGTGGGCAGATGCACATAGCCCTGTTTGTCCATCCCATCGATGGGCGCATTGAGCCATGGAGGGGTGTTATTATAGTTGAGCATGGGGTGAAGCATGCCTCGCTCGTAATATTTGCCGGGGATTACCATGGCCCCCATCACATGGAGGTTGGCAGCGCCCGTGCCGTGCATTTCCATGGGGATGCCATGGCATTGGCACATATGGGCAATTTGAACAAGAGGCGTAATGCCGCCGCAGCTGCCGGAGCCGGCCCTAGAAATATCGCTGTTATTGGCCAATATCCATTCCGCCCGGGTGTACTGGTTCCCCTTGGCCACCTCCGGCCCGATGATGGGGATATCCAGCTTTTCTTTAAGCCAGCGGTAATTGGCGGGCGTATATTCATCCATGGGTTCTTCATACCACAAAAACCCCAGGTCCTGGATGGCGCGGCCAATTTCCAAAGCAGCGTATCTATCATAGTAATGGTAGCAGTCCAGCATCAAATCCACGTTATCGCCCACCGCCTTGCGAACGGCGGCACAGGCGGCGATATCCTTTTTCGGGTCGGGGTGGCTCCAGGTATGGAGCTTAATGGCTTGGTACCCTTCCGCCACCAGCTTTTTGGCAAATTCGCCGTATTCCTCCGGGGTGCTAAGCCCTCCTGGGATATGATCGCCGCACATGGTGCTGGCATAGGCCAACACCTTATCCCGATGGCCACCCAGGTATTTGTATATGGGCAGGCCTGCCATGCGGCCAGCCAAATCCCATAGGGCCTTATCCACATGGGCGATCACATGGTCCAGCAAAATGCCGTTATTCTGGCTGCGCTGCATCAGGTGAATGTCATAAAAGATTTTCTCCCGGCAAAGGGGATCTTGCCCCATGAGCACAGGCTTCAAAATGCCCAAGATGGCATCAGCGAAGGCATCGCCCATTTTATGGCCGCCACCCTTAACAGGCGGAGGGGGCAACGGCATTCCGGGGCGGGGGGTTTGGTAGGTTTCGGCTGTCAAGCTATAGCCCTCATGGCCTTCATCGGTGAAAACAGTCACCAGCGCGGCGGAGCCATCCTTCTGTGTGCCGGGATGGGCGTGGCCCACCGCATCGGTGTGAACACAGTTTTGCGTGCGAAATCGGGTTACGGTTATGTCTGTTATCTTCATAGCTAATTATCCTTTCACAGAGCCTACCATGACGCCCTTGGTGAAGTAGCGCTGGAGGAAGGGGTAGATAATGAGAATCGGCACAGTGGAAACCACAATGGTGCCCATGCGCACGCTTTGCTCCGGCACCACGAAGGAGGATTCAAAGCCGGTGGAATCCCCAAGACCGGTACCGGCGGAGAGGACGATCATCTGCCGAAGGAGAATCTGAATGGGCCACATTTTTTGATCGTTCAAGTATAAAAGGGGCAGGCGGAACTGGTTCCAGTGGGAAACGGCGTAGAACAGCGTCAGCGTGGCCAGGGAAGCCGTGGACAGGGGCACGATAATGGCGAAGAGGATACGCCATTCGGAGGCCCCGTCGATCCGGGCGCTTTCTTCCAAGGAGGCCGGAATCTGGGACATGAAATTCCTTAGCACGATCAGGTTAAATGCATTGATGGCTCCGGGCAAAAGCACAGAACCATAGGTGTTGATCAGCCCCAGGCTTCTAACCAGAATATAGTTGGGAATCATGCCGCTGGTGAACATCATGGTAAAGACCACTAAAAAGTTGATGGTCTTTTTTCCAGGCAGAAAGTGATGGGCCAACGGATAGGCCATGAGGATGGTCATGAGCATATTAAGGAGCGTCCCTGCCAAAGTAATGAAAATGGTGTTTTTCAACGCGTTTAAAACGGTGGAGGTAGAAAAAATATAGCGGTAGGTATCCAAGGAAAACCCCTTGGGCCAAAGAATGAACCCGGCATTGGGCAATTGCTCCGCTGCAGATAGGGAAGCGGCGATGATGTGGATGAAAGGGATCACGCAGATCAGGGCGACGATGGACAATATGACATACAGCGCCACAACGGAAGCCCGGTGGCCAACGCTTTTAGATTGGATCATGGCTGCGCTCCTCCTTCTTAAAACACGCCGTCTTCGCCGATTTTTTTGGAAAGGTAATCAGAGCCGATGACCAATGCCAAGGCGATAACGGATTTAAAGATGCCCACGGCGGCGGAATAGCTATACTGGCCGGAAATGATACCCACCTGGTAAATGTAGGTATCGAACACCTCGCCTACGGAACGGTTCATGGCGTTGAGCATGTTGAAGATTTGATCGAAGCCCGTATCCATAAACTTGCCTAAGCGCAGGATCAGCATGGTCATAATGGTAGGCCGAATGGACGGCAGGGTAATGTGAAGCAGCCTCTGCCAGTTGTTGGCCCCATCGATATAAGCCGCTTCGTAAAGCTGCTCATCCACCCCGGAGAGGGCCGCCAGGAACACAATGGTACCCCAGCCCGCTTCCCGCCACATCATCTGCCCAATAATCATAGGCCGAAAAGCGCTTTCGCTAAGCAGCAGGTTCATGCTCTTCCCTGTGAGCTCCTTATACAAAACGGAAATGCTCCCGTTCTGGTTATTAAACAGAATATAGCAAAGCCCCACCACCACCATCCAGGACACGAAATGCGGGATGTAGATCATGGTCTGAACGAGCTTGCGAAACTTGCGGGAACCAATTTCGTTGATCATCAGGGCCAAGATAATGGGCAGCGGGAAATAGAATACAAGGTTATAAACAGCCAGGTACAGGGTGTTTCGAAACAGCATGGGAAACTCATAGCTGTTCACAAAGCGGCTAAAGTGAGCCAACCCCACCCACTTGCTTTGAAGCAAGCCCTTGAAGGGATTAAAGTTCTGGAAGGCCATCAATTGCCAGATCATAGGCCCATAATGGAAAATAACAAAATAAAGCACGCCGGGCAAAAGCATAAAGTAAAAGGACTTATACTTAAGGAACGTATCCCGCTTGCCTATCTTGCGGGGCAAAGCACGGTTCATAATAGAATCCCTCCCAATACAGGTTTTCTTTAGAGGGGATTCGGGGGAACCTTTCTTTTATAAAAAAGAAAGGTTCCCCCGAAAAACTTCGTCCCCTTACTTTGCGTTAGCCGCGGCGTATTGCGCAGAGTATTCGTTGATAACCTCCTGGCCGCCCTGTTGGAGCCATTTTTGGACTTCCAGGTTGAAGCCGTCCAGGTCGATGGCGCCGATGATGTACTTAACCCGGGCGTCGTCGATAATGGTATCCAGGGTGCCGCCCAGCATGGTATAGGTTTCGGACAGGAAGGGCTCGATCACGTTGGTGACGGCGATATTCACGTTTTCGTCCATCATCTGGTAGGCCTTGGCCCGAAGGGGTTCATAGATGGCAGGACGGTTAATGGCGGTGTACCGGGGCTGCAGCTGAATGAAATCGGCTACCTCGTTGTTGTATTCTTCCCGGTTGGTCAGTTCGATTTGGTTGTCGGCAGTAACGGTGAAATGATCGCCCTCCACCCCGTATTCGATCAATTCGCGCATTTCTTGGGTTTCAAGCTTGTCGAAGAAGGAAAGAACCTTTAAAAGGGTGGCTTCGTCGGGAACTGCCTTTTTAGAAACCAGGTACATGCCGTTCCAGCCCTTGGTGGGGTAGCAGTTGGCGCTGCCGTCTTCCCTTGCAACACGGCTGAACAGATCAATTTCCGCAGAGGGGTTAATCTTCATCAGGTTATCACGGGTGGAAGCCCCGGTGGCATCCAGCATGCTCATGTAGAAGATGCCGCCCTGCTGGCTGGTCCAGTATTCGTAGATGTTGTTCTTGGACGCGGAGGGATAGTCTTGGTTCATGGCTTCTGAAGCGTAAAGACGGCGGAAGAAATCCATGGCCTTGATGTAGGGCTCCGTCATAAAGGAGGGAACCACGCCGCCATTGCCGTCGGGCGCCCATTCGTTGCCGCCGCCATAGGCGACCACCATACTGTGGAACTGGAGCTTCACAGCTTTATCGGCAGCCATGATCAGGCCAAAGGTATCGTCCTTGCCGTTTCCGTCCGGGTCCTGGGTGTTGAAGGCCTGAATCATGGCCTCCAGCTCTTCAATGGTGGTGGGCGCGGAAAGGCCCAGCTTGTCGGCCCAGTCCTTGCGGTATATCCAGCCGCTACGGGCGAAATCAACCGCGCGGTAAAGGCCGAAGGTCCGGCCATTGAAGGCGGTGTTGGCTTGAATCTGGGGGTTGATGTTGCTCAAAAATTCGAATTGGCCAATATAATCCGTCAAATCCCAGAAGATACCGGATTCGATGGCCTGGACCACCACGGGGGCTTTGTTATCGCGGATGAGGGTAACCATGGGCATATCGTTGGAAGCGATGAGGATATTGATGTTTTCATCATAGCCTGCGCTGGGCTTCCAGGTCATGTTAAGCTTGGTGCCGGTGAAGTCCTCGATCATTTTCTGCACACGGTTTTCAGCGGTGGGGGCTTCTGTGGCGAAGGTCAGGGTAAGGATAGAAAGTTCGAAAGGTGCCTCCCCCAGGGCGGTGGGCAGCAGGCCCATGAGCAGGAGCATACAAAGGATAACCGATAAAGCCTTTTTCATTTGGGAACCTCCTTATGTGGTTTTGTGATGGCTTGACTATAAAATAAAACGAATAAAAGGGCAATAATCATTTGTCTATTATGGTAAAAACAGAGCCAAAAGGAACAATCATTTCATGATAATATGCCCGCTTCGGATAATCAGCTGATGAGGTTTTGCTGCACAAAGCCAGTGTTTTCAAGGGGTTTGGAGAAGGCAGCAAATGATTGGCGCGACTTGCGCAAAAAATGGCGGGATGCTATACTTGGTTTTAAGTGGAGGATGGGCAAAATGAGCAAGCTTGGAAAATCGAAGCTGATGAAGCAGTTTCTGATCTTCGGAACCCTTTTAGCCAGCATCCCCGTTGTGGTATTCAGCGCATACATGTATCGGCACACCTCAACCACCGTGCAAGAGAATGTGAACATGGTGCATACCGAACTGATTACCGCCGCCAGAGATGCCATTGAACAGACCCTGCGTACAGCCGATCAGCAGCTGTACTATGTTTCCGTACTCACATCCACCATCGAAGCCTTGAACCTGTCTACCTATAAATACAATTATACCACGTTTGAAAACATTCAGCTTCTAAAAAACCGCATGATCGAAACCCAGGGGCTGGTATCCCAGCGCACCGGGGTGGAGGCAGAATATACCCTTATTAATACCAAGGGCCAATGGCTGCAGAATACGGACGGGTTTTATCAACTGGATGTGGCGAAGATACAGCCCCTTGTCCATATTGCGGACCTGGCCCTGGAGCCGGACAGCCTGCTGATAACCCAGGCGGGCACGCCTATTTATTTGGAAGAAAGCAATGTTTTTCTGGCACGGCCCTTTAACCGGGGGCAGACCAATTATGGTGTCGCCATGCTGAGCTTTCCCAATAAGCAGCTGTTTAAACGGCTTTCCCACGTGCCGGACAAGGGCGTTATGATGATCGTAGACCATAGCGGCCAGATCGTGGCCTGCTACCAGGATGGGGATGTGATTGGGAAACCGGATTTGCTGGCGCAAAAGCTGCCTGGGGAGGCAGGCACGGTGAATCTGCGAGTGGAGGACCGGGTCTATTCCGCTACGGTGATCGCTTCTGGTTATATGCCCTGGCGCTATGTGGTGGCCATTGACATAAGGGACATAACAGGGCAAAGCGAGCTGCTGGCAGCGGCCTTTATAACGGTGACGCTCTCGATTATTTCGGTTATTTTGTTCGCATTCTTTATCTTTACAAAGCGTATCTACCGGCCTGTGGAAAAGCTGATCGGCAGCATCAGGGTAGAGGGGCAGGGTTTGGAATCGGGAAATGATGAGTTTCAAACCATTTCCCATTATATCGACAACATGAAGGATGCCAATACCCTCTTGCAGCAGGTCCAGGAGGACCGTAAAAAGCAATTGGCCAGGCAATTCCTGTTGCAATTAATGGAGGGTAACATATCCCATGAATGGGCGGAGCGCAGGGCCGAAACCCTGGCCTTTGAAATGAACAAAAAATACTATGTGCTGTTAGGCTTTGAAGCCCAGCAGACCTTGGGGACGGATGAGGAGTTGGCCGAATCCGGCGTGCGCTTGGTGCTGATTCGGGATATTGCCGAGGAATTGTATAAAGAAAAAACCGTGCACCTGATGGAGATTATAGGCAAGCGGTTCTGGGTGTTTATGGAAACCGAAACGCTGAATGCCGCCCGGGCAGACGGACTGAAGCTGATGCAGGTGGTCGCCGCCAGCCTTAAAATTCAGGTAAGGTGCTGCCTTTGCGAGCCCTTTGAACCCCTGCTTATTTTGCCGGATAGGTTTGAAGAAGCGGTATACGCCCTTAGAAACCGCATCGGGTTTGATGATGATAACATTGCATTGAGCGTCCAGGGTGCGGTGCACAAACGGGCCTACTCCAGGCCCCTTCATAAAGAATTGATGAAAGCCATCTCCCAAGCGGATTTGCAGGCCGCCAGGGAGGGGCTTACCAGATACCTGGCCTATTTGAACGGCCTTAAGCTGCCTGTGGAAAGACGGCAGTTTGAGGTGGTGTGCCTGGCTACCGATGTGGTTAGCCGGCTGAATATGGCGGTTTATCCGGCCTTGACACCCCTTTTTGAACAGGGAATCGACCAGGGCGATTGGATTTATAACCTTTTAATCCTGCCCGCATTGGAAACGCGAAAGGAAACGGAGGTTAAATCCATTTCCGAAATGGTGGCGCAGATCATTGAAAAGGAATGCCAAAGCCCGCTGACCCTGGAGTATTGCGCCGATCGGATCGGGTATAACCCTTCCCACGTAAGCAGGATGTTCAAGCAGCAAATGGGTGTTTCCTTTAAGGAATATTTGTATCTGTTCAGAATCGAAGAATCCAAGCGAATGCTCAAAACCACAGAGCTGACGGTAACGGAGATTAGTAATTTGCTGTGCTACAATAACGCACAAAACTTCATAAGGGTGTTTAAAAAAGTCGAAGGCATTACCCCCGGGGCGTATCGGGCTTCTTTTGGCGGCAGTGCCAATGAAGAATAATGAGGCTGCCGAAAAAGGCCCATCTGCAGGCTCAGCTTAACAATCGCCTTGTCGCCGTACCTATGTACGGCTCTGGCGGACGATTGCGCGCTTCACCCACAGCTGGGCCTTTTTGGGCAGCCTCTCCGGATCAGGGAACAGGGACTAGTTTCCCTCCGGTAAAAGGATTTCATCTATTTCTGCTTCATAGTGTGCTATTTCTTGCTTTACGAGCCACTCAATGGCGTTCGCCATGGAGCGGTTGTCTTTGGCTGCAATGATTTTCATTTTATCATAATCATCGTCTTCTAAACGAAGGGTGAAAGTTCGCTTAAGTGATGGCATAACAACCCCTCCCAATTACAAGGGGCCTATTCGGCCTTGATTTTTATTACCTGATTTAAAAAATCTCTAACACAACTTAATGATATTGCTTATGTATCCCCTATCCCTTTTTCACCACAGGAATCCAGATTTCAACACCATAGCTTAGAGAATCCTCCCCGAAATACCGTTCCATGTCGCAATCGCAGTCCGCGTGCTCGTAATGGGCGGTGGGGAACCATTCGGTATAAATTCTTTGCCAGGTATCGTGGAGGGTCTGGTTGTCTTTTTCGCTGTGCCATTGTACGGAAAAAATGGCCCAGGTCTGCTTGGAAACCCCCAGCACGGCCCATTGGGGCGGGACGGCTTCCGTTTGCTTAATGCAGCCGATCATGTAGCGCATGGTGCCGTCGGGCTTATGGCCGTAGGTGACCCCCGCCTCCAATAGCTGGTTGGGTTTAAGCCCCCTGGCCCGTGCTAGGGCAAGGCACCGGCCATTGCTTTCGCACTGCGCCCAGAATGCGGGAATGTCCTTGTAGCACTGGCCGCCAATCACATTGGTTTCAAGCTCCAGGCCAAAGACTTCAAAGGCGTCCTTTTCTTCGATACGGTAAACCATTTCAGTATCCCCCTTAATTGAAATATGAAAGGCCATGCGGGGATAAGCTTTGAGGGCAGTACCCTTGCCCCTGGCTGCTATGGGCGCCACGCCGTGGAGCCTGCTAAAGGCCCTGGAGAACGCTTCCGGGGATTCGTAGCCATATTTGTAGGCCAGGTCGATCACCTTGGCGCTGGTGTTTTGCAGTTCAAAGGCGGCCAGGGTCAGCCTGCGTCGGCGAATGTATTCCGATAGGGGCACGCCGGTAATAAACGAAAACATGTGCTGAAAATGGTACGCAGAGCAGCAAGCCATTTTGGACGCCTGTTCATAATCAAGCTCATCGCATAAGTGGGCTTCGATGTAGTCCATAGCCCGGTTCATCCGGTTAAGCCAGTCCATCTTATCCCTCCCTTCAGGGGGTATTATAGTATGTTGGGTTTAACAATGCCTGATAATCCATGCACGAATCAATCATGCTGCAGCCTATTATACCATGAGGGATGGAAACCGACCAAATCTGGCGGGAAATCATCGATGAGATCGGTTGACAAATAACCGGGTTTCACGCTATGATATACCATTGAAGAAAGAGGTGGCAGAGATGAAGATCAACCCCTTGAAGGGTATGAAGGATTACCTGCCGGGCGAAATGCGCCTGCGGGATTATGTTCAGGACAAAATATTGGAAACCTACCGCCAACACGGGTTTGAAAGGATCACCACCCCCATGATGGAGGATGCCGAGAACCTGGACAAAAGCGAGGGCGGCGATAACCTGAACCTGGTGTTCAAGGTTTTAAAGCGGGGGGATAAGTTAGAACAGGCCCTGAAAGCGGGCGATGAAGCGGCCCTTTCCGATATGGGCCTGAGGTACGATTTAACCCTGCCCCTTTCCCGCTTCTACGCGGCCAACCGGGCCAGCCTGCCAATCCCCTTTAAGGTGATTCAGACAGACCGTGTCTTCCGTGCGGAACGGCCTCAGAAGGGCCGCATGCGGGAATTCGTCCAGTGCGATATCGATATTCTGGGGGATAACAGCACAAACGCCGAGATCGAACTGATCTTTGTTACAGCGCAGGCTTTGTTGGCCATCGGCTTTGAAGATTTTACCGTGAACATTAACGACAGAAGGATGCTCAGGGGCATGCTCAGTGCCATGGGCTTTGCAAACGCTTCCCTGGACAGCGTTTGCATCACCTTCGATAAATTGGACAAGATCGGAGCCGCCGGCGTTTCCAAGGAGCTTTTGGAAAAGGGCTGCCCGGAGGAAGCTGTCAATAAGCTGAACGCCTTTTTAGAAGAAGGGGATTTCTCTATCGCCAAGGTGGCGGGGCTGATGGCCGATCCCGCCTTAGCCCAAGAGCTGAAGCGCATTATCAGCGCCGTGTCTGTGCTAGCAGAAGGCCGCTACAGCATTGCCTATAACCCTTCCCTGGTTCGTGGCCAGGGCTATTACACAGGCGTGGTGTTCGAAGTCACCTGTCCGGCGTTTTCGGGCGCGGTGGCAGGGGGTGGCCGCTACGATGGGATGATCGGCAAATTCCTTGGGGAAAACATCCCGGCAGTGGGCTTCTCCATCGGCTTTGAACGGATTTGCAGTATCCTTTTCCAGCAGAACTTCCCAGTGCCCATTGCGCCCAAGCTGGCCCTGCTGTACCGGGAGGAAGCGGATTTTGCTCAGGTGCTTCAAAAGGCCCAGAGCCTTGGCGGGGAATATACCGTAACGGTTTTGCGGCAGGCGAAAAAGCTTGGCAAGCAATTGGGCAATTTGGAAGCAGAGGGCTTTGCCATCGTAGGTTTCTTCGATAACGACGATATGAAGGTGCTAGGCCAGAAGGAATAATCATTTGCACTAAAAAAGGGATACATAGGAGCCATGGCTCTTGTGTATCCCTTTTTGAAACAGAGGTTGCGGCAGTGGTTAGGTAGCCGAATACTGTAGGGTTGGGGTTCCATCCCCAACCGTTATAACCATTTAGTTATCTGCTTGTGCCTGCAAGTAAGCAGGTGCCAAGGGCCGCTAACGCTTCCTTGACCTGGGTTTTGCCCCAAACCCCATTTAAGGGATTTCATCCCTTAAAAATCCCCTATTTTTCAGCGTACCGGGACTTCAACTACCCCGATATCCCGCAGCTTTTGCTGTATAGCCTTTACGTTCAGGGCACGGGGCGTTGTATTGCCAAGGGCAGCCAGTGCGGCGGCAACCCCTGCGCCTTGGCCCACGGCCATCATATTGCCCATGCTCTTGCATACGGTCAGGCCCAGATGGGTCAGCGAAGCGCAGCGCCCTGCTACCAGCAGGCCTTCAACGCCCTTGGGCAGCATAGAACCGTAGGGGTATTCGTTGCCGTCCTTGATGCTGCCGTGGTAATCCTTGTTTTCTTGCAGGCCGCCGGGATCGATGGTCCCGTAGCGGATGGCCACCACATCCTCAAAGCTTTTGCCGCTTTGAGCGTCTTCCAGGGTCAGAACATATTCCCCTTGGATGCGTCTGGTTTCACGCACGCCTAAAGCGGCGCCGGTGCGGACCAGGTAACAGTTCTCCAGGCCCGGTATCTGCTTGTTTCTGCATATGGTAATAAAATCAATGGCTACCTGCAAGGCCGTGCGCTCGGCATAGTTCACATCGAACCCATCGATAGCGTTCACGACACCCAGGTTGCGCTGGCCGCCATTGTTAACGGAGATTAACCCCGGAACGGTCGTTTTATCAAAGGAGTAGAACATGGACACGCTGTAGCCTTCCCTTTCGGCGTCCTTAATCCGATCGGTAACGGCCCCATGGCCCTGGGTTTCAAGGGCGCTGAAGAGCTTTTCCTCATCCACGTTGCCAACTACAAAATTCAGTGTGATGGGCATAAACATCCCATCGGTTTCACGGCCCATATGGCATATGGCCCCTGCGTGATAGGCTACATCCCCATCCCCGGAGGCATCCACAAAGGCTTTGCCTAAAAAGGTGGCTTTGCCGTACTTGCCGTCGGTTTCCACGCCCACCACCTGGGTGCCCTCCATAACCACGCCGGTCACCGGGCTGTGCAGGCGGTATTTCACCCCTAAGGCTTCCAATAAATTATACACGGCGATCCGCAAATAATCGGGATGGATATGCAGCCCATCCCCATCCACCCAGGAGGATTTGCCTGGCCGTGAGGCGTCCGGCCCAAGGGCCTGAACCTGTTCCACAAACTTTTCTACCGCGCCCCCACGGCTCTTCCCATGGCGCAGCAAACGGTTAAAGGGCATCCAGCCGGACACCGCTGCCACACCGCCGAAAAAGGCCTTCTCTTCAAGCAACAGCGTTTTGGCACCGCATAGTGCCGCAGCAGCAGCTGCGCCGATACCGGCAGGGCCGCCCCCGGCTACGATCACGTCGAACATCTCTCCCGATTTGGCTATCTGCTCACGTATGTTGGCCAATTCTATCTCACGCATAAATGACTCCTTTTCTTCTAAATAGGGCTGTGACAGTGAGGGGGGACGCTGGGACTCTGTCCCAGACCCAGCCAAAGGGCCAAAGCCCTTTGGAATCCCATCATAGGGAGGATAAAATAGATAATCCCCATTATGGGATTCTTAAGGGATGCTATCCCTTAAGTGGGGTCAAGGGGAGAATCCCCTTGCGTCCCCTCTTACTTATGGTTACTTCGTCATGTAAGTGGTTACTTCCTGGGCATAGCGGTCCGCGCCTGCGGCTGTGAGCTCGGCTACATAATCGTCCCACTGGGTCTCAATGCTGGCACGGCCAGTCACAAAGTCTACCATCCACGCATTGAAAACGTCTGTGATGGAGGCGGATACTTCCAGTGTCACTTCATTGGCCAGGCCTACCACTTCGTTAAGGGCCGTATGGGTGGCCAGCCAGTTAAAGTTATTCAGGAGGGGTTCCACTGTTAAATACTTATATTGGCTGGTGTTGTAGATCACATCATAGAACAGGTACAAATCCCGGCCAAAGGTGATGGCCTGCTTGGCTTCCTCGTTAATCACCTTTTCGCCGTTGACCACTTCATGCTGCTGGCCTTCAACGCCGTAGTAGAATAGGTCTAAGCATTCGGGGGTCAGGGACCAATCCAGGAACGCTAAGGCGCGGACGATTTGTTCTTCGCTGGCCTTGGCATTGATGTGCACTGCGCCATAGAAGTAGGCGCCGCCGCTCTTGATTTCCCCTGCGGGGCCAGCCGGCCATGCGCTCAGCGCGCCTAGAACGGCATCTTCCTTGTATGCCTTCAGTGCGATTTCCATGGGGTTCCACCATGCGGCTGTGCCGTTCAAGATCAGCATGGCAGCCTTGCCGCTGGTGAGCTTTTCTTGGATGGTGGTGTTGTTCATCATAGCAAACTCGGGGTCCAGCAAGCCTTCGGCATACAGGTCTGCGCAATACTGGAGGCCTTCTTTAAAGCCGTCTGCCAAGGATTTATGCACCCACTGGCCATTGTTGTTAACCCAATCGCCGGACTTGCCGGTGAAGGCGGAAATAATGTTGTCCAAGCCGCCAACGCCCACAAGGGTAATACCGGTGGTGCCGTTGGAATCGGGGTCGGCGTCCACGATGGCCTTTAAGAAGGTTTTCAGTTCATCGTAGGTGGTGGGATGGGTCAGGCCTAATTTCGTTACCCAATCCTCCCGGACATACATAGCGGCCATGCTGGGGCCGATCTTATTGGGGATGAGGTAAAAGCCGTCTTCCTCGCGCATGGGTTGGGCCCAGTCTTCTTCCAGGTGGGCTTTCAGGTTTTCAAAGCCGTATTTTTCAACGTATTCGCTTACGTTAACCAGATAGCCGTCTTCTTTGAACTGGCGGTAGATTTCCATGCTGCTGGCATCCGGCACCATGGTTTTGAACATCACCGGGATTTCGCCGCCGGCAAAGCGCTGGTTGGAGAAGTTAAGGTATTCGCCATTGGGTACGGATGAGTAGGTCAGGTCCATGTTGAACTTCTCTTCAATGGCCTTGAAGACCGCGTCGGAGCCATCCAAGCCGTTGTTGCTCCAGCCCATGTACTCCACTTCGACCCGCTGGCCGAAATCCGGCGTTTGGGCTGCCAGGGCGCCCATTGGAATGAACGTGCCTAAGAGTACCACTGCCATTACCAGGGTTAGTAGCTTCCTTTTCATGTGAAAGTCCTCCTTTTATTTTAATAGCAGGGGATAAGGCTTAGCCCTTAATCGCCCCTACCATTGCACCCTTGACAAAGTACCGCTGTAAGAAGGGGTACACCACAACAATGGGGATAATGGCCATCACAATGGCTGCCATACGAACCGATTCCAAGGAAACGGTTCTGGAAACATACATCCCCAAATCCTCCGCATTTTGGGTTTTGATGATGCGGTACAGGTAGTCCTGCAAGGTACGCAGGTGGTTCTTGGTAATATAGAACAGGGACGGGAAAAAGGTGTTCCAGTAGGAAACGGCATAGAACAGCCCAATGGTGATCAGCATGGGAATGGACAGGGGAATCACGATTCGAAGGAAGATGCCGAATTCCTTGCACCCATCGATCCGCGCCGCCTCCTCCAGCTCCGCCGGGAAGCCGGTGAACTGGGTTTTAAGAATAATCAGGTTAAAGGTGTTGATCAGCGCCGGCAGGATCAGCACCGCGCGGGTGTTGGTCAGCCCCAGCTGCTTGTACAAAATGTAATTGGGGATAATGCCGCCCTTGAAGAACATGGTAAAAACGATCAGCGCCATAATGAGGCTTTTCCCGGGGAAGTCCTTGGATAAGCCGTAAGCCACAAAGGCCGTCACAAACAGGCTAAGGGCGGTACCCACAAGGGTAATCGCAATGGTGTTGGACATGGGCGCAGTGATCAGCCCTGTGTTTAGGATCACCCGGTAGGCTTCCAGGGTGGGCGCCGTTGTCCACAAAAAGACGGCCTTGCCGAAATACTCGTCATACTTAAGCAGGGACCCGATGATGGTGTGCCAGAATGGGTAGATCATCACCACGCATACAAGGATGAAAAAAGCATGGATCACAACAGTGGATACGGTGTTGCCCGATTTAATAGCATTCTTGCCCTTCATGTCCGGTTCCCCCTTCCTAAAGCAGTCCCGATTCGCCAAACCGCTTGCTGACCCGGTCCGATGTAAAGATCAGCACGGAGGCCACAATGGCCTTAAACAGCCCGGCGGCGGTGGCGTAGCTGAAACGATTCTCTTGCAGGCCGATGCGCCATACAAAGGTGTCCAGGGTATCACCCACCCGCATGACCATTTCGTTTTGCAAGACCAGCACCTGTTCAAACCCAACGCTTAAAATGTTCCCAATGCGCAGAATCAGCATAACGATAACGATGTCCTTGATGCCTGGCAGGCTAATATGCCATATCTGGGCAAAGCGGCTGGCGCCGTCTATTCGCGCTGCCTCGTACAGCTCGCTGCTGATGCGGGTCAGGGCCGCCAGGTAGATAATCGTGCCCCAGCCGGATTCCTTCCACATTTCGGACAGAACCAGTATGGGCTGGAACAATGAAGGCTCACCCATGATTACAAATGGCTTGCCGCCCAGCAGCGAAATAATGCGGTTGAACAAGCCGTAGGGCATGGCTGTCAGGTTATAAATAATACCGCTGATAACCACCCAGGAAATAAAATGGGGCAGATAAATCACCGTTTGGTAGATTTTTTTCGCCCTTTGGCTGGTGATCTCGTTAAGCATCAAGGCCATGATAATGGGCATGGGCCAAAAGAAGATCAATTTAGCGATACTGATGCTAAGCGTGTTGTTTAGTGCTTGCCAGAAGCTGGTGGAGGCAAAGAGCTGCTGGAAATACTTAAAGCCTACAAAGGCCGAATCCCCCACCGCCCTGGTAATGCGGTAATCCCGAAAGGCGATTTGTATGAAATACATGGGAAAATAGCTGAACACCACATAGAACACCACGGCCGGCAGCACAAAAAGGTATAAGCCGCGCTTTAAGTAAATCTCGCGCCTTAACCGCTTCCCACGGCTCATTAACGTCAGCTCATTCTTGGAATGCATATCACACATCCTCCTTTATAACAAAATCATAATCCACAAGAGGAATGGTATGGGCTGCATCCGGCAGCACCAGCACCAGGGCCCCCGGCTTTTCTGTAAGGGCAGCGTCCAGGGCTGCTTGAATGCTTGGGAACTGGGTTGCATTCCATTTGCTAAGCTGGCTGGCAGGGAACCCCAATTGCGCCAGGTAAAGAGGCTGCTTGCGGCATTCCAATTCACGCCTGCGGTAGAACACCCCCCGGATGGTCTTGATAGCGTGCTGTATGGCACGGGGGCTTAAGGGCCAATCCCGTTTTTCGTGGAGCCGCAGCAGCTCCCCAATGGACATGGCGTCCAAGTCATACCCCTGTACAACACAGCGTTTCTGGGGCATATATTCCATGGTGGAAATCACAATCCCGTCCTCACGGGTCACAGCCTTGGCCAGGCCGATATAGTAGCTGGGGTTGTTGGACAGGGAAAGATCGCCCATTTCCTTGTGGCACAAAAGGGTGATGTCCGCCTGTATGCCGCCAGTGATGGCCGCCCATACATGGCGCTGGCCAAAGTCCACCCCTTTTTTAAACACCGCTGCCACTGGGCCCCCAAAGGCATTGATGGGCCTTGCCTCATAATCCACAACGAAGTTCACTAAAAAGTCGATCCCCACTGCACGGCCCACCGCGTCCGCCTCCATGCGGCTTGGGTTATCAAGGAGCACCCCGCAGGTTGATAAGGGGGAAAAGTTAAGGGAATGGTCACGGAGGATGGTTTCAAAGGAGGCAATGCCGGGCACGATCATTTTATAGCCTCCCTCATAGCCGTAATTGCCATGGGGGAAAATGCGGCCAAAGGCAATGCGCACATCAGCCTGGGCAGCGTAGCGGTTCACCCATATGGGCGTGCCCAAATCGGTCAGGCCACAGTAGGCCAAATGCTCCTGGTCGCCCCCGTCGTGGGAAATGCAGCGAATCCGTGAAAAGGCTTCCTTGCCCACCTTGCGCAGCATATCCTCATCGCTCATGGGATCATGCATGCCGCTGGCGGTAATGATCACCATGTCCTGATCCATGGCCCCTGCCTGGTTTAAACGGGATAGCACCTCAGGCATAAATTCGCTGCATGGGGTAGGCCGCCCCCAGTCGTCAATGAGAATGGCTACCTTCTTGCCCTTTAGGGCAAAATCCTTAAGGGGCAGGCCCCTTAGGGGAGCATCCATGGCCGCCACCGCCGCGGCTTGGTAAGTCATGGCCGGTGGGGGAACAGGCGGCTGCGCGATAATCGCATGGTTCGGAAGGGTTACCTGCTGCCCTGATAGTTGTAATTTCATACAAACGCCCCTTTATTAACCAGCACAATGCCGTTTTCTGCCATGCCTTCCTTGATGGCCTTCAGGTTTTCAAAGGTGGCCCCATCATAAAAGCCGTAGGACAGGCCGTCCACGCCACCGTAGGAGATAATGCGAATGCCCTCCTTGATCAGTTCCGGCGTGGCCTTGGCACGGGGGGCAATGCCGCCGATAATGGGCTTATCCTCGCCGACCTGCCGTCGCACATTGGCCAGCCACAGGCCCTTTTGCGCCACCAGAGCGGCATCCCCCGTTTGCTCGGGGTAATCCATCATGCGGATGGAATCGATGTAGGGCGCAATGGCCATCAGGTTCTGGCCCATAAGCTCCTGCTCCTTCCAGCAGGTGTTAAAGCGGAAATCCACCTTGGGGTTGGCCTGGTGAATCGCCTGGGATAATTCTTTCATGTATTTGGTAACGGTATTGGCCCGGAACAGAAGCCATTGGTAAAGGGCCGGGTCCTCCAGCAAGAACATGGTTTCGGTGGAATTGCCCTGCTTTAAAAGCAGCCGTGCTTCAATGGATTCTAAGTCGTTGGCGGTTAAAATGTCCGCCCAACGCTTGGCTGCACGTTTCATGGCTTCAAAATCCAGCCCTTGTGCCTTGGCCTCGGCTTCACAATTTTTGCAAAAGCAGCCTCCCAGGGTGACCCCTAAAAACGGATGGAGGGATAGCTTCCCGGGGTTGTAAAGGAAGGAACAGGTTTGCAGCACGTCCAAGTCATAATGGGTGACCAGATCCCGTGCTAGGGCGCAGACATACTCCCTCGCATCGGCGCTGTTCCAGCACAGCTGCTGGTAGGTGAATCGCCCATATTCAGGGGGATTGCCGTACACATCCCGCTGGATGCAATCGGAGAACAACTCCTTGCCCCGAGTGGAATCCAGGGGCGTGTGGGATATTTCAGCCCCTGTTTTCATGCCCCTTTTGCGCAGCCCATCCACAAAAATTTGCAGCCAGTCCGTGTCCTTTAAAAAATCGCGCTCCGTATTTAAAGGCTTAATGCGGCAATGGGTGTACAGGGCAGGGTCCTGCTTGAAATAAATCCGGCTGTCCTCGGCCAAATAGCGCTTGCGATTGGGGTTGTGGGGATAGTAGTTGGCCATGAAGGGCCGCTTTTCATGGTGCATCAATGCAAGCATATAGGCGGCATTGTTCCCGGCATAGGCTTGCAAATTGTCAAGAATGTTCTCAATGCCCTCGTCGTGGATATCCCATGGGTATATCCCTGTGGTCAGCTCCTGCCAGTACATATTGCACTCCCCCTATATTCACTTTCAAAGTGTCCTGTTCAGACTAAGGATTTCATTTATTGAAATGGCGTTTCTTTTTATGTTAATGTTAAAATAGCACAATTTATTTGCGTTGTCAATAGCTATTTTCGCTGGTAAGTGGGTTATGAATTGACCACGTTCTGAGGCGTTCCCGCCACAAAGGCGCGCAAATTAGCCACGGCCACATCCATCAGCCGCTGGCGGGATTCGCGGGGGGCCCAGGCGATATGGGGGGTGATAATGGCATTTTCAACACCCAGCAGCACGTTATCGGCCCCAATGGGCTCACGGCTCACAACATCCACTGCGGCGGCATATACTTTTTTGCTTTCAAGGGCCTCCTTCAGAGCCTCTTCGTTAATAAGGGGCCCACGGGAGGTGTTGATGAGGATCACTCCATCCTTCATTTTGGCTATGGCTTCACGGTTGATCATGCCCTGGGTGTCCGGGAACAGGGGACAGTGAAGGGAAATCACATCGCTGTTAGCGTAGAGGGTATCCAAATGAACCATTTCCTCCCCTTGGACATAGGCATCATAGGCGATGACGTTCATGCCAAAGCCCCTGGCGATCTGGGCGGTAGCCTTGCCAATGCGCCCATAGCCGATAATGCCCAGGGTCTTGCCGCTAAGCTCGATCAGGGGGTAATCCCAAAAGGTAAAGTCCCGCCCACGGGTCCAGCGGCCCTGCTGCACGGCGTCGTTATGGTGGCCCACATGGTGGCAGACTTCAAGCAGCAGCGCAAAAACGAACTGGGCCACCGCCGCGGTGCCATAGGTGGGCACATTGCAAACGGGAATATTCCGCTCCCTGGCAGCCTGGACGTCCACCACATTGTAGCCTGTGGCCAAAACACCGATAAAGGCCAGCTCCTTGGCTTGGCTAATGATGTCCTTTGAAAGGGGCGTCTTGTTGGTGTAAACCGCCTGGGCCCCTGAAATACGTTCCTGCACATCCTCAGGCTCGGTATAATCGTAAACCGTTAAATCGCCCAGTGCGCCCAAAGCGTCCCAGCTTAAATCCCCGGGATTTTCCGTATACCCATCCAGCACAACAATCTTCATAGAAGGTCCCCCCGCTTTCTTTTATGTATCGGTTGCATTTCACTTATTGAAATGCTATACTAATGTTCTGACACGGTTAGATTTTAGGATTTCGGGTGAGCGGTTTTTCTGCCAGACAAGAAGCCGGAACGAGGCGTAGCCGGCAGCTACGCTGAGTGGAGAGCGACGCAGTATGGCGGGAAAATCGCCAGCCGAAAGCAAAAAGCTAATTGTGCCAGAACACTGGCGTTTACTCAATAACAAAGATGAGGTCTGACATATGGCAAAGCTTGCTCTTACCAATCAATCCGTGGAAAAAACATTGCAGATCGTAGAGGTCATGGCCCACTCAAGGGATGCCATGCGCCTTAGGGATATTGCCCAAGCTGTGGCCATGCCTGCCAGTACCACACTGCGCATGGTCAATACCCTTGTGACCCTTGGCTACGCCACCCAGGAGCCGGATACCCAGCGCTACCGCCTGACCTTGCGCTTTGCCCAGATCGGCGGGCTGATCAGCGCCCAGTTCTCCATTCGGGACGTGGTGCGCCCATACCTGATGAGCCTGTCCGCCCAGTTTAAGGAATCCGCCTGCCTGGCAGTGGAGGAGGACATGGAGGTAATCTACATCGACATCGCGGACGGCCCGGATGGGATGCTGAAGATTACCCAGCGGATCGGCAAACGAGCCCCTATGCATTCAACAGGGGTAGGCAAATTGATGCTCACCAACTATACAAAGGAGCAGCTCAACACCTTGGTTGAACGAAAAGGCCTTGTGGCCCTGACCTCCCATACGGCTTCCACCCCTGAAGCCCTTGAAAAAGAATTGAACACCATTCGCGCCCAGGGCTACGCCTTGGACGATGAAGAATGCGAGCTGGGCGCCCGGTGTGTGGCTGCCCCCATCTACAATCACCGGGGGAAGATCGTGGCAGCCCTGAGTATTTCAGGCCCTATCAGCCGCATGACCCATCAGCGGGTCAGGGAAATTGCCCCTGTGCTGGTTAAAACCACCCGGGAAATATCCTCTATGATGGCTTACGATGGCTGATGAATAGACATTAAACCAGCCGCCAGGCCTCCCGCAGGAACCGCTTGGCATTGGCAATGACCATATGGCTGTCTTCGCCGCCCCAGGGCTTCACTTCAAAGGAAACAATGGGCCGCTTGCCTTCGCCTAAGTAGCCAATAGCAAATAATTTGCGCAGGAATGCCGCCAGCATGGATACGTCCACCTGGCTGTATTCAAATAAGAACCGGGGATGCTGGTCTCCATAAGCCGCCGCGCCTTCTTTTAAAACCGCATTGGCGATATGCACATGGCGGATGTATTCTTTAACCGGGTCAATGCAGGCATCCATGGTTTCGTGCAATTGGGTCATGTGGCTTAAATCCAGCATTAGGCCAAAGTTTTCATAACGTGGGCACATTTCCCTTGCAAAGCGGCGTGCCAGGTGGGTGGGGCCGATTAAGGAGCATTTTTCAATGTCATAATCGAACACTTCCAGGTTCACAGGCAAATCCCCCTTTGAGAGGGCATATTTGCAAATGGCCGAAACGCTCTTAACCAGCGCTTCATAATGGGCTTCCAGCTGGCTTTCTTCGTATTTCCCGGCCAGGAAGGCAATGCCCTGTGCCCCTGTTTCATAGGCCTCGTCAACGCAGCGCTTCATCCGTTCCACCCCGCGGATACGAAGCGCCTCATCCAGGCTATTGAGGTTTTCTTGATTGCGCATCAATTGGGGCTGTGCGCCGTAGGTCATGGTGATGCCGCTTTGGGCCACCAGCTTCGCCACCTGTGCCCGCAGTGTCCCGTCGTTAATGCGGGTCAGCTCAATGCAATCGAAATAATCGTCGGAAAGCACATCTTTTATGCTGCTTTCAAGGCCCTCCCCTTCCCCTGTCATGGCCTCCGGGAAGGCCATGAAGTGAACGAGACCGATCTTCATATAGTCTGTAATAGGTGCTTTCATGCTGTGTCCTCCTTTACATTTTCGGTGCCCAGCTCTTAATTTTGTCAAGGCTTCCGCCCATATCACACAATTGCTCCTTCACGCAGATGGCCTCGATCAGGCAGCTGCGGCCGGAAGCCTTGGCTCGCTCAATGGCGGCAAACAGGTCTTCGGGGGTAAATACGCGCTCCGCCAGGCAGCCGTAGCCTTGGGCCACCTGAATGTAATCAATGGTGCCATCCTGGTTATAGGGCATGGCCACTTCATATTCAAACCCATATGCGCCCTTTTGGTTTTGGCGGATCAGCCCCAGGTAAGCATTGTTAAGCACAATGGCGATCACAGGCTTATTAAGGGCAGCGGCCACAGCCATTTCTTCCCCTCTGAAGGTAAAGCCGAAATCCCCCAGCACCGTTACCGAATGCTTATTGGGGCAGGCCACCTTTGCGCCAAAGGCGGCAGGCACCTCATAGCCCAGCGTCCCCGCCCCGCCGGAGGGCAGGTAATGCATGGGTTTATTAATCGTTTGCAGCTGGCCGGACCAGATTTGCACAATACCGCATCCCACGGTAAACAGGGTGTCATCATCAAACGCGCGGTTGATCTGCTCAAACACCATATGGGGCATAATGGGGCTGCCGGGATAGTCCGTCCGTCTGGCTAGAAGGCGTTTTTCCTGGGGAAGCTTTTCCGCCCGTTTTTCGTTTACAGGCACCATCTTCCGCTCCTGGGCCCCTTCAAGCAGCGCCCGAACCGTATGCCCCGCATCGGCCACAATAGCCAGGTCAGGTTGGAAAACCTTTCCGATCTGGGTAGGCTCAATATCCACGTGGATGAACTTGCGCTCCCCGCGGTAGGTTTTAACATCCCCGGTGTGCCGGTCTGTAAAACGGCAGCCTAAGCCCAGCACCACATCGGATTCCAAAAAGGTTTTATTGCCAATGGGCTGTCCTACCTGGATGCCTGCATGGCCTGCGTTCAAGGGGTGGTTTTCCGGCAGGCCGCCCTTGGCCATATAGGTGGTGATCACCGGAATCTTTAAAAACTCCGCAAAGGCGATCACATCTTTTTCGCTTTCACTAAGGGTTACACCCCCACCCATGATGATCAGCGGCGCCTTGGCATGGTCAAGGAGCGACAGGGCTGCGTCGATGTCCTTTGGTTCAGGCCGCTTTTCTTGTATGGATGAAGGCACATAGCTGTCAATGTCAAAATCGATCTCCGCCATTTGAATATCCAGGGGCAGGTCAACAAGCACAGGGCCGGGGCGGCCTGAACGCATTAGGTAAAAGGCCTCCTTAAGCGTATCGGGCAGTGCCTTTGAATCAAGCAGGCAATAGGTCTTTTTCGCCACAGGCTTTGCAATCTGGGCTATATCCGCACACTGGAAGGGCTCCTGGGTTAACTGCCATGAATTGGCCTGGCCGGTGATGGCCAGAAAAGGAATGGAATCAATAAAAGCTGTGTAAAGGCCTGTTACGAAATTGGTGGCACCAGGGCCGGAGGTACAGATCGCCGCTGCAATCCGGTGGCTGGCACGATAGTACGCCCCTGCCGCATGGGTGCAGGCTTCCTCATGGCGCATGCAATAATGGCTGATCGTGGAATCCTTCAGATACTGGTACACAGGATTGATCCCCGCTCCCGGTATCCCAAAGGCATCACCAACGCCTTCCTTCTCCAGTATTTGTACCAACGCTTGAGCCACTTTCATAGCAAATCCCCATTTCATAATTTCATTATATGAAACGATGTTTCATAATTTGATTATATTCTACCACAAAGCGTTTTCACTTTCAAGCCCCAACATAAAACCCAAATATATAGTCACCAACTTATTGATTTAGAACCCCAAGCGTGTTAAAATGAAACTTAAATTCACATAATGAAACGTCGATAGCAAACGAAGGGGGCAAATAACATGAGCGTTTACCATGAGCACGCAAGGGATATCCCGGTTATAGGCGAGTATGATGTCATCGTGGTTGGAGGCGGCTGCGCGGGGTTTGCGGCAGCTGTCGCCAGTGCCAGGCTAGGGGCAAAAACGATTATTTTAGAGCGCTTCCCCTATTTTGGCGGAACAGCCACCGCGTCTTTGATGGCAAATATTGTAGGGATCAGAAACCAGGTGGAACCCAACGATTTGCAAGTGTGTAAAGGCATAGGCGAAGAACTTATATTGCGTTTATTAGAAACAGACGCGGCCTGTGTTACGCGCAATGCCTATAAACCAACAGGAAAGCAGCGGAAAAATGCCAAGGGAGATCTTTCCTATAGCTACACCTTCAACACCGAAGCGTTTAAGCGTGTAACGCTGGAAATGGTGAAAGAAGCGGGCTGCGATATTTTGTTTCACGTGTTTTTTTCAAATACCATTTTGGAAAATGGCGCTGTGAAAGGAATCATCATCGAAACAAAAGCAGGGCGCCGCGCGCTAATGGGAAAAACCATCATCGATGCCACCGGGGATGGCGACGTAGCCATTCGCGCGGGGGTCCCCTATTGGCAGACCCGGCACGATGAAAACAAGCGGCTCAACGATGGCCTTATGTATAAAGTCAGTGGGTTTGATAAAGATAACGTATCGGTTGAAAGCTGCGTCATTGATAATGAGATGGTGTTATGGGGCCCCAATCCCGGCGCCCATGACGCAACGGATCCCCGGGAATTGACAAATATGGAAATTGATACGCGCCTTGAGGTGCATAACCATTTTAAACAGCTCCAATCCAAATACCCGGAGCTTAAAAACGCGTACATTACAGATACAGGTTCGCTTTTAGGCATTCGCCAAACACGCTTTATTGAAGGTGAATATCAGCTTAAGGGCGAGGATGTTATTTCGGGCAAGCGGTTTGAAGATGTTGTTGCCATTGCTTCCAATCCGGTTATCGGGTTCTATGGCTACCGGCGCTTTTTGGAACATGAGGGCTATGATATTCCATACCGATGCTTACTCCCGCTGAATGTGGACGGATTGCTGGTTGCGGGACGCTGCCTATCCTCCGACCAAATTGCCTATGAATCGTGGCGGGCAATGGGCCATATTCTTTGCATCGGGGAGGCTGCCGGTACCGCGGCGGCTTTATGCGCGGCGGATAATGTCAGCCCCAAAAAGTTAGATGTTAAGCATTTGCAAACCCAGCTTGTAGCCCAAGGCGCGGAAATCGGCCAAGGCCGCACAATATGAATCACCCTTTCACCCTTTTAGGATATGTTGGTGAAAGGCGGCGGCGCAACCACCGGTTGCAAAAGGCTTTTTAAAACATCAACAGGGATCGATTCCGCTTAAGGGCCGGGCAGTGGACGCAATGATAACGGACCGAAGGGCGGATTTTTTCCATTTTTTGCATACCCGGCCACAATCTGCTATAATGAGCCCCGAATAAGGTGAAAAGAGGTTCAAGCTATGCTGGAATTTAAATTCGATACCCAACTTTTAATCGAGGGAAAAGACCTTTCGGAAGATGCCATCAATGAATACTTCGTAAAGAACCTGGAGGGGGATTGCCTTCTGGCCGTAGGGGATGAAGACCTGATCAAGATTCATTTCCATACCAACAAGCCCTGGGAGGTGCTGGAATACTGCGCCTCCTTGGGGGATATTTACGATGTGGTGGTAGAAAACATGGAGCGGCAAGAAAACGGCCTGGAAGGCTAAAGGAAGGCATGGTGTTAAATTTGCCCAAGTAAGCCTATGGCCCTGGCGATACCCGTATCCCACGGCCTTGGCCGGATGGTTTTAGCCCCCGTCTCCCCGAGCCACTGCCCATACGCCTTGCTGATTTCTGCGCGGTAATACTGCAATGCTCCGCCCTCCCGGGCCTGGTAGTTTTGCAGTATTTGTTTTTCCTCGGGCTCTATTACGAAAAGAAACGCAACAGCAGGGCCGCTAAAAGCAAGGGCCAGCTCCGGGCTTATAAAATCCCCCTCGATAATCACGGGCACCTGGGATTCCAAATGGTCCTGTGCAATGGCTTTCAGCGCCGGGGCTATTTCCCTTGAAACGGCTTGGAGCCAGGCCACGTTCCCGGCCACGCCCACCTCTTTCCAACCGGGGCCATGGCCCCACCGGTGCACGGCTGGCAGATGTTCTGCGGCGGTAACAGCCTTAATGGCCTGAAACACGTCGTCCACCTCCATCACGTTCACCCCGTAATGGCGGGCCAGCCCATAAGCCAGCCGGGATTTTCCCGTGCCCGAAGGGCCGCCTAAAAAAAGCACTGTCCAGCTGCGATCTTGGTTCAAGCAAATCCCTCACTTCGTGGTTTGTTTAAATAGAATAGCACGGCCAAAGGAATAAGTCCAATACAGGTTTTCTTTTGGGTAAAATTGACTATTGCAAGTTTCAAAAACAGTGGTACAATGGGCGCTAACCACAATGACGGGCAGGAGGAAGGGATACGATATGAGCTGAGGCGGCTTGTTGCTTTGGCTTTTGGTTTGGCATTACAAATACGAGAGGTGCATTATGGCTTCTTTGAATCGTATCAAACAAATTCTGCTTGGCAAGGAACTTAAAAGCGAGCAATTGCAGGGGGAAAAGCTGTCGCGGCTTTGGGGCTTGCCCATTATGGCAAGCGACGCGGTATCCTCTGTGGCTTACGCGGTGGAAGAAATTCTAATGGCGCTGGTGCCGGCCCTTGGGATGCTGGCGGTATCCTACGTGGGTCTGGTCAGCCTGCCGATTATCCTATTGCTGTTGATTCTGATCTTTTCATATACCCAGATCATCAACCATTACCCCAACGGCGGGGGTTCCTATGTGGTATCCAAGGAAAATTGTGGCCGCACGCCCTCTTTATTGGCTGCGGCCTGCTTAATAGTGGACTATATTTTAACCGTGGCGGTGAGCATCTCTTCTTCTACTGCGGCCATTGTGGCGGCGATTCCGGCGCTGATTCCCTACCGGGTACCCATCTCCCTGGTCTCCCTGGGGCTGATTACCCTGGTTAATCTCCGGGGCATTGGCGAATCCTCCAAAATGTTCGGGGTGCCTACCTATGTGTTTATTTTGTCTATGGGTGCACTGATTGTCACAGGCTTATTTGAAGCCCTGTCCGGCAGCCTGGCACCCATTCCCTATACCCAGGCCCAGCAGGCCGCCCTGGCGGCGGAAAGCATGCAAGGGATGACCCTGGTGCTGTTCCTTCGTGCGTTCTCCTCCGGCTGCTCCGCGCTGACAGGGGTGGAGGCGGTTTCCAACGCCATACCCAGCTTTAAGGAGCCTTCCCAGCGCAATGCCAAGCATGTGCTTTTTATGCTGGGCGGGGTGATCGTGTTCATCTTTGGGGGCACCTGCATTCTGGCCAGCCGTTTACAGGTAGTGCCTGTTGAAGGAACCACCGTCATATCCCAAATGGCGGCGGCCATTTTTGGCAACTCCTTTATGTTCTACCTTTTGCAGTTCACCACATCGCTGATCCTGCTTTTGGCAGCCAACACCGCCTATAACGGCCTGCCGATCCTGCTTAGCATTCTGGCTAAGGATAAATTTATGCCCCACCAGTTTGGCCAAAGGGGTACCAAGCTCAGCTTTTCCAACGGCATTGTGTTTATTTTCGCCGTGTCAGCCCTGCTGATGATTGCTTTCAATGCCGATACCCATAAACTAATCCCCTTTTATGCTGTAGGGGTGTTCGTATCCTTTACCATATCCCAGGCGGGCATGTTCATAAAGTGGCTGCGCAGCAATGAAAAGGGCTGGCAGTATAAATCCCTTATCAATGGCCTGGGGGCTTTGATCACCTTTGTTGGCAGCATTGTGGTTTTCGTGACCAAGTTTGCCCACGGGGCCTGGGCGCTTCTGATCGCCGTTCCCCTGATCATGCTCTTTATGGATGTAACCCACCGGCATTATGAAAGGTTTTTTAAGGCCCTTTCAACCAAGGGCTACGATTATCAATACAAGCCCAGCCACAGCGTGGACGATCTGCCTTGCTTTGTGCTGGTGCACAACATGAACAAGGCGGCCCTTAAAAACATCGCCTATGCCAATATCTTTTCCAACAATGTAAAGGTAGTGCACGTTTCCACCACACCTAAGCATACAAAGGAATTAAAAGAGAGCCTGGCCGCCCTCCATGTGGATTTGCCCTTGGTGGTGCTGGAGGCCCCTTACCGCCATGTCCTCCCACCCCTGGAGGAATACCTGAGGGAGCAAGAAAAGCAGCTTAAAAAAGGCGAAATGATCACCGTGGTGCTGACCAAGTTCGTTGGCGGCGGCTGGCGGGATGCCATGTACCACAACCAGACCACCTTCTTTATCGAGCATAGCCTTCGCAAGCACCGCCATATCGCCACCACCCTGGTGCCTTATTTACTTTATAGCGAAAAAAAATAGCTCACATATACTGATAGTGGCGCTATGCCAATATCAGCATGTGAGGTATGTTGTATGAATTGTGGGTTAGGTCAAGGCTGCCAATGCCAAGAAGAGCAGCGGCATGTTCATGAAATCGTCGGCAGTGTGATGATTGCCGAAGCCAATGAAGATCCCCATAACCACCGCTTTGCCGGGGTCAGCGGGGAAGCGATCTTGGTTCCCGGCGGCCATGTGCACCCCATTGAGCTTCGAACGGATTTTTACGAGGAGCACTTTCACCGCATCGTAGGCAGAAGCGGCCTGCCTATTGAAGTGGGCGACGGCCGCCATGTGCACTTTGCGGCGGCGGAAACCACCGTGAGCGACGGCCATAGCCACGAATTCCGCGTGGCCGCACTGATCGAAGATCCCATAGGCGAATGAATAGAAGGGGCGCTGCCCCTTCACCCCGCTTAAGGGACAAAGCCCCTTAAGAATCCCATTATGGGATTTTAAAGGGATGAGATCCCTTTAACAAGGTCTGGGACAGCGTCCCAGCGTTCTCTCTTTTTATCCCGCGACCTCCGGCCATTCTTTAACGTTCCTTATACGAGCATATTCCTCATCGGTTAGGGTGAGAATAGTGCCATGCTTAAAGCCATAGGGGAAAGCGAACTGGGCGTCGGACCTAAGGAAGACGCCCTTTTCCATGCTCTTGGCCACAAAGGGCACATAGCCCTGGCCTTTGCCGGGAACGCCATAGTAATCCAAGAACAGGCACCAGCGGCCATCCTCTGTTTTGAAGGCGGTAGGCGCTTCGTAAAGCCCTTGCTCCAGCTGCTGCATTTCTTCATCAAAGGCGGTCACCCGTTCAAAGGGGCCGGTAATGCTTTGGGACTTAAGCAGGATAATGGTTTCGGGGTTCTTTTCGGATTTGACAAACAAATAATACCAGCCGTCCTCTTCGTACATGGCGGAATCGATAACGCCGCAGTCGGCCTTTTGGTAAAGCAGCTCTGGAGGGGTAAAGGTTTCGAAATTCTTGGTGCGGGAATAGTAGATGCCCTTATCCCCAAAGCCGTTGACTGCATGAGGGGAAGACCAGTGGAGGACATAATCCCCCTTGGCTTTATCGTGGATCACGTCCGGCGCCCACAAGCAGCCAAAATCCTTGGTGCCAAGGGTTATAAGCTTTTGCTTGGACCAGTGCACCAGGTCGGAGGATTCCCAAATGGAAAAGGCATGGCTCCCGTGAAGACCGATCTCCGCCCAGGAGTGATGGTACTGCCCCGGCATGCCGTAGGCCAGGCTCAAATCCGTAGCAATAATGTAAAACTTGCCGTAATGGGTGCGGACGATGGTAAAATCCCGCACGCCCTTATCCCCAAGGTAGCTCCATAGAATGGGATTGCCGCCGTTGGTTTCTTCCCACTGAAAGCCATCTTTGCTTAAGCCGAAATAAACCTGCTCCCCGTCCGGGGTGCGCTTTTCTTTGAAATGGACAAACAAATAACCTGCCATAAATGCCTCCTTAATAAATCTTGTGGATGAGCTTCAGCGCATCCAGGCCGTTTTCGCCTGTTTCCATTTCGGCAGCACAGCCTGCCATGCCGTGGATCAGGCAGCCTAGCTGGGCGGATAAGAAGGGCTTACCGGGCATCTGGCCAAGGAGCCCAACGATAATCCCCGTCAGGGCGTCCCCGCTACCGCCCTTGGCCATGGCGGGGGTGCCGGTAATGTTTAAGGCGGTACGCTGGCCATTGGTAATGATGGTGGTGGCGCCCTTTAAAACCACTGTGCCGCCTAAATGAGCTTGCAGGTCCTTGCAATCGAAACGGGCAGCCTCCCCTGGGTGGGGAGTGAAAATGTTTTGCTGGCCGATGGGCTTAAGCTCCGGGTGCGCTGCCAAAAGGTTCAGCCCGTCCGCATCCCAAACGGTGGGCTTGCCAGCCTGGAGCACCGCTTTAATAATGGGCAGGCGCTCGCTGCTTGTTCCAAGCCCAGGGCCAATGGCGATCACCTCGGTCCTTTCAATGGCCTCTTCCACAGCGCTCATGGGCACGCACATGGCGCAGGGAACCAAGGTTTGCAGGATGGGCATAATATTTTCGTCGCAGGCAATGGTGGTAAGCCCAGCCCCGGTTTGGATGGCTGCGCTGGCACAGATGGCCGCAGCCCCAGCCATGCCCATGCTGCCTGCGATAATTAGTACCCGGCCATAAATGCCCTTATAGGTGTTTTTGCGCCGAGGCAGGCGTAGGGCGGGCAAATCCCCAGGCTCTAAAATAGAAAAGTCCTGTTCAATGTGGGGAATGCCAATATCTGCAATGTGGATGGTGCCGCTGTGCTCGATGCCGTGCTTCAGATACAGCCCCACCTTGGGCTGGTGGAAGGTAACGGTCACTGTTGCGCGAACCGCATGGCCGGATTTATCCCCGGTTAAGCTGTTTATACCCGAGGGCACATCGCATGCCAGAATTTTCCGGCCGCTTGCGTTGATGGCCTTCACCGCGTCCGCTTCCCCCCATTCAATGGCGTGGCTAAGGCCCGTGCCATAGAGGGCATCCACCACCCATTCCACATCGTTAGGGATGGCCGGCAGCCTGTCCCCAACCCGAATGATATTCGCCTCCGGGCAGACCTTTGCCAAAAGGGCGGCGTTAAGCTTTGCGTTCCCTGTGAGCATTTCGGGAGAAAACTGCCAGATGGTTTTGGGCCCCTTATAGAGCCTTGCCGCGGCATAGCCATCCCCGCCGTTTTGCCCAGGGCCGCATAAAAACAATACATGCCCCGTGCCCAGATGGGATACCACCGCCTGGGCGGCATGCTCCATTAAAAGCAGGGAAGGGTAGCCCGTTTCCTCCATGAAAGCCTGTTCCAGCTTGCGCATGTTCTCCGGTGTAATGGCATAAAGCAATGTCAGCCCCCCTTTCTTTCAAAAACAGCCATGGCCATGGCCATATCGTTTTCATGGGTGATGCTCAGGTGCATCACGCCCCCTTGAAGCATTTCCAGGGCCTTTCCCCTCATTTCATAGTAGGGCTGGCCGGATTCATAATGCCTAATTTCAATGTCCTGCAAGGGAAGCTGGCCAAGGCCTGCCCCAAAGGCTTTCATGGCCGCCTCCTTGGCGGCGAACATGGCGGCCATGCTCTGGGCTGCGGCTTGGTTTTTGCCTTCAAAATAAGCGGTTTCCAAAGGCGTGAAGATACGTTCTATGAAATGGGGCTTGTTAAGCTGCCCTTCCATACGGGATATTTGGCAGGCATCGATCCCAATGCCTCCGATCAAAGGAAAGTCAGACATAGCCCATCACCCCTCTTACAGATACATCCCCGAAGCTAACCAAACGCTCTTTTCCCAATTCGTCCTGAACCACAAGGCAGCCTGTAGGATCGATGCCAATGGCTTTGGCGATATAGGTTTCGTTACCAATGATCTGGACTTTTCGATTCAGCGTAATGCAACGGTCTTCATAGTCTTTTATAAACGGTACAAAGCCCTGCTTTTCAAAGCGAAAAAGGTCTTCCTCCATTTGATTTAGGTAAAAGCTTAAAACATGGTCAGACAAGATTGTTTTGTAAAGCCGTAAATGGGTTGCGGTAGCATCCAGCTCTTTGGGGTGGCTGGATACATTCACCCCCGTTCCGATGATTACCGCATCGCCTATCATTTCACATAGAATGCCGCAGACCTTTTTGCCATTTATCACCAAGTCGTTAGGCCATTTGATCTGTGGCGGAACACCCAGCTGTTCCATAGCCTTTGCCATGGAAAGGCCTGCAAGCAGGGTAAATAAAGGTGCTTGCGCCGTGTCTATTTTAGGGCGAATGAGTAAGGATACGGTTAGGTATCCATGTTTACCGGAGGCATCCCATACCCGGTTCATTCTACCCCGGCCTGCGGTTTGTCTATTGCAGATGGCAACAGTACCATGGGGAGCGCCGTCCAGGGCAGCGGCCTTTAAAACCGTGTTGGTGGAGGTCATCTCATTTTCATAGATCACATGACGGCCTAGTTCTTTGGTGGTTAACAAGGGCTGCCAATATTTCGGGTTCATGGGCATTTCATTCGCCTCCCTTCAGCAATTGCCGCCGCTGCCTGTAATCTGGCATGATTTTAGATAGGGCATCGTAAAAGCCTTTTTGGTGGTTGGGGTGCAAAAAGTGGGTGTATTCGTGGGCCACAACGTATTCAATGGCTGCCAGGGGCTTTAAAAGCAAAGCGGAATTTAACACAATGGTGTTCTTGTTCACATGGCAAACGCCCCAGCGGGTCTTCATAAATTGGGCTTTTATCAGCGGCCTGCCCTTTAAATAAGGGGCAAAGTGAGGATAATACTTGTCGCTGATCAGGTTAAAAACCTTTAAGCATTCCTCTGTGCTCACATGAACCGGGGCCAATTGGCCCCGGGGCTTTTGCAGCCATTCCTTTTTGGAAGCAACAAAAGCGTCGATCCTTTCAACCGGCACACGGGGGCTGGCGGAAACGTGAATGCTTCCATCCGCCTTTATGCGCAGGTTGATGTTCTTAACGCTTTTATAGGTTAACTCATATGTAATGCTGTTTGTATGGCGCAGAATGAAGATCGCCTCAATTCTTGAAAAGGCCGTAATGAAGGGATTCTTAAGGGATGAAATCCCTTAAGTGGGGTTAAGGGGCGAGGCCCCTTACATTTTCCCCAACAACTTCTCCCCGTTTTCAATGCTCAATTGCACCATTTCCGGGGCCGGGCCGCCGATGACTTTGCGGGCATCCACGCAGGTCTTTATGGAAATGGCATCGAACACGTCAGGCTCAAAGGCGGGGTGAAAGGCCTTTAGTTCATGAACGTTCAAATCCAGCAGGGCTTTGCTTTCCTTCAGGCAATGGGCTACCAGGCTGCCGATCACCTTATGGGCATCCCGAAAGGGCACGCCCTTTTTCACCAGATAATCGGCGCAGTCGGTGGCGTTGGTGAAGCCCAGGGACGCGCCGGATTCCATGTTCTCTTTTTTAAAGGACACGGTTTTAAGCATTTCGGTGAACACGTGCAGGGCTTTCACAAGGGTATCCCGGGCATCGAAGAAGGCTTCCTTGTCTTCCTGCATGTCTTTGTTATATGCCAGGGGGATGCCCTTCATGGTGGTTAAAAGGGCCATTAAATCCCCGTAGACCCGGCCTGTTTTCCCCCGGATCAGCTCTGCCACGTCGGGGTTCTTCTTCTGGGGCATAATGCTGGAGCCGGTGGCAAAGCCATCGTCCATTTCAATAAAGCGGAACTCATTGGTGTTCCAAAGTATCAGTTCCTCGCAAAAGCGGCTTAGGTGCATCATGGCAATGGCAG
Source organism: Eubacteriales bacterium (assembly GCA_031556065.1). Classification (GTDB taxonomy): domain Bacteria; phylum Bacillota; class Clostridia; order Christensenellales; family Aristaeellaceae; genus JAVBTR01. Next base: position 12,195 of record JAVBTR010000051.1, on the reverse strand, counting down.
CGGCGCTTAAGTATTCCAGCAGAAAATCCCGGTCGCTCACCCCATCCAGGGCGTTATCGGTCATGGCGGAAAAACCAAGCAGCGCCTGTACCCGGGCCCGGTCCAGGGGGTAGGTGGTACCGGCCAAAGCCCCGGAGCCTAAGGGCATCACGTCCGCCATGTGGTAGGCGTGGGAAAAGCGGCTTAAATCCCTTGAAAACATTTGGAAATAGGCCATCATGTGGAAGGCCAGGGTAATGGGCTGGGCCTTTTGCAGATGGGTATAGCCGGGCATAATGGTGTGGAGGTTCTCTTTGGAGATGGCTAAAAGCACCTGGCACAGCTCTTTGAGCAGATCACGGGTTTCAAGGCAGGCAGCCTTTGCATACATGCGAATGTCCAGCGCCACCTGATCGTTGCGGCTGCGGCCTGTGTGCAGGCGCTTGCCCGCATCACCTATCTTTTGGATCAGGAGGGTTTCCACATTCATGTGAATGTCTTCCGCATCCACCATGAAGGTCACTTGGCCGTTTTCAATCTCGGCCAGGATGGCTTTCAAGCCCTCTACGATCTTTTCCGCCTCGGCCCGCTCAATAATGCCTGTTTCCCCAAGCATGGTGGCATGGGCAATGGAACCCTGAATATCCTGTTTATAAAGGCGTTTATCAAAGGAAATGGAGGAATGAAAATCGTCCACCATGCCTTCGGTGGCTTTTTCAAAACGGCCGCCCCAAAGTTTCATATTGTCACTCCTTGTGTTCTTTCTTGGCAGTAATGCTTTGTGCTACGGTAAGCAGCGAACCGCCGATCAGCGTTAAATAGTAGGTAAAGAACCGCCACAGCAGCAGCGCTACGATCAGCGTGCCTTCGGGGAAGATGCCGCCGAAATACAGGGCGAAGCCACCCTCCTGGGCGCCGGAAGCCCCTGGCAAAGGGGTATAAGCGGCGCTGATATAAAGCAGCAGACCCACAGTAATAAGCTCCACAATGCCCGTGCCGGTGAGTCCAAAGGCGAAGTACAGCGCCACGGTTACCAGCATCAGCGCGATCACTTGAATCCCGGCAATGCCTAATTGGATAAATAGGTTAATGGGGTGCTTGGTCAGCATCATTACGCTGGCGTGGAAGGTGGTTAAATTGCCTTCCCATTTGGCAATAGCGGCATCGGCATCCTTGCAGATGTGCAGCCAGGTGCCTACCTTCACAAACAATACAATAAAGAACCGCACCAGCCGGCGGCTGATGGCCATTAAAAGCACAAACAGAATGGAAATGGAATTGAACACATAACCGGCGATTAGAATCCACATATTGCCGGTACCGATCTGGTTATAAACGTAGCTTCGGTTAAAGAACCAGAACAGGCTGCCCAGGATCATCAGCATTAGCTGGAAGCAGAAGAATTTCACCGTCAGCGCGCTGGAGCCAATGCCAATGGGGACGTCCTTCTTTTTAAGGTAATATACCTGCATGGGCTGGCCGCCGGAAGCGCCGGGGGTGATATTGCAGTAATACAGCCCTAGGATGGAAACGATCAGCGTGTATCCGAAGGTGATTTGATACCCCTGGCTGTGGAGAAATTGGTAAATGGAAAGGGTATCCAGCAGCACATAGGAGGCATAGGCCAAAAGGCATACCAACAGCCAGGTCGGGGTAATGGATTTAAGGGCCTGCCAAATGCCAGATATTTCATTGCCGGATAAACCAATATATATAACAATTGCCAGTGTGGCAAAAATAAACGCGAAGTTCAAAAACCGTTTCGTGCTTGCTTTCATAGGCATCTCCCATCCGATTTTTATGCCATTTGAGTATACCATACCCATCTTTAAGACACAAGCGGCAACCAAATTAAAATCCCATGAGAAGGGGGAATGGCTTGCATTCGGCTGCAAAATCCGTTATGATAAGCGCTGATTTTATTTTTGAAGGAGGGCTATAAACATGGCTGATAAGGAAAAAATGAGCATCGAGCAGGCCATCGCAGATGAAGAAAAGGTTAAGCGGGATCGGAAAAATTGGGTTGCCTTCGTGGAAAGCGATGTGGTTAATTTTTTGTGCCTCAATGATATTGAGAAAATGACCATGGACGATGGGGAAGGAAATAAGGCAAAGCTCACCCGGCGCAAGGATGGCAGTGTCTATGTGGAATGCACTTCAGCAAATGTACTGTGATGGGATTGTAACCTATTGCAATCGTAAAGCTTTACCCAGGTCAAGGTAGCGAAGCGTTCCCTTGATACAGCAAAAGAACCAATTGCCTTAAACAGCAGTTGGTTCTTTTTGCTTCCTTTGCTAATCTTAATGATGTTGGGTTTCATCCCCACCCCCCCGATACCGCAACCTCAATTGGCGTGGCCTCTGGCCACTTGTTTCGGTTGATTCGTTCACCTCGCTATTCGCGTCCATTGGACGCGCTCGGATCACTCACCCTCCTAAACGACCAAGGGGGACCCCCTTGGATTCCCTACACGGTTGCAATGCAACCTGCGCTGTAATGTAACCAACTTCAGCAACCGCGCAGGAACGGTTTGTCCGCTTCGGGTTGCGAAAAGTGATTGACAAATGGGTTGAACCATATTACAATGGGTTGAACCAATTTCCAGGAGGAGGTGAAACCGCTGGAAAAAGGGAACAAACGAGGTCCGAAAACCGACAATCCCAAGGATTCAAGAATTGGCGTAAAAATCGATCAGAAATCCAGAGAAATTCTCGACGCTTACTGTAAACAGGAAAAGGTATCTATATCAGAAGCCGCAAGGCGGGGAATCTGTCGATTAGAGTCGGAACTCAAAAAATAAAGGAAGGGTGCACAAGCCTGGACAGCTCACACCACTTCCTGCCCCAACAACTGCCAAAGGCAATGAAGGCGTAAATATTATAACATGCGCTGGAGTTCCTTTCAAGGTTGCTGTGTTTACGCTACACAAAAAGAAAGGAATGGAACCTATGATTAGCATGATAAACGAATTGTACTTGGGAAACATCGGCCTCTACACCGCAAAACGCAAAAGCGACGCGGCCTATTCTGAAGCATTCCGGCTTTTCGTTCAAATTCAAGAAAAGCTTTTGCCCTTGTTAAACGAAAAGGGCCAAGAAACCCTTGAAAGGCTATGCGAAGCAAGCACCCAAATGGAGGAAGCGAGCCGCCGTGAGGCTTTCACCTACGGCATCCGTGTGGGCCTTCTGCTTATGGCTGAATCCCTCTATGGCCCAAGCGATCTTCTTACCGAAGAACTCATATAGGATGGTTAGAATCGGCAGGGTACGCAGGAATATCGGCAACATGCAACCTGTAGGGAACGGCTTCCATGCCGTTTGGCCCTATAATGGGATTTTTAAGGGTCAAATGACCCTTAAACTGGGTCTGGGACAGCGTCCCAGCGTCTTTCCTTATTGCGACAGTCCCGCTCAATTTCTTGGTTGACCCTGTTGCGTAGGTTCAGAAGGTATGCTGCCTCGTGGGGATAATCGGTGAAGGTCAGCGGTTTGGCAAGACCTTCCTCCATCAGCTGGATCACATGCTCCCGGCCTTTAAGGGAAGCCAATAGCTCAAGGGCCCGATGGTCGTTAATCCCTTGGTGCAGCACCATTAAGCGGATGGATTCCAGGGCGGTTCCGTCTTTGGCAGGATACACCAAAAAGGGGTCGCCGCCGGGGAAGGCTTCCAGGCCGTCTGTCACAAGGAAAGGGTCTATGGTGCAGCGGGACAGGTGGTTGTTGTAAAAGTTATAGCCCCAGTGAAGCATGCCTTCAATGTCGTATTTAAAAAGCAAGGGTCCGTAGATGCGGTTACGGGCGGAGGGCATGGCGAAAAAGCGGTTGGGCACATCCGCCGATTGGGCGGTGCAGTAGTAGGTCCATAAATGGGGCGTGCTGTTTTTTAAAAACGGCTCCACATGATCCACCGCGCAAACAGGGGTATCAATGGCCCCTGTTTCGTAAAAAGCGTAATCGGATATGGCATCCATAATGGTGAAGCCCTCCAAATAGGGGGCCACCATTCCTTTGGCTGCTTGGTAGGAGGCTAATTGCCCCAGGGTAGGCTCGTCGGATATATGGAAGACGGTGTTGCTTTCAATGCCTAAATCCTTAAGCTCCTGAATCAGTACAGGCAGATAATCCTCTAAAAAATAAGCGTAGGAATCGCCGGTGGCACAGCTGCTCCAGCCGAAAAGCTGGAACCCCTCATGATCCTCTACTGCGCCCCGGATTTCGGGAGGATGCGCAGCCCCCCATTGGGTAAACAGGTGGGAAAGCTCGAAGTATTCGATGCCGCATTCTTGGCACAGGCGTACCCATTTGCGGAACTTTTTAAAGCCGAAGCGGTACTGGCCCCTGTAAAACCAGACATCCACCAGCTGGGTGGTGGTGCGGTAGCAGCCGGGAGCCGTATCCAGGGGCGGGGTGAAATGGGGGGTTAAGATCATATTCATGCCATGGTCGGCGGCTGTCTTAATAAAGTGCCGCAATATTTCCCAGTGCTTGTCCGAAAACACCTCTACCCCGTAGTGATTGGCCAGGCAATCGGCGTGGAACCACTGGGTGTTCTTTAGGGTCTGCTTGGGAAGGGCCACGGCGATCACGTGGATCCCTTGGGTGACATGGCCTATGGTTTGGCCGCTGGCTTGCTCTTTAAGGGTCACCGTCAGGGTGAAATCCCCCTCAGGGTGTTCTAAATCCACCACGTAATCGATCCAAAGGCTTTTCCACGTTTCTGGCACTAGGCGCGCCAGGCCCACGGGCAGAGGCTGCAATAAATCCGGGTAAAGGCCCGGAGCGGTGCGCAGGTAGTTTTCGTCCCGGTCCTTGTGGGCGGGATAATGGCAGGGCACGCAGACCACCTCCCGAAGGGTGGCCCCAGGGGCTTGGACGCTGGCGTAGCCGATCCGGTCTCCCTGGTAGCAGTAGGCCACTTGGAAGGAAATGGTTTCTCCCCGAAGGGCAGACAAAACAAAGCCTTCCGGCAGGGCCTGGGGTTTTTCGTCGGGGAAGACCTTTTCAAGGGCGCTTACAAGGAGCATATGGGTTTGAAGCATAAGAACCTCCCGCTTATTTTAGCGGATGGATTCGATTATTTTCAGGGCTTCTTCTTTGTTCACAGGCCCGGCAACATCGTAGCTGGTAAGCCCATCCATCCAGGTGATGAGAATATCGTCGTAGTTGTAGGCAAGGTAGCCGGTAAAGCCGTTGGGCAAAGGGATGTTCACCCCTTCCTCGTTCTGGCTGTAATAGGTTTTGCCAATGGCTTCAACCGAGGAATGGCCATCGACGCTGTAGCTTAAAAGGTGCTTCTGGCCTTCCTTTTCAAAGGCCATGTAGAGGCTCCAGCCAGCCCAGTTGATATAGGCCTCATAGTCGTAAAACACCCAGCCAGCGGGGGCATAGTGGGGGACAGGGGGCGTGAAGCCTAAAAAATCGCAAATCACCTGAAAATCGGTGCTCTTTTCGTGGAGGGTTTCATTGCCGTCTAAATCGGCCACGGCAGCTGGCATCAGGTGAACGCCGTCTACGGTGACTTCGCGGATATAATATTGCTCATCCTCGGATACGTAGGAGGTATAGCTCCCTTTGGGCCAAAAAGCGTCTGCTATCATGACCCCGGTTAAAACCAGCACCAGGGAGGCAGCAAGGGGCAAAATCCGCTTTGTGAAGGGATGGCGGCGCTTACCCATGGTTTTTTTAATTTGCACCCAGTTTTCGGCCTGACGGGTTTCCATGGGGGCGGGCAAAAGGCTTTCCAGTATGTTTTCGCATTCCATTATATAAGCTGTATCAATTTCGTTTTCCGGCTTTTGCAGCTGGCTTTCGATTTCGTTTGTAAGCGTTTCCCTTAAGGCGTCCACAGTAATGGTGCCATCTGAAAGCATTTGCATTAAAGCATAGGCCTTGGCGGCGGTTTCATTGCTTTGCATTCCTCGTCCCCCTTTCAAATGTTTAACGATTGAAAAATCCAATAAGATACGAATAAAATGCTAAGGAAATTTGTTTGTTTTTTAACAGCCTTGGCCTTTAGGCGGATGCGGTGAATGGCCCCCTTAACAGCCCCCTGGGTCACACCGTTTTCATCGGCAATTTCCAAAACCCCCATGCCCTCCATAAAGTGCTTTTGGAAAATTTCTTTTTCCCCAGGGGTCAGGCTGAAAATCACCGCATTGATGCACTGCTGAACCGCGTCGTTTTCTATAAACTGCTCCACATAATCGTAAAGGCTTGGCAAAGCCCTTTCGGTGCAGCTGTCAATCGGCAGGGCGGAAAGGGCCTGCTGGCGGTTGTAGCGGCGCAGCTCGTCCATCAAGGCGTTGCGGGTAGTTAAAAACAGCCATCCGCCAACGTTGGGGTGATCCTTGAGTTTGTCGTAGGCTTGAAAGGCCTTCAAAAACACCTTTTGCAGGCAGTCGCTAATCAATTCATCCAATTCAGGGTTGTATTGAACAATGCGCCGGCATTGTTTTTCCAAGGGTTGGTAATATTGGGCATACAGCTGCGCGGTAAACGCCTCCTGTGCATGCTTACCCAAAAAAACACCGCCTTCCTGCTCGTTTATTATATCACAATAAACAAAACGAAGAAAGACGGCGATTTTTCCAGTTTAATGGCAGTTTATTTCAGTGTTACCTGTACAATGCCGCCGATGGTGTTTTCCCGGGACCAGGTATCATACAATTGAATGTATAACGTTTCGGGGATCACCTCCGGGCAGGTATAGCCTGCGCTGTACATACCACTGGCTTCATCGTAGGCGGTTACAGCCTCGCAGGAGAGAAAATCTATGCCAATGGTCTGGCCGTTTTCGTCCACCACTTCAAAAGCGGAGCCCTCTACATCCACCACCATGGAAAGGGGGGTAAAGGTAACGGTAATGGCTTGGACCCCCGCCTCCTTTAGCACTTGGGGCACTTCCCCTGTCTTTTGAAAATTGCTGTCTGTGGACATGTACATGCCAATATTCATATTATCGTAGGTAAGCCGCTCCCATTCTTGGGAGTTGGGAGTGGTAATCCTAAACACCCCGGCGCAGTAAACAAAATCGGCCATACTGCTTTGATCCACGGAAAAGGCGATATTGGAATAGTTTACATTATCCGCTGTTTTAACGGCATCCCAACCATAGCCGTTGCAGTCTTTGAACTGGTCATCCTTAAAGTAGCCGATGTGTTCATCCATAGGCATATAAAGAACCGGGTAAATTTTAAGAAGGTCTTCCACTGTTTTCAGCGTTTCGGGTGTTTCAGCCTCTGCCGAGTGGTACTTGCCTGGGGTTCGGGAGTCGGGGCAGTATAAATACATGCCCTCCGGCAACCGATATTCCACCATCAGATTCCCTGAAAGCCCATCGGATATGGCTTCACGGACGGTAACAGTGCAATCCCCCAATTGGGCCACGTTGTTCTTAAAATCCCGCTGGACAATGGCTGCCACCTCCGGGGTGGCTGCCCTGCCCGTATCCTCTTTTCTAAAATCCAGTATACCCATGGCGTTTAAGGCCAGGGCCACACCCATGGTCACCAGAAGCAGGGCCGCAATGAGAACCAGGGCGGTGGTCATCCTTTTATGGATAACAGGCTCATTTCTTTCATCCTTAAAGGTTTGAAGGGTAGCATCCACCCGGCGTTCAAAGGCTTCCGGCAAGGTTTCATAGCGGCTTTTAAGGGCCGTGGAAAGCTTGGTTTTCATTCAAAAGCCACCCCCGTTTCTTGTAGTTCTCTCTTGAGCGCTTCCCGGGCACGGAACAGCCGCCCCTTAGTGGCCCCAACGGTAATCCCCAGTGCCAGGGCAATGTCTTTTTCGGAGTAATTCTCCATGTACTTTAAAAGAAGCACCAAGCGCATCTTTTCCGGCAGCGCGTCCATTGCCATATAGATGTCCTCGTAAGCGTTATCGGAAGGCTCTTCTTTAACAAGCACCTCTCCCGGCACCACCCGCTGCCTGTGCCGCTGGATGTTGCGGCATTCGTTAATGGCAATGCGCATAAGCCAGGGCTTAAAATAAGTCTCCTGGGCTTTATGCTTGTTGGCCCATGCCTTGAGCAGCGCCTGCTGCACGGCGTCCTCCACGTCCTGGGATCGATGAAGAATGCCCATGCCCATGCGGTAAAGGGATGGGGTCATTTGCTGCACCTGGTGGGTGAATGCCTCGGTAGTAATCATATGTCCTCCATTGAAAAAGCGCTTTTCATCCTATTAACGGATCAAAAGCTTCAAAAGTTATGGAGGTGATAAATATAAAGTCATTCATATTCATTAACACTCGGGGTGGGGAATGCCCTTTGGCAAAGGGCGAAATTATTATGTATTCTTTGTGTTTTACAATTGAAACAACACCTGCAACCTCGTAGGAACGGTTGCAGGTGTTACATGTGTCGTAGACTGTTCGGTTTTCTTTTTGGAGAGCGCGAGAACCGTTTTTCTTTTTTCTAAAAGAAAAATGGCTCTCGCAAATGTATCACTACACCTTATACTTCTTAATCGTCTCCATCACAATCCCCAGATCGATGGGCTTGGCGATGTGGTCGTTCATGCCTGCGGCCAGACAGTCTTCTACGTCTTCTTTGAAGGCATTGGCTGTCATGGCGATAATGGGAATGGTTTTGGCCCGGGGATGGTTCAGGGCGCGAATCAGGCGGGTGGCATCCAGACCGTTTACCTGGGGCATTTGGACGTCCATAATAATCATGTTGTATTTATCGGGGGCGCGCTTGAACATTTCGTAAGCGATTTGGCCATTTTCCGCCGTGTCGATATGAACCTGGGTGGGCTCCAGCATGGCCATGAGGATCACCCGGTTAATTTCGATATCCTCTGCCAAGAGAATGTGGATATGGGAAAAATCCTGTTCGCTGGCCGGAAGGGGGAGGGCATCGGCTTGCTGGTGGCTGGTAAACGCCATCAGCAGATCGTAAAGGGCGGAGGCGCACAGGGGCTTTTGCAGGTAATTGGTGCAGCCGTAAACGGCTAAGCTTTCCCGGACGGTGTTCCAGGCGTTAAATTCGATCACCGGCACAAAGGGGTGCAGATCGGTTAGGTTTTTTGTGCATTGGTAGATTTTCAGGGTTTCTTGGGAATTCAGGGCGAAATCGAAGAAGATGACATCGTATGGATTGTGGCCTTCCTGGGCCATAGCGGCAAAGACCTTGGGCATCTGGGCGCTTCCTATCAGGGTATATTGGAGGCCAAAGCACCCGCAGAGCTTGGTGAACTTGGCAACCAGCTGGGCATCGTCTGAAATCATCAGGGCGTTTGTTTTCGCAAACTGTTTTTTCAGATTCTGGCCCACTTTCTGGGCTTCCTCCTGGGCGTATTCAAGGCAAAGGCGGGCGGTGAAAACAGAGCCGTGGCCCAGCTCAGAGGTCACTTCAATGGTGCCGCCCATAAGCTCCACCAGGGTTTTCGTAATGGTCAAGCCCAGGCCTGTGCCCCCAAAGCTTCTGGCAATGCTGCCATCGGCCTGCACAAAGGAATCGAAAACCCGGCGGGTCTGTTCGGGGGTCATGCCAATGCCGCTGTCCTTCACCATCACACAAATAAGGGCCTTGCCGTCCTGGGTGCCAGTTTCGTCTACGAAAAGGCCGATTTCGCCCCCATGGGGAGTGAATTTCACCGCGTTTGAAAGCAGGTTGGCGATGATCTGGTGGAGCCGCGTGTCATCGCCTTTATAGCGGAATTGCAGGTTATCCCCAATCTGAATGGAGAGCTTCACGCCCTTTTCCATAGCCCGGCTGGAAAGCATGGAGCAGCATTTGAACACGGTTCTCTCCAGGCTGAAGGTCACCGTATTCAGTTCGAGCTTCCCAGATTCGATCTTGGAAATATCCAGAATATCGTTGATAATGGACAAAAGCTGGTCCGAGGCGGTGCGGATATCTTCCATGTAGGCACGGTATTTGTCGATGGTTTGGGCGCTTTTAGAAAGCTGCACCATGCCTACGATGGCGTTCATAGGCGTGCGAATCTCGTGGCTCATGTTGGAAAGAAACTGGGATTTAGCAATGCTGGCGCTTTGGGCCTGAATGGTGGCTTCTTTCAAGGCCATTTCGCTTTTGCGCATAGAAATAGCGCCCGAAATAACCGACGCGGCCAATTGCGCCATCTGGAAATCGTTTTCGGTCCAGGGTGCGGTATGGTCAATGGTTAATAAAAGCAGGTAGCCAAGGGTGACCCCATTGGTAATCATGGGCAGGTAAAGGGCACTTTGGGCGCCGAAATCCAGGCTGGGGAACCGCTCGAACAGGGCGCTGGTGTCCTGGTAGTAGAGGTACGGCTTGGCACGCAGCGCCGCGATCAGCTCATTAAAGGTGCTCAGCCGGTGCACAGAGCCAAGAAGGTTGGCAAAACGAGGGTCCTTCCTCCTTTGGTAGGCACAGGTCACCTGGTCGTGCTCCTGATCTATAATATAGATGCAGATACGGTCTGTCTGCATATAGTCCTGCAACTGATCCAGGGCGTTTTCCATCAGCACAGAGATATTGATCGGCTGGGTGAAGGGAATGGAAAAGTTCGCCATGAACTCCTGGGAGCGGAGCTTGCTTTCCTTTAGTTCTTCAAACTTGATATGCTCGATGGCCTCATCGGTAATATCCCAGGTGACCCCTAATATCCGCTCCGGCTGGCCGTTTTCATCGAAATAGGTTTGGGCAGTGCAGTTGGAATACATAACGGCGCCATCAGGGAATTCAGTGCGCATATTGCGGTAATCGTTGGAATGGGTGCCATCGAAACGGTTGCGCAAATAATCCACCAGCTCGGCGTAGGCCGGACCATAAATGTGTTCCACATGCTCGGCCCACTGTGCAATGGTAATGGGGGAAGGGGGCAGACGCATCATGGCAGCGAAGCGCTCGTCGTAGTGGAGCATCTTTTCGGGAACGAAAATTTCCCATGTGCCGGCATGGGCCAGGTCCAGTGCAATTTGCAGCCGCTCATGGGCAGCCTTAAACTGGCGCTGGGCGGAAATGTCGTGCATGGTCACCCCAAGGCCAATGTTTTTGTTCTTCCAATCGTTAATGGGGAACAGATCAATGGAAGCTGGGGTCTGGGTACCGGCGGCGTTTACCAGGGTTATTTCACCTGCGTGGTGCTCGCCTTTAAAGGCCCTTGGGATCATCTGCCCATACAAAAGCGCCGAAGATTCCTTTGTAAGGTAATCCCCTCTGGCTATGGCTGTTTCCGGGGTGTCCGCCCAACCAGTGATAGCGTTCAGGGCGGGGTTACAGTAAACCACCTTCAGGTTTCGGTCGAAGCTGGCCACCATGTCCTTGGTGTTGTTCAAAATAGCCCGCTGCCACTGGGTGGTCTTTTCCATTTCCATTTCACGGGCGATATCCACACCGAAGGAGGCGTAGGCCACCACCTTGCCCTTTTCGTCGGCTACGGGGAAGGAACTGAAGCGAAGGGGAATTTCCCGGCCGTCCTTGCAAAGAAGCGTCACCTGGCCGCCAACGGATTCCCCGGCCATAACCGCTGGAAACACGCGGCTGTAAAAGGCCTCCGCACCTGCTTTGGTATACAGGTCGTTAACAGGCAACGGCTGGCCAATGTGGAGGGGTATGCCAATGGCCGCCAGGTAAAGGTCATTGGCGTAGAGCAGGTTGGTGTTTTCATCTATGGCGAAAAAATAAATATCGGAGGATTGGTTAATGGCATCGTGGACGAAAACCATGGATTGCAGCTCCTTGGATTTCCGGTTGAGTATGGTCTGCTCTGTAACATCGACGGCAACACAAAGCCGGGCCTTGCGGCCATCGTCCCAATCCACAATGTTTTCGTACACATCGTAATAGGTGTTGGTAAAGACATTATAGCGCTGCTTGGCTTCGAACAGATCGCCCCGGGCGTTCAGTTCATAAAGGGTGGAGCAATGGCCGCAGGGGGTTTCAAGGCCGGACATGACCATGTGGCAGGGCTTGCCCAGTACATCGCCCATGGTGGAGCGCACACGGTTATTGATGTATAATAGCTCATAGGTGTTAACATCTACGATGTACACAGCCACATTCAGCTTATCAAAGGCGTTGTACCAGCGGAACATATACTCACCTCGTTTAAGAGTCCTTTTCTGTTCATTGTAGCACGTTTTTACCATTGCGTAAATCTATAATTTATAAACAACAGAGGCTAATATGAATGCGGCTTTCTTTGGGGAGAGCGCGAGAGGGGCCTTTCTTCGTTTTTAAAAGAAGAAAGGCCCCTCTCGCAATAAAAGCTTCTTACTTAAAGT
>JAVBTR010000069.1:0-51338 GCA_031556065.1 Eubacteriales bacterium | reverse complement strand
GAAGATAGTGCTTGCCAAGGTAGAAATGTTCAATTTGCCATATCATCATTGTTTGTTCATGCGGAATTTGCCTGGCGGAATCCCTTCAAATTTTTTGAAAAACCGGCTGAGGCTCTGCTCGTTTTGGTAGCCTACCTGTTCAGCAATCTGAAGCAGAGTTAAATCCGTGTGGATAAGAAGCTCCTTCGCCTTTTTGATTCTAAGCTGGTTCACGTAGCGGATCACAGTACATCCGGACTTATTATAGATAATAGCACGCAGCCGTTCATAGCTGATCCTCAGCACCATAGCGATGGTTTTGATATCCTGATCGCGCCAATAGTTTTCTTCCAGATAGGCTAACACGCGCGCGGCAACGCAACATTCGTCGCTTTCGTTATTATTAAGGCAGGCAACGGCCTGCGCTGTTAGGGATAGGAACCAGGCTTCCGCCTCGTCCAGAGTTTTAAGGCGTGCGATCTGCCGGGAAATATCCCCGCCATCCGGGAAAACATCGGCGGGACGGATGTTGCGCTCGATCAGCGTATCCATGATATCGGCGGCGATTTTAACCAGAATAACCTGGGCGTTAAAATAGGTGATGCCAACAGCCTTACGGATATATTGGAAAACCTCCCGAATAACAGCCTCCGTTTCCAGTATGGCGTTGTTTTTTAGGCAGCAAGACAAGTTTTCAGATAACGCATAGGGGTATTTATAGTAGGCAGGGGTTTCCTGGTGAGCATCACTGTAAAACACCTGGCCAAGACCCTGCAAAAACCGGTGCTCCAATGCTGAAAGCGCATCTTGGTAGGATAGAAAAATCCCTTCCTGGTCGTTCTGGAAAGACCCTACCCCGATGGATAGGGTCGTATGAAGCAAGCCTTGAGCCATCTCACTTAGTAAATTGAGGTTGAGCGTCAGGTTGAGCGCCTCATTTAATCTATAGGCGGTATTGAAAAAAAAGGTGATTTGCTGGTTGGGCGTGGAAAGGCCATAGCACAGGGTGTGGTTGCCTGTAAAGCGTTCCTCGCCTGTGCGGATGATGAGCGAAGCGGCCTCGCTTATTTCGGCCTGGGGAAGAGTGATTGCATCCAAGCCATCGGGGCAAAGCACAACGCATAGGAAATGCGCATGGGGAAAATACTGGCTTGCGATTTCCGTGCCTGTACCTTGGGAAAGCGCCAGCAGAGCGCTGCGAAGTTCCGTGGCTTTAAGGTTTTTCACATCGTTTTCAAGCCGGTGCTTGGCGTTTAAAAGGGATGTAAAGCCCGCATCGAGCATTGAAAATTCATTCCGCCATTCCTTCGGAACATTATCGCTGTAAGGCTGGATTTTGCCCACTAAGCGCCGAACGGGAATGAGCTGTTTTTTAAAGGCGACGAAGATGGCGGCCAGCGCCGAAAGCCCCGTGCCAACAAGTGCACCAATCATCAATAGGCGCGGCGTCATGGTGCGGCTGGAGAGGCCCGCAAGGGAATGCTCATAAATCAAAAAATGGCCGTTGGTTTTATGGGAATAAGCGTACATCATGCGGCCTTCCTGGGTGCTTTCTATAAACCATCCCCATTGCGCGCTTAGGGAAATGGCTTGGCTAAAGGCGGCGCTTTGAGACGTATCCACACCGATGAGCGCCTGGTTGGGATGGCTTAGAATTATGCCGTTTTCATCCACCTCCCATAAAACGTTGGATTCGGAGCGTGCGTTCATCAGCCGCGAATACTGGCGTTCGCTCACATTGATAACGATATGGCCTTCAATCGGCGTTGTATTGATGGCAAGAGGGAATACATAAGTCATCACATAATCGCTGGGATATGAAAAGGCGTATTCGCCGGGAAAGCGCAATGAATAATCTTCATCATAGGCCTTGCGGGTATCCAGCCATACGGCGATCACGCCAGGCTGGGTGTTTTTTTCATAGCTATGCCACCAGTTTAAATCAAAATAATCATCGAAGTTAAATACCCGATCATTGGAAGTGATCAGGAGCGAGGGATCCTTAAGATAGATATAAATGGAGCTAATCAGCTCATTGCCCAATATGACATTAACCAGCTGGCTGCGAATTTTAAGAATGTTTTGGTGCTCCGGCGGCGTGATTTTATCATAGCTGGAAGTAATACCGCGATAAAGCGCATTCAGATTCCCATCGGAAGCCAGCATAAGCGCGATTTCGCGCACGTTATTGGCGATGATTTTATCCATATCCGAAATGAGTTTCAGGCTATTGATGGCCGCTTCCCCAATCTCTTTTTCCGCTTGATTAATAACGCTGAAATTGATAACCAGGCTCATCACAAGCAGCAAAACAAGAATCATGGACGCACAGATGAGAAAAAACCTCACAAACAGCGGCCATCCGGTTTCGTTGAAGACCAGGTGAATACGGCGCATACGCCCACCTCTTTATCCGCTTTTATATGCCATAGGGGCTGTCATAATAAAGAAGGAACCCTGGGACGCTGTCCCTTTCCCCTTTATTGCGATAGCCCCATGGTCAATTTGTATCTATTGGGCTTTAAAATACTCGGTGCGTTCTTTCACCACATCGTTAAGCCCGGCAGCAACCAGGGACGCATACTCGCTATCCCAAAGAGCATCAAACTGATCGGCCGGAACGGAGATGAGCCGGGCCGCCATGTTCTGAATCATGGTGCGGAGGTTTGAACCATACTGCATTTGGGCGGCACTGGGGGTGGACATGTAGCCTTCCAGGTAGTAGGTTCCTTCATCGGCGGCGGCAAGGTAGGCCTCCAGAAGGGGGGTGAAATCCCGCTTTTCGCCTGAGTATTTCAGGATGCTCATGGCCACCTGTTGAGTAGGATCATCATAAAGCCGCGCCGCGCCCATGGCCATGAGGCCGAAATCGCCCAGCATGGTGGGGGATACGCCTTTTTCCCGCATGGCCACGTCATCCAGGAAGCGCAATTCGCCGCTTGCATCGTATTCGCTTAGGCCAAGGCCAAAGCCACCGCGTACATCCAGCATATTCTTTTCTTGGATCATCCAATCCAGATAGCGTATGGCGGTGGCAGCGTTTGCTTCGTTGGCCTTGGGCACGGCAATACTGATGCCAACAGACAGATACTTGTTATAGCGGTATTGGCCGTCCTTATTCAGGAAATAGTTTGTCGGCGTGTAGGTGATATCCGGGTTGTCAAGCATGGCGGTCATCATCCATTCCTGGACGATCTGATCCTCCACAAAGGCGAAGGCCTTGCCGTTAGCCACGTCCGATTTGAACTGGGTAGCGTTTGAATCAATGGCAAAATCCACGCTGACCAGGCCTTCGTTGTACCATTTGTTCAGCTCACGGTAGCCTTCCTTTACGCCGGGGGATACCAGGCGGATGTTATCGGTATTGTAGGCGAAGGCCTCTGCCTCGTCTTTATAATCGGCGAAACTAAGCACCATATTCTCGTAATACCGCTCATTGGTGGTGGTGGCCATGGCAAAAGGAATCACGTCCGGCTCTTTTTCCTTAATGATTTTCATCGCAGCGTAAAGCTCGGGCAGGTTTTTGGGCATGGCGATCTGGTGCTTTTCAAGCAAATCCGTGCGCAGCCAGCTAATATGCTTACCCTGGGAGAAATTGCCGATGTTGCCAACACCCCTGACGGTATAGAGCTTGTCATACATCATGCAATAGCTTACCTCTTCACCCAAGGCCTTTAGTATATTCTGGCCATGCTCCTCTACATAGGGCGTTAAATCCGTCAGGCCGCCTTTTAAGGCATAGTCCGCCAATAGCCCCGTATCGTAGGTAAAAACGATGTCCGGCGCAGGCCCTCCAACCATCATCACATTGAGCTTGCTGACCTCTTCCGATCGGGGCACAGGCATAAAGGTGAGTTCGATATTTAAATCTTCCTTCACCCTTGCAATGATGTATTGGGCCAGGGGGTTGTTTTCAATGGTGTAGGGGCTGGGTACATCGCTACGGTCAAAGACCTCAACGGTGAGTTTGGCGGGGGGAGCCTCTGCGGCACCCGCCAGGAGGAAGGGGCATGATACGAGGACGAGGGCAACCAGCAAACCGAGGAACCGTTTCATGCTTGTCATTTTTGTCAGCATCCTTTCTATCTGATTAACTTTTATTTTACGGCAAATGCCGCAGTAACCGAAGTGATTTAGCCCTTGACTGAACCCAACATGATGCCGGTGATAAAATACCGCTGCGCCAGGGGATAGAGGCATAGAATGGGCAGCATGGCCAGCACCACACTGGCCGCCCGGACGCTTTCAGTTATCGTTTGTTTATTGGCATAGGTTTGGCCAACATCCATTTGCGCCGCGGACTCGGAAAGGATAATTTCCTTTAATACTGCCTGGAGTGGGTTAAGCGAAGGGGTGGTAATGTAGAAGATGGCGTCGGTCACGCTGTTCCAGCGTGTTACGGCATAAAACAGCACTAAGGTGGCCAGCACCGCTTTGGACAGGGGCAGCACAATTAGCGTGAGCGTACGCCATTCATTGCAGCCATCGATGGCTGCGGCCTCGAAGATGTTCGCATCCAGCGAGGCAAAAAAGTTTTTCATAATGACCATGTTAAACGCACTCATGCCGATGGGCAGCACAAGGGCCCAAAGGGTATTGATAAGGCCCAGGTTTTTGATAACGAGGTAATTAGGAATGATGCCCGCGTCAAAATACATCACAAAAGCGATGGCGGTCATGATCACGCCGCGGCCTTTGAGCCAGGGCTTGGATAAGGGGTAAGCGCAAAGGGTGGTCAACATCATGGCAATAACGACATAGAGCGCCGTTAACCCAATCGTGTAGAAAAAACTGCGCATGAACGCGCCGGAACTCAACACCTGGCGGTAGGCCTGGAGGTTCACGCCCTTTGGCCATAGGTTGATTTCGCCCCTCAAAATGCTTTCAGCGCTGCTTAAAGAGATGGCAATCACATGGGCAAAGGGCAAAAGGGTAATGAAGATTATCACAAGGCAAATTAATGCCAGCATGATTTGAAAGCCATCGGGCCTGCGGGCTTTCCTGCGGTGAATCATCACATAATCCCTTCCTCCCCTATTTTTTTAGCCAGCTTGTTAACCGTAAACAAGATTAAAAAGGAGGCCAGGGACTGGAAAAGGCCAATTGCGGTGGTGTAGCCGAAGCGGCCACCTTGCAGGCCAAACCGGTGCACATAGGTGCTGATGACGTCCGAAACATTCATCACCAGGGCGTTACCCATCATATAGGGCCTGTCAAAGGAGATAGAGATCAGGCGGCCCGATTGCAATATGAGCATCATCACGATGGTGCTTTTAATCGAGGGCAGCGTGATGTAGCGGATTTTTTGCAGCCGCCCGATGCCATCCACATAGCCCGCTTCGTAGAGGGTCGGATCAATGCCAGACATGGCCGCCAGGTAAATGATGGTGCCGTACCCGGCACTTTGCCAGGCTCCTGTGGCAATGTACATTACCATCCAGCTGTTAGGTTCCTTCAAAAAAGGAACGGGTGGGATCGAAAGGGCCTGAAGCGCGGCGTTAACGATGCCCCTTGTGCTGAACAGTTGTAGCACAAGGCCCGCAATAATCACCCAGGACAGGAAATAGGGGAAATAGATGACGCTTTGGGTGAGTTTTTTTAGCCGTTTGAAGGCCACCTCGTTAATTAAAAGAGCCAGAACAATTTGAAAGGGAAAATTAAAGATGAGATCCAGGCCATTGAGCACCAAGGTGTTTGAAAGCGCACGCAGGAACTGAGGCTGCATAAAGGCCTCTTTGAAATAGGCCAAATCGTTCCAGGGGCTTTGGCTGATGGGGATAAAGATGTTATAGTCCCGAAACGCAACCTGCGCGTAGTAAATGGGGTAATATTTGAATACGAGAAAGAAAACAACCGGTAACAGCAGCATGGCGTAGAGCTGATAGGCTTTTCGCCAATAGCCGCGCTTTAATTTGCCTGAGCGCACATTTGCTTTCACAAAGGATTCACTCCTCTTTCGCCTTTGCACTGATGAGGCTTTGCCGGCAAACGGCAACCATGTCATAGGCGCAGCCCGGTTTTTTCATGGGGGTAAGCTGGATGCGGCGCATCAAATCATCGCAATAGGCAATGGCGCGTTCCACATCCAGGCGCTTGGGCAGGGCCGGGTTGTGCCGGTAGAAATTGCCAGCGTAGATATCTTTTAAAACATAATCGTCCAGATTAAGCCCATGGCAGGGGGTATCCCAAAGGCCGGTATAGGACTCGTTACTTTCCAGGGCCTTTTGGGTCAGTCCGTAGCGCATCAGGTCATGGGGCACGCACTGGGCGGGGTCCGCATCGATATAGTTATCCGTGCCAAAGAGGATCCTCCTATGATAACGATAGAAAAACGCGCGGGCTTCCTCCCGGTTCTTAGCAAAGTTAACAAACATCTCGCTGCCGGGCGTTAAATCCACGCAGACATTCGGGTATTTGTCCAGGATGGCCGAGAGCCTGTCCAAATCCGCCGACAGAAAGGCAAAATGCGCAAAGGTGGCGTACAAATAAGGGTGGCGCTCTAAAACGGCGAGGGCCTCACGGTAGAATTCTTCATAAGGAACATAGCTGCCGTCCCAATAGCCGCTCAAATGCTGCTGCACCCGCTCGGGGCAGGTTTCATAGCGCCAGTAATGGGGCGGATCAGCGATATGCCACACCAGGGGAATCTCGTTTTCCTCCACGTAGGTAAAGTAGGGCTCATACAGCGGTGAATCCGTTGCCAATGCAATGCTTTTGCGAAAGTTCGGATTCCCTTCGATCATTTTAATACCCTCAAAACCCAGCCGCATGAATTCTCGTGCTTGGGATACCAGGTTTCGCGGCTCATCCGCATTGGGCTGATAGAAGTATTCCAGGGAGCCATAGGCGTAGGTGGTTGGATACAGTGCCTTTATGACCATGGACAAGGCATTGGAGCAAAGCTGTGCATCACTTTCCGGGCTTATTTGGGTAACGCTCATTGAGGCGAAGGTTTTCGCGCCGGTTTTTTCGAGTAAAAGCCCGAAGCTTTGGAGGATGCCGGGAATGTCCTCCGGCCCCTTAGCGTGAAGCCCGTTATGGACATGCATATCAACGGTGTCAAAACGGTTGACAATTTGCGGCTGAGACATGCTGACTTGCCTCCTTTATTTATTTTGGATAAGTATCCTGTGGCTTTAATATATCGCTTGCTTTCATCAAATGCAACGATCACTTTTAAAGCAAACCCTTATTTTTGAATGCTTTATGCGAAAAAAGCAAAAACGTTCCCGCGCCCTGTCAAAAAGAAAACTTGTATGGGAAATCGCAAGTGCTATTACAAGCAATTTTTTCATACCCTTTGTTCGGGAGGGATTCACAGTATGCACATAGGATCTAAAAACGCAGGGCTCACGCCCGCGCAGGTGGAGCTTGCCAGAAAAAGTTATGGTTCCAATGCCCTGAGCAAACGGGAGCGGCGGGGTTTTTTTATTCAATATTTGGAAAGCTTTGCGGATCCCATTATCCGCATTCTTTTGTTTGCCCTTGGAATTAACCTGGTGTTTTTGTTTTCCAACTCCTTTAGCTTGTATGAGCCTATTGGCATCGCCATCGCCATATTGATCGCGACGCTAATCTCTACCCTGTCTGAATACAGTAATCAGGCCGCCTTCTTAAAGCTTCAGGAGGATGCGGCCCGTATCGCCTGCCGGGTCAAAAGAAGTCAGGGCACTATGGAAATCCCCATCGACGAAATCGTGGTGGGAGACATGATACTTTTGCAGGCCGGGGATCGTGTGCCTGCCGATGGGGTTATGGTTTCAGGCGCTTTGGATGCGGATCAATCCGCACTCAACGGCGAAAGCAAGGAGGCCCGCAAGCAGCCCCAGCCAATCCTCGGGAAAGAAAACGATTTTATGGCCAAGGACCGGCTCTTTCGCGGGGCGATTATCACCAGCGGCGAAGGGGTTATGCAGGTTACCAAGGTGGGAGATCAGACCTATTACGGCCGGATTTCCATGGATTTGCAGCAGGAAACAAGAGAAAGCCCCATGCAGGTGCGGCTCAAGCACCTGGCGGGGCTAATTGCCCGGATGGGCTATATCGGCGCCATTTTGGTTACCCTTTCTTATCTGTTCTACGATCTGGTTATTTCAAACGGGTTTGATGGGATCCGCATCATGGCGGAAATCCAAAACGGCGGTGCCATGGTGGAAAAGCTGATTCACTGCGCCGTGCTTTCTATGACGGTGATTGTCATGGCTGTGCCGGAAGGCCTGCCCATGATGATTACCGTGGTTCTCTCCGCCAATATGAAGCGGATGCTTAAAGACAACGTTCTGGTTCGGCGGATGACTGGCATCGAAACCGCAGGCAGCCTGAATATTCTTTTTACCGACAAAACCGGAACCCTTACCCAGGGCAAGCTCAAAGCCCGTTCCTTTATCGATACCAATGGCAGTGAGTACAGCTTAAGCGAACTTAAACAAAGGCCCGCCTTGTGGGAGCCTGTGTATATGGGCCTTACCATGAACAACGGTGCTGTTATGACAAAAGACGGCCAGGCTGTTGGGGGCAACGCCACCGACAGGGCTTTGCTGGAGGCGGTGCAGGGAATGAATGTGGCCCTTCGCGGCCTGAACATTGCCGATATGGTTGCCTTTAATCCCGCCAATAAATTTTCCGCTGTCCGGGTAACGGGGAAAATGAATAAAACCTTGGTCAAGGGTGCGCCGGATAAGCTTTTAGCCGTCTGCACCACCCTGATGGAGCAAAACGGGCAGACCGCCCCTATGGATGAAAAGCGCCGTTCCGCCCTGGAAAAAAAGCTTAAGGCCCTTGGGGATAAGGCCATCCGCGTGATCGCCCTGGCCATGACGGATGCATCCATCCAACCGGGCGCCCTGCCGAAAAGCCTCTGTCTGGTGGGCTTTGTAGGCCTTCGGGATGAGATTCGCCCGGAAGCCCTGCCAGGGGTTGAAAAAGCCCACGCCGCAGGGGTGCAGGTGGTAATGATCACCGGGGACAGCCGGGAAACCGCCGCTGCCGTAGCCAAGGAATGCAGTATTTTAAAAGCCGATGGGGATTTGATCCTCACCAGCGGGGAACTGAACCAAATGGATGATAAGCAGGTTTTGTCCATCCTTAAAAACCTGCGGGTGGTGGCAAGAGCCCTCCCCCAGGACAAATCCCGCCTGGTTCATTTGGCCCAGGAAAAGGGTCTGGTGGTGGGCATGACAGGGGATGGCATTAACGACGCCCCTGCCCTTAAATTGGCCGATGTGGGCTTTGCCATGGGCAGCGGCACCGAGGTGGCCAAGGAAGCCGGCGATATTGTCATTCTGGACGATAACTTCGCCTCTATCAACAAAGCCATTCTTTATGGCCGCACCATTTTTAAAAGCATTCGCAAGTTTATTATCTTCCAATTAACCATTAACCTTTGTGCTGTTTCCCTGGCGGTGATCGGCCCCTTTCTGGGCATTGAAACCCCCATTACGGTTTTGCAGATGCTATGGGTGAACATGGTGATGGATACCTTGGCTGGCCTGGCCTTTTCCGGCGAGCCGCCCTTGGAAGAATACATGCAGGAAGAACCCAAAAAGCGGGACGCGCCCATCCTCAACCGCTATATGGCAGGGCAGATTCTCTTTACCGGCTGCTATTCCATGCTGGTTTCCGCCTTTTTTCTGGGTTCCCCTGCTATCCGCGGGCTGTTTCGCTACGAAAGGGACCCTATCGCCATGCTCACAGGCTTTTTCGGCCTGTTCATGTTCCTGGCTATTTTCAACGCCTTTAACGCCCGCACCCACCGGGTAAAGCTTTTCCACCATTTAGGCAAGAACCGCCTGTTTATTATTATCCTGGGTCTGATCACCCTGGCCCAGTTTCTTATTCTCTACATTGGCGGCCCGGTATTCCGCACCATCCCCTTGCCAGGCAACCTTTTACTTTTGATCCTGGCCCTGGCTGCCAGCGTTATCCCGGTGGATTTAATGCGGAAAATCTTCCTGCGCATGAGAGATCATAAAGAAGGCAGCGTTTAGTTAGGACGTGCTCCGCTTGCAGATGAACCTTTTTCAGCGGCCTACCTGTATTTTTGTATTTTGCTTTCGTTTAAAATAAGATGCCGAGGCAAACCGTCCGCCATGATGGGGCTTAATTCCGCCTGGATCAGAGGCCTAATGTATTGGGTAAGCTTGGGCATCACATCATCGCCCGCTTCGTTGATCCACTGCCGGGGCACGGTTTTTTCCACATTGGCGATCAGATGCACATCATAGGTATCGGTAATGCAAATGTAGGGGTCATCTGAAACCCGCTTTAAAATGACCATCTGGCCGGATTGGCCCTCCACCGCAGCCTTCACTGCCGCGCCGCCCACCTGAAAGGCTTCGGTAATATCCACCCGGGAAACAATGTGGGAAGCACAGCGCTGGAGGGTGGCGAACTCAATGGCTCGGGCCTTGTTGCCTGTTTCTTTGATAATACGGTTAGCCAGGTACCTGGCGGTGCCAGTCAATGCATGATGGCCGAAAGCGTCTATTTGCTCCGGGTTTTCCCCTTGGAGCTGGCAGACGTAGCGGCCATCTTTTACTTTAATCCCTTCAGATACCGCTACCACCACGGCTTTTTTCTCTTTTTGCCTGACAGCTACCTTCTCAATGAAGCCCTCCACATCAAAGGGCACTTCGGGCAGGAAAATATAGTCCGTACCCTCGCAGTCCTCCCCCAAGGCCAGGGATGCGGCGGCGGTAAGCCAGCCCGCATTGCGGCCCATGATTTCCAGAATGGTTACGTTGGGCTTGTGGTATACCAGACCATCCCGGATCACTTCCTTGGTAATGGAGCCGATGTATTTGGCGGCACTGCCGTAGCCAGGGGTGTGGTCGGTAATATCCAGATCGTTATCGATGGTTTTAGGCACGCCCATAAAGCGGATATCACTTCCCATAAGCTGACCATAATCGTAAAGCTTTTTAATGGTATCCATGGAATCGTTGCCGCCAATATAAAAGAAATAGCCGATATCCAATTCTTTTAAAATGGCAAAGATGGTTTCATAGGCCTGGTTGTTCTTTTCTACCTCAGGAAGCTTATAGCGGCAGGAGCCTAAAAAGGCAGATGGCGTACGTTTGAGCAGTTCAATATCCAGGTCGGATTTGATATGGTTGCTCAGATCCACGAACCTTTTTTCAAGCAGCCCCTGAACACCGTTGAGCATGCCGTAAACTTTGCCAAGGCCTCTGTCCTTGGCGG
The DNA here is from genome assembly GCA_031556065.1 of Eubacteriales bacterium. GTDB lineage: Bacteria > Bacillota > Clostridia > Christensenellales > Aristaeellaceae > JAVBTR01. The sequence goes on along the minus strand of JAVBTR010000069.1, from coordinate 40,160 downwards.
TTTTGAACACGCCTACCAGGCTGGAGTTGATCACTGCCGTAGGCCCGCCGGATTGGCCGACGATCACATTGTTCGCCATGATTAAACCCTCCCTTAAGCTAGAACGCTGAAAAAACCGCAGATATGCCTTTTTCAACGTTCCAAATGTATTTAGTTGTCTTTATCTTACAATATGAGAGCACATTGTCAATCGTCAAAACAGAAAAAAACAGCATTGAAACAGGATTCATTTTACTTTTCCCCGGCTTTCTGTTACCATGATTATATCTTTGGAAGGGGGGGAGTTTTACGGACCCGTTTCTGTTTAGTTTAAACAGCGTTCTGCCCATTTTGTTGATGGTGGCACTAGGCGTGCTGCTTCGCATGGTCAAATGGATCGACGACGATTTTGCGGGCAAGCTCAATGAGCTGTGCTTTAAACTGTTTATTCCCCTTCAAATTTACGCCAGCATCTATAAGGCGGATTTTCAATCCGCCTTTGATTCGGGCGTGATGGTCTTTGGCATTGTAGCCACGCTGGCGGTGCTGCTTCTGGCCTGCTTGCTGGTACCCAGGTTCGTCAAATACAAAAAATTTCAAGGCGCGTATATTCAAGGGCTTTTCCGGGGCAATATCGCCCTGATCGGCACCTCGCTGATGCAATCGCTGTACGGCAGCGAGGGTGTGGTGCTTATGGGCGTTTTGATGCCTGTACTGGTTTTTCTATACAACATCTGTGCCACCTGGACTTTAGCCCGGTTTTCCGGTAATGAAAAGCCCACCTTTAAGATGATACTTAACAAGCTCATCACCAACCCTTTCTTAATCGCCGCCAGCCTGGGACTTTTGACGATTCTCATCAGCCCTCCTATTCCCAGCATTGTAGACAAAACCCTTAACTCTCTTGGCGCGGTGGGCACCCCCCTGGCGCTAATCTCCTTAGGGGCCACGCTGAAATTAAAAGAACTGAAGCATTCGGGCCTGCTGGCCTTAAGCGCCGCCATTATCAGGCAGTTTGTGATTCCGGTATTGGTCATCGGCGCTGCGTTGGCATTGGGCTTTAGAGATATGCGCCTGGCAGCCATTCTTTGCATTTTCTTGACCCCGGTGGCTTCGGGCAGCTATGTGCTGGCTAAAAACATGAAGGCCGATCACGTTCTGGCCGCCCAGATTTTGCTGATGACCACCTTGCTATCCTTTGTTTCCATGCTGATCGCCTTAACGGTTTTGCGTTCGTTCCACTTCATCTAACAGTTTACTTTTCATTGAAAAAACGCTACAATATCACCTGCTACCCAATACGCGACTTTTTTACAGGAGAATGAACATGGCAAAGATTATCGCCATCGCCAACCAAAAAGGCGGTGTAGGAAAAACCACCACTGCCGTCAACCTGGCAGCGGCCATAGCAGAAAAACATAAAAAGGTTCTTCTGGTGGATTTCGACCCTCAGGGCAACGCATCCAGCGGGCTGGACGTGAAGTGCGGCAAGCATACTGTTTATGATGTGATCGTAGGCCGCACGCCTTTTCAAGATGTGATCGCCAAAACAATGATTAAAACACTGAAAGTCGCACCCAGCAATATTTCCTTGGCCGGAGCGGAGCTGGAGCTGGTTCCCCTGGAGGAAAGGGAATACCGCCTGCGCAACGCCTTAAACCAGGTGGCGGGGGATTATGAATATATCTTTATCGACTGTCCCCCTTCTTTAAGCCTGCTTACCTTAAACGCTTTAAGCGCCGCCCAGACGGTGCTGATCCCCATTCAGTGCGAATACTACGCCCTGGAAGGGGTTACGGCGCTGATGGATACCATTAACCGGGTAAAACGGTCCTTAAACCCCAAACTGGAAATCGAAGGCATTTTGCTGACCATGCTGGATGGCCGCACCAACCTGGGCCTGCAGGTAGTGGACCAGGTGAAGCATCACTTTAAAAAGAAGGTATACACCACCACGATTCCAAGGAATGTGCGTTTGGGCGAAGCACCCAGCCACGGACAGCCTATCCATTTATACGATCCGAAAAGCGCCGGCGCCATCGCTTATCAGGCCTTGGCCCAGGAAGTAATCCAGCGCAATAAATAACGGGGGTTTGAGCGAATGAAGAAAACTGGTCTGGGGCGCGGCTTAGGCTCCCTTTTACCCGATAACGACGAAATGCTGCAAAGCGTGGTGCAAGAAATAGCCTTGGGGGATATCGATCCCAACCAGGATCAGCCCCGCCGCAGCTTTAAAGAAGAACCGCTGAATCAATTGGCCCAATCCATTAAAGAATCCGGCATTTTACAGCCGCTGATCGTTGTGGCCATGGGGGACCGCTACCGGATCGTAGCCGGGGAACGGCGCTACCGGGCAGCCCGGATCGCAGGCTTAAGCACGGCTCCCTGCATCGTTCGGCAAATGGATCAAATCCAGCAAATGGAAGCGGCCCTGGTGGAGAATCTTCAAAGAGAAGATTTAAACCCAATGGAATCCGCCGCGGCCATTCGGGCCTTAATGCAGCAGTGCGGCTACACCCAGGAAGCCGCCGCGCAAAAGCTGGGCAAATCCCGCCCGGCCATTGCCAATTTATTAAGGCTGTTAACCTTGCCCGATGAAGTGACGGCGCTAATCAGGCAGGGCGCGTTAAGCCAGGGCCACGCCAAGGTTATCGCGGGTATCGAGGGCGAAAAAAAGCAGACCGAATGGGCAAAAAGAACAGTCCTGGAAAGCCTGAACGTGCGCCAGCTGGAACAAATGGTAGCCAAAGCGCAAAAGGAGCCTGTGCAGAAAAAGGAAAAACCCAGGCTGGCGCCGGAGCTAAAGGAAATGGAAGGAAAGCTGACCCAGGCCTTTGGGGTGCGCGCCACCTTAAGCGGCAATCGCAAAAAGGGCAAAATCACCTTGCCTTACACCACTGCCCAAGAGCTGGATAGAATCTACGAGGCATTGGAAAAGCTAGGCGAATAAGGGGTGAATCTGTTGACATATGCACTGCGCCCATTTGAAAAGGCCCATGAGCCTTTTTTAAACGACCTGTTTCAAATGGCAAAGGCCGATGAAAACATGCGCATCGGCTATCCCCAATGCGAGGATGTTCATGAATATGCCACAGAGGTCCATGGTTACGGCAACATCATCTCCCAGTGCACCTTTTTAATCACCTGTGAGGGTAGTTTGGTTGGGGCAATGGGGCTTTTGCATGCGCCCGATGAGGATGAAGGCATGCTGTGGGGGCCTATGCTAAAAAAAGAACACCAGCAAGCCGCCGTTGTGGCCCAATGCCTTAACAGCCTGCTTACCCAAATGGCTGAAAAGGTGTGCCATTATCAGGCCTGTATCGCAGCGGAAAACATCTTTCTGCTGGACTGCTTCAAGGCTTCCCTATGGCAGTTTAAAAAGACCTATACCCAAATGGCATGCCACTTGGCCGCCACCGCTATTGATAATAGCATAGCCTATGCCGTCAGGCCACTAAGCGGTATGCCCCTTACCATGAGCCAGGTTATCGGGCTGTTCCAAGAATCCTTTCATTGGGAGGATTCCGCCAGCGTCATCAAAGATTTATTGAACAATTCCAGCTATCAATTCCTCTTTTATGCCCAGGAGGGTATCGTAGCCGGGGCTGTTTGCTTTAGCCTGATCCAGGAGGATGCTTTCGCCAGAATTGAATATCTGGCTGTTAAAGAAGACTTCCGGCGTATGGGCATTGGCAGGGCGCTGCTTTTATCCGCCATGGAACAGATCGCGGGAAATGACGCCATTAAGACCATCCATCTGGCTGTGGATGAAGGGCTGGACGCGGTTCATTTATATGAAGCAGCAGGGTTCACGCCCCAAATTGTTTCCCATGTGTTCACTTTAAAGCTATGAAACTGGACAGACTTCTTGGCATTGTAACGGTGCTGCTGAACCACGATTCCGTTACAGCCCCTTATTTGGCGGAAAAATTCGAAGTGTCCCGCCGGACCATCAGCCGGGATATACAAGCCCTTTGCATGGCCGGGATACCGGTAATCACAAAACAGGGCGCGGGCGGCGGCATTGAAATACAAAAGGGCTATAAGCTGGATAAATCCGTGCTTACAGGGGATGAGCTCAGCGGCCTGATTGCGGCCTTTAAAGGCCTTGGAACAGTCAGTGAAAAAACCTCTATGGAAAAAACCTTATTAAAGCTCTTCGGCGGCGATAAGGTTTTATCCCTTCGGGAGCCGGTGGTTATCGATCTGGCTTCCCACTACAAGGGCAGCCTCACAGGCAAAATTGAACTGATTAAAAAAGCGGTTATGGAAAGCCGCCTGATTGGCTTTAACTATTACAACGAAAAAGGCCTGTCCCACAGGGTGATCGAGCCTGCCTTCGTCATATTTCAGTGGGCCGCCTGGTATGTATTCGGCTACTGCCGGGAAAAGCAGGCCTTCCGGTTATTTAAATTGACCCGCCTTTTAGCCCTTCAGATGCTGGAGGAAACCTTTGATCCCAGGCCTATTCCCGAAAACGAGACGGATTTTAACGCCCGCTTTACAGATAATAAAACCTTGATCGCAGACTTTGATCCCCAGGTTCAATACCTTCTGATCGACGCCTATGGCCCGGACTGCTACACTCGCCAGCCGGATGGCAAGCTTCGGGCGCGAATCGGCTATACCAACGAGGACTACATTCTCTCCTGGGTTTTAAGCTATGGAGATAAGGCAGCCGTTCTGGCCCCTGAAACCCTCAGGGAAAAAATAAAAAGGGCCCTTGCAGATATGCAGGCCCTGTATAAATAAGCAAATTTCCCTTGCTATTCCCCGGCAAAAACCTGGTTTTTACCATTCTTTTTTGCCTTATACAGATAGGAATCCACCCGAACGATCAGATCATCCACGCTTTCCCCTGGCCGCGCTTTGGCAAGACCAATGCTGATTGTTATATGAACATGGTTGCCAAAATCCACCTTTTCTACCGCGCTGCGGATTTTTTCCGCAATTCTTTTTCCATCGTCTATATCAATGGTATCCAGCGCGATTATGAACTCCTCGCCGCCATACCGGGCCAGTACATCGGTTTTTCGCAGGCAGCCTTGAACAATATCTGCAAAGGTGGTAAGCACCGTATCTCCAAAGCTGTGACCGAAATCGTCATTGATACGTTTGAAATCGTCCAAATCCAGCATGAAAACCGCCAGAGATTCGCCCTTTTTCCCGCTGGTCTCAATCTTGTCTTCCAAATAACCCATTAAAAAACGGCGGTTATAGATGGCTGTAAGGGGGTCCCTATCCACCAGCCGCTTGATCCGCTCCTGCTCAAGCTCGTAAGCGTTTCGAAAGTAGGTGCCCAATAGGGCCACGCCCCCAAAGGTCAGCGCCAGGGCCACCATGTAATCCATGTATTTTGCCTGTTCGGCCCCGTGGGGCACCACCAAATGAGGGTATAAATACTGCACCGTACACACAATAAGCCATAAAAGGATATTGCCAAGCACCAGCAAAAGCCGGCCCCGGCCCCGGTAGAGGATCACGATCAGGAACATGCCCAGCACAGCGATCATCCCGGCTGTACCATCGTACCCGGCGGTAAAAAACGAAAGCATCGGAATGTAAACGAACATACAAATAAGCAATAAGGGCTTGGAAGCCGCCATCCGCGTTTTGACCGGCAGCACCAGCATTACAATGAAAAACACATTGAACACCCACTGAAACACCACGCCGAAATAGCCCTTGCCCAAGATGGTGTTGGTGGTTGCCGATAAAAGCGACACCCCCAGGGCGAGAAAAAAGAAAATAGAAAATATCCTATAATCAAAAGGCAGCTCTTTATCAAAATAGTTCTTGCTAATAAATGCTTTAAAACGACTAAACATGGCGTATCCTTTCAATGTAAATAACAGTCACTTCATTCTACCAAACATCCCGCAAATGTTCAATCATATCTTGCCTCCAAAGCATATCCCCATTATAATAGGCGTATAACAAATAACCAAGGAGCTGATAAGCTGTTATGATATTTGCATCCTCCATGAAACGCCCCTTGGCCATCCTGCTGCTTTTTGTTTTGCTGTTGGTTTCTCTTCCCTTCAACGTCTCGGTCGCGGCAACCCCTTTTCGGCTGTTGGCCAGTATTGAAAACCAAGACATGGAAGGGCTTTTGCAAGCCTACGCCAAAGAAGCGCAAATCAGCCTTCATGTGACCTACCAAAGCACCATGCAATTGATGGCTACCTTGAACCAAGCCAATTGCCCTTATGATGGGGTATGGCTTTCCAACTCCATATGGCTTTATATGCTCAATGGCAAGCAAAAGATTACCGATTCCAAGGTGACTGCCATTAACCCCATTGTCTTTGGCATTACCAAATCCAAAGCTCAGGCGCTGGGCTTCACAGACCACACCCCCTCCATGCAAGATATTGTGGAGGCGGTTAAAACCAGCCGCCTACGGTTTATCATGCCCTCCGCCACCCAGACCAACAGCGGCGCCTCGGCCTATTTGGGCTTTATCAGCACCCTGGCAGGCAACAAAGAGGTGCTGACAATGAAGGCATTGCAAGGGGGCGATCTATCGCAGAAGCTTAAGGAGCTGTTTTCCGGCGTGGCCCGTAACTCCGGCAGCGAGGATTATATGGAGCAATTGTATCTTTCCGGCGAGTATGACGCCATGGTTAACTATGAGTTTATGATCATCGGCCTGAACAAGCGCCTTGAAGCCCAGGGAAAGGAGCCTCTGTATTTGGTCTATCCCCAGGAAGGGGTTTCCTTAAGCGATTCGCCCTTTGCCTATATCGACCAGGGCGATAAAGAAAAAAAGGCCGCATTTTTAAAGCTGCAAGGCCATCTCCTCAGCGCACCGGCACAGAAGGCCATGGCGGAAACTGGCCGCCGCACAGGCTTTGGCGGTTTGAATCCCTATGGTGATGAAAGTGTTTTTAACCCCCAATGGGGCATCGATATCAACGCCTACCTGACTCCCATTAAATACCCTGCGGCGGATGTGATCCGCGAGGCCTTCCGCCTGTATCAGGAGGAATTTAAAAAGCCCGCGGTAACCGTTTTCTGCCTGGATATGTCCGGCAGCATGTACAACCAGGGTTACAATGAACTAATCAATGCCATGACCAAGCTGCTTACGCCCCAGACAGCGGCTGAGGCTTTTATCCAGTTTGGCAAAAAGGACCGCATTGTGCTGATCCCCTTCGATTCCAAGCCCCGCACCCTGATTGAGGGCACCGGCGAAGAACAGGCTGCTTTGCTTAAGTCCCTGAAAAACCATGAGGCTTCCGGCGGCACAGATATATACGAAGCGCTGATCAGGGCCTACAATACCTTAAGCTGGTATGACGATACCCAATACACCCTGGCCGTGGTGCTGATGACAGATGGCGAATCCCAGGGCGGCATAGATGAGTTTAAGCGCATTTATGAAAAAACCGCACAGGATATCGGTGTTTACTCAATCACCTTTGGCAGTGCCAATGCCCGGCAGCTGAATGCCCTTGCCCAGTTAACAGGCGGCAAGGTGTTCGATGGCAAGACGGATTTGCTGACCGCCTTCCAAACCGTGCGCGGCTATAATTAAAGCAAGGGGTGAAAACCATGCGTGAGAATCGGTATATTTTATCCGGCGTTATTGCAGGCTTGGCGGCGGTGGCTGTCTATATAATCAGCGGCGAGCTGCTAGCCGCTCTTTTAACAGGCATCGGGGCGTTTGCGGTATTTGCCCTTCTCTTAAGGCCAACCCCCAAAGCCCCTGTTGCGCTGCCAGAAATCAATGTGGAGCAAACCATTGAACAAGGCGAAGCGTCCCTAAAAGAAATCGCCTCCCTTGCGCAAACCCTTCAAGATAAACAGGTTAAGGCCCTAACGGAATCCGTTTGCCAGGTGGTACGGGGGATTTTGGGTTCTTTACGGGAAAAACCGGACACCATCGGCACGGCACGGAAATTCTTCAGCTATTACCTGCCTACGCTTAAAGGGCTGCTTATAAGGTATGGGCAAATCGAAAAAAGCGGGGTGCCTAAGGAAGAGTTAAAGCAAAAGCTCATAGGCCATCTAAACAGCATCTTAAGCGCCATGAACAAGCTGCATGAAAGTCTCTACCAGCGGGATATGCTGGACATGTCCCTGGATATGGAGGTCATGACCCGCTCATGCATTCAGGATGGCCTCTTAACCAAAGAGGATCTGCCCTTCTAGTAACAACAAGGGAGTTATGCGATATGAAAACAGGTTCCAAAAAGCTATTGGTGGGCATCATTCTTTTTTTGGCCATTGTGGCTATAGGTGTGCTGGCTAGCAAGCCCGCCCGGGAAAGCATTCAGGCAAGCCTTAAGGAAGGCCAATTGCTGCAAAAGGCCCAAATCATTTATGGCGCAGTGGGCGGCGGCAAGGAAAACTTTCTGGCCGATCCCGATGTAAACCGCATTTTGCTGGAGGATTACCAGCTGGTGGTGGTCAACGACGCCTGGAGCAACGGCAAACTGATCAAGGACCCGCTCACCTACGAAAAAAATGGCCAGACCCGTAGCTACGATTTCGTATTTTTTTCCGATCAACGGTATTATGAATATTACCAGGTGCCCGCCGCCAGCGGGGAAGCGCCCCGCTTGGCAAAGAAAAAAGGCGCCATTGCGCTCAATACGCCCATCGTCTTTTACAGCTGGGATGACGTTGCCAAAGGGCTTGAGGAGAACGGTATTGTTGCCCAAACCAACGGGACCTACTATGTAAGCGATATGCCCAAGCTTTTAGCCTGCATTAGCGAAGGAAAAAAGTGGAACGCTTTGGGTGTGATGGGCATTTACGGCAATGTGAACATCGCCTCCACGGACCCCGTTACCTCCTCCCCTGGCGCGACCTATTACGGTTTGTTGGCCGCCATCATGAACGATGGGGAGGTAACCATGAACAGCCTTCAAACCGTACTGCCCCGGCTCCAGGATTTTTATATTAAATCTGGCTTTATGAACAACACCCCTGCCGATCTCTTCGATCTGTACCTGCGCACCGGCATGGGTGCCAAGCCGCTGATCGTGGATTACGAAAAGAGCATCATCGATTTTGCCAACGAAAACCCGGAGGGGTACGCCCAGGTGAAGGACCGCATCCGCATCCTCTACCCTGCCCCCACCATTTGGAACTCCCACTGCATTATCGCTTTCTCCGATCCCGCTGTGCGTTTTGTGGAAGCGCTCAGCGACAAGCGCATTCAAGATATTGCATTTAGCCGTTATGGGTTCCGCACAGGGGTTGCGGGTGGCCAATACGAGGTGTCCGCCGTTGGGGTCACCGGGGTCCCCCAAGACGTGGTTTCCGTAGTGCCCGGCCTTAAAATGGATACCTATAATGAAATCGTAACCGCTCTGAAAAACGCTCAGTAATAGAAACAGGCTCCAGGTCAAGGCATCAAACCAGCCCTTGATCTGGAGTCCTTTTTAGCTTTTACCGTTCAGATATCAGCTGTTCATAGAATACCACCGCTTTTTCCATGGCCTCAACGGTGACGTTTTCATCCAAACCGTGAACAGCGCCCAATTGCTGCATATTCACCTGAATGGGCGCGAAACGGATCACATCGGGGCAAACCCGATTCATGTGCCTTGAGTCCGTGCCGCCTACCATCAGATACGGGGCCGCCGGGGCATCGGGAAAGACCTTTTCACAAAGGGCCTGAATCAATCGATACCCTTCCCCGCTTCTTAAGGTTTCCGGGGAACAGTCGTGGGCGTAGAGCACCTGGGTTTCAAGGCCGAACATGGCCGCAGCCTTAGCTATAAGCTCCAGGGATTCCTTCATGGGCTGGTGGGCCGCAAAACGGAGATTCGCTGTAATGCTGGCAGTTTCCGGCAGCACATTGGCTGCGTCGCTGCCCTCCATCATGGTGAAGGCGCAGGTGGTTTTAAGCATGGCCCCTCCTTGGGCGCTGATTGCAGGCATCACCTTTTTAAGCAGGCCCCCAAAAAGCCAGAGGTTTCCGAAAATGAAGCCGTAAGGCTGTGCCATATGAGGGGCCAGGGTTTTAAACATATCCTTAACCACAGGGGAGTAGTGGGTGGTAAAGGGCGCGTTCTTCTCCATATGGGCCACAAAATTGCTTAGCCTGGTAATGGGGGTGTGTTTTGGGGGCGCACTGGCGTGGCCGCCCTTGCTCTTAGCCACAAAGCGCACATTGGCGTAACCCTTTTCCATGACGCCGATCATGCAAAAGTGGCCCTTGACTCCGGGCAGAGGCTTTTCCACCACAGCGCCGCCTTCATCCAGCACCAGGCCGATTGCAATATGCTGGCTTTGGAAATAGTCGGCTACCCGCTTGGCCCCAAAGCCCATGGTTTCTTCGTTGTGAGAAAAGCTTAAATAGACATCGGCTTTAGGGGTAAAGCCCTTTGCCAGCTGGTTTTGCACAGCCTCGAATATGCCGCACAAGGAACCCTTATCGTCCATGGCCCCACGGCCCCAAATGCAGCCATCCTTAATCATCCCGGAAAAGGGCGGCACCTGCCATTCCCCGGTGGCGGGCACCACGTCCATATGAGCCATCAGCACCGTGGCCGCAGCGGATTTTTCACTGCCGGGCCACTTTAAAAGCAAGGCGTCCTGGATAGGAATCCGTTCACAGGCCTTAAAAACCGAGGGATAAAGCTTTTCCAGCAGGGCTTCAAATTCTTCGAACCTTTCACCCAGGGTTTTCACCTGGATCAACCGGCTTAAATTCTCTTGCACGCTCATTTACACTTTCCCCTTTTTATAAAGGATTCGCGCCACAAGGATAGAAAGCAGCGCCGCTACAGGCACCAGAATGGCCACCTGGCTGGCCAAGGATGGCACTGCCAAGCAAAGGCCTACCATTGTTACAAAGGGCGCGGCGGCCAGGATAGGCGCTTTGGAGAAATACTGATACCCCAGCGCACCGAACAGCGCAGGCACCACCATGGAAAAGGCAGGCTTTAGCGCGGGGGATTGCAAAATGGGGGTCAGCGGCACCAATAAAATAACGCCGATCAAAAGCACCACGCAGGTAGTCAAGGCGGAAACGGCTACAGACAAGGTGGAAACGATCTCGTTTTCCTTGGTGCCAAATTCCGTCTGGCAGATTTCCCTGGCGTTCATAGCGCAGGGGATTTTTAAATTGGTCAGGTTCCCGGTAATAAAGGCCAAATAGGTGGCTCCGGTGCCCAGCATGGGTGCGTAGGTGATCACTTCCACAATGCTGGAGGGCAGGTAGATCAGGCATACACCGGCCAGACCTGCCCAAAGGGCTGCCATATCCGGCGCGGATTGGAAGTAAAACGCGGTCATCACCGGAGCAAGAAGCATCAGCACAATGGCCAGGGCACTCCAGAGCCTGCCGTAAAAATGCATGGAATCATCGAAAGAACGCTGCCTATTAATAGTCATTTTACATCACCCCCATAAAAGATAACGCTACCGCCGCCCCCATGCCTAAAACCATGGCAAAGCTTAAGGAAAAGCTTTCCAGCCAGCGGACATTCTTCTTTTTAACCAGCCAAGTGAACAAGGCCATGGAAAGGGCCGCTACGATCATAACCACCAGGCTTACAATGCTGCCCTTTCTAAGATCCGCAAAGCCCGCTCCCACAAAAGCGCACACCATACCAATGAACATGGCGTTAAACAAGATGCCGCCCCATTTGTTGCCGCTGTCAGATACCTTGTTCAGGGCCTTTTGCTGATATTTTTTTAAACCAAATATACAAAAAATACCGCCCCAGACAATGCCGATAGTCATTACCGCGAAAATAGAAACGAAGGTGCCTCCTGTCATCTGATCGGCGGCCAGGGCCGTAAGCCCCGCAGCCTTGGCGGCTACATCGGCGGCCATGGTTTCGTAATGCAAAGCGCCGATCACCGAAAGCCGAAGCCAAGGCACCGGGGTACCCAGAGACCCGGCCAGGGCAATAACGCCGATTAAAATACCAATGGAGGGGATCAGGGTAAAGGTCAAGCTGGAGGTCACGGCCTTGCGCATTTTTTGCTTATCCATGCCCATATGAACCCCTTCGCGCCAGGCCTTCACCATAAAAAACGCTGCCATAGCCATGACGAACACCACCACAATACCGCAGATAAGGTACATGGTGAGCGAGTTGGCTTTTTGCAAGAAATGATCCAAGCAACATCTCTCCTTTTCCGAATAAATCGTTAGTTACTTCAAGAAATGCGCTGCCAATTCCTTTTATATTGAACAACAAAGGAAAAAATGATATGATAGCTAAAACCACTGAAAGGAAGTATTTTACATGAACGCGGGACAACAACAGTTTTTCGATTTTATTATTGCCAAAGTTAAAGAAGGCATGGAAGAAAAAGCCAAGGAGCTTTTAAATTCCAACTTTAAAAAGCAGGATGAAGGCACCTTTGGCCTTGGGGACGCCCTTTCCTTCCTGCCCAGCATTATCGGTATGATCAAGCCTGAATACGAACAGGAAGTCACGGCTGTGCTTAAGCAGTTCTCTTCCAACATGGGGAAATAAAATGTTAAACGAACGCATCCAATCCATTTTAAACGAAGGCATCCTTAAAAATGTGTATGGCGGCGCGTCGGTACTGGTATACAAAGGCGGCAAGGAACTGATTTATGCCCAGGCAGGCTGCCAGGACAAGGAGCTAGGCACCCCCATCACCAGGGAAAGCCTGTTTCGGATTTATTCCATGACCAAGCCTATAACTGGCGCTGCCGGCATGCTGCTGGTAGAACGGGGCCAATTGGATATGGAAGCCCCTGTAAGCGATTTTCTGCCCGGGTTTAAAAACCAGCAGTATTTTAAGGATGGCAAGCTGGAGCCTGTAACCAAGGCCGCCACCGTAGCGGACCTGTTCGCCATGACCTCCGGCCTCACCTACCCTGGAGAATACGACCAAAGCGAAGTGCTTATGGGGGAACTGTGGAAGGAATTCGAACAGACCCCCATGGATACGGTTACCCTGTGCAACCGCATGGGCCAGATTCCCCTACCCTTTGCCCCCGGCACCTGCTGGCGCTACGGCTTTTCCGCCGATGTGCTGGGCGCGGTGATCGAGGTGGTCTCGGGCAAGCCTTACCAGGATTTTTTGCGGGATGAGCTTTTCACCCCTCTTGAAATGAACGATACGGGCTTTTTCGTTGAACCGGAGAACACCCACCGTCTTGCCACCGTTTACGAACGGGACGAAGCAGGCGGCTTAGTGCCCTTTACAAAGCGGCATTTGGGCGCTGGCGGCCTGTGCGACATTCGTCCCGGCTTCGCTTCCGGCGGCGGCGGGCTGGTGTCCTCCATTAACGACTACATGCGCTTTGGGCAAATGCTTTTAAACAAGGGGACCTTCAAGGGCAACCGGATTCTGGGCCCCGAAACCGTGGCTTTCATGGCTTCACCCCAATTGAACCCTGAGCAAATGACTATGTACTGGGAAAAGAACAAGGGCTACAATTATGGCCGCTTGATGGCTATCCGCACAGAAAAGGGCTTGGCACCTACTCTTGGCAATATTGGCGAGTATGGTTGGAGTGGCTGGCTGGGCACCCAGTTTATTAACGACCCGGTGCAAAACCTGACCTTTGTATTTATGACCCAGTGCAAGGATACAGCCCACGCCCCACTGACCAACCGTCTGCGCAACGCAATTCACGGCGCGCTGTAATATGCTCACTTCAAAAGCAGCTTTAAAGCAATACTTCGGACATGAAGACTTCCGTGGCGGGCAAGCGCCCGCCATTGATGCGCTTCTGTCTGGCCGGGATGTGCTGTGCGTGATGCCTACAGGGGCTGGCAAATCCATGTGCTTTCAGGTTCCGGCACTGATGCTTGGGGGCGTTACCCTGGTTATCTCGCCGCTGATTTCCCTGATGAAGGATCAGGTCACCGCGCTGATCGCCGCCGGGGTGCCTGCGGCGTATTTGAACAGCTCCTTAACCCCCCGGCAGATGGACCTGGCTTTGCAGCGGGCACGGCAGGGCCAGTATAAAATCATCTATGTGGCCCCGGAGCGGCTCCACACCCAAAGCTTTCTGGCCTTTGCCAGGATGGTAAACATCAGCCTGATCGCGGTAGACGAAGCCCACTGCGTATCCCAATGGGGGCAGGATTTCCGGCCCAGCTACACGGGCATTCCAGCCTTTATAAAAGCCCTGCCCAACCGGCCGCCTGTAGGGGCGTTCACAGCCACCGCTACGCTGCAGGTACGGCAGGACATAGAGGCCTTGCTGGAGCTAAAGGACCCGCTTGCCCTGGTTACCGGGTTTGACAGGGCCAACTTAAAGTTCGAGGTGCGCAAACCCAGAGACAAATACGATGAACTGCATAAGATTATTGTGAAGCATTCCGATCAAAGCGGCATCATATACTGCCAAACCAGAAAGACCGTGGAAGAGGTGAGCCAAAGGCTTACTTTAAATGGCTTCCCCTGTACAAGATATCATGCAGGGTTAAGCGATTTGGAGCGGCATCAGAACCAGGAGGATTTCAGCTTTGACCGCATTCGGTTTATCGCAGCCACCAACGCCTTTGGTATGGGCATCGATAAATCCAACGTGTCCTTCGTGGTGCATTACAACATGCCTAAGGACTTGGAAAGCTACTACCAGGAGGCGGGCCGGGCTGGGCGGGATGGGGAAGAGGCGGACTGCATCCTTTTATACAGCGGCAAAGACGTGCATACCGCCAGGTTTTTAATCGAGAACAGCGCCCGAAGCGAGGCGGTGGATGAGACTCTTTTGCCTCAGCTAATCGAAAAAGACCTGGAGCGGCTTAAATACATGACTTATTACTGCACGGTGGATCGGTGCTTAAGAGACCAGATTTTGAAGTATTTCGGGGAAAAGAGCATCGGGCAATGCGGCCATTGCAGCCGATGTTTGGCGGAGCCAGCGGCGAAGGAAGAAGTGATCCCCCCGAGGCAAGCCTTATGGGTGGATGAGGGGCTGCTGAAGTGCTTAAAGGAATTGCGGCTGGACCTGGCGCGGAAAAGCGGCGTGCCCGCCTTCGTGGTGTTTACCGATGCCAGCCTACGGGATATGGCGGCGAAAAGGCCGTCTACATTGGACGGATTTTCGCTGGTGAATGGGGTAGGCCGGGCCAAGGCGGAAAAATACGGGTTCGTGTTTGTGCAGGCCATACGCCACTATTTGGAGAAAAATTAAGGGTCAAGGGATGAATATCCCTTGCAGCCTACCAAGGGTGGAACCCTTGATAGGCTTGGGCAAAGCCCAAGGAAGAAACAGCAGAACCAGTGAAGCGGTGTTCGTGAAGACAAGTAACAGCCAATCTTTGGAGGTGTGCAAATGGAAGCCATCAGCGTAAAAGGGCTCAAAAAATATTACGGCAAAAACCTGGGCATTGAAGAGGTGTCCTTCGATGTGCACCAGGGGGAAATCATGGGCTTCGTGGGCCCTAACGGCGCGGGAAAATCCACTACCATTAAACTGCTGCTAAACTTCATCTTCAAAGACGGAGGCCAGGCCCATATGATGGGCATCCCTTGTGAAGAAGGCAAACGCATCAAGGCCTTTACGGGCTACGTGCCCGCTGATGTGCGCCTATACGAAAGCATGCCCGTCAAGCAGCTCTTAATCGCCAACGCCGCTTTCCTAAATACCCATATGCAAGAGACCCACCGCCTGGTAAACGTGTTTGATCTGGATACCAAAAAGCCCTTTGGCCAGCTGTCCACGGGCAACAAAAAGAAGGTCTCCCTGATTATGGCCATGGCCAACCGCCCTAAGGTGCTTTTATTGGATGAACCTACCTCCGGGCTGGATCCCATGGTGCAAAAAACCTTGTTTGAAGAATTGAACGCCCAAACCCGGCAAGGCACCGCCGTGCTGCTATCCAGCCACAACCTATCCGAGGTGCAAGAATACTGTCACCGGGTGGCCTTTATAAAAAAGGGCAAGCTCCTTTCCCAGGTGGACCTAACCCATGATTACCACCCGCAAAAAGTGGTCACCGTGGAAATGGCCAACGGCGGAAAAGAAACCTTCCGCTTCACCGGGGACGGCCCCGCCCTTTTGCAAAAGCTCCAAGCCTTATCCCCGGCGGATTTCACCGTACGGGAAGAAAGCATGGAGGAACGGTTCATGAATCTGTATGAAAAGGAGGCAGACCAATGAACGTGTTTAAATTGGAATGGCGCAGCAGCCTTAAAGGCACCCTCATTTGGACAGCCAGCCTCTGCGGCGTGATCTTTTTTCTGCTGGCATTTTTTCCCTCCATGCAGACTGAAGCCATGCGCTCCCTTTCTTCCGCCAAAATGGAAGGCATCGATCCCATTCTTTTAACTGCCCTGGGCGTAGATAAAATGATCGATTTTTCCATCATCACCAATTATTTCGGCTATGTACTCCAATACCTGGCCCTGGCCATTATGGTTTACGCCACCCAGCAGGCATCCACGCTCTTGGTGAAGGAGGAAACCGATGGCACCATCGCCTTTTTATTCGCAAAGCCCCTGAACAGGGCGGAAATATTCTTTCAAAAAGCCCTCTGCGCCATTTGCCTGCTGGTGCTGATGCTATCAGCCTGCTTTGTTGTTTCCGTGATCGGCTACGTGGCTTACAGCTCCTTGACTTTAGGGGAAGCCCTGAGGGAATGCGGTGTTTTGTATGCGGGGGTACTTCTTTGCGCCTTGGTGTTTATGGGGGTTGGTGTGCTGGTGTCCGCACTGGTAAAATCCAGCAAATCCGCCACCGGGGCGGCCATGGCCATTGTGTTTGGTTCCTTTGTGCTGGGAATTTCCTCCGTGCTGGTGAAGGGACTGGGGTTCCTTAAGTATTTTTCCCCCATGGATTGGATCAAGCCCGGGAAACTGCTCTCCGCCGGGCTTACCCTGGAAGAATGGGCCATCGCGGTGGCCTTGCTTATTATCTGCCCAATGGCTGCGCTGCTTTTTTACCGCAAGCGGGATTTTAGTTAACCCCTGCGTGCCCCTTGCCCCTTATTTATTATCCCTTTATAATGACCTTAACTTATACCAGGAGGTTCACCATGAACATTCAAGCTCTCCGCTCCCTGGCCCCTGACAACGACTGGACTGCCGCCTTCAAGCATGCGGCCGAAGCCTGCCGCCATCAGGGCGGCGGCATCATTACCGTTCCTGCCGGCGTTTACCCCACCCATTCCATCCAGCTTTACAGCAATACCACCCTGGTGGTGGAAAGCGGCGCCCTGATTTCCTTCTTTAAAGAAATGGACAACTACCCCGTTATCGATCTCATTTTCGAAGGCATTCCCGGCAAAGCCGCCATGCCGCTGATCTACGCCGAAAATGCCAAGAACATTACCGTTACCGGCAGCGGCACCCTGGACGGCCAGGGGGAAAATTGGTGGAAAGCCCAACATGCCCATACACTAACCCATCAGCGTCCCTATTTCGTCTGCTTCAACAACTGCGAGCATACCGTTTTAGAAAACGTTACCCTTCTAAACTCCCCATCCTGGACTGTACATCCCCTTAACTCCAACGATGTCATTATCCGGGGCCTCACCATTCATAACCCCTGGGATTCCCCCAACACCGACGGCATCGACCCGGATTCTTGCCAGAATGTGCGCATTTCCGATTGCCTGATCGACGTAGGGGACGATTGTATCGCCATCAAGGCCGGTACGGAGGATACCCCCAACCCCAAGCCCTGCGAGAATATTATTATTACCAACTGCCTCATGCTCAATGGCCATGGCGGTGTGGTCATCGGTTCAGAAATGTCTGGCGGAGTACGCAATGTGCTGGTCACTGGCTGCGTTTTCAGGGGCACTGACCGGGGCATTCGCCTGAAAACCCGCCGCTACCGCGGAGGCACGGTATCCAATATCACCTTCAGCCATATCCTTATGGAGAACGTGAAATGCCCCTTCGTGTTCAACATGTATTATTTCTGCGGCAAGGGCGGCAAGGACGACGCCGTAAAGGATAAGCAAAAGCGGCCTGTAGATGTAAGAACCCCTGCCATTGAGGATGTACGCATCGAAAGCGTTACCGCTGTGGGAGCCACCTCCTGCGCCGGGTTTGTTTACGGCCTGCCGGAAAGCCCCGTGACCCGCATCGCCATGAAGGATTGCACCGTTACCATGAAGCGCGGCGAAAAAAGCCACGCCGCTATGATGGACGATCTGCCCGAATGGGAAGCCCACGGCATGTTCCTTCGAAATGCCGAGGACATCGTGCTGAATAATTTCAAGATAGTAGGCCAACAGGGGATTCCCTTCGATATCGATATATCCGTAGCGGGCAATATCTCCATTTAAGGATACAGCCAATAGATTCCTAAATTTAAATACCCCGCAAAGGTGAGCCATAGCAAATAAGGCAGCTGCAGACAAGCGGCTGCCTTGTTTCTTTTGTAAAACAGTACAATCATCCAGCAGACCAGCGCCCAAAGCAGCACCAGCCATAAAAACGCCCCCAGGAAGGCATAATACTTAAAGAAAATCACCGGCCAAAGGGCATTCACCACCAACTGCGCTCCATAAACCCACAAAGCAGCCTTATCCCCTTCCCGAAATACCCAATAGCTTGACACACCCATCAGAACGTACAGCACCGTCCACACCACCGGAAACACCCATCCCGGGGGCGAAAAGGGTGGCTTGGTGATCACCTGATACATTTCCATGCTGTCACCCACAATAAGGGCCGATAGCCCGCCCACCAAAACTGCGATCCCTACGCTGACAAAGATCCCTATCTTTTTCATACGTTATCCTCCCGCTTCAATTCCTTTGGCAAAAGAGGCAGGTACTCATGCCACCGGTATTCCCGAATAGGCATTACAGTATGAACAGGATCGCGGAATACCAGCACCAACGCCGGGCTGATCCGCCCATGCTTGCCCGCAAAATACCACCTTTCAAGCTTCCCCGCCCGAACCAGCCCCTTGGCCGTATTGTGATAGCTGTAGTAGCCCATTGCGCCACCTCCCTTGTGCCATTAGCATTGCCCAATCAGTTGACAATAAACAATTGAAAATGCTATAATACCGTTCGTTATGGAGCGGTATCGAAGTGGTCATAATGAGGCTGACTCGAAATCGAAACATGATTTTGGAAGCGTGACACTGGGAAACCCTGTATCCATAAGGGTTTGCGGACTTCACAATTTAATATTTTTTGCTATGTCTCTCCTAAATGTCTCTCCTTTTTCCGAGGCGCTTAGGTTGAACATATATATGGAGCGGTATCGAAGTGGTCATAACGGGACTGACTCGAAAACGAGTGACCATTTTGGAAGCACTCCATCGATAACCCTTGATTTCATACGGTTTATCGGGTATCATTAACAACTGAATATCCCTTAGTTCTCTCCATCAGTTCTCTCCCTTTTCCGAGGTTGCTTTTTGAGCTGATGTTGAAGATAAATACACGGAGAGATGTCCGAGTGGTCGAAGGTGCGACTCTCGAAAAGTCGTGTTCCTCACGGAACCGTGGGTTCGAATCCCACTCTCTCCGCCAGACTATCCTGCTCACAAAAGGTTGCAGCCTTTTGTGAGCTTTTTTATGTACTCGGCATATCCTTTGAGATATGCCGCTGTGCTTATAAGATAGCTCCCAAAGCACCGCTCAAACCGCTTACCATAGCATCCGCAGAGGACAGCTTGGAATTATAGTCAAGATGTGCATATACATTCGCAGTGGTGGAGAAATCGCTGTGTCCGAGCCATTCCTGTATCTGCTTCATCGGTACACCATTGGCAAGTAAGAGCGATGCGCAACTGTGTCTGAGGTCGTGAAAACGTATTTTTCTCAGATTGTGCTTTTCAAGGAGCTTTGGAAATGCCGAGGTCAGATAATGCGGAGATATGAGCGTACCCATTTCATCTACGCAAATGTAATCCAGATATTCCTTGTTATAACACTTACCACAGAGCCGCTTATATTCAGACTGCTGTTCCTTTAAGGTCAGCAGTTTTTCTCTGAATACAGGTACAAGTGGGAGCGTTCTCATGCTCGATTTGGTTTTTGTGGTATCCTGCGCCACTTGAATGTGCTTGCCGTCAATATTGCACGATGTAACCGTATGTTTAATCGTGATGGTGTTGCTATTGAAATCAATCGCATTCCACTTTAGACCTAAAACCTCACTCCTGCGAAGTCCATAGAATGCCCCCAAAAAGATGGGGATTTCAAGCCGTGTATCTTTTGCCGCCGTAAAGAGCAGTTCAACTTCGTTGCTGTCGTAGAAGCTACCAATAAAGGTATTCTTCTTTGGACGTTCTACCTTGTCGGCAGGATTTGTGTCTATCAGCTCAATCTTAACAGCGTATTTCAATGCCTTATGAATGTTTGCGTGATAATGAATAACTGAATTTGGCTTAACCCTCTTTAGCTGCTCCATATAAAAGGCTTGAATATCTGTTGCCTTTAATCCCTCCAGTGTAACTCCTGTTTTCTTAAAGTGAGGAGCAATAATGCTCTTTACCATATTGCAGTATGAGGAATAGGTTGTAATTGCAATCGTGGGCTTTACCACCTCCAACCATTGAAATAAAAAGTCCGAGAATAAAATACATTCATCAAGCGGTTTTTCCTCCGGCTCGTAAGTTTTTCTCATTTCCATAAGCATAGCTTCAGCTTTTTTCTTGTTTCCCTTAACAGGTAGCTTTGTCGGAAACCATTTGGTTTTTCTTTTCCCTGCCGCATCGGGATAACTTAATACAATATAAAAGTAACCTTTTTTCTCTTGCAGATGTCCTGCTAACATAATGAAACCTCCTTTTTGTGTAGCACCAATGGACTTCTGCTGTTGACCATCTATATTGTAATAAATGCAATGCATGAAGTCCAATGTGCAAATTCAAGAAATACTTGCGTTTTGCACACCTAACTGCAAATAAGCAAGAAGGTGAGCTTTTGGTACTCTGTACGCTCTGCCCACCTTCAAATTTTGGATTTTATTCTCACGAAGTAATTGGTATCCTGTTTTAGAGCTTATACCGAGTGCTTTGCTCATTTCCTCAACGGTCAATACATCGGGATATTCTTTCAATACAAGTTGGTAAATATCATTGAAATTCATAAGCCCCTCCTTTCATCAAGTAGCGGGTTAATCGAAACTCCGATACTAATGAGCAGAGGGGCAGTGATAGCGTCCATATTTTGCTCTGAGAGCTGTGTTACTCGCTCTTTAAGCCGCTTTTTATCAATCGTGCGGATTTGCTCCAATAAGATAATAGAGTCGGCAGGAAGCCCCTCTATATTGTCTAAGTAACAATGCGTAGGTATTTTCCTCTTTGATTGTCTGCTTGTAATGGCAGCAATGATAACCGTCGGACTGTGTTTGTTTCCTGTATTATTTGAAATGATAAGTACAGGTCGCATACCTCCTTGTTCTGAGCCGATAACGGGATTTAAGTTTGCGTAGTAGATGTCACCACGCTTGATTTTTCTTTCCATAGTGTTTAACCTCCCATCTGGATTTAGGCAGGTGTGCTGCCTATGTAGCAGCCGAACACAAGGAAGTATTTAAGGTCGGGAGAGCATGAATAAAGCTCTATTCCATAGACCGCCTTGTATCCGGCTTTATGATAGGAGCATTTCAATTTGTCCTCGACACCCCGAAATGCTATGGGAAGTCACCAAACGGTCAGCAGCGAACTGACACCACGGGAGTTTCACCCCAACTGTCGTTCTGACAGAGCCGCCCTCATTGCCTGCGACGGTTTAATCACGCTCGGACTGTGACTGGACGGGAGTACCATAATACTCTTTGTGGGTTATGGCGAAATCAGGAGCTGCCTGATATTTTGAGTCGGTAATATCGCTCTCTACCTTTCGGCAGGTCATGGCGTACCGCTACACACGCTTATGCTCATCACAATCACAAAGAGGATGTATTTGGTGAATGGATATTCGGTTGTCAAGGAACTGTCCCGCTCTCGCCACAAAACAGAAAACAGGGTGAAAGGCTTTTTTGCCTTTCACCCCATAGTCCTTGAAAAACCTTGTTTTTCCCCTCTACTCAAAAAACTTTTTCAATTTTTCTTTGAGCCTATCCAGTCTTCTGTAAATGGCTTTTTCCGTGATGTTAAGGTTAGATGCAATTTCACGGGTAGAAAAGCCCTGCATCTTCATCAGAACGATTTGTAGCGTAAGCTTGTCCACCATTATGAGGATTTGATAGAGCTGCTGATTTTCAATATTGTCCAAAAAATCCTCAACAGTTTTCACTTCGGACTGTGCCGTATCTTCAGCAAATTCTTCAAGGTATGTACCTGCATCTTGTAACCTGCGATAGTACCGCCTATCAGAATTGAAAACTGCCCAGTCGTGGGTATGAAGTCTTTCAATGGCATCATCGCTGACACCTAAGTTTCGTAATTGCTTTTCCTCGGCTTCTTTCCAGAGCCGCCATTTCTTTTCTTCTTTGCCATAATTGAATGACATATCCTTTACCTCCAATCTGAATTTTCTGAATGAATTTCAGATTGGGAGGAGGCGAACGACAGCCTGTACCACACGCAGGCTTGTCTGTCAATACGACAAAAAACGACAAAAAAATAACCGCAAGGTCTGTGACCGAGCGGTTTAGTGCAATTTTATATCCTGTTTTAGGAACTGTATGTTCTTGTTGCAGGGCAGAAGCCCTCCACGCAGAACCTACAATTTTTTTAACAAGTTATCCTCCATTATCAGAGGAGGTATGTAGATATATACTCGCTACTCATAATAAGTAGCGGTGTGGCTGAAATAGACCAACACATGAAAATCCCTCCAAACTTCAAAACTTGTCTGGAGGGATACTCAAATCAATAGGGCATGACAATATACCCACCAAAACTTCGTTTTTTTTATTCGGTGGGTTATAAGTCCAATAAATAAGAGCCGATGATCTGTGAGGTATCTCACAAGTTCATCGGCTCTGCGTCTTAGCGTCTGGCTCTTTCTACAATAACTGACGTATTTAATTTCTGCACATTAATTAAAGTTTCTTTTTTGCATTTTGGACAAAAGAGAGGAAAGTTTTCAAGTCTTGTGTCCTCTCTAATTTTTGTGTGGGTTTTATTGCCACAAACAGGACATAAAACCCATTTATCTTTAATTATAAAACTCACCTCATTCCAAAAATTTTCGATTCTTTTATTTCACATCTTCACTTAATAAATATTTTCCCGTATAGCTTTCTGTGTTTTGCGAAACTTCAAACGGTGTACCAGCTGCTATGATATTGCCGCCTTTAAGACCTCCCTGCAATCCTAAATCAATCACATAGTCGCTCTGTAAAATGACTTCAAGTGCATGTTCAATAATAAAAACAGAATTATTGTGGGACAGTAGTTTTCTCAAAAGTGTCATTAGCCTATCTATATCAGAGGGATGAAGTCCGGTGGTTGGTTCATCAAGAATATATAAAGTATGACCAATATAAGGCTTGCCAAGTTCTTTTGAAAGTTTAATTCGCTGGCACTCGCCCCCTGAAAGAGTCGTTGTTGGTTGCCCCAATTTCAAGTAGCCAAGACCTACCTCTTGTAATGGTGATCGTATTGCGATTAAAATCAATGGAATCCCACTTTAGCCCCAGAACTTCACTTCGCCGCAATCCATAGAAAACAGCTAATCGAATCGGCACATTTGATACTGTTCGCCGTAGGCCGCGGCGTCGGCCAGCTCCACCAGATGCCCGACGCACCATGACACGATCCAGCCGTTGCCTGAAAGAAAGCCGTCCTCCCTCTTGTTGGCGTGAAGGACGGCGGCGATGCTTTGGGCGACGCTGGGCTTTTCCGCGATCACTAAAACCATAGACAATACCTCCTGATTTCGTTGTTTTGAGTTGGATTTTACTGTATAATAAAAAGGCCCCTATCCGTGAAATAGAGGCAAAACCATACTGTTATAAACCTGGTGATCAATATGAAGATGCCCGAAAAAATAGAGGAAAACATGATCGCGCCTTGCGGTGTGAACTGCCTCGCCTGCGGCGCGCATTTGGATGCAAAGAAGCCCTGCTCCGGCTGCCGCACGCCGGCAGAACAAATCACTCGGAAAAGCTGCCGGAACTGCGCGAAGAAAAGCTGTGCATTTGAAAAGGGTCTCAAGTGGTGCTTTGAGTGTGGCAGCTTCCCCTGCGTCAGAATCAAAAGCCTGAATAAAAGCTATACGCGAAACTATGACGTAGATTTGGTGCAAAACGGTCTCGAGGCAAGGCGGGACATGCCCGCTTTTTTGCGTGCGCAGAAGGAACAGTTCACCTGCGCGAACTGCGGCGGCGTGATCGACCAGCATCATCAGAGGTGCAGCGAATGCAAGGGGGCGTTGAAGGATGGAATTTAAAAACAGGACGTGCCCACAGTTTTCAGCCTGCGGGCTAAATTGCGGCCTATGCCCGCGCTACCATACGGACGGCGCTTCCAAATGCCCCGGCTGCGCCGGCGAAGGGTTTTCGGAGAAGCATCCTCCGTGCGGCATGTTATCCTGCGCCCAGCGCAAAGGTCTCGAATATTGCTATTTGTGCGAGGAATACCCCTGTAAAAAGTATGACGGAGCCGATCTTTCCGACTCGTTCATAACACACAAGAACCAGTTCCGAGACAACGACAAAGCAAGGGCGATGGGACAGGAGGCATATATTGCCGAGCAGCGCGAGAAGCTCACGGCGTTGGAGCATTTGCTAAAGCGCCATGACAATGGCCGGCGAAAGAGTTTTTACTGTCTTGCCGTGAACCTGCTGGAGCTTGAGGATGTAAACGCGGTCTTGGAGCAAATTGCGGCGGATACCGAAACGGACGCCGTCAGTTTGTTTGAGGAAATGGCTGTAAAGAGAAGCATCTCATTAAAGCTCCGCAAAAAGGTAAAATAAAGGATTATGTAAAATAAAGGATTATCACCATACAGACATAAAAAGGAGTGTAAGCCATGAGTAAACAATTTTCTCTGTTTATCAATTTTGACGGCAATTGCCGGGAGGCCCTTGCGTTCTACGCGAAGGTGTTCCAGTCCGAGGTGCAAGTCCTGATGACCTACGGACAGATGCCCCCTGATCCCAATTACACCGTGTCCGACGCGGATAAAGAGTATGTTATGTACAGCAGCGTTCCCATCTTCGGCTGCAACGTCATGTTCTGTGACGTTCCGTCCGACATGCCGCTCACCAAGGGGGACAACATCAGCCCGACACTGAGCACGGATGACAAGGAAGAAATCCGGTGTATCTTTGACGAACTCTCCCAGGGCGGCGAGGTGTTGATGCCCTTGGAAAAAACCTTCTGGAGCGAGCTCTATGGCATGGTGCAGGACAAGTATGGCGTTATCTGGCAGCTTTCGGCGGGAAAGCCTGAGTAAAGGAGCGGTCATCCATGAAACAAGCGTTATTGATCATTGACGTGCAAAATGACTATTTTGCGGGCGGCAAATCCGAGCTTTGCGATCCAATGGCCGCACTGGCGAACATTGAAAGGCTGCTCGGGCATTTCCGCGCCGCGCGCCTGCCCATTATTCATGTTCAGCATATAAACGTCCGGGAGGGCGCAACCTTCTTTCTGCCCGATACGAAGGGAGCGGAAATCCATAAGAATCTGAACCCGCAAGCTGGTGAGCATCTGGTAATCAAGCACGCGCCCAACAGCTTTTATGAAACAGATTTGCTGAAGATCATACAAAGCAACGCCATCACGGAGCTCGTTATTTGCGGCATGATGAGCCATATGTGCATCGACACGACGACAAGGGCGTGCAAGGATTTCGGAATAAAGGTGACTTTGATCGACGACGCCTGCGCTACCAAAGACCTGTCGTGGGCGGGGCGAACCATTCCTGCCGAAACCGTGCATCAGGTTTTTATGGCGGCGCTCAGCGGGATGTTCGCGACGGTGGTAAAAACAAGCGGCTATCTTTCGCTCTAGTTCGATTCCGCCGCCCGCCACGTCCACCGCATGTATTGAGGAAAGGGGCGAAAAATTCGTGAAAAACAACGGTGAAATTATCATCCGACAGTTTAAACCGGGCGATGCGGGATACGTCGACTACCTGCACATGAAGCTCTATCAAAACGCATACCGGTTCAAGCCGATATTTGAGCATTATGTCATGAAAGGGCTTTCCGAGTTTTTGCTTCATCCCGATGGCGGTATGCTGTGGGTCGCGGAAACCGGAAATGAAATCATCGGATCCATCGCAATCGTGAAAGCGGACGACCATACGGCGCAACTGCGCTGGTTCCTCCTTGATGAGCGGTACCAGGGCCGGGGAATCGGGAAACGCTTCATGGATCAGGCAATGTCGTTTTGCCGAGAACATCATTATCGGCGGGTTTACCTTTGGACGATTGACTTTTTGCACGCGGCGCGCCATTTATACGAGCGCAGCGGGTTTGCGTTAGTTGAAACAAAAGCCAATGACGAGTGGACAGATCAAATAATCACCGAAGAACTGTGGGAATTGCGATTGAGTGAATAACGTCAATACCGCACGGGCCACCTTTGTCGCCACAGGACGCCGAGCCGACCGCCGCCCACAATCCGCCCGAAGCGCGTCCACCATGTTCAGCCACTCCCAGGGCAGGTCGAGGTCGTCACGTCTGAAGTGGCCGTAGGCGGCGGTCTGCGTGTAGATGGGCGCCCGAAGTCGCAGCCGCTCGATGATCGCGGCGGGCCGCAGGCCGAAGTGCTTGCCAACCAGCCGCAGGATGGCATCTTCCGGCAGCTTGCCCGTGCCGAAGGTATCCATCGTGACCGACACGGGTTCCGCCACGCCGATAGCGTAGGACACCTGAAGCTCCAGCCTATGCGCGATCCCCGCCGCCACCAGGTTCTTGGCGATGTGCCGGGCGGCATAGGCGGCGCTCCTGTCCACCTTCGTCGGGTCTTTGCCGGAAAAGGCTCCGCCACCGTGACGGGCGAAGCCGCCGTAAGTGTCGGCGATGATCTTGCGGACCGTCAGCCCCGTGTCAACCTGGGGCCCGCCGACCACGAACCGGCCGGTGGGATTGATGAAGTATTTTGTGTTTGCGTCGAGCAGATATGGTGGGATGACGTCGCGGATCACATGGCGAAGCACGTCCCCGCGGATGGTCACCTGCCCGACGTCCGGCGCGTGTTGGGTCGAGATCACGACCGCGTCCACTCGCACAGGCACACCGGCGCGGTATTCCACAGTGACCTGCGACTTTCCGTCCGGCCCGAGATAGGGCAGCATCTCGTCCCGGCGCACCTCCGCCAGTCGCCGTGTCAGGCCGTGGGCCAGATGAATCGGCATGGGCATAAAGGTGTCGGTTTCGTCGGTGGCGTAGCCGAACATCATGCCCTGATCGCCGGCGCCATCCCGGTCGACGCCCAGGGCGATGTCCGGCGACTGGCTGTTCAGCGCGGTCAGCACCGCGACGGAATCGGCGTCGAAGCCGTGACCGCCCGTGTACCCGATGCGGCGAACGGTATCCCGCGCGATGGCCTGAATGTCGACGTAGCAATCAGCGGTGACCTCGCCCGCGATAAGGATCAGGCCAGTGGCCGCCGTGACCTCGCAGGCCACCTGTGCGGCGATTTTCGGTGGAATTTCGTAGAAATTCCTACCTTGCCCGAAGCCCTTTCAGGGCCTTAATGGGCCGATGGCCCCGACCGTAAAACCGAAGATTTTACAGTGCAGTGAGGGAAATCCCTCGTGCGATACAGGTGTCGCACGAAAGCGTCCACTTTGTCGACGCGCTGGGATAGCGCCTGTCCCCAGGCACTATCTATAAGGCTGTTCAAAAGGGTTCGGCTGTGAGTAAAGCGCGGAACCGTCTGCGGTGATCTCGAAATGGGCCCTTTTCAGTAGCCGTCCCTACGCCTCTAACTTATCCGGCGTCATTTCTTCCTCATCCTCATACCCTGGAAGATAATTCTCTCCCTCATAGAGGCTTTCCATGCACTCAAGGCGGTTCAGGCTGTGCTCGGTTTTCACCCAATTGTTCTGCTTTTTGTGCAGAAACAGGCCAACCGTTTGGGCAATCACCGCCAGCACCAGGTTAATGGCTGTGCTGATAAGCATCAGGGGCAGGGTGCGCAGGGAGGGCCTGATATGGTTATCCATCTGGTCGGCAGAATAAAACAGCACCAGGAAGCTGTAAACAAACAAAAGCACCTGTGGCGCGGTGTAATACCAGGGCTGAATGGTCAATTCACGAACATCCAACAGAATGAACGCCAGTGTCAATATGGACTGGAACACCACGAATATATTAGCGAACAGGCCATACATATACATAAACATGCTTACCGCTTCACGGCCGGAAATGGTTTTGTGGCCAATAGCCCCAAAGATTTTCGGCGTGTTCTTAATAGCAACAAACCACTGTCCTTGGGCCCAGCGAATCCGTTGACGAATGCTGGCTTTAAAGGTGGTGGGCTTTTCGTCGTACACGCGGACGTTGTGGTTCCATAGAATGCGTTTGCCTTTAAGGGTGGCTTCGATCTGGATTTCGAAATCCTCTGTAAGGCTCATGGTGGTCCAGCCGCCGCGCTCATGGAGATAGCGGGTATCTATGGCATAGCCTGTGCCGCCGATACCACAATTAAGCCCTCTTCTCGTTCTGGCCAATTGGGAAAAGCGGTTGGAGGTGGTGAAACAGGTGTAATAAAACCAGGCCACCAGGCCTTTTTTGTTCTTGCTGCCAAGATAGCACTGAATCATTTCAGGCTTATCCTTATCGATGTATTGGCTGTTAACTTCCAGAAACATGTTCGGGTCGATTAAGTTATCTGCATCGAAAATCATCAACAGATCATACTTGTTTTCGTAATCCCCAATGATCTTCAGCGCCTTTTTAAGGGCAATTGGCTTGCCCGTAGGGCTGGTTTCGGTACGCTTGTGGGTTTCAATCACCTTTGCACCCATTTGCCTGGCCACATCGGCAGTGCGATCGGTGCAATTATCGGCAACGATAAAAAAATCGTACAGCTCTTTAGGGTACTCCATATGCTGTAAGTTTTCGATAATATCCTTGATGACTTTTTCCTCGTTATGGGCTGGAACTAGAACCAAAAAGCGGGACTCTGGGTCGTGATCCTTGTAATCTTTTGCTTCCTTTTTAAACCCGAATAGGCCAAGCACCAGCTGGTAAACCAGCATGGCCATCATCCAAACACTGAAAACCGCTGATAGTACCTCGAGTACGATACGTAGTACCTGCAACAAAGGTTCCTCCCTCGGTATGCTTCCCACTATTAAGACATTAAAGAACAAGTGGCACAACCTTGATTAAACACCATTGTCTGCCATTTGTCAAGGAGTATTCCCAAATATCACGTGTAAAAACCCCACGCTTCATAGAAGCGCGGGGTAGAAATTCGACAAATTATTCCATTTGAAAGGTATGGGTTTCGTAGCGGTTTTTCTCCCAGCAATTGTAGCCCCTTAGGGTAATGGTTTTGGGAAGCTTATCCACTGCAATGAGGGAATCCTCTTGAATAAATATTTGCCCATTGGTGCCCTCCACTTCACCAATGCTGCCCATACCCATGGGGCCACCATCTATTCGTTCACCCTTCTCATCCAAGAATTCAAACCACAAGCCACCGCCGGTTAGTTTAAAGGCCGATTCATCCACCACAGAGAAGGTGATTTTAACATGGGTTGCAATGGTGGATTTGGCAAGAACAATCTCGTCTACCTGCACACCACAATCAGCATATACTTGGGGCACCTTATAAACAGCTGTGTCTTCCATTTGCACATCATCCAGGGTAAAGGTAAGCGGAACGTCCTGCCTTTTTTCGATATCCAATTCATCCTCCTTATAAGGGATGACAATGCAAGAAAGGCTTATTTCAAAGCTTTCTGCCGGGTTATCGTATTCCCCCATCAGAATCAGTACCAGGGTACCATCCTCTTCTAAAATAAAATCCTTAGCCTGTACGCAATCCGGGTCTGGGTTAGCATCCACATAGTATAGCTTGGTTTTGCCTTTTGCCATGGCGTATTCTCTGATGGACACGGTTTCATCCGCATACAGGGGCCCCATGTTACTAGCCGGGTCTTCCAGCATGGCATCCAGGGAAAGAAGCATGGTGTTTTTATCCGCTGGCTTCACAGCCACTACCATGTAAATATCCTTGCCATCCAGCATGGCATCTCGCAATGTAAACTGGCCCGCTTCCGTTTTACCCCCTTGTTGGGCGATATCGCTTTGAACCAACTCCGTGGCTTTAGGAATTACCCGGCCATGTCGCTCCATAAAATCCATAATCCCCCATTGGCTGGCCGCCGCAAAGGCCACCGCTACCAATAGAATGATCCCCATCACCAGGGCGAAGCTTGCGCTAAATTTTTTCACAGTTTTTTCCTCCTCTTGGGTTTCAAGTTCATATAAGGTCTTTTTAACCTTGTTTTCAAAGGCGCTGTCGGCATTGCCCAGAGCTTTTTTGAAATCATCACCGTTTTTCATGCCGTGAACACCTCCTCTTTTAAGCGTTGCTTAAGCTTTGCTTTGCCTCTTGATATGCGGGATTTAACCGTGCCCACAGGAAGCCTTAGCATTTTAGCCACCTCTTCTATGGGATAGCCCTCAACGTATTGGAGCATAATGGGCAGCCGCGTGGCTTCATCCAATTCCAGCAGGGCTGCCTTTAATTCGCCCATATCGGCGGATTCCGGCTGGGCCGCAGGTTCCGGCAATGCTGGTGTAGGAATCTGCCGTTTGCCCTTTCGCTGAATGTTATGGCATTCATTTAAAAGGATGCGAATCACCCAGGTGTCCACAAACCGGTCATCCTTAAGCTTCTTGCGTTTTTCCCAGGCTTTGCGCAGGCACTCCTGCACAGCATCCTCCCGATCGCAGCTCTGGCTGAGCTGGGACAGGCTGATACGGTACAATGTGTCCGTCAGCGCTATAATTCTTTGGGCAAAAACGTCGCTTGTCACGCTTATCAATCTCCTTTTTTTCGACCGGTCATCTGTTAGACTCTATCATCATAGCAAAAGTTGCACAAAAAGAAAAACAGCCCGAATTTTTTCGGGCTTTCACCTCTTGCCCTTATTATACGGTGAAGCGACCTTTTCTACAATGGATTGGTTGTTGATTCGAGTTGATTTTGTCAACTTCCAAGAAACCTTGATGGATATGCTATAATAAATGAGCTATAAAAAGGAGGCCGGCTTATGAATCACCCCGAGAAATTGCATCTGGCGTTTTTACCCACTCCCATTGTGAAACTAGAAAAGCTTTCAAAAGAAATCGGCAAAGAAATATATATGAAGCGGGACGATATGACGGGCCTTGAATGCTCTGGCAACAAGGTACGCAAGCTTGAATATGTGTTAAAAGAAGCCTTGGATCAAGGCTTTCAATCGGTTATTACCTGCGGAGGCATTCAATCTAACCATTGCCGGGCCACAGCAGCCTTGGCAGCCCGACTTGGTTTAAAGTGCATCTTGTTTTTGCGGGGGGAACCCACCCCTTCGCAAAACGGCAATCTTTTACTTAATAAGCTTTTCGGCGCGGAAATCTGCTTCCTTTCC
This sequence comes from Eubacteriales bacterium, assembly GCA_031556065.1. Classification (GTDB taxonomy): domain Bacteria; phylum Bacillota; class Clostridia; order Christensenellales; family Aristaeellaceae; genus JAVBTR01. The sequence continues at coordinate 8,802 of JAVBTR010000069.1, read as the reverse complement.
CCTATGGAGTTTGAAACCGTTAACGCCCGGATGGCTTCCTACGCCCCAGACGCTTACCAGATTCCATTAGGCGCTTCCACCGCCCTTGGGGCCATGGGGTATGTGGATTGCTATAGTGAAATCACCGCTTACGAAAGAAAAACAGGCCTGCGTTTTGATGCCATCACCTTGGCTGTAGGTTCCGGCGGCACCTATGCGGGGCTCCTTGCGGCCAGCCAAGGCCATGCCATTATAGGTTTTAACGTATCCGATACGGCGGATTATTTTACCAATGTGGTAACCAGCATTTGCGTAAAAATGAATGCGCCCGTCCAAGCAAAGGACGTGCGCATTATCGATGGTTATGTAGGCCAGGGCTACGGTATTGCTTCCAAGGAAGTTAAGGACCTGATTGGCCATATTGCCAGGACAGAAGGCCTGGTATTGGACCCTGTTTATACAGGCAAGGCCTTTTATGGCCTGGTATCGGAAACCTTCAAAGGTACCTTTGAAGGTATGGAACGCATTCTATTTATCCACACCGGAGGCCTGTATGGTTTGTTCAGCCAAGGAGATATCTTCTAATCGTAAAGGGTACAGCCGCCCACAAACTCCCGCATTAAAGACAATGGCGGTATTTCATCCATAATATCTTCTTCCAATGTATCAAAATGATCCAAAATGCTTTTAAGCCTTACAGCATATAAATAGTTTGGGTCTTCTTTATTAATCCATTGAAGGCTGCCATAAATATGCTCCTTCAAAACCGGCAGCTCATAGTGAAGACTGGTGTTAAACATAGCATCTGCTGTTTCTTGGTAGGGAAAAATCCACTTTTCTTCCCCTGCACGAACTGATTGCCACCCAGCCATGGTTTCTCCAGGCAGGGTGTTGCGAAAAAGCATATCCCGCACAATCCGCCGCATTAAACGCACGTCGGTGGTCCGCACACGGTTTTCATCGTCCATGTTCACGCAGCTTAGACAGCTTACATACACCTTAAACACCCATTTCGGGTCTAGTCCTTGGGAAACCAAGGGGTTCAGGGCGTGAATCCCTTCCACGATCACCGGATCGTTTTCATTCAGCTTAAAGTGTCTCGTCACGGGGGAACGCTTCCCCAGCTGAAAATCGTATATGGGCAAACGGGTTTCTTGGCAACTTAAAAGCTGTTTCATGCCGTTTTCAAAAGTAGCCATATCAATGCGGGCGATGTCCTCATAATCCATGGTACCATCTTGGTTCACAGGGTAGGTATCACGGTTAAAAAAGAAATCGTCCATAGAAACCACCACTGGTTTTAACCCCAGCACCCGTAAATGAATGGCCAAGCGGTTAGAAAAGGTGGTTTTGCCGCTGGAGGTGGGGCCTGCCACAAAAATGCAACGCTTGTTTTTAGAGTCAATTTCATCCGCGATAGCCGCGATGGATTTATCATGAAGCGCTTCATTGACACGGACAAACTGGCGAAAGCTTTCTTCCTTCATCATGCGGTTTAAATCCTTGGCGCAGGTGGTTTCAAGCACTCGGCACCAATACTGGGATTGGTTGAATACCTTTACATGTTTAGGCCTTAATACATAGGGCGCTGGCTTGCTTGGGTCCTCTGGCCCCGGCATCTGCATAACAAAGCCCTTATCTTGAGGCGCTAGGGTAAAAGCCTTCACATAGCCAGTCGAGGGCAGCAGCACACCGAAAAAGGGCCGCTTTATATGCTTAAGCCCCACCGTAGCGCCGTTTGCTTCAAAAGGGTAATCCTCCCTTTCAAGGGCTCTCATGGCATCTTCAAGGGTCTTTACCTGTTTTTCATCCAAAGGCTGGTTCAGCAGCTTCATATAAACCCCATAGCCGATGGAAAAATCCACCCGCAAATGAGCATCCGGGAACACCTCGCTAAGGGCGGTAATCAGCATCAGCCGCAATGAACGTTCGTAAATTCGCCGGCCCTCTTCAAAAGAAAAATCGATCAGCGTTAAAACCGCGTCTTCATTCAAGCGTTCTCCAAGGCTCAACACCTGGCCGCCTGAAAACACACCTAAGGTGCCTGCTTCTTTTTCCGGGCATAATTGGCGGATACATTCAAGCACCATAGCACCGGGTTCAAGGTTTATGGCATGAGCATTTATTTCAATACGCATGATTAACGCTCCTTTCTCAAAGAGGGCCTGGGGAGTGTTTCAAAACACCGGAACGTGTGATTCGAGTAGATAAAACGCCGGAACAAGACGCTAAACCGAAAGAATAGTGGCGCTATTTCGAGGTTTGGTAACGCAGAAATGGCGTTTTACGCCACCGAAGATGGGCGGCCGGGGTTTTGAAACACGCCCTAATCATCAAATGGCATATTGGTGCGGCCTGCCAGCAAAAGGGCCGTCATGGGATCGTCCTTGGGCTGTGGCTGCAATTGCTTGGTATGCATATATGCTACCTTCATTTTGTTGGCCATGGAGGTAAGCGTGGCCATCATCACACCCCCCTGTTCCACTGCCCCGAGATTTAATTGGTTCAGCACCGAACCATGGTCCGGGCATGTAAGAAGGCCGATATACTTGTTCCCTGCCTGTCGGATATAAGGGCCGTCCTGTATGGTCTTTTTATGGCACATGGGACAAGGCGCTCCGGTGGCTTCCTCGCTTTCAAACGCCAGCTCCAAAGAACCGTATTTTTTCTGGTTGCGCATGCGGGGATCCTTGCGGTTAATGTGAATGAGCTTGCGCGGGGTTTCGATGTGATTTAAAACCGCCTGAGGTGCCGGAAGCCGCTGAAACACCAGGGCAGTATAGTAAGCATCATGCAGGGCATTATGGAAAGTCTTTTCTTCCTCTACCGGAATTTCCAACAGCTCCATAGCCGCGGACAAGCCCTTGCGCTCCTTACCCAACTCATGCTCCACACTAAAGAGCACTTGGATATCGTACATCCGTGCCAGCTGGGTGGCACATTCAAAAAATTCCATGTTTTGGTGTAAAACCGATACATCATCGCAGCCCCAGGTCAAAAGCACGTAATCCCCGCCACACCAGGCAGCAAACTGCTCTACCGCTTCACAAAAATAAGGGGCTTGATCCAAGATGTCATCGTTAAGCCCTGTCATCCGCTTTACCCGGGGGTGGATTCTGGTATAGCAGGTGGGCTTAATAGGCAGGGAAATACTATCGATGATTTCGCACCGCTCGTTCAGCTTTACCGCGCCAATTTGAATCACTTCGAACAGAAGCTTATCTCCCACCTGTTTAAATATACTGCTTTCGTAAGACAAGGGCTGGTTCCATTCCATATCCATTACGATGTAGTGCACGTTTATCTATCCCCATTTATCTATTAGTATGCGGCACTGTGGCCCGCCAATGCGCCGGTAGCAAAAGCAATCTGCAAATTATAACCCCCGGTATGAGCATCCACGTCGATCACTTCCCCGGCAGCGTAAAGCCCTTTAACCAATTTACTTTCCATGGTGCTTGCCTGAATTTCCTTCACGCTGATGCCGCCCCTTGTAACAATGGCTTCATCGATGGAGCAGAAGCTTTCGATGGTCATTGGCAGTGATTTAAGCCCTGCTACCATTTTAGCCCGCAACTCCTTAGTCACGCTGTGAATAGGCAGTGTGTCGTCGAATCCGACAATACTAGGAAACATAGCAGCCATTTTCCCCGGCAAAAGGGAAACCAATACGTTTTTCAATTGCTTGTTGGGCGCCTGCTCAAATTCTCTTAACAGCCTCGCGTCCACCTGCTCACCAGTTATGCCCGGTTTTAAATCCAGCGTCACCGTATATTGGGGCAGCTTATCCTTTTCCAAATGGCTGGATGCTTCGATTACCAACGGGCCAGAGATACCAAAGTGAGTAAAGAGCATTTCCCCTAGCTCCGTATACACTTTCCTTTTGCCCAACTGCACATTCAACGTTACGTTTTTAAGGGAAAGGCCCTGTAATTCCTTCGGCCATCCTTCCACCGTCTTAAGCGCGGACAAAGCGGGTACAAGGGGCATAACCATGTGCCCCGCCTCTTCCATAAGGCGGTAGCCATCCCCGGTAGAGCCTGTCATAGGATAAGAGCGGCCGCCTGTGGCCACGATGACGCGATCCGCCCTAAGGCTTTGGCCATCGTTAAGCGTGATCCCTTTGATGGTGTCTTCTTCTATTATAAGGCTTGCAGCCCGGGCGTTTAAGCGGGTTTGCACCCCATGGCGCTCCATTTCTTTTTTCAGCGCCCGATTCACATCACTGGCCTTCTGACTTTGGGGAAACACCCTCCGCCCTCTCTCGATCACCACCGGGCATCCGGCAGCTTCCAAAAAGGCCATCATCTCGTCGGGCGAAAAGAAGCTTAGGGCCGAATAAAGGAACCGTCCGTTCCTTGGCACCTGACGGATAAACTCGTCCATATCGCAGGCATTTGTTACATTGCAGCGGCCTTTGCCGGTAATGTAAAGCTTTTTACCCAGCTTTTCGTTGCGTTCCAGCACCGTTACCCTTGCGCCATTCTTCGCCGCAAATATAGCAGCCATCATTCCCGCGGCGCCGCCGCCGATCACAATTACATTCTTCACTTGCCGCCCTCACCCAAATACACGCTGTAAGTATCCCAAATGCTTTCCAAACGCTGAAAATGGTTGGAAAGCTCCTCTTTTCTGTGAATGCCTAACGTAACAATCAATGCGTTAATCAGGGACAAAGGCGCCGCCAGAGAATCCACGAAGGATGCCATTTCCGTCTTGGCGGTTAAGCACACATGGGACGCCTGGGCAATAGGCGAATGAAGCCCATCGGTAATGCCAATCACCTGTGCGCCCGCGTTGCGGGCAAACTCCATGGCTTCCAAGGTGCGCTTAGAATAGCGTGGAAAGCTGATCCCCAGCAGCACATCCTCTTTTGAAATGCGCATGATCCCCTCAAAGGAATCCGCCGCGCCAGCGGTTACCATACGCACGTTTTCGAAAATATAGTTTAAGTAGTAGCACAAAAACTGGGCTAGGGGCGCTGCTGAACGCTGACCCATCACATAGATTACCTTGGCTCCCAAAATCCTCTGTACCGCATCCTCAAAGGCTTCCAAATCCAGTTCCTCGTGGGTAATACGGATATTGTTCACATCTCCGCCCAGAACGGTTTTCAGCACATCCTTGGTATTTTTATCCCGGGACATTTCAAACCGCTGTTCTGCCGTAAGCCGATAGAGCACCGCTCCTTGCAGGGCCTTTTGAAACTGCGGGTAACCCTCGTACCCAAGCGCTACCGCGAAACGTACCACCGTGGCCTCGGATACCCCAGCAGCCTTGCCAAGCATGCCCACAGTCATATTCACAGCCTTATCATAATGGGTAGCAATAAATTGGCTGATCTTATGGTGCCCCTTGCTCAAGCGCTTGCCCGATAAATTCAGCTTGTCAATCAAATCCGGCATCGCCTGCATGGAAGCACCTCCTTTCAATTTCGCAACCTTTATTATACGTTCTAAATGGGATTATTTCAAGAAATAAAAAACACCGCTATAAAGCGGTGGGAGGGATTGCACAAATGCCAGACCTTTTCGGTTGCCAGTTACTTGGAGCGGTAGATAAAGAGGTTCATAACCCCCCTGTCCTCCGCCTGGAAGAAATTCATGTAGATGGGATAATCCAGCATGTTATAGAAAGAAAAATCCCTTGAATTCCCCACAGTGGCATCGCAAATCTGGGTGGTGTAGACCGTGCCTTCATCGGTATGCATGTACCAATCCCGGATCAGCACTGGCAGCCCCAGTACTGCGGAACGGGTCAGCACGCTAATCTGGCAAACACCGCCGCCAAAGCCCAGCCCTTCACCGCCCATGATGCGGGCCTTTTTATAACCATTGGCCTTGCTATAGGGTGCCGCCAGGGTATTAAAGGAGAACAATTCTCCTGGCTGAACCACCGCACCGTCTAAGCGGCTAACGGCCAATGCGATATTATCATAACGTACATAGTGGTAAGGAAAACCGTATTTCTTGCTTTGGTAAGTGGTGTAACCCGCAATGATATCCCCCGGCTGGGCTTCATCGTAAGGAACGAACTGAGTCACCTTTACAGCGCCTGCGGGCAGATCGATGTAGGCTTTCCAAACGAGGATGGTAGCCACATCAGTATCCGGATTATACCGGTGCACAGTGAGCATGGTACCGGGTTCCAATTCATTGCCGCTGTAATTGCTTGTTTTACCGGCTTGCCCTTTGGTATTGTAGCTAATGAGCATTTCACCGATGCCATAAGGCACGTCATAGCCAAGAATCGGATATTTGTAAGGATCGGAGGTTTTCAGCATAAACAGCCATTTCGTTTTGGCATAGCCCTTTTTCTCGCGGTATTCGACGTTGCACCATTCGTCTCCGTATTCAATAATGTTGATGTTCGCGCCTTTTTTTACTTCCACCAGCTTGGCCGATTTTTCATCTGGCTCCTTGCGCAGGTTGAAGGCAATGGTGGTCTTTGCCTCATATTGGTATTTTTCAGGATCGGGCAGCATGGGATCCGATACCGTTACAGCCATAGCAGGCAATGCGAAAACAACAAGCATCACTGCCAAAAAAAACGCCAGATACTGTTTCATTAAGTAAACCTCCACTTATATACATTCAACCTTAATTATATCCTATCCCATTGGAAATGGCAAGTTTTTCTAAGCTTAAGGCTGAATAAAACCTTCCTCCATCTTTAGCTTTTTCCACACCCTCTCCATATCCTCCCTCTCCTCGTAGGGATAAGGGCAAAAGTCTTTTTGATCGTGCATGCGGGCGGGTACCGCCGTTATTGAAAGCAGCGAAACCCTTCCTTCGTTTCTTTCATACTCCAAAGAAAGATAGGCCGTATCCGGGTCTTTGGGCGCCGCGTTGGCCCCAAATGTAAAGTTTGCCAGACTGTAAATAATTGGCTTTCCTTCATATATTTCTACCGGCTGCAATACATGTGGGCCATGTCCATACACCACATCCGCTCCGGCGTTGATCAAAGCACGCCCTAATTGCTTTTGCTCCTTTGTCAGGGTATAACTTTCTTCCTTGCCCCAGTGCATGCTTACAATTATCAGCTCGCAACCCTGTGCGCGCAGATAAATAATATCTTCTGTTTGTCTTGAAATATCATAGCGGTGGGGATAGGTATAGCCCGTCATGCCTATTTTGATCCCCGCCGCTTCTATAACAAGGGTTTCCCCGCCCCCAAAGTGAGAGATGTTTTCGCTGTCCAGGGCTTTTAATGTATCCAACCGCCCGTTTCGTCCAAAGTCGTAGGTGTGATTGTTTTCTGTGTTAACCACATCCACCCCGCCCAAAGTAAAAACCTTTGCCCATTCAGGCGCGGCGTAAAGATTGGTCTTTTTCTTGTTGTCGGGAGACCGCTGCTGGGTAAAAACCCCTTCACAATTGGCAATGGTCAAATCATCATTCAAAAAAACATCCACGAACTTGGAAAACGGGTAATCCATCCCCCGGGCGGTTATCTTGGCGATAAAATCCGTATCCCGTTCATGATAACGTATGGTACCGATGGTGCAATCGCCCAAAAAAGAAATGGTTAAGGCCCGGGCATCTAAAAAAGGCAGCAGGCAAAACACAGCCATTGCCAGCCACAAAACCGTTCTGCGCATATTTTCTCCCCCCTTATTGTGTTAACGCTTGCGCCAAAGGGGGTTCTCGTAATGTTTGTAAAACCACGTCTGTTTGCTTTCGCCGCCGCATATGCTGTTCCACACAATCCATGGAGGTGCCATATGCAGGAATCAAGAATGTATATAATGCTTCACCCGAAAAAAGGCAATTGCTCCGGCCATGCCCGCTTAACACAAAAAGGAATGAGGGCCGCCATTTCCTTAAGCATATCCAATCTAGACAAAAAACCTTACCGGGCCATGCTCTTATCCCAGGCGCCGGCCAGCGCGATAGTGGATCTTGGAAGCCTCTTGGTTTCAGGCTTAGGCCAGGGCCGTCTGGCTCAGGATTCCTTCGCCCTGCCCAATGGCACCACCCTTAACGAGTTTCGCTGCCTGATCATCTGCACCGATTGGCCGGATACCCAGGTTTATGCCGCAGGGGCCGTCCAAGGGCAAACCCTTATGCCTCTTTGGCAAATGCAAGAAGCTGTGCAAAACTATTTGGCTGTTCCCCCCAAAGAGGAAGCAAAGCCCGCGCCGGAACCGATTGTCGAACCGGGGCCGGAAATAGCATCCCCCCCGGAACAAAAACCGGAGCCCGCAGAGGAAATCATCTACCAACCCATGGAAACCGATGCCATTCCCTTAGATGCCTTGCCGCCTGTTTATTGGCCCAACGCTATTGAGGAACTAAAAATCTACTTCGACACCCTCATGCCCTTTGCCCCTTTCGAAAACCCTGGCTGGCGTTTTGTGAAGGTCCCCCTCGAAGGCCCTGCACCTGCATCCTATTGTGCCATTGGCATTTATATAGAAGATTATAAGGTGACAAAAGTCCTATACGCTTTGCCCGGCATTCAAGGTACCCTACCCCCTCCCGGCCTGAAAGGCTACCGTTTCCAAACGGGCCGTCATGGTCAAGGTTATTGGACACTTGCACAAAATGCCGTATTAAGCTCATAAAACAATCAAAAATGAAATAAAATACTTGACAGAAGTCCCACCATGTGGTAAGATTCATAATCGTCAGCAAGGGATTATCGCCTTCCCATGCGATGCCGAAATTCCTTCGGCAGGCGGCTTACAGCGATATGCGCCTGTAGCTCAGTCGGATAGAGCAACGGCCTTCTAAGCCGTGGGTCGGGGGTTCGAATCCCTTCAGGCGTGCCAACATGGTGGGTATAGTTCAGTGGTGGAGCGCCAGATTGTGGCTCTGG
>JAVBTR010000079.1:0-92898 GCA_031556065.1 Eubacteriales bacterium | reverse complement strand
GCCCAGAAAAACATCGGCCCCTCCGGCCTTTGTGTGATGATCGTTCGCAATGATCTTCTGGATTATGCCCACCCCCTGTGCCCCAAGCTGCTTAACTGGGGCGTCCAGGCCAAGAACGACAGCATGTACAACACCCCCAACACCTACGGCATCTACATGGCCAAGCTGGGCTTTGAATGGCTTAAGGGCTTTGGCGGCGTGGAAGCCATGGAAAAGATCAACATCGAAAAGGCCCAATTGGTATACGATTTTATCGACAATTCCAAGCTCTTCAAGGCCCCCGCCCAGAAGGAATTCCGCAGCCGTATGAACATCACCTTTGTTACCGGCTCGGAAGAATTAGACGACAAGTTCGTAAAAGAAGCTGCCAAGCAGGGCCTGGTGAACCTAAAGGGCCACCGCTCCGTAGGCGGCATGCGCGCCAGCATCTATAACGCCATGCCCGTCCAAGGCGTTGAAAAGCTGGTGGCCTTCATGAAGCAGTTTGAAAAGGAGAACGCATGATGTTTAAAATTCAAACCCTGAACCCCATTTCCGATGTGATCCATACCCAGCTAAGCCGGGAAAACTTCACCATCACCAAGGAAGAGCCCGTGCCCGACGGCATTCTGGTTCGTTCTGCGGATATGCATAAAATGGAATTGCCAGGCTCCCTTCTGGCCGTTGCCCGGGCCGGTGCCGGGGTCAACAACATTCCCTTGGACGCTTGCACGAAAAAGGGCATCGTGGTATTCAACACCCCCGGCGCTAACGCCAATGCGGTAGCCGAGCTGGTTATGGCCGGTCTCCTCTTGGGCAGCCGCAACATCGCTGGCGGCATCCAGTGGGCAGCGGAGCTTAAAGGCAAGGGCGCAGACGTACCCGCTTTGGTGGAAAAGGGCAAGGCGGCCTTCGTAGGCCCCGAGCTTCGGGGCAAGACCTTGGGCGTGATCGGCCTGGGCGCTATCGGCGCTATTGTGGCCAACACCGCCGCCCAGGGCTTCGGCATGGACGTCATCGGCTACGATCCCTTCATTTCCGTGGACAGCGCCTGGAGCCTTTCCCGTGCCGTTAAGCGTGCCGCCTCGGTGGACGAAGTGCTCCAAAAGGCCGATTATGTTACCATCCATGTGCCCCTGACCGATAAGACCCGGGCCATGTTCAACACCGATTCCCTGAGCAAAATGAAAAAGGCCGCCCACCTTTTAAACTTCAGCCGCGCCGAGCTGGTAGACAGCGCCGCTATGCTCAAGGCCATCGAAGAGGGCCAGATCGCTTCCTACGTAGTGGACTTCCCCACCGATGAAATGCTGGGCGTGAAAAACGTGGTCTGCATTCCTCACCTGGGCGCCTCCACCCCCGAATCGGAAGACAATTGCGCCTTCATGGCCGCCGCCCAGATTCGCGATTACCTTGAGTTCGGCTCCATTAAAAACTCCGTTAACCTGCCCGATATCGTTATGCAGACCCCGGAATTCAGCCGTATCCTCATTATCCACGAAAACGTGCCTAACATGGTTTCCGCGATCTCCGCCGCTATCTCCAAGGAAAAAATCAACATCGATAACATGGTGAACAAATCCAAGAAGGAAGCCGCTGTCACCGTCATCGAAATCGCCGACGCCCCCTCGGAGGAGCTGATCAAGGAGATCACAGAGCTGGCCGGGGTCATCAAGGTACGGGTGTTCTAAGCAAATAATTATACGAGAAACCCTTTCTTTTCACGAAAAAAGAAAGGGTTTCTCGCGCTCTTCCCAAAGAAAACCGTTTATAGGTCGATTACCTTAGTGGCTATGCCTTCCCCGAACCAGGCATCATGCTCCACGAACACCATGGTGGGCTGGTAGGTGGTGACCGCCTCGAAGAACTGCTCTCTAAAAAGGATGTCCATAAAGTTCAGAGGTTCGTCCATAAGGAGCAGCTGGTTATCTGTGGCCAGGGCCCTGGCTATATCCACCTTCTTTATTTCCCCGCTGGAAAGGGTTTCCATGGGGCGGTTCAGGTGGGTGCCGTAAATATCAAACAGGCTGCAAATTCGGATAAACCTGGCGTATTCCCCTTGGGTTTCAAACATGTCCCGTGGCATGCCCTGGGTGTAGCGGCAATGCTGGCAGGCGTAGGCTATTTTAAGGCCACCCCGGCGCAGTATGGCGCCGCTGTCCGGCGAAAGGCTGCCCTCCATCAATTTTAAAAGCGTGGTTTTGCCGCTGCCGTTTTCCCCTTGAATCCATACCACATCGCCCTGTTCAACAGTGAATGTGATGTCCTTTAAAACCGGCCTGTCATCATAGGAAAAGCATACGCCGCTAAGCGTCATCAGCGCCCCTGCCGCCGCCATCTGGGCCAGCCCCAGCTTGGGGGCGGTTTCCATATTCCGGAGCAGGCCCCGCTTTTCATCCAGGTTTTTTTGGGCCTTGGCCTCCGCCGTTTTGGCATGGCGCATCAGCGCCGCCGACCGGGAATCAAATCCCCGGGCATGGGTGCAAAACTCATAATGCTTGCCCTCCACCCGGCCCGACCATTGCCTTTTATCCACTGCCAGCCTTTCAAGGCCTGCAATCTCCCTCTCCAGCCGGGCCTTGGTCCGCTGTTCAAAGGCCTCCTTCAATTCCACATTGTTTTTCCACGTGGCATAATTGCCCTTTTCTATGGCGATATCCGTTTTGTTAATGGCCATAATATGGTCCACCGCCCCGTCCAATAAGGCCCTGTCATGGGAAACAAGAATAAAGCCCTGCTTCTTTTTTAGGTATTCCAGCAGTGCACCCCGGGCCGCCATATCCAAATGGTTGGTGGGTTCATCCATTAAGATAAACGCGTTGGGCTTTAAAAACAGGGCGATCAGCAATAGCCGGTTCTGCTCCCCTCCGGACAGGGTTGCAAAATCCCGTTCCAAAAGGCTTTCTTCCATATTAAACAGGGCCATTTCCTTTTTGATCCGGCTCCGGGCGGTATACCCGTCCATCTGCAGATAATCCGAAAGGGCTTCGCCGTACCCGGCAAGGGCTTCCTCTGTGTTCAGTTCCAGGGCTTTTTCCATTCCAATCTCCATGGTTTTGATTTTTCCCATGTTTTCAAGCACCACATCCATGGCGTTTTCGTAGCTCAGATCGAAATCATAGGGGAACAGCTCCATGTTCACCGGGCAGGTGATATGCCCCTTATCGGGCACCAAATCCCCCTTCAAAAGCCGCAAAAGGGTGCTCTTGCCCCTGCCGTTGCGGCCAATGAGCCCCAATTTCCATTGGGTATCAAACACCGCGTTCACATCCGTAAAAATCGGGTTCACGTATTGCTTGTAGGTAAAATAAAGATGGTTCACGCTAATCTGCGCCATCCGCGCCGCCTCCTTCAATCCCGGCGGCCAATCGCCGCCTTGTTACTCGATATTTGCCGGCAGCCAAATCCTTATTATCATACCGATGCCTCCGTTCCTAAAAATGCATACAAAAAAGAGATATCCCCCTTAAAGAAGCATATAAAAAAGCCTTTAAGCATATAAAACACACTGCCGCAGGGCAGCACTTTCATAAACCTAAAAGCTTTTTAGCGAATACGCATTCCTTCGGGATACCTCACATTTCATAGGCTACATCCATTATACCAAATTGCCGTATGAAGTCAATACAGGTTTTCTTTTAGGGAAGGTGCGGAAACCCCTTTACTTTTTCAAAAGAAAAGGGGTTTCCGTAAATTTTAATCGATCTCCACAACGCCCGGATACTGGCTCATCACTTCGTCTGCATCGTTTAGGAAGGTGGCGGTTTCTTCCTTTTCGGGGGTATATTTTACGCCCTCTACCTGGATTTCCACCTTCTTCACATCCGGGAACTTGCTTAATGTGTACATGATGGCCCGGAGGGTTTGCTTGGCCATGGGGTTTTCTTGCATAGCGGAGGTGAATTCCTTGGTGAAGTTCACCGTGGCAACGCCGTTTTTAAGGTTCACGTCCTTAATGCCCACTTCCGGGGGCAGGGCCCGTTCCAGGCCGGAATCGGATTTGGGGCCCTTGGCCAGCTCCAGCATGGCGGTTGTCATATCGTCGTTGGAAAAGACGGTACGGGTCACAGGCACCAGAAGGCGGCCATCCTGGGAGGGGAAGTAGACCTGAACCGAATTGGCCCCGGCATCCGCCATGGTGGAGACGCTTTCAAGGTTGATCAGTTCCCCCGAGAAGGCGCCGGAAACATCGGTACCAAAGGTGAGCTTGGAGCGCTTTTGCCCGTCGAAGAGGAATTCAACGGTCTGGACGGAATCAAAATCGCAAAGGCTCCCGGCCACGGCCTGAACCATCAGGGTTTCTTCCTCGGCGCTTTGGCATGAAAGGGATTCCTTGCTCATATCCACCCGGGCTTTGCCGTTTGAAATGTCCACATCAAAGGTGGTGCCTTCGGGAACAACAGTGCGAAGACCCAGGCGGGCCGCGTCCATATCGTTCTGGGCAGATTTGACCATCAGGTTCAGCGTGGCCTTGGCAATGCCGTCCTGTTTGGCCACCTGGCGGGTCACAGGCACCAGATAGCCATCGCCATCCTGGTAGAAGACCAACGCGGCCTGGGTTTCCACCGCAGGCTCGGCGGCGGTCTGGGTCAGATCGATGGTGGTGTTGTCGTAAAAGATTTCGGTGGTTTTCTGATTGGAGCCCTTCAGCGCCAGCACCACCACCAGCGCCGCCGCGCAGAGAATGAGCATACGTTCGATATCCGTTCGTTTGATTTTCACCGTGTATTCACTCCTTATGGGATACTTTACGATGAAAGTCTATGAGGAAGGCATTGTTAAAATGTCTAATGGTTGCTATAATAATTCCCCGAAGGGGTGATAGCCGTGCCAATGGATGGAATCATGCTGGGGTTTGTTCAAAGGGAATTAAATGAGAAGCTTATTGCCGGCCGGGTGGATAAAATTTCCCAGCCTGAAGGGGATACGGTGATCCTCTTAATCCGCAGCCAGAACGAAAATTTAAAGCTGCTTTTATGCGCCAGCGCCAACAACGCCAGGTGCCATTTAACCAAGGTTAATTACGTGAATCCCCCGGAGCCGCCCATGTTTTGCATGCTTTTAAGGAAGCATCTATTGGGGGCGCGGGTGAAGGCAATTAGGCAGATCGACGGGGACAGGCAGATTCATTTCGTGTTTGAAGCCATGGACGAAATGAACGTGAAGCAGGACAAGACCCTGGTTCTGGAGATCATGGGCAGGCACAGCAACCTGGTCCTGCTTAATGATACGGGGAAGATTATCGATTCTTGCACCCATGTGAACTATGAGATGAGCCGCGTCCGGGAAGTGCTGCCGGGGCTGAACTATTTGCCGCCTCCCAGCCAGGAGAAATTCCCGCCGGAAGCCATCACCCGGGATATGGCCAGGCAGCGCTTAGCCCCTTACCAGGAGGACTTGGCCAAGGGGCTGATGACCTTTGTATCGGGCTTGTCCAAGCCCGGGGCCAATGAATGGGCCTTTCGGCTGATGCAGGGCAGCGATCTGGTAACGCTGATTGAAAGCCTGCCGGGGCTAACGCCCCCGGTGGTTTTGTGGAGCCGTGGCGGCATAGCCCAGGACGTGTTTCCTTTCCCTTATTTGAGCCACGACACCACCTTGCAGACCCCTTATGATAGCCCCAGCGAAGCCTTGGAGGCCTTCTTCGCTTCCAGGGATTTAAGCGACCGGATCAGCCAGAAAAGCGCCAACATGGCCAGAAGCCTTAAAACCCATATCGAGCGCAACGAAAAAAAGCTGGCCCTGCAAACCCAGGAGCTGCAATCCGCCGGGCAGATGGAAAATTACCGCATTATGGGGGAATTGATTACCGCCAACCTTTACCAACTGCAAAAGGGCCAGGAGCTGGTAAGCCTTTACAATTACTACGATGAAGCAGGTGGAAATCTGAATATTCCCCTGGACAAGCAACTGACCCCATCCCAAAACGCCCAGAAATATTTCAAGCGCTACCAAAAAGCCCGGTCCGCCCAGGAAACGGCCAAGGAGCAGCGGGAAAAGACCCTTGGGGAGCTGGCCTTTTTAGAAGCAGCTTACGAGGATTTAAGAAAATGCACCGATGAAAAGGATATTTTAGATATCAGAGGCGAGCTGGAAAGGGCCGGCTATTTGCGGGCCACCTTCCAAAGGGGCATGAAAAGAAAGGCCGTTCCTTCTACGCCCCTATGCTACGAAAGCGTGGACGGCATCCCCATTTATGTTGGCAAGAATGCCGTGCAGAACGACCGGATCACCGGGGATGCCAGGGGGGATGAAATCTGGCTTCACGCCAAGGACATGCCCGGCTCCCATGTGGTAATCAAGTACGAGGGCATGCCCCCGGACAGCACCTTAAGCCAGGCCGCCCAATTGGCCAGCTTCTATTCCAAGGGCAAGGCCGCGCCCTTGAACCCGGTGGATTACACCTTTCGCAAGCACGTTAAAAAGCCCGGGGGCAGCCCCATGGGTTTTGTAATTTATACCAACCAAAAAACCGTTTACATGACAGTGACCCAGGAGGATATTCTTAAAATAAAGGAAGTCAATCTATGATCCGCGATGCCAGACAAGACGATTGCAGCGCCATGTGCGCCATTTACCTGCCCTATGTGCGGGACACGGCCATCACCTTTGAAGAAGCCCTGCCCACAGAGGAAACCTTCATAAATAAGCTTGCACATTTAACGCCTCACTACCCCTTTTTCGTCTATGAAGCAGAAGGCCAGATTGCCGCCTATGCCTACGCCTCTCCCTTTCGGGAACGGGCGGCCTACCGCTGGGGGGCGGAACTAAGCGTGTATGTGGCGCCCCCTTTCCACAGCCAGGGGATTGGCAAGGCCCTTTACAAGGCCCTGCTGGATGCGCTGACCCAGCGGGGCTTCCAAACTGCGTACGGGGTGATTACCCTGCCCAATGAAAAAAGCCTTCGGCTTCATGAGCACTTCGGCTTTGAAAGGGTGGGCGTCCTTCACAACACAGGCTACAAGCTAGGCCGGTGGCTGGACGTGATCATCTTCGAAAAAGCCTTGGGGGATTATCCCGAAGCGCCTGCATGGCAGCCGCCCCGCAAAACGCCATAAGGGGATATAAAACCATCTTATACCGGGGCTGTACCTCGGAAAGCAGCATTAAAAGGGTAAAGCCCACCAGGGATACCTGGGCAAAAAATACCATATTAATCTTTTTATTTTTCAACGCCGATAAAACAACACCCAATAGCACAACCAAATAATACCCATGGATGTAAGGGAAAAAGCGCGCCAGCTGCGCTTTTTCTTTCGCCTGGGGGCTTAAGGTATTTTGGGTGAAGCTCACATAATCGTCGTTTCCCCAGCAAACCGCCGTTTTCTTTACAAACAGCTCCCAAAAAGAAAGCCATTGCCCTTGGCTGCGCTCCTGAACCAGCTCCTTCATCAGGCGTGCGGAAGCCTGTTCAAAATCGAACCCGCTTTCTTTAACATAGTCAAAATACTTGCTGGTTTCGGGCGTCCACACCCCGTCTGTGAGCCCCACATACAAAAAATGAGCCATGGGGCTTTTGTCAATGGTCTGGCCGGAAAAATGCGCCACAGCCCCATAAAAGCCAACCATGGCCGCCAAATAGCAAACCGCCGCCACCAAAAGCCCTGTGGCGGTCCTTTTATGCCACTTCATTAAAAGCACAATGGCGCAGGCGATCAGGTAGATCACCGCCACGTTGCGCAAAAGCCCAGAAAGGCACAGCACCAGCCCAGAAAGAGGATACCAGCCAGCCCATTTCCGCCCCAGTAAAAACAGATTCATGGCCAGCAGCCCCAGGGCCACATGCAAAAATTCCGGTGAAAGCACCGTGGTATAGAGCAAAAACGAAGGCTGCCACAAAAAAACCAGTGCCGCCATTACCGCCGTCCGCCTTTCAAACCCAGCCTGCAAAACAAGCCAATACAAAAGCACACCGCTCAAAACAGCGTATCCCCCATTGAGGCAAACCCCAAAGAAAACACTGGGCACCAGGCTTAAATAATACACATGGGCAATCCATGTGGAAAACACCCGAAAATAATCCCCCAGTTGGGGCAGCATCTGGGCCGCCTCCATGGCCGCTCCAAAATCGGACACCTGGGTTATCTCCCGCCCCACAACCCCTAAAAGCAACGTCCGGGGCAAAAGCCCCAACAGGGCGATCCAAAGGGGCGCAAAGGATTTTATCTGCCCCGACAGCCAATAAATCATTCCCATCACAGCCGCCAGGGCCAAAACGGAAAAAACATCCACCTCTAAAAAGTACCAGCCATACAGTGCGCTGCCCACCCAAACCAAAGTAAAGAAAGCAAAAAAGCACCCGCCAAAAAGCTTAAAAACCTTCTCGCTCATGCCTTCGCCCCCTCTGTTTATTTTATTATACCCAAAAGGGCTGCCGTTTACAACGGCAGCCCAAAGACCATCAACAAACCCTAGGAGGTATCGGAGGACCGCGGTCCTCCGATTTTCATTCCGAAATCGGCGGCCCCATTCGGGGCATTGAACGGGGCGAAGCCCCTGTGCGGCGATTTTTGGTGGAATTTCGTAGAAATTCCTACCTTGCCCGAAGCCCTTTCAGGGCCTTAATGGGCCGAGGGCCCCGACCGTAAAACCGAAGATTTTACAGTGCAGTGAGGGAAATCCCTCGTGCGACACCTGTGTCGCACGAAAGCGTCGACTTTGTCGACGCGCAGAGAGGGCCCTTTTTTAAAAAAGGGCCCTCTCTGGCAAAGAAGAGATTTAAATAGCCTCGCCCTCTGCGTTAAACAGCGGCAGGTGGCCTGCGCGGATGTAGCCATGGGGGTTATCCTCCAGGGCCTTGCCTTCTGTAGCGGCGCAAACGCAAACGGAAAATTCTTTGCCTGCGCCTTCTTTTAAGAGGGCGTTGGCGGCGTTAAAGGATGCGCCGGTGGAGATCACGTCGTCCAGGAAGATCAGATGCTGGGCGCTTTTGAGCACCTTGGCATCGTTATCATCCAGGAAGAGGAGCTGCTTGGCCGTGGTGGTAATGGAACGGACGGGGGCGGAATGGGCTTTTTTCATGTAGGCTTTAACGGATTTGCGCAAAACCACATAGCTGTCATGGCCCATAAGCACCGCCAGTTCCTGAGCAAGGCCGATGGCCTTGGCTTCCACGGTGACGATCACATCGCATTTGATGCCCTTTTCCTGCATCTGCTTGTAAAGCAGCTTGGCCATTTCGTGGTTGACCCTTGCCTGGCCAAGAAGGTTAAGGGAAAAGATATAGATGCCGGATTCTTGAATCCAGACCCGGTCTAGAAGCATTTGTGCGGGGGTATCTCCAAAAAGGGTAATGCTTTGTGGGACTTGATTTTCCATTGCCATGAGATTTTCCTTTCTTACAGGCCCAGCAGGGGAGCCAGTAAATTGATTACAACGCCCGCCAGCATGCCATAGAAGGGGTTTTTGCTAAGAATGGTCATGCCCATGGCAGCGATGCCCGCGGCGATGGCGGCAGTGGTGCCAATGGCGATTACGGCGCCAATGCTGGGGATCACGGTGAGCACAAAGCCGATCACCAGCAGGAAACCGCTGATGGCCTGGGCGGGCACATATTTGCCCATCTTTTCTACAGCACCGGTCAAGATTAGAATGCCGATAAAGGCCATCATCAATACGCCGGTGAGAACGGGGTTAGGTGCACCGGCAGTGCCGGAGATAATGCCTTCCAAGGGCAGGCCGCCGGCGGGAACGCTGATAAAGTCCGCCACGGCGTTGACAATGGTCAGGTGATCCAGATTCTGGGTGGTATTGGCGATGCCGGCGGTGATTTGGCCGAAGGAAATATTGCAGCCAATGCCCATGCAAACCAGGTTCAAGGTACCCACGATGGTGGTGCCGATAAGGGCCTTATCCACAAAGCCGCCAGTAAAGAAAGCCTTGTAATCCTTTAAGAAGGAGCCCTTGCCTTCCTGGGCCTGGATAACCACATCGTCTTGCGCGGCGGGGAAGAATTTGCGGATAATAGCATAAAAAATGGTAGATACGATGACGGAAATACCGATGGTGTATACCACTGCGTTGCCATCGGCTTTAAAGATCATCCAGGAACCCACGGCGGTTATGATGGAAACAAGGCTTGTCCAGGTGTAGACCTTGTCCTTGTTTTTTGCGGTAAAATCGTAGGACACTTCGCACAGCATCATGCCCACACCGGCCATCATGCCGCTGACAACAGCTACGCCTACAGCATCGGAAATGGCGCTGACCAGACCGAAGATGCCCAGCAGCGTCATTGCAACAGCCGCCAGTACCATGGCCCAGATGCGGGCTTTCATGTCCTTGGTTTCGCTGGCTACGGTAATGGTTTCCGCTTGAGCAGAAATGGGGGTAACGGAGCCAAACATGAGGTTTAAACCGGCTGCCAAAAAATAGGCAAAAGCCACGGGCTTGAGTTTAAAGCCCCGATCCTTGGCGTAGAGGAGCTGGGGAATACCGTTGATTGCCACCGCGATAATGGCAAAAGCCATTGCGCCTATCATTGCTAAATCCATTTTGATTAACTCCCTTTCATTTCATCCTACAGTAAAAAGATAGCATAAGTGATCTGGTACGTTTTCCTCCTTTCACATACGCCAACATATTAACATGGATAAGGGCTGGAATCAATCGGTTTTCATAATAAAATGCAAAAGAATCGGGGATTTTAAAGGATATAACCCTTTAAAATCCCCGATTCTTTTATTGCATCGTGCTGGAGATCAAGGCTTGGAGGGAAGCGGGCAGCTTTTCAAAGCTGGCCTGCAGGATGGTCAGGGCATTGGTGATAATACCCTGGGTGAAGGAGGCTGTCTCCTCCTGGCTAAGGGCCATCACCTGGATCGCGCCATCCACAGCGGGAAGGGCTTGGGCGGCCACCTTGGTATGCTTGGCGTTGATGGTGATCAGCTTTTTATCACCCATGGAAATGGCAATGGCGCCGTTGAGCTGATCGTTTTCTTCTTTAATGGTGATATCAAAGCGAAGATCCAGGTTCTGGGCCCATTGGCCATCTTCGCCCATGGTCTGGGTGCTTATATAGATGCTGACGGTATCGTCATCAGAACCAAAGACACTCACCAGGAACTGTTCTTTTTCGTTTTTAACGCCCTGGAGGATCACCTGCTCGTCCGCTTCGTTGATAATGGCCATCAGGCTGAGGGTGTTGTCGGCGGTAGCGCCATCCACAGCGATGCAGACCAGATTGCCCTGGTCATCCATAATAGCGCTTAATTCAACAGCGATATCCTGGGGGATTTCTTCAAGGGCTTGCGCTAAAAGGGCATCGAAATCGCGGCCTTCCTTGTCGTTGCTTTCTACGGCCTTTTTAAGCTCCTCCACCTTGCCGATGCTTTGGCCCAAACGGGTGAAAATATCGGTAAACTCATCATAGCCAAGGGCTATAACCATTGCCTGGGTGCCGGTGATGGTGTCAGTCAACGCCACTTCACAGGCTTGTACTTGGCCTTTTTGCAGATATTCTTGGAAGATGCTCATCACTTCCGTTAAGACGGGAATCAGCGCTTCCGGGGAAATATCCATTCCGCTGGAGAGGGACGCGGCAGGGGCGGCGGAGGAAGCAAGCTGGGTCAGCTCATCTTTGGTAAAAAACACCGCTTTATCGCCTAAAAGCGCCGATAGGATATAGACGCTTTCGTCTTTTAAAAGGGCTTCAAAGGAAAGGAGGCTCTCGCCGCTGATCATCAGATCGGCTTTGCCGTAATCCTCCTGAATAAGCAGGTTAAAGCCAAGGGCGCCTAAAATTTCGGTATACATGGGCTGAATCTCCGCTATGTCTTCGGGCAAGGTACCAGGGGCAAAGGTAATTTCTACCAGGCTGGCTTCTGGAGCCTTGGTTTCCCCAAGGGCCAGGGCAGGGAGCATCAGGCACAGGACAAGTAAGAGAGATAACCACTTTTTCATGTTGCATTCCTCCATTTATTTATTGTGCATTGATAAAATAAGATAACACACTGGCAGGCAACGAGAGGATGGCCTTGGTAAATTCCGTTTGGCTGGTGGTGCTTATATTCTGGTAAAAGGCTTCCAATTCTTCCTGGCTAAGGGTGGCTATGTGTATGGCATCGGCAGCATCCGGCAGGGGCAGAGGCTTGGCGGGAATTTGCTTGATAGCCAGGGTGCCCAGGTAAGTATCCACTGCGTCACTGCCGTAATAGAAGGAAATATCAGCCTCTTCACCAGTTAAAATCGCATAGGCCATGCCGCTGAAATAGGGAGCCTTGTCGTTTTCGCTGAGGCTCGCCAGAATGTAGAACACACGATAGTCTTCGTAAGGGGTGTAGGCATAGGTAAGCTCCACACGGTCGCCGCCGTCGGTGGTGAAGAGGGTTTCTTCGCCGGAGATGTTAAATTTCGCCCATTCTTCGCCGCTGTGAATGGTCAGCTCCAAATGATCAAAGGCGTCGTCCTTTAGATAACAGGCAATGTCCATGGAGCCGGGATCTCCTTCTAAAAGGGATTCCATTTGCTTGAAGGTGGCTTCGTCCAAGGCGGCTTGAATCATGGCCAGAAGGCTTTCACTGGTAAAGGTGGCCTTGTAGCAGGTCAAATCCCCTTGGGCTTCTTCGGTAAAGGCGCTTGCCAGCTGGAGAAAAAGATCGTTATAGGTTTCCAAGTCCGGGCCGCTGGCAGCGAATGCAGAATAATCCTGGCGGAAGAAAGCATCCAGCATGGTTACCAGCTTTTCCTTATCGTCCGCGGCTAGATCGATTTCCAACGTTCCAAGCAGATCCACATACTCTTGGGCGGTTAAGGCAATGGGGGTATCCCCAAAGAGGTTGGAAGCCATCAGCAGCTGACCGTCCTGCAAAGCGCCCTGCAGGTCAACCAGGGTCTTGCCGCCGGAAGTGAGGGCAAAATATTCATTGATGGACGTTGCATTCTGATCCACCTGAATGGTCAAAGCCAAAGAGCTGCATAAATCTGTTAACATGGTGGACAGGGATTCATCGCCCCCGGGCAGCTCCCCTGGCATGAATGAAACCTGAATGGCTTTTTCCGTATAGGTTTCATCGATCTGCTGGCCAACGGGCTGGGGTGTGGGGCCCGGTACGGAAATGGATTGGCTGAACAGCTGCTCCACTTGCGCTATAAAGGTTTCTAAATCGCTCTGCATACCAGCCATGAAGGCTTCCTGTTCATCCTTGGGCAGCGTGAAGAAGTGAACCGTCTTGCTCTTATCCAGCGATTCAAAATCCGGCAGAGTACGCATATCCACGTTCAGACAGAAAACCTCTTCAGCCTGGCCGTAAGCGAGGGTATTGAACACCACAGTGCCGCTGATTATCGGCGCATCTTTGACGGTATCATCCGCTGTGAGGCTGGAGATAATGCTAAAGCCTTCGGAATCGGTTTCCACGGTAAGTGTGCATTCTTCAAGCACAACCCCATCGGATATCGGGGTATTGGTGATCCGGCCCTGAATGCGACAGCTTTCACTATCCTCAGTGCTTGTGATCGTACCCTGGAACATGTCTGGCTTAACGGTAAAGGTGTAAGTGAAGCTGGGGGTCACCTTGCCATCGGCGCTGATTACCAAAGCTTCGCCAGAATAAATTTTACCATTTTTAATGGTAAGCATATCGCAATTGATGGAAGCTGCCTGGTTGGTGGGGGTCTGGGTTTTCAGTGCCGCCTTGGTTAAAGCGTCATCCTCATCGTACAGGAAGGTTAGGGTGATTTTCTCAAGCCCAATGCTGCTGCGCCATTCATCCTCCAGGTTTTCTGCGGCGGCTTGGGAAAATTCAGCCATGTCCATATCTTGCTCGCCGAGCAGCTGCTTAAACAAGCTGTTTTCAACCGTGGCTTCCATAATACTTTGGGCAAAAGAAAGAATGGCTTCCTTGGTGAAAACATACTCTGTTTGCTTAACCGCGTCATCGTGGGTGGTGCTGGAGATTAATACAGAGGTGGTTTCGTGGTTTGAAAGGAGTTTATCCCAGGCGGTTACCATTTTTTCCGGCAGCTTGCCCTCTTCAAAGCCCAGCATGGCAAGGTAAAGCTCGCCTAGACGGTTAAAGTCCATAGGCTTGCCTGAAAACGCCTCTTCCATGAATTGCTCCATGGGTCCCATCATGCTGTTGAAAACGGCCAGCTCCTGCTCGCTCATGCCCTGGGTTTCAAGGCTGCTTAAAAGAAACTGGAAGTATTCGGCGGCAGTGTAAGCAATGCCTTTTTCGCCCAGAAAATTGGCCAGCATATACAGAGTGCTGTCTTCAACCAATTCTTCTACGGATAAAAAGGCTTCGCCATTTTTGCTCATGGTGATCTTCACTTCGGTATCGCCTTTTTGGGCAACGGAAAGTTCCAAATCATCCAGGATGGGCTTCAGGCTTTCGTCCCTTACATCCAAGGAATAAGTGGTTTGGACGGCCTGACCGTTTTCAATGGCATTGAGCATGGCTTCTGCCATTGAACTGGTGGTGAAAGCAAATATCAGTACCAGTGTGATCAGTAATTGTAATCCTTTTTTCATAATTAGCGCCTCCCTCCAATATTCCCATTATAACGTATTTCACTTGTTATTCCCAGCCCTTAACTGTATTTATCTGAAATTTTTTACATTCGCAAATGCTTTTGGTTTTTCCGTTGAAAAAATAACGATTTTATTGTATACTAACATTTGGTAATCATATGAAGAGTTCTAACGCAGAAGGAGGAACCGATTCGATGCAATATTCTCGCGAAGTAGAAGAAATGATTTGTGTCAAAAAAGGCCCGAATCACGGCCCCGCTCCCATTCCCGAAGAAGGCCGCTGGGTGCAATCCAAAGAAATTAAAGACATTTCCGGCCTGACCCACGGTATCGGCTGGTGTGCTCCCCAACAGGGAACCTGCAAGTTGACCCTGAACGTGAAGGAAGGGATCATCCAGGAAGCCCTGGTAGAAACCATTGGCTGCTCCGGCATGACTCACTCCGCCGCTATGGCCGCTGAATTCTTGCCTGGCAAGACTGTGCTGGAAGCCCTCAATACCGACTTGGTTTGCGATGCAATTAACACCGCCATGCGGGAACTGTTCCTGCAGATCGTCTATGGCCGCACCCAGTCCGCTTTTTCTGAAGATGGGCTACCCATTGGCGCGGGCTTGGAAGACCTGGGTAAGGGCCTAAGGAGCCAGGTGGGTACCATGTACTCCACGTTGGAAAAGGGCGTTCGCTACCTGGAAATGGCTGAAGGCTATGTGCTCAAAATCGCCTTAGATGAAGACAGCCAGGTTATCGGCTACCAGTTCGTTCACCTTGGCAAGATGATGGATGCCATCAAAAAGGGCGTGGATCCCAAGGAAGCCTACGAAAAGAACGTGGGTACCTATGGCCGTTTCGCCAACGCCGCCAAGTACATCGATCCCCGCCATCAATAATTGCGTAAAGAGGTGAGAATAATGGCTCAATTTGAAGGATATGAAAGACGAATTGCCAAAATCCAAAAAGTATTGGATCAGTATGGCTTCAAAACCCTTGATGAAGTAAAAGAAATGTTGGACGCCAAAGGCATCGATGTGGATTCCATCGTTCGCGGCATCCAGCCCATCGCTTTTGAAAACGCCGTTTGGGCATACATTCTGGGCGCTGGCATCGCTGTAAAGAAAGGCCTTACCAATGCATCTGCCGCGGCAGAAGCCATCGGCGATGGCCTCCAGGCCTTCTGCATTCCCGGTTCCGTTGCCGATCAGCGCGACGTTGGCCATGGCCACGGCAACTTGGCGGCCATGCTGCTTCGGGAAGACACCAAGTGCTTTGCTTTTTTAGCTGGCCACGAATCCTTCGCCGCCGCTGAAGGCGCTATCGGTATCGCCCGCACGGCCAACAAGGTACGCAAAGAGCCCCTGCGGGTTATCCTAAACGGCCTTGGCAAGGATGCCGCTTGCGTGATCTCCCGCATCAACGGCTTCACCTTTGTAGATACCAAGTATGATTACTACACGGGCGAACTGAAAATTACCAGCGAAAAGGCTTATTCCGAAGGGGACAAGGCCAAGGTTCGCTGTTACGGTGCAGACGATGTGAACGAAGGCGTTGCCATCATGCGTTCCGAAGGCGTGGACGTATCCATCACCGGCAACTCCACCAACCCCACCAGATTCCAGCACCCCGTTGCAGGTACCTACAAAAAGTGGGCCATCGAAAACGGCAAGAAGTACTTCTCCGTCGCTTCCGGCGGCGGCACTGGCCGTACCCTGCACCCGGATAACATGGCTGCCGGCCCTGCCTCCTACGGCATGACCGATACCATGGGCCGTATGCACGGCGATGCCCAGTTCGCAGGCTCCTCCTCCGTTCCTGCTCACGTGGAAATGATGGGCCTCATCGGCATGGGAAATAATCCCATGGTCGGCGCGACCGTGGCTGTGGCTGTGGCGATCGAAGAAGCCAGCAAGTAAGAAAACGGCGTAATTAGTGGGTTTTAGACCCAGTTAATAACGGTAAATGTTGCTAAATAACAGTCTATTCCTACATTACTCCTACAGTGGGTTCCTACATTTTTAACCGCCTTGTGATTGATTTCGCAGGGCGGTTTTTTATGGATAAAATATTCCATGCACTTGACCCGGGATAATGACGGTGATATAATTCTAGACGTAAGATGATAGAATTTCTTTAGGAGGTGCAAGCGATGACTACTATTCGTCCATCTACATCGATTCGCAACGAGTACAATGAGATTTCGCGGTTTTGTAAAGAAAGCAATGAACCTGTCTTTATCACAAAAAATGGTGAAGGCGATTTGGTTGTTCAGAGCATAGAAGCATACAATCGCCGTGAGGCTAGCCTAGAGCTTCGCGAAAAGTTATTAGAAGCAGAAGAACAGTTGGCTTCAGGGACTCAGCCTGTTTCGCTGGCGGATGCTGCCAAGAACTGGAGGGCTTTAGCAGATGGGCTTAATGGACGTTAAGATTTTGCCCCTAGCACAGGAGGATGTCAACCAAGCGCTTATCTATATCGCTTTAGACAATCCATCCGCTGCTGATGATTTGTATGCTAATATAATGAAAGTGCTAGAAAAGGCAGCTGAATTTCCATACTCCGCTACGCAGATTTTCATTGGCAAGCGTAGCCAACGTAGCTATTATAAGCTCTATGTTAGACCATACATTCTCTATTACCGCATTATTCAAGATACAATAATTGTAATGCGTGTTCTACACGAAAGAATGGATATGACAAGGCATTTGTAACATAAAGGCTTTGTCGCAGTACGTTCCAGTACGTAGTGTATGAGCATCGTTTATTCCTACGCTACTCCTATACTTCCCGCGTAGAAGATGTGTGTTTGCGTGGTTTCTTATCTCGATCGAGGAAGCAAGCAAGTAAGCATTTACAAGGCTTTGAGCAGACCTCCGTTTTTGGCGGTCTGCTTTTTTATGATCATCCAGTTGCTTGACGCAATATACATACAAAGGTATAATTCTAAATGAATAACGCTTTTTCATGGAAAAGAGCCGAAAGGGGCTGAGCGGCATGATGTTTGATTTTAAGATTTTTGCTGTTGAAGCAAGATGGTTTGAAGTAATCATTTCAAATGCAACTGAATCGGTGATCGTTACAAACTCGTATTATCTTGGCAACGATGCGCCGAGAAGTTTGCTTCGAAATTTATGCGAAATGACCTTGTTGGATCAAGCCACAAGATACCTGTGCTGGCAAAGCGAACCCCGCGCGGAGATCATCACCCTTACTAAAAATGGAAAAAGTATGCAATACCGTGTTGCTTTAGCAGCTAAAGAAGCCTTTGATCTTTGCTTTGAAGGGGATGGACTTAAAGATGAGCCGATTGAAAAATTGTATTTGTCGGGTGAGATTTCTTTCGCAAGATTTTTCAAAACGGTCCTAAGTGCCTTTAAGGAATACGCTGATGGCGAAAAGCTTGCGGTCTACGAGCAGGAGTGGGGTACCTTTCCTTTTGAAGAGTTTAATAGAATGCGGCAGATTTTACTTGAAGGAGGCCATTAAGCATGTGCGATGTTTGTATAAGGATACAGCAAACCTTAGCCGGGCAAAACAAGTATTTTGTTCGGGAGCTGGAAACAGGGTATGTGGTTTTAGGCGATCATCAACGGTTTAAGGGGTATACGCTGTTTCTTTGCAAGGTTTGCGCCACGGAGATTCACTTTTTAGAAAAGCCGTTTCGGGAAAAGTTTTTGCAGGAAATGTCTTTGGTGGCGGAGGCGGCTTACAATGCCTTCAAGCCCGACAAGATGAACTATGAGCTGTTAGGCCAGGGAGCGGGAGTGCACATGCACTGGCATTTCTTTCCCCGCAGGGCAGGGGATACCCCCAATCCCGGGCCGGTTTGGAAGCTGCCCAAGGAAGAAATGTATGCGGAAAAGTATCTGCCATCCGATGGAGAATTGGATGAGATGAAGCAGCTGCTGGATGCGGAGCTTACCAAGTTGTTGAATGGGTAACAAAAACCCCCCGAAGGTATTTGCTTTCGGGGGGTTGCATATGTTCTTATTTCGCGAACTCTGTGGCCCGGGTCTCGCGGATCACATTCACGCGGATTTGACCGGGGTATTCCAAGTCCTTTTCGATCTTCTTGGCGATCTCAATGGCCAGAATCTTCGTGCCCTCATCGGTAACATCGTCGGGCTTGACCATGATGCGAACTTCTCGGCCGGATTGGATAGCAAAGCATTTTTCAACGCCGGTAAAGGAGTTGGCAATTTCTTCTAGCTTTTCAAGGCGCTTGATGTAATTTTCAATGCTCTCGCGGCGTGCGCCAGGGCGTGCGGCGGAGATAGCATCGGCTGCCTGCACCAAAACCGCTTCAACTGTCTGGGGCTCCACGTCATTGTGGTGGGCCAGGATGCAGTGGATCACATCGGGGCTTTCACGGTATTTCCGAGCCAGCTCGCCGCCCAGGGATACGTGGGTGCCTTCAGATTCATGGTCTACAGCCTTGCCGATATCGTGCAGGAGGCCTGCACGCTTGGCCAAAGCCACGTCTGCGCCCAGTTCCGCGGCCATAAGGCCTGCCAGGTGGCTCACTTCAATGGAGTGCTTCAACACATTCTGGCCATAGCTGGTACGGTAACGGAGGCGGCCCAGAATTTTCACCAGTTCCGGGTGAATGGAGTGCTGGTTGGTTTCAAACACGGCCTGTTCGCCTGCTTCGCGGATTTGGTTATCCACTTCCTTGCGGGCTTTTTCCACCATTTCCTCAATGCGGGCGGGGTGGATACGGCCATCCATAATCAGCTTTTCCACAGCCACGCGGGCGATTTCACGGCGAACCGGATCGAAAGCGGAAACAATGACCGCTTCAGGGGTATCGTCGATGATCAGGTCTACACCAGTGGCGGTTTCAAGGGCGCGGATGTTGCGGCCTTCACGGCCGATAATGCGGCCCTTCATGTCGTCGTTAGGCAGGTTAATAACGGAAACAGTGCTTTCCGCCACATGATCGGCCGCGCACTTTTGAATGGCCAGGGAAACGATGTTTCGGGCCTTTTTGTCGGCCTCTTCCTTGGCTTTGCTTTCGATATCCCGCACCATGGCGGCGGCATCGTGGAAAGCGTCGCGCTGGATCCGGTCTACCAGCACCTGGCGGGCCTCGTCCTGGGTTTGTCCGGCGATGCGTTCCAGTTCTTGAATCTGCTTTAGGTGAAAGCCTTCCGCTTCCTCCCGCAGCTTGGAGATTTCGTCGTTTTTCTTGTTTAAGGATTCTTCGCGGGCTTCTAAGTTATCGGACTTCTTGTCCAACGTTTCTTCCCGCTGGATGATTCGGCGCTCGGCCCGCTGTACTTCGTTGCGGCGTTCCCGAATTTCCCGGTCGTTTTCTGTTTTGGAACGAAGAATGTCTTCCTTGGCTTCCAAAACCTTTTCTTTTTTATAATCCTCAGCCTTACGGACTGCATCCTCATACAGGGTTTTTGCATATTCTTCCGTACGGCCAATCTTTGCTTCCGCCACATTTTTTCGGTAGGCCATGCCCATGAAAAAACCACCGGCAGCCAATACCAAAATAGCCACAATGGCAACCCAAATTGGCATCACTTGTTAGTTCCCCTCCCTCGTTTTCAATCTTATTTTTCATTCAATTTAACCGACAAAAAGCCGCGCAGAAGAAGCTTCTACAGCGGCAGCCTGTTTTTCAATTGATACTTTTCCAGTTCTTACACAGCATTATTCAACTAAAATGACGCACTAAGAATAAAGCCGACGGCGAATTGCCGTAACCTTTCTTGCAAAACAGCCAAAACATGACTGAATAAAGAAATCAAAACGGGATACTTTATCAGAAAAACAGCCAAAGTACGTACCTATTATAAAGCTACATACTGCCGATCACAGCATATTGTATCCCTTTTGTGAACGATTGTCAAGGAAAACGCATTTCTATTGGTTCTGTTTGGCTATTTCTGATAATTTCAGCGGCGGCTTGCATTTCGAACAGGGGGTTAATTCTGGGTGCTTTTCGTCCAGCTCGCCGTAAATCAGCTCGGTTAGCGGCAGGTAACGGTCCTTAACGGAAGGGCAGTTTTGATCCAGATGATAGTATTTGCCGCCGTTTTCATTGTAATAAACGGGCATATCGTAATCCGGCGGTACAATGGGTCGGCCCACATCATCCCAGATAAGCACCTTGGTATTGACCTTGATGTTGTTCCAAAGCCAGGTCATGCTAATCCCGTCTTCGTTTTCTTTCCCCTGAATGCGGACGCAGCCATGGCTGGCTTTGCGGCCCAGGGCCTTTTCAAAGGGCGCGTAGTAGCGTTCACCCTTGTCGCTAATCAGGCAGGGGACCTCGTGCATCAAAATGCCAGCGTTTATCCGAAGCCCCATGTCGCAGTACATATTGCCCGACCAGAACCCGCCGGAGCGGCTAACCATCATAAATTCCCCGGCGGGGGTTTCGTTATAGGGCTGATCGGAGTTAACAAGGCCTGTGGAAATAAGCAGCTCTGTGAACAGCTTGCCCTCTTTAAAAACGTACATCCGCTGGGTATGCTTGTCGATTAAAAGCCCGTAGGTCTCATTGGGCTGCTTAACGGCAAATTTATCGGTTTTCACATAACCGTGAATCTGCTGAGCGTAAACTTTCACCTTGCTTTTTGCGGCAGAGGATGAATAAACTTCCACATGCGCCCAGCCATTAGCCAGGGTTTCTAAAATGTGCAGGCCCTGGGATTCGCAGGTAACTTCCCCCACAGCCTTGGAGGCCGTATCCGGCTCTTGGTAAATTTTGACCATGGCGCGCTGGTCGCCCTGGATGACTGTCATAGGCGACATCATGGCCTTCCAAATGGCTTCTTCGTCCATAAGGCCCATGGGCAGGTTCCAGAAACAATCCGGGTCCTCGCAATGAACCTCGGAAAAATCCGAAGGGGCGGGATTTTCCAAAATGGTGGCCATAACAGGTTCCCCCAGGCATTGAAAGGGAAATAGCATCAGTGCCCATAAAAGCAATAAGGAAATGATCTTTTTCAATGGCGGCACTCCTTTCAAACATGGTTTTATCATAGCGGAATGGCTCTTTAAAATCAACCCCGGCCATGGTATAATTCCATGGGGGTGCGAAAATGGATGAGATTATTACGGCGCTGAACACCTTAAGGGTGCCAGTGGGGCAAGGGGAAATGGATATCCACAGCCTGGTGGATGCATGCCTTAAGGCCCATGGGCTGGAGCCCCGCCATGAGGTGGTTTTAGGCCCCCGGAAGCGGATCGATTTTATGTGTGGTACCGTGGGAATTGAAATTAAGCGGGGCCGGCCCACAAGGAGGATTCTTTTGCCCCAAGTGGAAAAATATTTGCAAAGCCAGGAACTAAGTGCCCTGGTGCTGGTGGTGGAACGGACGGCGGATTTGCCTAAGACCATTGCGGGCAAGCCTGTAAGAATCGTATCTTTGAATAAATTATGGGGGATCAGCCTGTGAGCATCCATTTGCCCCAATACCTTATGCCTCCGGAGGAAGGTCCCAAGACCTACGGCACCTTAAGCTACAATAAGCGGCGTAAGTGCTGGGTCATCAAAGGGGAGCCCCATGTGACGGAGCTATGCAAGCGCCTGTTTCCCGGCAGCGATCACAGCCGCAGGGGAGAGGCTGTGTTTACTGCCCACCGCAGGCTCATCGGAGAACTAAACTGGCTGATGCTGCGCTATCCTCTGGAAATAAAAGCCCAGGACAGGCCGCTATGGGAAAAGGCCATTGAGGAAGCACGTACCTACGCCATTAAGAAAGAATTGGCCGCCCTGATCCCGGAGCGGACGGATCCGCCTGCGGGCAGCTTTAACGGCGCTTTAAAGGATTTTCAGCGGGAAGGGCTTAGCTTTTTATTAAGCCATGAGCGCTGCCTTCTGGCCGATGAAATGGGCCTTGGAAAGACGGTGGAGGCGCTGGCCTATCTGGCCACGAGAAAAGCATTCCCGGCGCTGATCGTGCCCCCGGCCCACTTGGTACTTAACTGGCAAAAGGAGATCGGCCGGTTTTTAAAGATCGAAGGCAGGGAGCCGAAGGTCCATGTCATTAAGGGCCTTAAGCCTTACGCCCTGCCGGAGGCGGATATTTATGTGATGCATTATTTGCTTTTGCGGGGTTGGAAGGAAGCGCTGCCTCAGTGGCCCTTCAGGGCTGTTGTTTTCGATGAGGTCCAGGAATTGCGCCACGCAGGCACGGAAAAATATTCCGCGGCAAGCCTGCTGGCAGGGGCCTGTGAACAGGTCATAGGCCTTAGCGGCACGCCGATCTACAATACGGGCGGAGAAATTTGGAAC
Organism: Eubacteriales bacterium; assembly: GCA_031556065.1. Lineage (GTDB taxonomy): Bacteria > Bacillota > Clostridia > Christensenellales > Aristaeellaceae > JAVBTR01. Next base: position 70,201 of record JAVBTR010000079.1, on the reverse strand, counting down.
GTGGTCAACATTCTCGATTTCCACTTTTTAGGGGATTGGGAAAGCTTTTCCCGGGAATGGTGCTACGGCTATGGCCAATCGGTGGTGGTCAAGCCAGACTTGCTGGGCTCCTATTTGAAACAGGAGGGGATCATGCTTAGGCGGACCAAGCAGGAGGTGCTCAAAGAGCTGCCCCCCAAACGGCGGCTGGTGACGGAGATCGACTTTGACGATAGCCTGTATAAGAAGCTGATAGCGCCCATTCTGCCCATGCTGGTGAGCCTTAAGGAGGAAAGCCTCAATGCCTCCCAAAGGGCTTTGCTGGAAAACCACATTTCCCAGGAGGACAGGCAGGCCACAGGCCTTGCCAAGGTGCCTTATGTGTGCCAGTTTGTGCGGGCCCTGGTTGAAGGGGGCGAAAAAGTGCTGCTGTTTGCCCACCACCATAAGGTGATGGATGAATACAAACGGGAATTGAAAGCCCTTTCCCCTGGATTTATTACGGGCAGGGAAACCGGCCAGCAAAAAGAAACCGCTGTGATGCGGTTTATGAACGGGAAAACGGATTTGCTGTGCATTTCTCTTAGGGCGGCTTCGGGGCTTAATCTGCAGCGGGCCACCTGTGTGGTCTTTGGGGAATTGGATTGGTCCCCGGCGGTCCATTCCCAGGCGGAGGATAGGGCCCACCGGATCGGCCAGGAGGATTCGCTTTTATGCTATTATCTGGTTAGCCCCGGGGGCTGCGATCAGGACATGCAGGAGGCGCTAGGCCTTAAAGTGAGCCAGTTTATAGGTCTTATGGGGGATGAAGCCCAAAGCACGCAGGTACTGTTGGAAAACGCCAACCATGCAAGAACCCATGTGGAAAGCTTGATTAATAGAGGAATAGCAAGGGGTGCACCCCCTTGACCTCGCTTAAGGGATATACCCCTTAAGAATCCCAGACCCAGTGTTCCCTATGGTAACCTGTGCCTTTTTTTCAATATCATAGGCTTTAAAATACGCTTCCTCCATGGGAATCCAGCGAGAGGCGAACATTTGCGCCATTTCCGGGCCGTTGCGCTTTAAGATGCGCAGGGCCTGTTCTTCTTTGGACACATGGGAAAACACGCGAACATCCATGTAGTCTTTAAAGGCGGGATGACAGCTGTAAGCCCCTTCCACAATGCGCCATTTCGAGGCTGGAACAGGCAGAAACAGACCAAGGTCCATTTTACTGCAATCAAAGGGACGGTACTCAAATCCTTGTGTCCGGCCGATGTTGGGCAAAATTTCCGATTTAAAACGCTCGTAGTGTACATTGCCTCCGGGCTGGGCTAAACGCTCCTTGGTGCGCAAAGCCATGGGCAAGAAAAAGTCGTCCATGTGCACGATACTGGCCCCGAGAAGCTGTTTAAGGTGGGCGGCCATGGTGGTTTTGCCGGAAGCGGAATGGCCATCTATGGCAATGATATAAGCCCCCTGCTTTTCAGGCAGGGCAGCCAAATGCGAAAGCAGGGGAATCAAGCGGATCATCTGCCCGGCTGCGATACGATAGGCGGGTTTTTCCTTTTCCCGGTAGGCCTGGCTGTGGTGCACCGGGTGAACAGCTGTTTTAAGATATTCGCCTATATAGCTTTTCCACGCTTGGGCGGTAAAGGGCAATGCTCCTTTTCGGGTTAAAGCAGCGGCTGTTTTTAGGTTACCGTCAAAAGTCTGCCCAGTCTGTTCCGGCCTAGATAAAACAAACAACTGAAAAAGCCATTCCTGGGGAAGGCCGGCCTTTTTCCAAGGGCCCAGGTTTACCCGGCCTATCTGAGGGGATACCCATTCCACCAAAGGGCCGTCATTGGGGGCCACGTTTTGATATTCCTCTATAAAGTAGGACCTGGCACCTTCTATATCCCAAAGAAGGTGCTCAGCGCCGAAAGCGGCCTGGTAGCATAGCTTCATCACATCCTGGGGTGTCATAGAGGGATGCAGGGCAGCCTGGTTCATAAGGCAGTCTTGTATCGTCATAGGCTCACTCATTTCTTTATTCCCGAAACCATGTAATGGTTTTCGTCGGAAAGGGCGGTATCCACATGGAACCATGGCGCCATAAGGACGGCCAGTTCGCCTTCGCTGACAAGCCCCATAGAGACCTTGCTGGCGGCCCCCTCATGCCTTAAGTTAATGGCTTCCCGGCTGCTGCCGTGGGCAATGGTCAGCCGCCCGCCGGGCTTTAAGGCCTTTGAAAGGGCCGCCAGGAGGGTTGTGGGGGTTTCGAAGTGGGGAAAGGCGTTGTAGAGAATGCAGGTATCAAAAGAGGAAGAAAAATCAAGGCTTTCTATATCTTCGTTAATGAATGTGATCCGGGGATCGGAGAACTTGGCCCTGGCCAGGCTGATCATTTTCGAAGAAATATCCACCCCGGTAACGGCGCGGATATTTCTTTTAAGGTAATAGGGAATCATCACCCCGGTACCGCAGGCCACATCTAAAACCCTGGCGCTTTCGCCCACTTGAGCCTTATTTAAAATGGCTTGAATGACTTCTTCGTTAACCATTAAACGGTCATCCCAGAAAGGAGCCTGTTCATCGAAAAAGTCGATCACATCCTGCTTGCTCATGCCTTTTTCGGGTATCGGGCGGGGATCAGCCGGGCCTTTTCAAGGGCGAAGACAATGCTGGGCAAAAGTACGATCTGGATGATGAGTCCAGGCAGAGCGGTAATGAAATAGCTGGTGGTCCAGGCGGCGAAAGCAAAATTTCCGGGAGAGAAGATCAGTGCTTTGGCAATACCCGCTACAACGCGGCCACCCACCAGGGCGGCGAAAAGGCTTAAATACAGATCGGCATAGGTGCTTTTCGTGTGTACTAATTGCATCATCAGCCCTGCGATCAGGCCGTAGGCAGCCAATTCTACCAGCATGCTGGGCAGGTAGGCCATGGGAGGCATGCCGGTAATAAGGCTTGCCAGCCAGGGCCCGGCCAAGCCGCAAAGCAAGCCAAAGGGCCAGCCGCAGATCAGCCCGCAGAGCAATACCGGAATATGCATGGGTAAAAGGATGCTGCCCGCGTTCTGGATGGAGTGGAAGGCCATGGGCAGCACCACGCATAAGGCGATGCACACCGCTGTGATCATGGAAAGCTTTACGTAGGACATTTTTTTCATTTTAAATTCCTCCAATCAAAATCATTTGTACCGCGCAGATCAAAGCACTGCATAACAGGGCCGCCATATCTTTAAACCTCATGGGCTGCGGGGCCTTGGCTGTTCGCCCCTGGGCGCTGATGTAGCCCCTTGCCTCCATGGCCATGGCCAGTTCATCGGCCCGGCGGAAGGCGGAAAGGAAAAGGGGAATGATCAATGTTTGAAAGCTGGCCGCCTTTTCCAAGAAATGCTTGCTTTCAAACCTCGCTCCGCGGGCGGTCTGGGCTTTTTTGATCAAATCCGCTTCCTGAATCAAAACCGGAATAAACTGAATGGCCGCGCCGACAATCATGGCTACCTCGGCTACCGGCACTCGAATAAGCTTTAAGGGTGCTAAAAGGGACATAAGGCCGAAGGTCAAATCCATAGGGGCGGTGGTGGAGGTGAGCACATTGGCCAGCACCATGATCAGCATCAAATTGAGTACCACGTGGGTCCCTTGCTTAATCCCTTCCATGGAAATGTGGATAATCCACCAGTTGAAAAGGGGCGTCTCTCCGCCAAAGAACAGCCCATTCATTAAAAAGATGGTGATCATGAACAGCCACAGGCGCCTAATAGGTTGCACCAGGGTCTGGATGGGCAGGCGGGATAAAAGGATGAGCGCTGAAATGGCTAAGATCACGAATCCATAGCCTAAAAAGCCTTTAGCGGTGACCACTGCGGCGATCATGGACAGGAAGCCCAGAAGCTTCACCCGGCTATCCATCTGGTGGAGCAAGGACATCCCTGGAATGTATTGGCCTGATGGCATCACCTTAATCACCGCCTTTCATTCGCCCAATAATCCCTTGAAGTAAATCGTTATAGGTTATAATTTCTTTGCTAAGCGCCAGCCTATGGGCGATCTGGCTCGGAATAGAGGCTTTCAGCCCCAGAGCTTGAAGGCCTTCCGTGGCGGAGAAGATATCCCGGGCAGTTCCATCCATGGCAATGTGCCCCCGATCCAGCACCAATAGCCTCTTGGCATATTGGGCCAGGCCGTCGGCATTGTGGGAAACCATGATGATGGTAGTCCCCTGCTGGTTAAGGCGGGCTATGGTTTCAAGGAAAGACTCCCGTCCTTGAGGGTCCAGCCCGGCGATGGGTTCATCCAGCATGAGCACCTTGGGTTTTTGCACCAACACCCCGGCAATGGCCACCCGGCGCTTTTCCCCGCCGGACAGGGCCAGGGGAGATTGGCCCCGGAGCTTGTCAGGCTCAAAGCCCATAAGGGCCAGGGCCTCATCTACCCCAAGGCTGATCTCCCGGTGGCTTAGGCCCGAATACTTTAAGCCAAAGGCCACATCCTTTTCAACGGTTCGTTCAAACAGCTGGCATTCCGGGTGCTGGAACACCAGCCCTACCTTTTGCCGGAGCTCTCTTCGATCGTACTTTTTTGAAAAGATATCCTTTCCATCCAACATGACCTGGCCGCTGGATGGTGTGATCAGCCCGGCCATGATTTGCAAAAGGGTGGTCTTGCCACAGCCTGTATGGCCCATAATGCCTAAAAACTCCCCATCCTGGATGCGAAGGCTTACATCCTTTAGCGCTGCCGCCTGGGGGTAGGAATAGGTCACATTGGTTAATTCGAACGGCATAATTCCTCCACCAGTTCATCTTCCGTAATGGGGCAGCGGGCTAACACAATGCCATTGGATTTCAGATCGTGGTACAAAAGCACGGGGATAGGGGGCACCAGGCCTGCGGAGCGGACAAGGGCGGCGTTTCCCAAGATTTCGTGAGGGGTGCCTGCGGCCAGCACCTTGCCCTGATGCATCAACACCACTTTGTCGGCAAAGACTGCTTCTTTGATGTAATGGGTGATCATGATAACCGTCTTGGATAAGCCCCTGATCACACCAAGCATTTCGTCCCGGCCTTGTGGGTCCAGCATGGAGGTGACTTCGTCGAAAATAATGATCTCTGGATTAAGGGCCAGCACCCCAGCCAAGGCTATCCGCTGTTTTTGCCCGCCGGATAAAGAATGAGGCGAACGCTTTTCAAAGTCTTCCATGCCCACAAGCTTCAGTGCTTCCCGGACTTTGCCTGGAATGTCCTCCCTGGGCACCTGGTGGTTTTCCAGCCCGAAGGCGATATCCTCTTCCACAATAGAGGAAACAAATTGGTTGTCCGGGTTTTGGAACACCATGCCGCAGAGCCTGCGCAGCTGCCAAAGCTGCTTTTCATCCCTGGCATCGATACCGTTTACAACGAGGGTGCCTTCTTCCAATGGGATCAGCCCATTAAAATGCTTTACCAAGGTGGATTTGCCGCAGCCGTTCTGCCCTATGATGGCTACCTTTTCGCCCTGTTCGATGGCCATATCAACGCCGCTCAGGGCAGGCACCAGAGCACCGTCGAATTCAAAGGTGCAAACCATGTTTTTGCCCATAATAGCTGCTTGCATCCAGATACCTCCCCTTCTTGCTGTAAGCGCAAATAAAAAGGCCATTCATCCCTTTCAAAGGATGAACCGCCTTCATGGCCAATTCTTAAACGCCCCTTCATGAGGCGAAGATTATTATAACACGGTAAAGTGGTTTTAGTCCAGTGCTTGGGCCAAATATTCCAAGCCGTTTTGGTAGGTGGAATGCAATTCTTTGATCATGCTATCGTAAAAAGAAAATGCCGCCTGCTGCCGTTCCATGGCCAGGGCTTTGCCGCGCTTGGTGTAAAAGGCATCATAAATGCGCTTTAGCTTGTAATTGCATTCATGCAAAAAGGAATCGCGGTCATCGGTGGTGCCATCCAATACGTTCCCTTGTTCATCGGTATAATAAAGAGGTTCCTTTACCTGATCTTGGTAGGAAAGGGTCCTTGCAATGCCCAGGGTTCCGGTAGCATCCAGCTTATCCGCATCGAACAAAATTTTGGCCTCGATGGTTTTGGCCGGGTTATTGGCCCTGAAGCTATGGGATTGGATGCAGTCCTTAATGTGCTGGGCATCCTTGGGGGCCATGCCCTGGCTAAGGCAGAAGTCATAGGCCATCTGCGCACCTGCTATGGCATGGGAGCAAGCCGGGTTTTCAAACTGAGCTTGGCGGCCAATGTCGTGCAAAAGACAGGCAATGACCAGAATATCCCTGTCTACGTTTTCCTCATGCCTGGCGATATCCAGCGCCACGTACAGCACCCGGTAAATATGCTCCTTATCGTGAGCGGTATCGTTCATGGAAGCGAGCATGCAGCTTTCATACACCTGGTAGGTTTTTCTGTTCATTGGTATTGCCCCCTTCATAGCCTTTTCTGCCCTTCCAAATATAACGTATCTGGGGCAGGCGCAGCTCGGTTTCTGCGGCGATTTGATTCAATTCTTCTTGGTTTTCTGGCAGGGTATAGTCTTTATTCATGTGGCTGGCACTAAGGTACAGTGCCAGGTCATGTTTTGAAGGAAAACAGACCGAAGCCTGTTTATATTCCCGCACTTCAATATCCTCAAAGCCGTTTCTTTCAAGCCGCGCACGCAGTTCAGACACCGGCAGGCCATCGCTGTGGATCCCGAAAATAAGGCCGTTGTTTTTAAGCAAATGGGGATGATCGACAATGGAGGTGGGCCCTCTGCGGGTGTAAATGAGATCGAAGGCGCCGTTTTCAAAAGGCAGGGGTTCTTTGGTGGTGGCATAGATAAAATCCGCATTGATTACATGGCTTTTTGCCTTCAAATGCTTAGCGATGCGGATCATCTCAATAGCGAAATCAAACCCAACGATATGATCTGTATACGGGGCCATTTCCAATGTAAAATCCCCGTGGCCGCAGCCTGCATCTAAAACGCTGTGGGTTTGCTTTAAAAGGGCTCTCAGCTCTTCTTTGAAAACGGTTTCCCCAGAAGGCCCTTCAAGGGTATACTTGGCATCGCTTCGATAGCCCTGGTTTTTCACCGCGAGCCCGTTGTACCATTCAATGGCATTCATGGCGCCACCTCACGTTCTTTGGTTTACAGTATAGCAAATCTCAAGGCCTTTCACAAGAAAAACGGTGGAGCTGCTTTTACATTAAGTCAATCTCACTGTCTGTTTCATCCTCGAACATGGGTTCATATTGCTCTAGCTTCAAGGCATCGTGGGAGGCGTTATGGGCCATGGCGCTTAAGGCTGCCCGATCGGTAATCTGGTGAGCATTGGCCCGGATTTGATCCTTTGTAAACATGGGCAGGGACATAAAAAATGCATAAGCTTCCCGGTCGGTGTCAAACAAGGCTTTAAGTGAATTAGGCATATCAAGCAACTCCTTTTTGCTGATAGTATCTTGAAATTGCCCTTGGGATATACTAGCGTTGTTTGGAGGTGAATGCCGTGAATAAAACTTACCCTGATTTGGATGCCCTTTTGCAGGATGATAAACGTGCCAAGAAGTACTACGATAACCTGCCCGATTACGTAAAGGAGCAGATCAATACAAGAAAAGATAACATTAACAGCGTTTTAAGCTTGGTGGATTACGCCCAGAACTTAACCCAGGGGGATGACTAGCATAAAGCAGGAGGTTTTGCGCCTCCTGTTTTTTACATTTCGTTTTGATAGTTACCCATGTAATATATCTCCAACACAAATTTAAGGGTAAATACCCCAACCAATGCCAGTGTGAGCCATAGGGATCGCTTCGCTTCCTTGGCCTGGGTTTTGCATTTCTATTTCAACAAGAACGATAGGGTTCCATTCTGTAACCCGTTAAAGGGCTATGCCCTTTAAAATCCCATCACGCAGGGAGGGATGCACCACATCATAAGCATAGGGCAGGTTCAGTACCTGCTGCATATAAAGCACCGCCAGCTTTTCTTTCGGATCGCAAAGGGCGTAAGCACCGCCGGCGCCATCCCATCCGAATTCCGGCGTTCCCTCCTGCCCTAACCGGGACCGTATCCCCAAGCCATATCCGTACCCGGGACGCCAGGCTTTAAATGCGTTCAAATCGCTGCCAAGCAGACGATTTTGCGCCATGAGCGAGATGGTTTCTCCCCGCAATATGGTTTTCCCATTGGCTAGGGCATTGATCAACCAAATATAATCCCCTGGAGTAGAGGTAAGCCCTGCCCCACAGGACGCGTATTGAGGAGTCAGCACATATTCATTGGTCATCGCGGCCTTTTCAATCCGCTGGTGGGCTTCATTAAAAACATACTGGGCCATAAAAGGCCGCCGTTTATCCGCAGATGCCACAAAGCGGGTTTTTGTCATGCCCAACGGCGAGTATATATTTTTTTGAAAATACTCCTGGGGACTTAGTTCTGTTACCTTCTCAATAATGCCCCCTAGCACATCATGGCACAGGCTATACTGAAACCTGGCCCCCGGATCGGCTGTCAAGGGTTCCTTGGCAATGGTGTTGATCACTTTCATCTGCCCATCCCCTGGCCGCAAAACGATTTTCAAGTTTTTTAGATCGTATGAAAATCCGCCCCTCATGGTTAGAAGGTGCGCTACTGTTAGAAGGCTTCTGGCAGGTCGCAATGCGCCGCCATCCACTACCCGCAGGTTCCGAAAGGCTGGCAAATAAGCCATTACTGGGTCGCTTAGCTTGATCAGGCCTGCTTCCACTAACTGCATTACAGCTGTGACGGTGCTCAGTTTCGTCAAAGAATAGAGCCAGTACACATCATCCAAGGTGGCAGGGCGGGTGTTTTCATAATCGGAATAGCCGAAACAGCGGCTGTAAACGGGCTGCCCCTTATGATGAATGACCAGCGCCCCGCCGGGAATATGGTAGCGCTGTACCAGATCCGTTAAGCTCTTGTCCACCATTTCCCAGTTCATATTGTCACTCCTTTGCATTAAGTGCTGTTATTCGCCGCTTTTCCCTCTTTTTCCTTTAAACAATAACAAAACAATAATATTGTTCAAAATAATCAAAAACACTCTTGACGAAAAGGTTATCGTGATGTAATATAAAGCAAACAAGGTTAGTAAACATAGTTTATTAACAAAACAAACTAAATGAAGGAGAACGCAAAATGAAAAAGACACTTGCATGGATTCTCGCACTGGCAATGGTTCTGACCATGGCAATGGGCACTGTGGCCCTGGCCGAAGACAAGGTCATCACCTGGGTATTCTGGGATGATTTGAACGCCACCAACGACCTGATCACCAAGGGGTATGCCGATGTGGTAAAACGCTTTAACGAAGCGGATAACGGCTATCACGTCAACGTCATCACCACCAACCTGGAAGAATACGATTCCAAGGTTGCCGCACTCATCGCCTCCAAACAGGTCCCCGATGTTTGGGTCTGCAACCCCGGCCCCAACATGGACGTATACGTAGAAGCGGGCCTTTGCATGCCTTTGGATGAAATGCTGGCTTCCGATCCGGAATGGGCCGATTCCTTCTCCGGCGGTATTTTCGAACGGCTGACCTATGATGACCAGATCATGGCGATCCCCACCAACTTTGCCGCAGCCTGCTGCTTCTACAACACCGAAATGTTTGAAAAAGCCGGCGTGGAAGTTCCTGCCACCTTCGAAGAATTTATTGCCGCTTGCGAAAAATTGCAGGCTGCTGGCTACCAACCTATCACCTGTTCTGCAGGTACTGCCTGGTGCTTATCCATGGTGGCGGGCTATCTGTGCGACCGTGCTGGCGGCCCCGATAACCTGATCGCTGTTTCCGAAGGCACTTCCACCTGGATTGAAGAAGAATCCTACACCGTGGCGATGAATAAGCTGTTGGAAATGTCCAAGTTCTTCCAAAAGACCTGCGCTTCCGATACCAACGACGAGTGCGTTGCCCAGTTCTACAACGAGCAGGCCGCCATTCTAATCCAGGGCTCCTGGGTTATTGGCCAGATCAACGGTTCCAACCCCGCCTTTGAAGACAAGTGCGGCGTGTTCCAGTTCCCGGCTATCGAAGGCGCTGCGGATCCTAACCGTATGATCGTGAAGACCGATAACCTTTTGGTTTCCAAGACCACCGCTCATCCCGATGCTGTTAAAGAATTGCTTAAGTATTTCACCGATGATATCGCCCAGAAATACACCGCCGAAGTGGGCGGCAAGATTCCCGTAACCTTGGTGGATATCGATTATGAAAAGGCACCTAAGCAATTGAGCTACGTAAACGCGATTCTGGAAAACATGACAGGCACCTTTGGGTTCTACAACGAATCCCTGGCTTCCGTTGAAGCGGGCGACGTGTATGACAATGCCATGGTATCTGTGGTGCTGGGCCAGAAGACCGTTGAACAGGCGCTAAAATCCATTAACGATTTCTACGAAGACGAAGTTTGGGAATAAAACAGGGGATTTTACAGGGGGCAGCTGCTGCATAAAAGGCAGCTGCCCTCCATGTTTATACAAGCAAAAGGGCTCCCCCCTGCCAAGGGATATATCCCTTGGAACCCGCCTTTTTTCCACATCACATGGAGGTGTGCGCCATGCATAAAATGTTATCCGACAAAAGAGCCATCATTCTGTTTTTGCTTCCGGCTATTTTGCTGTTTACGGTGATCCTTTTTGCCCCCATTTGTTATTCCATTTATATTTCTCTATGCAAATGGAACGCCCTATCCGCCCCCAAATTCATCGGGCTGGATAACTATATCAAGCTTTTTACTAAGGACGAAATTTTCCTTACCGCCTTTAAAAACACCATCTTTTTTATGCTCTTTTCTGTTGTGAGCCAGCTGATCGTAGGCATTCTCTTTGCGTCGTTATTAACTAATATGGAGAAAGGCCGCAACTTCTTTAAAAATGTAATTTATCTACCCTGTGTGCTGTCTTCGGCGGCGCTGGGTTTATTGTTCTGCTTCCTGCTCAAGCCCAACCTGGGTATTAACCAGCTATTGGCTTTGGTAGGTATTCAAGGCCCCTTGTGGCTAACGGAATTTACCGGATTTATTCCCCTGCCCATGTGGGTGATCGCCTTTGTGGCGCTGTGGCAATATGTAGGCCAGAATATGATGCTCTACATGGCCCAGATCATGGGGATCAACCGCTCGCTATACGAAGCCGCCTATGTGGACGGTGCCAATAAGCTAAACGCTTTTTCCCATATTACGCTGCCTTTAATTAAGCCTATGATCGTTACCGCCATGTCCCTTAACTGCATTGGCTCCTTAAAATTCTTCGATCTGGTTTACAATATGACCCAGGGCGGCCCCAACCATATTACCGAAAACATCGCCACATGGCTGTATTTTCAGGGCTTTGCCTACTTTAAATATGGCTACGGCTCGGCCATATCCGTGGTGCTGCTGGCCCTGTGCCTGTTAACCACGTTCATTGTGCAAAAAGTGATCCGCGTAGAAAACTACGAAATGTAAGGAGGGCAAAGCAATGAGTTTGACCCTTGCCAAAAGGCCCGGCCGCACCCGTAAAAAGGCGCAACTGAGTACGGTGATTATTTATACCTTCTTTATTCTGGTGGCGCTGGTATACCTGCTGCCCCTTTTGTGGATCGTGATGGTATCCCTTAAGACCAACGCGGAACTGTTTTCCAACCCCTTTGGTCTGCCGGAAACCATCCAGATCGAAAACTATATCTATTCTTGGACAAACGGCCACTTGGGCGCCGCGCTTGTTAATTCCACTATCGTGTCGGTAAGCACTCTGCTGGCCAGCATGGTTATTGGCTCTATGGCGGCCTTTGCCATCGCCAGGCTTAAGTTCCGCATTAACAATCTCATGCTTACCTATTTCATGATCGGCATGATGATCCCGGCTCATTGCCTGCTCATTCCCATGTTTATCATGATGGCGGAGGTCCACCTTTCCAACACGCTCATGGGCTTGATCATCCCTTACGCCACCTTCGCTTTGCCGCTGACCATCTATATCATGACAGGGTTTTTCAAAGGGATTCCCGGGGAATTGTTCGAATCCGCCTGTATCGATGGCTGTGGCTTGACCCGGATTTTCACCCAGATTGCCCTGCCCATGTCGGCCACGGGCCTGTTCGTAACAGGGCTGATGACCTTCGTAAACACCTGGAACGAGCTGCTTTTGGCGATGTGCTTTATCTCCGATCCCCTTAAAAAGACCCTGCCCGTGTCGCTGACCTATTTCGTGGGACCCTACGAAACCAACTATGTAAAAATGTTTTCGGCCATTGTAATCGCCGTTGCCCCAACGATCATCGTGTACTGCATCTTTTCCAACCAGATCGTTGAGGGACTGACCCAAGGGGCTGTCAAAGGTTAATACTGTGTGTTATAATATGGCAATTGATGATTTAGGTGGGATTTACCATGACGTTTACAGGGGTCGTTAAAGAGGATGCGGCCTTACCCGCTATGCCGGTAGATTTAAAGCACGAAAACCGGTACATGGTTTTGCAGGTGTTTAAGCTAGGCTTGGAATGCACTGTGGCCGATGTATCCGCCGTAACGGGGATCAGCAAGCTAACGGTGATGCGGGCCATTCAATTCTTTTGCAAAAAAGGGGTCCTGCGCTCTGTTGGCCTGGGTCATTCTTCCGATGTGGGGGGCAAGAAGCCGGAATACTTCGCCATTGCCGAAACCCGCAAGGTGCTTACCATCAGCCTGTGGCCCGGCTGTATCCGGCTGAATATGCTTTCTCTTACGGGGCAGACAGAGCTTTCCCAAAGCTATCCCTTCGATACCACCCGCCCCCTTCGCGACATTTTCAATTTTATCGACGATCAACTGACCCTTTTACAGCAGAAAAACCTGCTGGATCGGGAATCCCTATACGGTGCCCTGCTTTCCATTACCGGCACGGTGGATGCCAAGCGCCTTCGCCTTCGCTATTCCGCTTTTTCTCCCCAATGGGGTGCGGATGTGGATTTGGGCAAGTATCTTTATACCTTGTTTCCCACAAACACCGTTGTCAAGGTGGAAAGCGCCGGGAAAACCACAGGCCGATCCATACTGCTTTTATCCCCTGAACTAAACGACAAATACGTATTGACTTTATATACCGGCTTCGGGGTTTCCGGTTGCGTGATCAAAAGCGGGGAAGCCATCGATGGGAAGAATGCCCTCATCGGCGAGATTGGCCACATGACAGTGGAACCCTATGACGATGAAATCTGCGGCTGCGGCAAGCATGGGTGTTTGGAACGCCTAGTGAGCATTGAAAGGGTCCGCCAAAAAGTCCAGGCCAATCCCCCCCCTGCCGAATCCCCCTTAAGTGCGATTCCCGCAAGCCACATTCAATTTGCGGATATTTTCAGCGCTTCCCGCCAAGAGGATTCCTACGCCCGGGAAATCGTCCGCTACCTGGCCGGCTGCTTCGCTACGGCCCTGCACAACATTGCGCTGGCCAGCGACCCGGACTGCGTGGTTTTTCAAGGGGATTTCGGACATGCTGACGATTATTTCGATCTGAGCCTTAAAAAAATGCTTTCCTCCTTCCGCTATTACCCACGGGAAGGCGCCTTCGAAACCCGCTACGACGACCGGGATTTATACGATTCCGACGTCCAAGGGGGCTGGCAGATTTTAAACGCCGCGTACTTCAATCATAACGCGCTTTATGTGGACGGGTGATATGGAAATATTGCGAGACCCCATTTTCTTTTAGGGGAAGACGTTTGTCAAGGTAGAAAAGTAAAAAGAATAAATGTCGCAATTGAGCAACTTGTTGTTTTTACTTTGGTCCAAGGAAGCCGAAGTTATCTGTTTGAGATGACTTCGGTTTTCTTTAACATATAATACCGCACCGGGGAGAAATAATTCTTCGCGCAATTGGTTGCGCTTGCGAAAGACACTCGCGATCTTTCCTAAATAAACAGTTTCGCAATTTCACTGCGGGCGTTATTACAACATTGTTGACTTTATTCACTTTGTAGCTTACAATTGCGGTATACATTGAGGGGACGGCACCCATCGAAGCAAACGGAGAATGTATATAACATTGTAGATGCTTGTTTTATATATAAAGACCCAAGCGTGCTTTTGCCGTATTTAGGCGAAAGGCACAAAACCCAACTAAATGAAAACGTGTCCTGCTGTCATAATATCAAGGAGGATTATTTGTGATAAATAAAAATATACCTAGCAACAATGCGGAACAAACAAAATTTGACAACCTAATTGATGTAATCAATACAACCGGGCAATCTCAACACACTACTTATCTTCGCCGGGCAAATGGACTTGTTAAGAACGGGCGCGCACAGTGGGTTGATGAAAAGACGATAAGGCTTCTAGAACCGTCAAATGGACATGATCAATTGGTTGATGCGTTTAAATATCATTGTCAGCATCAAGCGAGATCGTTTGCACGAGCAATTTTGAGTGTACCAGCTGAATACCCACTCCAAGCCAACTTGCCTAGGGATTTTTCACAATGCTTTTCAAAACTGTGCGAACTTGCCAAAGACATCTATATGGACATGTCAAAGCAGCCGGAAGCCTATGGTATAGCGCTTGTAGATATCGCATCACAGGATTACAATCTCGCCAGAGAAGGATACCGCACCCTCCATCGTTTTGTTGATACCTTGTCAAATCTATCATGTTGCAGTAAACTGCAAGAACATCAGCTAATCGTTAACACAGATGCTTACAAAAGCGCCAATAAAAAAGGAACAGGATCGGTATCTGGCCCTGTGCCCAAATACGAGCTACTTCTATCGCGGTTGGTTGATTTTGGCTTTGAGATTTCAGGGTTTGCCGGAAAGCCTTTTGGCAAAAATGTTGAGTCTTTTGTTGTTTCGTTTCCCGATTTTCCTCAGATGATAGACACGATTAAAGCCTACTGCAAATGTTGGGATTTGCTAAAAACCGATCGCACAGACGTAAAAATATGGGCTAACGAATTTCATCATCACTACTATCGTTTTGATTACAAAATAACTGCTGATCGCAATGCATTGTCAATTGAACAATGGATAGGCGACGAAGCTGATTACTGGGGCTATTCGCCGCAGTTGAAAAGATTTTCCCTTGCATTTTATGCGCATTCCTTGCAGTATAAAGATGTCTTGTTCAATGGTGACTATTCATACAAATCCAAGCGTATTGCGCGGATGTATCAGGGCGGGTATATCGCGCTTGGAATGACCGAGCAACTTTTGCACATTAGGCTAAAAGAGATGGACAAGTATATGCCCCAAATCGATGCAATGCCTGAAAGCATACAAGAATTAATGATGGCGGACAGCTGTCGGCATTGCGGATTTCAAGGGGCTACCAGCGACCATTGTAGGTTTAGGGTTCACTGGACGTTTCATAGTGAGCCGCATATTGGCTGTGCCCACGCTTGTTTTTATTTTAATAACTTTGACGTGACGCTTATACCAGATTACTGGAAATTGCTTGAACTGGAGTATGGGTTGAAGAAAGCGTGAGCCGACGATAAAAGCGATTTTCTTTTTTAACGGTTCCCGATAGCCACGAAACGTTATCTGCAAGATCACACGTACCACATTCTTGTGGTACATAAATGCGCTATTAGCATAATCTCACCATGGAAAAAGTCAACTTGCAACGCCTAAAAATAAGAGCAACGCATGCCTTTAAGATAAATACATATCTTCTGCAAATGCGTTGCCCTTATTTTTTGTCCTCCCTATTCAGTTTTGAACATTGGGCAAATCAACCAATTCACTTTTGCTGTGGGTAAAGTGGTTGTCCCTGTTATTGGTAGGTTGTTAACTTCCTACGTTTACAGTATACCTCTGGAAAAAGAAAACGGGGTCTCGCTCTCTACCAAAAGAAAACCTACATGGGGTGTGCTGTTTTCGTCACAAATATATAGGTTTCTATTTCACGATCTCCCAGTTAGAATCCACCGTTGGTTCAATGGGTGTGTTTTGCTTGATGTAATGGGTGATCAGCTGTACCAGGGTTTCCTGGGACGTCCAGTCGGCGGGGGTGGTGACGATGCCCTCTTGCATTAGCGTGGTGTTGAAACGGTAGTTGTTCAGGCACAGGGTGAGGGTTTGGTCGTCTTGAAGGGGCTGGCCTTTGAACAGGAGGTTCTGGATGCGTTCCCCGGCGGCCTTGGTGATATTGATCTGGTATGTGACGCCTGCGAACACATCGTAGAGGTAGCCAGGTATGTCCGGGTTGGGGGCAATCTCCGTATCACCTGGTTGGAATGGGGCGTAGTAATTGGCGGACCATTCCATGTAGGATTTCAGTTGGGCCCCGGTGAGGCTTACCCGCACCAGATCGTTATCGTATTTGTAGATGGCGGCCACATCGCTTTCGTAGATGGGGCCCTTTGCGATCCCGCTTGCATCCACGAACAGGGCGGCGGAGGAAACATCGGCCCCGGAGGCTTCCAGTTGGACGGTGTTGATCAGGTCTAAAAGAGCGGTGTCCTGAAGCCGGGCTGCGGGAATCAGGGGATTTTCGTTTGCGGGCTGGAAATCTCCCGTGGCTTCACCGATCCATTCGCCCAGGCTATCCAGGGATTTTTCTTTGGCGGCGGCCAGGGCGGCCTGGTGGGTGGCAGCGGCCAGGGCTGTGATTCGCTCGTCCGGTTCCAAATCTGCTACGGGAATCAGCTCACAGGTGCTTGAAACG
Source organism: Eubacteriales bacterium (assembly GCA_031556065.1). Taxonomy (GTDB): domain Bacteria; phylum Bacillota; class Clostridia; order Christensenellales; family Aristaeellaceae; genus JAVBTR01. Next base: position 53,628 of record JAVBTR010000079.1, on the reverse strand, counting down.
ATTTCTTTGCCATCGTTTAGGGTCAGGTCGATCCGCGTGATTTCTCGGGCGCTGTTGCGGGTGCCGCCAATAATGGCGGTGCCCTGTTTTTCGTTTACAAGAATGTGGTAGTGGCCTACCAGCAATACATCGATGGCCGGGTTTTCGTCCAGGATTTTCTGGGCGGAATCGGAGCGATTTTCTACATCGAATTCCGGAGCCAGACCTGCGTGGGCGGAAACGATAATGATATCCGCCGAATCGCCAATCTTTTCAATGCAGGTGCTGACTGTCTTAGACATGTCTTCAAAATCCAGTTCCGAAATGCCTTGGGTTTTTGCGTCCCACCGGGCAACGTTGGGTGTGGTTACGCCAATAATGGCGATGCTTAAACCACCCCTTTCAAAGACCACATAATCCCCCACGAAGGGGCTGCCGTTCTTTAAAAGAGTATTGGCGGAAAGGATGGGGAAATCACAAAGGGAAATGAGGTTTTCGATGAACTCGGTGCCGAAGTTGAAATCATGGTTGCCTAATGTCATGGTATCGTAACCCATCAGGTTCATGGCGGCGATCATGGCGGGCTGGCCTTGAACCTGATCGGTTAATATAGTCCCCTGGAAGGTATCCCCGTTATCGATCAGAAGGAGAGTGCCCGTTTCCTGGCGGACTTTTTCTACATAGGCGGCAATGCGGCCAAGGCCGTCTTGGGTTTCCATATCCTGGGCGTAATCGTAGCCCAAGAGGTTGCCGTGGATATCTGTGGTGGCCAGGATGGTTAGGGCGGTGTCTGCATAAGCGGTCAGGGTCAAAAGCACTAAGGCGGCGACCAGGGCAAGGAACAAGCGGCGTTTCATAAAATAATACCTCCACAATGGTTGTGGAGGTATTATAACATAGGGTATCTTGGTTGGGTATGCTATTCAGGCTGTTTACTTTAACAGTTGCGCGCGTTCATTGCTCCAATTTTGCAAATAGGCGATGAAATCATCCTCCCCCAGGCTGCCGTCAATATAAAAGCTAAGCTTTTCAGAGGCTTGTGTGAGGGTGGCTGGGTTAAAAGCGGAGGACCAGGTGATTCGGTCCGGATCGCCTTTGGTTTCAGTATAGGGGAGGCCGTTGGAGGTTTTAAGGGAGGTTTTAAGCTTAGGGGCCAGGAGGTTTAAAATATATTCCACGGCACCCTGTTCATTGGGGGCGTTCGCGGATATGGCACAGCCCCAGTGCTGGGAAATGGTAATGGCATGGCCTTCCCAACCGGGATAGCAGTAGCCGTTGCTGTTTTCGCCGGCTGTGGAAAAAAGGCATGGGTCGTAGCCCTGGGTTTCTCCATATAGGATCATGCCCTCCGATACCATCTGCCGGTAGACTTGAAGCATTTCCCGAAAAGCGGGGGTATCGAAGTTCACGCTGTCATACCACTGGGTATTGGCATAGCAGTAGTTGCGCAGGAACATGGGGTTCCCGTCATAAGACTCTCTGAACAAAATGGGCTTCCCTGGCTGGCCCACCCCGGCAGCCTTGGCCGCGTCGTACAAATCCTTCCATGTGTAACCCTCTTGTGGCATGGTAAAGCCAATGGCCAAGGCCCAGGTTTTGTCAAGGTAAAAGAGGCCCGCCTCCGTAGATAAGGGGCAGGCGTACAGCTTGCCCTGGAAGGAAAAGGTTTGCTGGTAGACAGCGGCGGTGCCAAGGCTGAAGGAATCCAGGGCGGGGATATCGTTAAAGGCCTTGTATACCCTCTGGCGGGCGCCGTTTTGCAGTATGCCAGTGCTTTCGTATAGGATATCGAAGGGGAATTGCCCGTTATAAAAGGCGGCTCTCTTTTCCATGACGGATATATGCAGCATGCGCAGGGCCGTATCCGGGCGGTTTTCCTCATACCATGTCTGAATTCTTTCTAGCTCCCCATGAAGACCGAAGTAGTCCACCACCGTGAGCAACAGTTGATCAGGATCGCCCACGGTGGTTTTTTCAAGCGTGCGGGTTTCCCCGTTGTAGCTATAGAGGATATGCTTATAGCGCACAGGGGCTTGAAGAGCTGGGTTTTCAATGTAATCGGTTTGCGAAAGCCAGCAGGTTACGGCAAGGGGCTGGCCCGATTCATGGGTTTGAAGGGGGATAAAGGAGACTTTGGATCTTGAAGGATAATATACATTTTCGCCAATATCCTCATGGTAGATGGTGGAAAAGGTGATGAGGGGGTTTTCCTCCGGGGTGACCAGCACCAGGTGCCCTTCCCCGTTGGAAACCACCTGGTGGATGCCCTTTGCCACAGGGCTGCTTTGCCACAGGCCTTGCTTGTCCAGGTAGTACAATGTGCCATCCTGTGTCACAATGGCCAGAAAATCCCTTGAGGCAGCCATGGAAACGGGGACAATTTCACTTTTTAATACCTTGCTTTCAACGGCCTCCCCTTGAAAGGTAAAGGAGGAAATGCTGTGGGCCTGATTGTCGTATACGTAGATAAAGGCCGTATCGCAGGCAATAAGCTTGGGGGATTGTACCTTGGCCACCGGCATTAACCGGCCTTCTTCCTTTTCCAGATAGATTTGCCCATCAAACCCCAGCACCAGGCCATATTCGCTGGGGCAGAAGGCAGGGGCTTCCTGGAAGGTTTCCGGCATGGGGATGGCTTCGGCCACCGCTGAGGCGGTTAAGAAGCTCAGTCCTGTAGCACAAAGCAGAACCAGAGAAAGCAGGCCGCATAAAACCCTCCGGGGCTTGGTTTTGAGAACAACATGGGCAATGCGGCCTTTCATTTCCTTAAAGGATACGGCCATGGGCATAGAAAGGGAAAGCAGCCGAGGTTTTTCCGGGGTCACCAGGGCGATGAGCGTCCTGGCGTAGGCTTGAATATGTTCTTCCCCGTAGCCTTTGGTCACCCGCTCATCGCAGGCCCGTTCGCAATCCTTCTTATAAAGAGCAGCCCCCAGCCACACCAGAGGGTTGAACCAGTTTAGCGCACAGAGCAACAGGGCGAAACCCCTGAACCAATTATCGTGGTGGCGGCAGTGGGAAAGCTCATGTTCCAGCACATAGGGCAGGTTTTCTTCCTTTAAGGCAGTAGGGTTTAAGAGGATGTAAGGGTTTTTAATCCCCACCAGGCAGGGGGCGGCTACATGGGTCAAATATACAGGGAGAAAGGCCGCGGTTTCAATGGGCTGGGCCGTCTTCATCACAGCATTGCGAAAGCACCGGTTGGCAATCACCATGGCACCAAGGACAGATATAACCCCCAAGCCCCATAGGCCTAAAAGAACTGCGTTTACGGGTAATGCTCTTTTGGGCTGGGTAACGATGGTGGTTTGGGGTTCAGCTTGAGTTAAGGGAGCGGGAGCCAGGAGGGCAGGTTCCTCTGCCAAGGTCAAAGCGGTGGTCTCCTGGGGCTGCTGTGCCGCTTCCACGGCTGGGGCTGCCCATTGAAACGGCAAAGGGGCAACAGGGTTAGGCGGCACATATGGCCCGGGCAAAGACAAGGGCAGTATAAACCGAAGGGCTACCACCAGCCAGGCTATACAGACGAACCGTGCCTTAAGCTTTTTTCCAAAGAGGGCCCTTAGAGACAGAAGAATAATCAACAAGGCAGTTCCTGCCAGGGTCTGGGTCCACAAAACCTGCAAAATGGTTTCATTCATTTTTTCGTCCCTCCTTGGCTTGGTTTAAAAGGGCCAGCAGCTGATCGATCTCATTTTCCGATAGCTTCCCGCTATCTACCATGGCACTCATCCAGTGAAGGGGACTGCCTACAAAGGTTTCGGTTTTTTCTTCTGCCACATCGGCTCTGGAAACCAGCGGATAATACAGCTTAGCGGGCTTTACATCCTCCATGCGGATGGTGTTTTTTTGTACCATTCTTTTTAGAATGCTGATTACCGTATGCTTGGTCCACCCGGTGGTGGCTGCCAGCCCGTGGGTAATCTGCGTCATGGTCAGGGGGGCCTTATCCCACAGCAGGGCCAGCACCTTGGCCTCCGCCTGGGTCAACTGTATGCTCATATTCATTCCTCCTCAAAACGGGTAACCGATTTGTTACCCATATTGTACCAGGAAGGTAGACAATTGTCAACCTGTTATTGCAATTATTTTGTGCGAGTGGGAAAAGCAAGCCCCAGCTTGCTTTTAGCAAACGGGGGCCTGCATTTGTTTTTATTCTTTTTTCTTTTTTAACCTCATTACCAGCATCACTGGGAAGACGGCGGCGAAGAGGGCTGTCATCCACTGGAGGATGGTGGCGAAGAAGTTCAAACGGATAATTTCCGGGCTTCTAAGGGACATGACCATGGCATCCTGCTGCCAGACCTTCCAAAAGGCTTCGTTGATGTCCTTCCATTCTACAAGAACGGTGGGAATCCATTCGGGGAAGATGTAGACAGGTTCCAAAATGTAGCTGACCAGCAGAGCGAAGGCACCAGCACAGATGCCATAGCCTACGGCAAATAAAAGGATAAAGAACAGCAGCCGTGGCAGCAGTCGGATGGCATAGGCCCGAAGAAGCCGCACCCTGTAATCGGCAATGAAGCGAAGGACAGCCTTGTTTAGGTACTTGATCAGAAGGAGCAACAGCGTGAGTCCTGCGATAAACAGGAACACCCGGACTACCAGTGTAGCACCTATGGCTTCCCGGTTCAAATCCCAAAGGCTACCGCCGGGTGCCAGGCTGGCCATGGAAGCTTTGAAGGCCACCCTTGCGCCGCCGCCCTTAATAGGGTTAGCGGATACCATGTAGTAGCTTAAACTCAGCCGGTCGGCGGCAGCGGTGACAAGGGGCACATACACACCGAAATCCTCGTAATCGCCCACTTTTTTATCGTGGTTAAAGACGCCCATCACTTCATACTCTTGGCCCGCGATCTGAAGCTTGCGGCCTACCGCATCCCCCACCCGAAAGAGCTTGATGGCTACCTGCTCGTCGATTAAGCAGATATGACGGCCTTTTTCCAGCTCATCATCGTAGAAGAAGCGGCCAAAGAGCAGCTGCTTGTAATAGATATCCTGGTGGCCCTTGGAAACGGCAGTGAGCTTGCCCTGAGTGCTTTCTTCGTTGGTTGAAAAAGAAACGCCCTCGGAAATACCTGTTAAGGTGTAGGTGGAAATAATGTTCTGCCAATCCTGGGAGGTGGTTTTCAGGTTTTCCAAAAGCAATTGGGCATTGGTTTTAGGCAGCTTTTCCGGCAAAGGATCCGGAAGCGGGTCTTCCGCTGCGGCTAAAAACAGGTATTGAAGGGTGCTGCCCATCTGGCTGACGCAAACCATACCGTAGACGATCAACCCCAGCATGATGGCTAAAAGGAAAGCTAGGAAGCGATGTTTTTTCATGCTAGTCACCTTAGTCCACGTAATTCATCACGGTGCAGCCATCGGTAAGGGGCCGGTCCTCGCGGTCGGCAATGCGCTTCCATTCAAGGGAATCGGACACGGAGTAGTACTTGTCGGATTTTTCAAGGACGGTGACGGTTTGCTTTTTCACCGTCATGGCGTTTGAAGAAAGGAAGCCGCCGTAGGCCTGTTCCACCAGGTACACATAGTAGGTATCTCCTTCGGCCCGAACGGCGCTGGCAGGCAGCAAGGTGGTAGCCTGCTTGGCCCGGTAGGTGATGTTCACATCCACGCCGCCGTCGGCCAAAATGGTACGCACAGAGGAGGACGCATCGCCCTTCATGCTGTCAGGCAGGGCGATGAGCAGGTACTTGGTGCCATCGCCAGTGATGGTGGTTTCCAAAACGGAAGTCCTTTCGGAAGACCAATCGTTAACGGGCACTTCTACCCGGGTGCCGTTTTCGATGGTACGGGTCTGATCGGTGATGTTAGCCCGAAGCACTGGCTCGGTGCCTTCCTTGTTCATGGTGTAAGCGGTTTTGATCCCATCATAGGGTTCTCCGGCGGTGACCCCCAGGGAGACAATGTAGCCTGATTGCTTGGCGGTGACCCTGGAAAGAATGGCGTAGCGCTGATCCAGGGTGCTCATTTTTTCAGAAAGCTCATCCATGGCTTTGATGATCAGGTTCCGGTCGTTAATATATTTAAAGGTTTCAGCGCTAATCTTGATCTTTTTGTTTTCATAGGAATTGAAAAAGTCCGTCCGGGCATCGTCGAAGGTTTTTTTCGCCGCAAGGGCCTTTTGAATGGCTTTTTTCGTATCGGCATCCATATCCTTGGCGGCGTTCATGCTTTTCTCCCAGTTGGCCACATCTGCAGGCAGAAGGGTGGCCGATTTCAACGCCATATTTCTGGCGTCGAACATGGCGACGCTTAAATCGTCCTGGGCGTCCAGCATGGCATCGTACAGGTCGTTCTGGGCGCTTTGCTTGGACAAGCGGCGGTTGGGAATATCCAGGTCGATCAGTTCCCGTGCCTTTACATCATATTCGTCCTGAAGCTTTTTCATATCGTCGTCGAAGGAGGTCAGTTTAGCGGTAAAAATGGTTTCTCCAGCGTTGACCCAGTGGCCTTCCTTCACATACACCTTATCCACCGTAATGGCGGATTTGGCCGCTTCTTCCACCGCAAATTCCGTGGTTTCGGGGAAGTGAATGGTGGCCTTGTAGGTCAGCTTTTGTTCGAACCGGCCGGAGGTGCCTTCCACTGTTTGAATCTTCGGTGTGGTGATGTTTTGAACGGTTTTGGCGAAGAACATGCAAAGGAACACGACCACGAACAGAATAATGAGCCCCTTTAGCGCAAAGTTTTTTAGTTTCATAGCCATCGCTCCTTACTTCAGTTCGCTTAATTGAATGCCCATGAGGATATCCTCCTGGAAGTAGAAATAGATTAAAAGTGTGGGCAGGATGTACAATGCCGCCCCGGCAAAAGCCACGTCCGCCCCCTCTTCTGAAATCTGGTTGAACATCACCGACAGGGGCTGGAGATTGGGCACCTTGGCCAGGAAGGACAAGGGCTGTTCTACCAGGTTCCAGCAATCGGCAAAGCTCAAGGCGGCCGCTGCGCCCAAGATAGGGCGGCACACAGGAAGAATCACATGAGCGAAGCAGCGGAAGGTGCCTGCGCCATCGATGCGGCCGGCCTCGATCAGTTCGTTTGGCAAGGTAACCATGTATTGCCTTAAAAGGAATATGTAAAAAGGCGAAAACCACATGGGCATGATCACCGCCCAGGGGGTGTCCATCAGGTGAAGAAAGTTCAGCGTTTCCACACTAGGGGCCATGGTCACCTGAAAGGGCATGAGCATGAGAATCAGGATCATGAAAAACAGTGCATCCCGGCCCCAGAAGTAAAACCGGCTCAGGCCATAGGCCATCAGCGGGATCACCAGTGCCTGGCCCAGCAATATGGCGCTGGTATACATAATGGAGTTCATAAACAGCTGCAAATATTTGGGCACCTCGATCAGTATGGTGTAATACTGGCGAACGGAAAACATCTGGGGGGAAAAGAGAATTTCCAGCCACTTGCTTTCATCGTAGCTGTTACGAAGACCTAGATAGCTCTTGATTTCCGTTGGAGGAAAGAAGGAATAAAGGAATGTAAACACAATGGGGATCAGGATCACCACGGCGATCACGCTTAAAATGGCCAGACAAAGAAGCTTGCCAAAGGTTAGACGGTTTTTATCTATTTTAGACATCGGCGAACTCCTTTCTATGCCTCGTTAGGGGATCGTACCGCTTTGGTCAGATACATCAGCCCGAAAAGGAAAATAACAATCACCGCGAAGGAATAGGCGGCGGTGGTCACGTCCTGGTATTCAAGCTTGGCAAAACGGTTGTTCATAAAGTGCTGCAGGGTATACACATCGCCGTAAGCGCCGCCGATGAAGTACACTTCCTTGAAAATTTTAAAGGCGTTTACCCAGGCCAGAACGAACACCAGGAAGGCCGTAGGCATGATCTGAGGCAAAGTGATGCTAAAGGCCTGCCGGGCGGCGCTGGCTCCATCCAGGCTGGCGTATTCGTACAGCGATTCCGGCACCGATTGCAGCGCCGCGGAAAACAGCACCACGGAAAAGCCCAGGTTCTTCCAAATATACATCAGTACAATGGGTACCACCAGGTATTCTGATTCCAGCCAAAGGATTCGCCCGGAACCAAAGGCGGCTATCAGCCGGTTAACAGGCCCGCCGTAATCGAACAGCAATTGCCAGATAATCAGCAGCGCCGAGGAAGGCAGCAGATACGGCAAAAGGAGCACATTGCGGTAGAATGTGCTTCTTTCACGAACATATTTAAGCATGAAGGAAAGGATAAACGAAAACATCCAGATCAGCGGCGTGCAGATCATGCTTAGCTTAAGCGTGGTCACAAGCCCCTCCTGAAACGCCTCGTTCTTCCATACCCTCATGTAATTATCAAACCCTACGAAGCGGTTGTAAAAACTGCCGTCTGTTAAACTGAAATAGATTCCCCGAAAAAAGGGGAATACATAAAAAATGGAAATGCCTAAAAGCCCCGGAAGCAGAAACAGTATAACCGATTTGTGACGGCGAAACATATCTTCCTCCTTTGTATTGGGTATTGCGGGAAGCATTTTTCTTTTAGGGAAAATGCTTCCCGCAATCCTCCCAAAAGGAATCCGATTGGGAGGGGTGAGCCCGCAGATGAGCGTTTTTCGCCAGCCACCTACTTGCTTTCTCGCTGGATCATCTTGATCTTTTTGTCCAGCTCGCTGATCATTTGATCGGCGTTGATGGTTTTGGCCAGATAGCGGTCGATAATCGGGGTTATCTCGCCGCTGTTTTCGCCGTAAAGAGGATTGCTGCTGGAAAGCACGCATTTGTCTGCCACGTTTTCCTTAAAGTAATCCAAAGCAGCCTGGGTTATTTCATAGCGATAACGGTCCTGGTTGGCCAGACTTTCTTCGTAATACTTTAGCTGCTCTTCATATTCCTTCTTTTCGCTTTCATCGGCGGTTTCCATTAGCTTCTTGATCCTGTCGATATCCTCCTGCCAGTATTTGAGCATCCGTTCAAAGTAGCGGGATTCAATATTGCCTTCCATGTTGGAAAAAATATAGGGCTTGTAGTAAAGGTTCATGTTTTCAAGGGTGTAGGTCAGATACTTGGCAGCCGCGTCGATGTTTTTCGAACCGGGGCTCACAAAGGCCAGTGTCACATAGGTTTCATAGTAGGAGGGGATATCACTTGAAAGGTTGATTGTCCAGGGAATATAGTAGTTCGATTCAGGATCGGTGGGCTTCAGGGAAGAAAAATCCACCACCTGGCCGTAGTTGTCAAGGATATTGCGGCGGGACCACATTTCATCCTCGGACATGCCTTCCTTATCGATGTTATCGGTTTTCATGCCATCGAAGGACGCCAGAAGGGATTTGAAAAGGGGCGTCATGAAGGTGAGCTCCTGGTTCGTGGCTTCGTAATACATGCAGTAGTTTCTGAACATATCGTTAAAGGTATTGCGGCGGATATCCTGGTAATACATGGGCACGTAATCCGGGTAATCGTAGCTTAGATCGTCGTTCCAGTCGGTAATGAACTGGCACAGCTCTTGGAAGTTGGTGGGCAGGTCGTCGGTGCTCATATCCACATCCTTCAATACGCTGCTGCTATAGGCGTAGCCGGAAGCGCTGGCATACAGGGGAATAGCGTACAGCTTGCCGTCCCGCATGATATAGTCCTTCAAATAGGGGTACATGGTTTCCACCAGGGCCACCAGCTCCGGGTAGCCGGACAAATCTGCGCAGTAGCCTTTTTTGATCAGTGCGTCAAAATCCATGTAGTTGGCGCCGGTCTGTACAATATCCAGCTCCTTATCGTTGGAAATGGCCTGGGCCATCTGTTCCACTGTGCTAATATAGGATTCTGGGAAATTGAAGGCGATTTCCGGGTTGTTTTTAAGGAAGGCCACCTCTGTATCCCCCGAATAGCCGCCGTAAACTGTTAACACAGTGGAGGGCAGGTATTGGGGATCGGTATTGCGGATGGACATGCCGTTGTAATTGCAAAAGGTGTAAAGGCCATTGGAGTAGGCGGAGCCGGTGCAATTGTAAGTATCGGAGGAAGGCAGGTAAGCCACCTTTTCCGTTTTTCCGTCGGCGCCTAAGCGCAGCACCTGGTTGCCCTGGGCAAAATAGATATTATCCGTTGCCTTGTCATATTGCAGGCCCGCAAAAGTGGTTTCGGAAGAATAGATCAGTGTGGTTTTGCCAGTAGCCAGGTCAATGGCGTGAATTTCACGTGGGAGAGCCTTTTCGTTCACTTCATCCCAGCTGTGGTAAGGATCGTAAACAAGGCCCAGAACCTGGCCCTGCTTGTAAGGCACCATTTCCATAAGGGAAAGCTTGGCTACGGATTCATAGGTGCCTTTTTCTAAATCGCAACGCAAAAAGGCCATGGGGTTTTCCTGGTTCTCATAATCGTAGTAGGAAACATAAAGCTTTCCTTCTTCCATCACAAGGCCCCAGATTTGCCGCATGTACTTATAATCGTCCTGTTCGCTGATAAAGACCTTCGGATCCACCTTGCCAGCAAGGGATTTGGTGGCTGTGTTGTTTTCCACTGCGATCTGATACACTTCGCCTGCTGGAACGTTAATGGCGTAAAGGGTATCCCCATCCACGAACAGCTCGCTGATCATGTCTTTAAAATTGCCCTTGCCATTGCGGTTAAACTCTTCCTCATCCACATAATAGGGCTGGGGCAGAGCATCTAAAAGAACGGTGGTTTCCTGGGTTTGGTAATCGTAGAAGGCCAGCTGGTAGATGTTATAATCCGACAGGGTGGATTTAAGCAAATAAATCCCCTTTGAGGTAGCGGCCATAGAATCGATGTTTTCACTTGTATCCGCGTTAGGGTCCCGGAAGAACAGCATATTATCCCCTGGGGCTGCCAGGGCGCTGAATACGAAGCAAAGTGCCAGCAGGAAAGAACAAATTCCTATCCATTTTTTCATTAAATACAGCTCCTTTCGTTTGTCACACTCTAAATAGACGTTTGAAAAAGGGAAAAAAGACTGTAACAAATGTAAATAGTTATTTAACACCCATTCTCGTACAGGGGACACGGCCTTCGGTGAGGTCGCTTAAGTGGTGCCTTGCGTGGCCAATAATGACGGTGGAGCCGTTCTTGGCGGCGTTTAAAGCGTATTCCAGCTTGGCCCTGGCCCCATTGGCCCCCTGACGGCTGGCACCGATGCAGTTTTCTTGGAGCTTGCGCACCAATTGCTCCACCTGCTCAATGGAATGACCTGTCACTTCTCTTACCAGGGTGGAAGGGTCCTTGGGGTCTTGGTAGATGCCCTCGGTGGAGGTTAAAAGCACCAAGGTCTTGGCCTTTACAAGCCCGGCGATCACCGCCGCGGTTTCATCGTTATCCACGCATTCATAAACGGTTTCGCCGTTTTGACGGCGGTCGTGCAATTCCATTTTGCGGTTCTCTTCTTCGGACACCGGGTCATTGTAGTTTACAATGGGGATAGCACCCTGCTTGGCGGCCCGGATAAAGAGCTTTTGCAGATGCTCCCGCTTGGCCGCGTCGTTAAAGTGGGTATGCTCTACCAAAACCTGGCGCACGGAATAATCCGGGGCGATAAACCGGCGGTACCACTCCATTAAAATGGTCTGGCCCTGGGCGGCATAGTCAGTCTTATCCTGCTCCGGGTCCCCGGTTAGTTCGTGGCCTGTGCGGCGCATGTAATCCAGCCGGCCGATTTCTGTAGCGCCGGAGGTGACGAAGATCATCCCCGGCTTAAGCTCTGCTCCCAGCCGGGCGAAAATGTTATAATCGATATCGTTATCCTGCTTGCGGATCAGCGCCATGGAACCGATCTTGCCCACTAAATCAAACTGATAATCCATTTTACCTAACTCCCTTTACTCAGCACGTTCATCCACTTTTTCGATCTAAGCCGCGGAATGCCCACTAAACATTTTAACACTTCTTCGCCCATAGAGCAAAGGTATACGTATTGGATAGGCCATTTAAGCAGCAGCGCTGCGATGCCCACCATAGGTACCCCGACAAACCAGGCGGAGCAGCTGTCCAGCAGCATGGTGAAGATGGTATCTCCCCCGGAGCGCAGAACCCCCACGATGTTGATGGTGTTAAAGGCTCGTACCCAGATAAAGAAGGAAGAATAGAGCAAAATGGTTTGGGTGAGCTGTTTGGTTTCGTTTGAAATATTAAACAGGTTTGTCAGCGGGAACCGGGCGAAGATCACTACAATGCCCATCACCACCCCAAGGCCCGTGGCAATGGCCAAAAGACGCTTGGCGTAAACATAGGCGGTGTCCTTATCCCCTTTGCCCAGGGTGTTGCCTACGATAATGGAGGAGGCTGTCATAAGGCCATAGATCATGGTGCACATCAGTTGATCCACCGTTTGGTAAATGCCAATGGCGGATACTGCCCCATCCCCCAGCTTGCCGTAAAAAATACCATACATGGTCATGCCCATGGCCCAAAGGCCTTCGTTGAAAATAACAGGGGTGATCCGCTTAAAAAAGGCGGCGGTAAAGGCCCTGGGCGGGTTGCGCAAATCCCGAAGCTTAAGGGCCGAGGGATAACGCTTTAGGTAGCTGACCCCAACATTAATGCACAGAGAAAGGGTAGCGGCGATCACCGTGGCGACAGCGGCCCCCTGAACGCCCATAGCGGGAAAGCCGAAATGGCCGTAGATCAGGGCATAGTTCAGTACCGTGTTGCAAAGGATGGCGCAGATGCCCGCCACCATGGGCACAATGGTTTTCTGAGCCGATTTCATGGCAGTGGTCATGGTGGTATCCAAGGCGGAAACCAGGTAACCGACGGCTACGATGCTCAAATACTGGGCTCCGTAATTCAGGCTGTCCCCAGGCTGCAAGAACAAAGACATCACACCCTTGGGGAACAGCAGCGCTACCCCGGCGAACAAGAAAGCAATGCCTAAACAAATTTTCAGGCAAAGCCCCTGGACCATTTTCATGGCTTTTAAATCGTTGCTACCAAAAAATTGGCTTAAAAAAATCCCGCTTCCCGAGGCTGCGCCAAACATGAAAAGCTGGTATACAAAGGTATAGCGGTTAGCCTGAGTCACCCCTGCGTAATACACTTCGCCAAGATTGCCGATCATCAGCGTATCGATAATGTGCAGGGATGAGGCCACCAGGTTTTGCAAAACGATGGGAATGGCTAAAAATAATAGCTTCTTTAGAAAATCCTTATGCTGCAAGGGGGAGAGTCCTCCTTAATCATTCAGGTTAAAACGGCTTAAAATAATCTTTTCCAATACGTAAACAGCGTTGTGGTAGCCATAGGCGTTGTCCAGCACCACATCGGCGGCCTTGCGGTAGCGCTCGATTCGCTCCTGGTACATTTTCGGTACCTCCTCCACGCCTTTTTCTTGGAGCAGGGGTCTTGTTTCAAGGCGGATATCCTGCATAATGTCTTCCGGGGGCCGGTCAATTAAAATAATAATGCCGTGGTTACGCATAATTTCGTAGTTAATGGGGTTTAAAATACAGCCGCCGCCGGTGGATACAATGGCTTTGGGCTGATCGATAATGGAAGCCAGGTAGTTGGTTTCCGCGTTTCGAAAGGCCTGCTCCCCTTGCTCCAAAAACAGCTCCGGGATGCTCATTCCCACCAATTCACTGATGCGCTTATCGGTATCGATGTAGGGCAGCGCTAATTTATTGGCTACTTTTTTGCCCAGGCTGGATTTGCCGGAACCGGCCATGCCGATCAAAAAAATATGTCGAGTAAGCATACTAAACCTCCTTTGTATAAAGCGCGGCCTGTTTTTCCCGGCTTAAAGCCATAATGCGCTCATACAACGCCTGTACATCTTTTTTCAACGTTTCATTCTGGCACATAGCGGCCCGGCTTGCAAGGACGGCTTCTTCCCGGCTTGTGTCCAGTACTGGCAAACCTCGTTCAAGCTTGTACTGGCCGATCTGTCCGGCGACCCCCATGCGCTTTTCAAACAGGGTTACGATTTCCCGGTCTACCGCGTCTAACTGGCGGCGTAAATCTTCTAGCTGAGTCACTTTGGATTATCCCCTTTGGCAAGTGTGATCTGGAAGGCCGCACCGGAATGGGTGGGCAAGAGCTTAATGGTCTTTCCATGCTGCTCCATAATGCGCTTGCAGATACTAAGCCCCAGGCCCGTGCCTTTTCCGGCGGTATGGGCCTTGTTGGCAGTAAAGAACCTGTCGAAGATATGTTCCCTGTCCTGGGGCAAAATTCCTTCCCCATCGTCCCAAACAGTAACGGAAATCTCTTTGGCGTGCTCCTGGGCCGTAATGCCGATGGCCCCATTAGCAGGGGTAAACTTAATGGCGTTGTCCAGCAAATTCACCATCACCTGCTGGACTCTGTCCTGATCAGCTAAAACCCAAAGGGGTTCATCGGTTAGTTCGATCTGGGGCTCAATGGCTTTTAAATCGATATCGTTCATTTTCAGGATCAGTACCCGGCGGATTACTTCGTTAATATCGAAAGTGACGCAATTCAGCGCAGCGTCCTCCTGTTCAAGACGGCTTAAATTCAACAGATCGGTAATCAGCTTTGCAAGCCTTTGGGTTTCTTCCGAAACAATGGTCAGGTATTTCCCATGCTCGGATTCTGGGATCACGCCATCCCGCATGCCTTCGATATAGCCACGGATGGAAGTCAGCGGGCTTCTTAATTCGTGGGATACATTGGCCACGAACTCCCGCCTGGAATTTTCAATTTCGCTTAATTTTTCCACCATGATATTAAAGGCCTGAGCCAGCTCGTCCACCTCTTCAAGGCCCCCTATTTCGGCCCGGACCATAAAATCCCCCATGGCCATTTGCCCGGCAGCGGTGGCCATGCTTGTCAGTGGCTTTGTAATCCGGCGGACATACCAGAATACCCCGATGGAGCTGATCAACGCCGCCACCAGCATCACCACCAGCACCTGGGTAAAGAGGGATTCGTAGGAGGCTTTAATAATCTGGGCATTGGTAGAAATGAACACAGCCCCCAGCACCTGCTCGTTTTCGATCCAGGGTACAGCTACCATGAACACCAGGCCATCGGTGCCGGGGAAGGTGGTCTGTACCTGTACATCCTGGCCTTCAAGGGCGGTTCGGAGCATGCCCATCATATCGGTGTCATTTAGGGCGGCGGCAAAATCCGGGTCGTTCTGGCTTACAATGGGCATGTTTACATAAAGCCGGCCCTGCCTGTCCACCACGGCGATGTAAGCGCCGAACTCTTCATAGACTTGGGTGGCCTTCCACTGCAAAAGGCTTTCCTGGGTGGTTTGCCCTAAAAATTTGGTGTAATGGGATTGCCCTGCAATATAGGCGATTTCCCGGGCTTCCTTTTTTAGCTCCGCCATTCGGGAATCGATCTTCATGTTCCGTATGGTGACATAGCTAAAGGCGGATATTAAAAGCAGCACCACCAGGATCACTGCCATGAACAGGGAAAATAACCGTTTAAACAAGGGGAAGGCCTCACTTTACTTCGAATTTATACCCAACGCCCCATACGGTGCGGATTTGCCAGCCGTAGCCTTCGCAATCGGGCAGCTTTTCACGCAGGCGCTTGATGTGCACATCCACGGTGCGGCTGTCCCCAAAGAAATCAAAGCCCCAAACCTGTTCCAAAAGCTGCTCCCTTGTGAACACCATGTTGGCGTGGGCGGCCAGAAAATAAAGGACCTCCAGCTCTTTGGGCGGCATTTCCACCAAATTTCCCCGGTAATGAACCTCGTACTGGGCAATGGAAATGCTAAGTCCGGGGAAGGAAAGGGTATCGGGCTTGTCCTGTTCGGTGCCCTGGGAGCGACGAAGAACCGCCTTGACCCTGGCCACCAGCTCCTTGGCTTCAAAGGGCTTTGTTATGTAATCGTCAGCGCCAAGCTCCAGGCCCAGCACCTTATCGAAGGTTTCGTCCTTGGCGGTGAGCATGATAATGGGGATGGAGGAGGATTGCCGCACTGTGCGCAGCACCTGCCAGCCGTCCATGCCGGGAAGCATCACATCCAGAAGCATGAGGTTGGGAGGCAGGCGGCGAAAGGCCGCCACCGCTTCATCGCCCCTTGCGGCGGTTTGCACGGCGAAGCCTTCCTTTTCCAAGTAAAGCTGTACCAAATGGTTGATGTTGGGATCGTCGTCCACCAACAAGATCATGGTTTTGTTTTCTTTCATGGTTTTGTCTCCTTACTTGAGTGTAACCACCGTTACGCCGGTTTCGCCCTCGCCATAGACGCCCAGGCGATAGCTTTTGACATGGCCGTGCTTGCGTAAATGCTGCTGAATACCAGTGCGCAAAATGCCGGTGCCCTTGCCATGGATAATGGAAACCTCGTTGAGGCCCGCCATCACAGCTTCATCCAAATAACGGTCTACCTCCGGCAGCGCTTCATCCAGGGCCAGGCCGCGGACATCGAATTCCATGGGCACGGTACGGGTTAAGGAGCTGGTGTGGGTTTTCACAACGCTTTTCTTTTTGGGCTGCTCTTCATTGACCAAGCGCAATTGGGAAATATGGGCTTTTAACTTTAAAATACCCGCCTGCAATTGTACTTCGCCCTTGGAATCGGGCTTTTGAAGCACCGTACCCCGCTGGTTCAGGTGCACGATATCCACCAGATCCCCGGGGTTTAAATCCTTAGGCGGGGTTAAGGTGACGGGGTTTTTCTGGGCCAGGCCTTCTGAAAGGGAATCCAGTCCCTCCTCCATTCGGCGGCGTAGGGCGGCCACCTGGTGGTCCTGGGTAACCATGCCGTCCTTCTTCATTTTCTTCAGTTCCGCAATCACTTCTTCGGATTCCCGCCGGGCGTTTTCCATTATCCGCTTGGCATCCTCCCGGGCCTTTTTCATGGCGGTTTCCCGCTTGTCTTCCATTTCCCTGCGGAGCTTTTCCGCCTGGTCCTTTAGCTTTTGCGTTTCCTTGTGGGCGTCCTCGGCCAAGAGCCGTTCCTTTTCCGCAATTTGCCGGTGGTATTCGGCGTTGGCGATCACGTCTTCAAAGCGCACGGCTTCGTTGGATAAAAGCGCCTTGGATTTATGGATAATGGCTTCGGATAGGCCTAGCTTGCGAGAAATTTCAAAAGCGTTGCTCTTGCCGGGCACACCGATGGAAAGCCGGTAAGTGGGCCGCAGGGTTTCCACGTTAAATTCCACCGAGGCGTTTTCGATCCCTACAGTGGACAAGGCAAAGGCTTTCAGTTCGCGGTAGTGGGTGGTGGCCAGGGTGCGGGCTTGGATTTCCAAAAGGGTGGAAAGAATGCTTTGGGCCAGGGCTGCGCCTTCGGTGGGATCGGTGCCTGCGCCCAGTTCGTCGAACAGAGCCAAGTCCCGGGAGGTCACATTGTTCATGATGTTGACGATGTTGGTCATGTGAGATGAAAAGGTGGAAAGGCTTTGCTCAATGGATTGTTCGTCGCCTATATCCGCGAAGACGTTTTCAAAGTAGCTTAATTCCGTGCCTAAATCCGCAGGCACCTGGAGGCCTGATTGGGCCATTAGGGTAAGGAGCCCAACGGTTTTAAGGGTTACGGTTTTGCCGCCGGTGTTGGGGCCGGTAATGATCAGGGTGGTAAAATCCTGCCCCAACCATAAATCGCTTGGCACCACCTTGGCAGGATCGATCAGGGGGTGGCGGCCCCGTTTGATGCGGATTATACCCTTGTCGTTCATTTTCGGCTGCAATGCCCGCATTTCACGGGCCAGAAGGCCTTTGGCAAAGGCGAAATCCAGCTCGGTAAGCAATTGGAAGTTGTCCTTCAATTGTTCCACATGGGGAGCGATCTGGGCGGAAAGGGCTTGCAAAATCCGCTCGATCTCGATCTTTTCTTTGACTTCCCATTGCTTCAATTCGTTGTTGATTTCTACCACTGTCATGGGTTCAATAAACAGCGTAGCCCCGGAGGAGGATTGATCGTGGACCAAGCCGGGCACTTGGGCCCGGTATTCTTGCTTAACAGGCACCACGTAACGGTCGTTGCGCATGGTAACGATAGGGTCCTGTAAGTATTTTTGAAACGTAGCGCTACGAATCATACTGTTTAATTTTTCCCGGACCTTGTCAGATGCCTTGCGCATGTTCCGACGAATGTCGTAAAGCTCCGGGGAAGCCTTATCGGCAATCTCATCCTCCGATAGAATCGCGTCGGATATTTCCTGCTGTAAATGGCCGAAAAAGCCCAGAAAAGAAGCCTTTTCTGTAAGCATGGGGGTATTGGTTCTCTCGGTAATGAGGGCCTTCTTGGCGGCCGAAATGGCCCGCAGCAGGGTGGCTATTTCAAGCAGCGCCTTGGGGGACAGGGTAGCGCCCTTGTCACATAGCTCCAAGTAGTGACGCACATCGGTAAAGCTGGCCATGGGATGGCCGCCGATATAGCTTAAAATGACGGTAGCTTCTTCGGTTTCCGCCTGGGCGTTCATAACCAGGTCAAAATCATCATAAGGAACCAGACTTTGGCATAACTCTGCCCCGGAAGGGGTTAGAGCCAGTTTGGAAAGCTGTTCCCGTATCTTTGTAAATTCCAGGACGCGTAAGCTTCTTTCGGCGATCATAAAAATCTCCTTTTACTATTCAACGGGTTTATATAGGTGGCCTTTGGTGCTGGGCTCTCTGGGGGCTTCCCCTTCGTGAAGGGGGCAGAAACCCAGGGCCTTCAAGGCGGGTTCATCTTTTAGGTTGTTCAGCTCCTTAGAACTTAGCACTTCGATTTTGCAGCCGGATTCCAGCTTGATTCTTCTTAGGGGGAAGCTTTCGTTCATCCGGTCCACCAAGGGGGGCAAGGGGCGGTTGTCGCACATGCGGCAGGCGGCCCGGCCCTTTTTTAGCCCCATGGCCGTGCGGCGGGGACAGTGGCTTAAAGTCATCAGCCGTACCCGGCCTGTGGTTTGAATCAGCAGAGGATAGCCCTTTAGGGCTTCCAGCTCCTTTAAAGACAGCTCCGGACTGGCAATGATAAAATGAAACCCCAGATCGATGAGCGTTTGAGCAGCCAGGCGGTTCCAGGCGGGAATCCCTTCTCCGGCAGCCAGGGGCAATGTGGTTTGGGTGCCCCATTGGCCAATGCTGCCTAAGATCAAGCCCAGCACGTTGGGGTTATTTTCCGCTAAGCGTACCATGTTTTCCAGCTCGCTGCCAGTGCAGGCGGTGGGCAGGCAAAGCCAGGCAGGGGCCTGAAGCTGTTCTAAGCCGCCGTAAAACAGATTGCAGCCGGCAGCCTCCCCTCGGCTGGCTATGCTAAAGGGCAATGGGGGAATGGGTCTGTGCGCCAAGGGCACTGCGGTATTGGCAGTGCGACCCTGGCAATAAAAGGCTTCAGCACGGGCCCTTGCGAAGGCCTCCAGGCTGTCCCGCCTTAACTGGTTAATAGCGGAAACCGGCGCGAAAGCATTTTCTGTTTCAATGGAAACCCCACGGGCAACAAAGCTTGTACCGCCTGTCTTACGCAAAAGCCCTTCAAGGCTTTCTTTTGTAGCAGGGGCCTTCTGGGCTTGCGCAACCATATCGCCATAAACGGTGGTGCCGTAAATGTTCAGGGCCAAGGGGCTTCCGGGCATGCATTGAAGCTGCATATCCACAGTGATTTTCGGCAGCTCTTTTAGGGCTTCCAGCATCTGCAGGTTGTCCACCAGGCGGCTGACAATGGCCCCGTTTGGTACATTGGCGTTCTCTCGCAGGCGGCAAAGGGCAGTAGCCCCCGTCGGTAAATCCTTACCGGAATACACAGCCTCGCATTCCGGGTTCCCCTCGAAATGAAGGGCATCCCCGTTATGAATGGGTTTATTTAAAAGAATCCGGGCCATGCCGTTGTGGAATCCCATCACCTGGCCCAGAGGCACCCCTAAATGGTTTACCCTTTGAGGGTAAACCATATCCCCGTCCTCCTGACCCATAACGTGGCCCTGCATAAAGCCCCCCCGGTTAAAGATTTGCAAAAGCTTTTCTTTTTCCTCCTGAGCGGAGAGGCTGGTCCCGTCAAGGGCTCGGCGGTAGCTGGCCGTCACCTCGGAAACATACTCCGGTCTTTTTAACCGGCCTTCAATTTTAAGGGAGGTGACCCCGGCTTTTTGGAGCAGGGGCAACTGCTCCCGAAGCATGATATCCCTGGGGGAAAGGCAGGCCCCTTTTTTGCCTTCGAAACGGTAATCCATCCGGCAGGGCTGGGCACAGCGGCCACGGTTGCCGCTTCTGCCCCCTACCATGCTGGAAAACAGGCATTCTCCACTTTGGCTGACGCACATGGCCCCATGAACGAAAATTTCAATCTCCAGGCCTTCCTGGCAGCAAAGCTCAATTTCTTTCAGGCTGCATTCCCTGGCCAATACCACACGGGTAAAGCCCATTTCCTTGGCGAAGCGAACGCCCTGTACATTGTGCAGAGCCATCTGGGTGCTGGCGTGAATAGGCAGCAAAGGGAAGCTTTCCCGAATAAACGCCGCTACCCCTAGATCCTGTACAATAACGGCATCGGCCTTGGCCCCTTCGATGACCTTGACAGCCGCTACCAACTCCGGCCATTCCGATTCTTTGATCAGCGTGTTCAGCGCCACATACACCCGAACATGGTATAGGTGGCATAGGGCGGTGGCCTCGTTTAATTCTTGCTCATTGAAATTGCCTGCCCCTTGCCGGGCGGAAAAAGCAGTATAACCCAAATAAACGGCATCCGCGCCGTTGGCAATAGCTTGATAAAGTGCTTCCATATTTCCGGCAGGGGCCAGCAGTTCCATTTTTACTTCGTGCCCTTCTTTTGGTTTTCTTTGGAGGCGCTTAAGAGTTCGCGCCTTAATTTGGTGTTTTCATCGTGGGCTTTGAGCAGTTCATCTGCGATGTTCAGCGCCGTTAAAACGGCAGCCATATTGGTGGGCAGCCGGGTGGCCTTTTCAATTTCGGATAGCTTGCGGTCTACATATACGCCTACCCGCTTTACATGCTCCACCGGGTCCTCCGATACGATGGTATAATCCTTGCCACCTACAGAAACTGTGGTCTTTTGCTTCTCCATACGATTGCCTCCCATAAATAAAGCGCAGGGAAGAAAGCCTTACGCCTTTTTCACCTACGCTCAATACTTTGCCTTATAGCTGGTTAAAGGGATAAACGTTGCCGAAGGTTTCCACCCGGATGGACTTGATGACCTGGTCTTCCTTCGGCCGATCCATGGCATCCCGCTTCTGGTTGACGATCTCCTCCGCCGCATCCAGCCCGGCTGTTACCTTGCCAAAGCCTGCATAGCTGCCGTCTAGGTGGGGGGAGTTGGAAGTCATTACAAAGAACTGGGATCCAGCGGAATCGTTCATCATGGAACGGGCCATGCTTAAAACACCGTAGGTATGCTTTAAGTCGTTGGGCACGCCGTTTTTCGCAAATTCGCCCTTAATGTTGTATCCGGGGCCGCCGGTGCCGGTGCCTTTGGGGCAGCCGCCTTGGATCATGAAGCCAGGGATCACCCGATGGAAGATCAGCCCATCATAAAAGCCGGAATTGGCCAGGGCCGTAAAATTGCCTACAGATTGAGGGGCGATTTCCGGGTACAGCTCCCCGGACATGATCTTGCCACTTTGCATGGTAATTTCAAAAGTAGGGTTTTTAATTTCAGACATATCGTTACACTCCTTATTAACCAGTTAAATCTTAGTTATTGTACTAAAAAAATGGGTTCAATGCAAGCTGTATTCAAAAGGTTTACGTTTCATTCACGATTCCATAACAATCTTTTTCGAGAAATCATTTCATCGGTTCTTTTTAGATAGATCAAAATGTCCGACACATTAGGCGCCCGCTCAATGCGGCCTTCTAAGCCAAAGAGGCGCTTACTCATAGCCCCGGCCCCAACGCCCAGTATATTGGCGGTTTCTTCCATCATATCCACGTTATAGAGGCAGCTGTGGCCGGGCAGGGCATAGCCTACGTTTTCTTGGTTCCCTGCCATGTACTTTTGCCTGTAGAGGTAGTAGGGGGAAAGGGAAAGGGCTTTGGCGGTTTGGGCGCCTAAAGCCACCATCTGGCTGGTCTGCACCCCATCAGGCAGAGTTGCCCCCTCCAAATGCAGCCGGCTGGAGCGCTTTAGTGCAAGGGTATGAATTGTCAGCGATTCTGGGTGCAGGGTTAAGACCTGATCCATGGAATACTGAAAATCTTCAAGGCTTTCCCCGGGCAGTCCGGCGATAATATCCATATTGATATGGGTGATACCGGCATCCCGGGCCATTTCGTAGGCGTTAAAAACATCTTTGGCGGTGTGGTGCCTGCCGATTAATTGGAGGGTCTTATCGTTAAAGGTCTGGGGGTTGATGCTGATCCTTGTGACCCCGGCATTTTTCAGGGTAAGCAGCTTTTCCATGGTGATGGTATCGGGCCTGCCTGCTTCCACGGTGATTTCCATGGCCCCGGGGAAGTAGGCATTCATTTTATCAATGAGCCAGCCAAACTGGGTTTCATTTAAGGAGGTGGGGGTGCCGCCGCCAATGTACAGTGCCCTAAGCGCAAGGCCACATTCCTTCATCAAAGCTGCGGTGGCGGCCATCTCCTTTTCCAGCGCTTCCAAATAAGGAGGTACCAGTTTGCCGTTACCGATTTCTCCGGAAGAAAAGGAGCAGTAAGCGCAAAGGCTTGTGCAAAAGGGAATGCCAATATAGATATCCACCTGGTTATCTGTGGGCTTTGGCATAGCCTGCTGTGTAAAGACGATGTCATTTAAAAGAGCGGCCTTGCCCGGAAGCAAATCGTACTTGGTTTCCATCATGGCCTGGGCCTCGTCCATGGAAAGGCCCTCTTCCAATTGCTCGTAAAAAAGCCGTGTGGGGCGGATGCCCGTCAGGCTTCCCCATGGGGGATGGATGCCTGTAATGGCCCTTAACAGGTCGTACAGCGTCTGCTTGATCAGCCGCTTCATTACTCGCTTTTGAACGATTTCGCTCCCATTGGGGATTTCCACGCCCATTTGGGCTTCATGGCCCTGGTAGGCGAAATGGGTCTTGTAGCTGCCATCCTGTTCCTTAAAGCGGTGCACCAGCTCCGCTGTTTCCTTGGGGCATAAAACACAATCCATGGGGCCATAGAAAATCCGGTACACGTCCATCATATCCCCGGCGAACTTTGGCAGAGGGGTGGCTAATTTTAGGCTCATTCATAGGCACCCCTTTCACTTAAAATGGTAGTTTCGCCGTTGTGGCCAGGGTGGATGGTATAATTATCCCGGATGGATATAAGCCGTTTTAAAGAATGCCTTAGCTCCTGAAGGTTTCCCCCTGGCAGGGTGTAGGTGCCATAGCCGGATTTAAAAAGGGTATCCCCGGTAAACAGGTGCTCCCCGCATTCAAAGCAGACGGAGCCCCTTGTGTGGCCCGGGGTGTGCAGCACTTTAAACACCATGCCCCCTAACAAAATTTCCTCCCCTTCGTGAACGGCAACGGGAGTCAGGCCAGTAAAATCCAAAGCATAACCGAACTGATCGGACACATTATAATGGCTGTCCGTAAGCATAATAAGCTCTTCCTCGTGGAGATAGACCTTATTGGTAAAGGCGGCAGCCGCCCCCATATGGTCGAAATGGCCGTGGGTCAAAAGCACCCCGGCAACCTTCCGGGGGCCTATGTGGGTTTTGATAATGTTTTCCTCCCAGCCGGGGTCGATCAATACACAATCATCCCTTTGGGGCAGAAAAAGAATATAGCAGTTGGCCTGAAAATCGCCAACAGGAATGCGGATGATCTCCATATTAAAAGCCCTTTCTTGAATCCAGTAAAAGAGTTACGGGGCCGTCGTTGGTTAAAGTGACCTCCATGTGGGTGCGGAAAACCCCGGTTTCTACCCTCAGGCCCTTTTCCCGCCAGGCAGTCAGTAGCTTTTCGTAAAGGGCATTGGCCATGTCCGGCCCGGCAGCCTGAATAAAGCTGGGCCTGCGGCCCCCCCGGGCATCCCCGTAGAGGGTAAACTGACTTACAGCCAAAATAGCCCCGCCCACATCTAAAACAGACAGGTTCATTTTTTCATTTTCGTCTTCAAAGATGCGCAGGTTGGGTACCTTGTCGGTCATATATTTTAAATCGGTTTGTGTATCCCCGTCCATAACCCCAACTAAAACCATCAGGCCTTTTTCGATTTCGCCTGTGAGCGCCCCATTTGAAAGCACCTTGGCGTGGGATACCCTTTGTATAACACAGCGCATAAATTAGCTGGCTCCTCTAAACACCTCTACCACATCGGTGCGGCGCTGGAGCATTTTGATGACCCGGTCCACCTGCTCCCGGCTATTGACCTGCACCACCAATGTAATGAGGCTGGTTTTGTTTTTGCTGTTCATTTTCGCGTTGGCGGCGGTAATGGGAATATTGATATCCGATATGGCCATGGCCAGCTCGCCCAGCAGGCTCACATGGTCATAGGCGATGATCTGGATCGTGGCATCGAACTTGCCTACGTTTTCCTCTGCCCAGGTCACGCTGATCATCCGGTCTGTTTCAGGGCTTACCGCGTTCACGCAATCGGCCTTGTGGACAGTAACCCCGCGGCCTCTGGTAATGTAGCCTACAATATCGTCCCCAGGGACGGGGTTACAGCACTTGGCAAAGCGCACCAGCATGCCGCTTTCGCCTTCCACGTAAATACCGTGGACGGGCTTGCCGTGGGGCTTGCGTTCCTCCTGCACAGGAGGCAGCTTAGGGGCCTGAGGGGCTTCCTTGGCTCGTTGTTCATCAATGAGCTTGGAAACCACATACACAGCCGCCATGCCGCCATAGCCCACAGCGCCATAAATATCTTCCAGATCGAAAAAACCATATTTTTTTAGCATACCTTCATAGAACTCCGGCTTTAAAAGGGTGGAAAGCTGTACGCTGCGGCGCTTGGCTTCCTTTTCGATCATGTCCCGCCCTTTTTCGATGTTCTCTTCCCGCATTTCCTTCTTAAAGAACTGGCGAATTTTGGCCTTGGCCTGCTGGGTTTTACACAGCTTCAGCCAGTCGATGCTGGGGCCCTTGGAGGCGGAGGAGGTAAGAATGTCCACCCTGTCACCGGTTTCTAAAACCGTATCCAAAGGCACGATCTTGCCGTTAATCTTTGCTCCCACGCAGGAGTTGCCTACGGCGGAGTGGATGCGGTAAGCAAAGTCGATGGGCGTGGCGCCCTTTTGCATGGAAATAATATCCCCCTTGGGGGTGAACAAAAGCACTTCCTCAGAAAAGAGGTCGGTCTTTAAAGAATCTACAAATTCTTTGGAATCCTTGGTTTCGTTCTGCCAATCCAGAATCTGGCGCAGCCAGCTAAGCTTGGCATCCAGCCCCTCATTGCCCTGGGCGCCGCCTTCTTTGTAGCGCCAGTGGGCGGCAATGCCAAATTCCGCCACCCGGTGCATTTCCCAGGTGCGGATTTGTACCTCAAAGGGGAAGGGAATCTTGCGGCCGCCCACCACCGTGGTGTGGAGGGATTGGTACATGTTGGCCTTGGGCACGGAAATATAATCCTTAAACCGGCCAGGCATCTGGTTCCACAGGGTGTGGACAATGCCCAGCACCGCGTAGCAATCGGGAATGGTATCCACCAGTACCCGGACGGCAAACAGATCGTAAATCTGATCGAAGGGCTTGTTTTGCAAAACCATTTTGCGGTAGATGGAGTAAAAGTGCTTGGGCCGGCCATCGATATCGTAATGAATGTGCAGTTCATCCAGTTTCTGGGATAATTCCTCTATCACCATGCGGATGTTTTCTTCACGCTCCGCCCGCTTCATTCCCACTTTCTGAATCAGGTCCTCATAGCCCTTTGGGTCGATAAACCGAAGGGACAAATCCTCCAGCTCCTGCTTAATGGAGAACACCCCTAAGCGGTGTGCCAAAGGGGCGTAAATTTCTAAGGTTTCCCGGGCAATGGCCACCCGGCGGGCATCGGATTGGAATTTCAGGGTGCGCATGTTGTGAAGCCTGTCGGCCAGTTTGATCAAAACCACCCGGATGTCCTTGCTCATAGCCAGGATCATTTTGCGAAGGCTTTCCGCCTGGGCTTCTTCCCTGTCGGCAAAATCCAGTTTATCAAGCTTCGTAACCCCATCCACAAGGCGGGCCACTTCTTCCCCAAATTCTTGCTTAATGGTGGCCAGGGTTACATTTTCGCAATCCTCCACCGTATCGTGTAGCAGCCCCGCGGCGATGGTGGGCGGGTCGATCATCAGTTCTGTTAAAATGGAAGCGACGAAAGCAGGGTGCACAAAATAGGGCTCGCCGCTTTTGCGAACCTGATCCTTGTGGGCATCCTGGGCAAACTCATAAGCTTTTTTTACCAAAAGATACCCATCCCCGGGATGGTACTTCTGTACCCGGGCGAGCATTTGATCCAATGGCATATATTCGTATGAGTTATAGTTCAAATCGCTTCCTCCTTACGAAAAATTGAAAACAGGGGACTTTGGTTCAGCTCGCACTTGCGCGATGGCAATAGGGTAAACCGAAAAGGTGCCGGGTTATACTCTATTAAAGATAGCTGGGAAAAACCATGACAGGCGAAGAGAATCTGCACCGGTTCCAAACCGGTTTTTTCTGCCAGTTCAGAGAGATTCGCCCCCGGAAATTGCTTCAGCGCCTTGTAGGCTTCCCTTAAGGCTTCATCGCTTAAATGAAAGGGCGCTAAAAGAGCGGGGTTTCTTTTCGTGGGGGCATAAATAGCGGCACTGGGACAGCGGGCCTGGATGGCATTAAGCTCGATGGGATCAACCACCCCGTCGGCCAAGAGAATACTGGTAAAATCGTCTCTTAGGGCGCTTACGTCCGGGCAGACCAACAAGGTGTTAAAAGCCCGGGGATCGCGGGTCCTCCCAATGGCCAAAGGCAGATCGTATTCCTGTGCGGTTTCCCGGCTTCGGGCAATGACCAATGTACCCTGTACCCCTTTGAAAAGCTGCTTGGCGGTTTCCTTGGTGTAAGGGACCGGCTCCAAAAGGGACATCTTAATATAATTCGCCGTAAGCGAACAAAAATCCTTTAAAATCGCCTCCTGAAAGGCTTCGGCAGAGGGCAGCGCCGAATCGGAGCCATAGGGCTTCAAGGCGCTTAATTGCAATTGAACGCTTTTTTTGCCCTGCCATTGGTTCAGCTTTGGCGTATACAGCGCGCAGACCCGGCTTAGGGGCTTTTGGGCCAGTTCGCCCATGGAAAAGAACACGCTACTGCGAATGGTCTGCCCATCTAAAAGGGATAAGCTTAAATGAGCTCCCTCCTTGCCAATGGCACGAAGGGATTGAATGCTGCCGTCGGCCAGAAGGAAGACCGGTTCTGGGTTGCCATAGCCTGTAGGCTCCAGTGCGTCCAAAATGGCCAGGGTATCCAATGTGGTTTCAGATAAGGGCAAAGCCAGATCGTATTCCATCTCTTCTATGTAGCAGGCGGGATCGGAAATGTCCGAAATGGCCAGGGAAAGCCTGCGCCGTAGCTCCGGTAGAAATTTTTCTTCCATGGTAAGTCCTGCGGCCTGGGCATGGCCCCCAAAACGCAAAAACAAATCCTTGCACTGGCTCAAGGCCTGGTGAATGTTCACCCCCTTAATGGAACGGGCGCTGCCCACCAGCAGCCCATCCTCACGGCGGGACAAAACGATAGTGGGGTAATGATATTTTTCGCAGATTTTTCCCGCGCACAGGCCGATGATGCCGGGGTTGAAATCGTCCCCAACTAAAATTATGGCTTTGTCGCATTTAAAATCTACCTGGGTTTCCATTAAGGCAAAGCATTGCTTTGTCATCTGATCCTGAATGCTTCGGCGCTGATCGTTCTCCCGGCACAATTCCAGAGCCAACTCCCGGGCCTTTTCAGGCTCCTGTGATAGCAGCAGATCAAGTCCCTTTCTGGCATCGCTTAACCGTCCGGCAGCATTGAGGCGGGGCGCTAACCTAAAGGCCAAATGCATGGACGTTAGCGGCGGGGTGGTTTCGCTGGCCTCAATCAAGGCCCGAAGGCCGGTAATGCTGCAATCGTTCATGGCTTCCAGGCCATAGTAGACCAGTATTCTGTTTTCATCGGCCAAGGGGACAATGTCCGCCACGGTGGCCAGGGCGCAATAAGGAAGCAGGGGCAGAACCCCTTCTAGCCCCAATAAGGCCTGACAAAGCTTGAAGGCCACCCCCGCTCCGCAAAGCCTTTGGAAGGGGTAGCCTAAAAGGGGGTTCAATATCCCGTCCGCTAAGGGCAAGGTTTCCCCCGGCTCGTGGTGGTCGGTCACCAGAACCTTCATCCCAAGCTCTTTGGCCAATTGCACTTCTTGGTGGTTGGTGATGCCGCAGTCAACGGTGATTAAGAGCTGATGCCCTTTGGCTAAAGCTCTAATGGCACCTTCGTTAAGGCCGTAACCCTCTTCATGGCGATCGGGCAGGTAAGGGGTTGCCTGACCGCCCAATTTTTCCAGTGCTTTGGCCATGATGGCTGTGGCGCAGATACCGTCTACATCGTAGTCGCCGTAGATGGCGATGTTCTCTTTAGTGGCAATGGCGGTTTGAATGAGGGATAGGGCTTTATCCATGCCCCGCATTTCAAAGGGATCATGCAAAGCTTGAAGGGAAGGATGAAGAAACCGTCCGGCCTTTTCATCCGTATCGATTCCACGCATATATAACAGTTTGGAAAACCAAACCGGCAAATCACATAAGGCTTGGGGCGGAAAGTTCATGGTGGTTCTTGGTACAAATCGCTGCATCCCCGTCGCTCCTTTCAAAAGCGACTTTGTCGCTTCGACACATCCCCTTAAGAGGGTCATCATTAAGGTTTTCTTGGATGGGAGAGCACGAGAGGGAAGGGGTTCTTTTTTAAAAAAGAAGCCCTTCCCTCTCGCAAAAACATATGGGTATCTTACGCCTTCTTGGCCTTGAGCTTGCGGCCAGCTAAGGTGTTTTGGAGCTTGGCCCAGGTGTAGGGGTTGATCATGTTGGCGGAATAGACGCCGGAGAGGATGCCGATGATGATAGGCAGGGCGAATTCCTTGATGGCATCCACGCCCAGGATGTACAGGGCGGAGATGGTGATCAGGGTGGTCAGGGTGGTATTGATGGTACGCCCTAAGCATTCCTTAACAGATTTGTTGGCCACTTCTACGGTCGACAGGGCGCCAAAGGCCTTCTTGTTTTCCCGGACCCGGTCGAAGATAACGATGGTGTTATTAATGGAGTAACCTACGATGGTCAGCATAGCGGCAATGAAGGAGGAGTTCATTTGGATCACATTGCGAAGCAATACCATGAAGGAAACCATGATCAGCACATCGTGCACAAGACCGATTACCGCGGCCAGACCGGAAGGCAGATCGAAGCGGAATGCGATGTAGAGGAGCATGAGGAAGGCGGCGATCAGTACGCTGGAAATGGCGTTCTTCACCAAGGTAGCGCCTGCAACGGGACCCACATAGCCAACAGAGGCGTTGGTGATATCCATTTGGGGGTACTTTTCAATTAGCTCTGCCTCGATGGTTTGGCGAAGGTCTTGAATATCCGTATTGCTTTCTTCCTTAATGCGGATTTGCAGATCGGATTTGTTTTCGCCCATAATGGTAATGGTAGAGGTTTTGATGCCCGCGTTGTCCAGGGCGGTTTGCACATCCTGTGTATCCACAGTGGCGTTCATCTGGTATTTAATGTTCAGGCCGCCGGCGAAGTCGATGCCCAGGTTAATGCCCAAGCCGAAAAGGCTCAGGAGAAGGGCAACGACCATAATGGCGCAAGAGACGGTCAGACAGATTTTAGAACGATCTTTAACCATCATAATTATGCTACCTCCTTTTTGGGGGATTTTACAGCCATGTACAGGCCCGGCTTCACGATGCCCAGGTTAACGAACTGGCGAAGGAGAAAGCGGGTAATGACAACGGCGGTAAACATGGAAGCGACGACACCCAGGAACAGCGTGGTGGCAAAGCCCTGGATGGAGCCGGTACCGAACACGCTCAGAACCACAGCGGCGATCAGGGTGGTGATGTTGGAGTCGATAATGGCGCTCATAGCGTTTTTAAAGCCGGCCCGTTCGGCGGCCTTCATGGAGCGGCCGGATTGAAGCTCTTCCTTGATCCGCTCGAAGATAATCACGTTCGCGTCAACCGCCATACCGATTCCCAGGATGATGCCTGCGATGCCGGGGAGAGTCAGCTGGATGCCGGGGACGATGGCGATTAAGAAGAAGAGGATCATCACATATAAAGCCAGCGCCCAGTCGGCCACCAGGCCCAGGAGGCGGTAACGGAAGGCCATTAGGAGCATCACCAGGAGGATACCGATAATGGCGGCCAGTACAGAGGTGGAAAGGGCGTCTACGCCCAGGGTGGCGGAAACGGTATCCACCTTCTGCTGGTGAATCACCAGCGGCAGAGCGCCAGATTGGATTTTCGTAGCAACATTCTGGGCGTCTTCGATATCAGACATGCCGGTAATCGTACCGGAGCCTTCGGTGATTGCCGTTTGCACAGTGGGGTTGGTGAGCAGTTCACCATCCAGGTAAATGCCAAGCCGCTTTCCGATGTTTTCGGAAGTGACCCGGGCGAAGATGTCTTTGCCTTCGGCTGTCAGTTCGAAAGAAACCACAGCCTGGGACAGAGCGCCGGAGCTGGAGGAGCTGCTTGTGTCATAGGCGGCAACGGCACGCTTGATGTCCTTGCCTTCCATGAAAACGGTACCGTCTTCCAGCTTGAATTCAAGCTTTGCGGGGGAACCGATCAGATCCAAAATGGCATTGGGGTCTGTTACATCGGGAATCTCCACGCGGATGCCGTCAGTGCCCAGCTTTACCACTGTGCTTTCGGGATAGCCCTTGGAAGTAAGGCGGTCCTGAATGACGTCGATGGTGCTTTGCAGCATGCTGGCAAAATTGGTTTCATCCGTATCGGCGGGATGGTCGGCTTGGTATTCCACATACACACCGCCCCGAAGATCCAGACCAAGGGCAATAGACTTAGGCCATGTTTCCACATTGGTGGTAGGAATCCAGGGAAGGAGCTTGTACAGGCCGCGGCTGTCCAATTTCATACCATTGACGCCTAAAATGCCGAATACCAAGGTAAATACACACATAACGCAAAGCCAGATAATGGCCTTGCTGCGGCTTGTCAACCCCTTGCGGGCAGTTGATTTTTTGGCCGTTTTTTGCTTGTTCATAAACCGGGATACCTCCTGCTTAATATTGATAATGGGGGCAGCGGTGAAAGACGGCTATCCGTGAAACCCTTCCGGCGGGAATTTCTGGTAAGCCACCCGGCGGTAGATGCCCAGGTCCAGGGGCAGACCGTTCTGATCCCGCTCCATGGGCAATGGGCCGTCGTCGGGAGGTGGTTTAAGCAAAGAGAAAAAACGCTGGGACGGTGAAGATACCTCCCCTGTGGAGGCGGTTATCCGGGCGGTTTCGATCATAAGCGCGGGCATAGGTATTTCATGGTGAGGGGGCAGCGCTTCGGGAGCTATTTCTACCAGATTGCCTAAAGCAAGGCACGCGAAAACAAGCACCAGGCCCAAGAAAACCAAAACGCTTGCTTTGCTGTCCATGTATTTAGCTCCTTTCCAAGATCATAGGAGGTATTATACTAAGAGTTGGTTTGTCCGTCAAGATAAGGCATGTGGGTTAATAATGCCTGCAAAAGCAGTTCTTTGGAAATAGGCTTGGCCAGGTGGGCGTTCATGCCGGCCTTTAGGCAGTTGCGCACGTCTTCTTCAAAGGCGTTGGCTGTCATGGCGATAATGGGGGTATTCAAATTCATGTCCGCGCCAATGGCCCGGATGTGGGCGGTGGCAGTGAGCCCATCCATAACGGGCATTTGCATATCCATTAAAATAGCGCTGAAAAGCTGGGGGGATTGCTGGTAGAGATTGACTGCCTCCTGGCCGTTGGCAGCCTGGAGCACGTTTAAATGGGTATCCTCTAAAAAGGCCAGAACGATTTCCCGGTTCATTTCCACGTCCTCTACAACCAAAACAGTTTTTCCGCCGTGCCGGTGGATGAACTGATCTAGAAAGGCGGTTTCGATTACATGGGCGGAGGGCTGGGTGTGCAGGGTGCCCAAATGGCGCTTGAGAGGAATGGTGAAGGAAAAGGTGGACCCCAGGCCAGGCTTAGAATCCACATAAATCGCACCACCCATTAATTCCACCAGCTGCTTGCAAATGGCAAGGCCCAGGCCAGTGCCCCCAAAGCTGCGGGAAATGCCGGTATGCTCCTGTTCGAAGGAATCGAACACCCGCTCCTGGCTGGTGGGGTCGATTCCCACGCCGTTATCGGAAATAGCGAAGGTGATTTCACCCAGACCGTCCAGAGGGCTTGCTTCCGTTACAGCCATGCGGACAAAGCCTCTTGCAGGGGTGAATTTGTTGGCGTTGGATAAAAGGTTAATGAGCACCTGGGAAATGCGCAGCTCGTCGCCTATGTACGCGGCGCTGGTAGAGAGGTTGATGGAAACAATGAATTGCTGCTGCTTTTCATCCATGCGGGTGCGCATCATATCGGCGGTGGCGGCGATCATATGCCGCAGATCGAAAGGCTCCTGAGCGATTTCCAACTTGTTGGCTTCTATTTTGGACATGTCCAGGATTTGGTTGATCAATTCCAGCAGGCTTGAAGAGGCGGAATGAATCTGGTCCAGGCAATGGGCGATACGGAGAGAATCGGCAGTATCCTTGGCGATACGTGTCATGCCCATAATAGCGTTCATGGGCGTGCGGATTTCATGGCTCATTCTGGCCAGAAAATCGCTTTTGGCGCGGCTGGCCTCATAAGCGACCTGGAGGGTTTCTTCCAATTGCCGCTGAAGCCGGTAGTGCTCTGTCATGTTGTGGCCGAAGAACAGCACGGTAACCACCCGGCCCTTGTGGCCGTAAATGGGTATGGCGGTACAGCGGGCTACGTTGCCGCCCCGCTCCAAAAGGCAGCTTTGCTGGCTGCCCTTAAAGGCCTTTTCAATACAATCGATGACAACGGGATAATCCCGGTAAACCTTGTGAAGGTGCTGGTTAAGGGTATCCTGCTTGGTAATGCCAAAGACGGACACACCGCCCCGAACGTTGATAATGCGGTTTTCGTCGATGCTTAAAACAATGCCCGCGTAGTTATCCATAACCACTTCCAGCTTTTCAAGGGAATCGTCCGCTTCCTGCCGAAGGCGCAGGGTTTCGGTCACATCCTCCAAAAGGCCTACAATGCGGTAAGGGGTGCCGCCCGCATCCCGCAAAACAGTCTTGGTTATGTGCACGGTCAGCTTGTTAACCCCATCGAAACACACGGGTTCATAACTTGAAACAGGCACCAGGGAGCGAAGAGCCGCCTCATCGGATTGGAGTGAGGAATGAAGGGTCTGGTCTTTGAAAACGCCTTCGTTGGTTCTGCCGATCACCTGATCCCGGGGAACGTTAATCAGCCCTATAAAGGAGGAATTGCAGCCCTCATAGACGCCAGTTACGGCGTTTTTCCAAAATACAGCGCCAGGTAGGTTGTTAATCACTCCGGTAAGGGTGGCCTGGGCGGTTTCTTCGGTGGTTTGCAGGGAGGCAATTTGGGTTTGCAAATGCTGGCTGTGAATAACAGTGGCCAGCATCTGCGCGATTTCGTTGCACAAATGGCAGTCTTCACGAAGCCATTGCTTTGAATGGTCTTGGTACATGGTTACAAAGGCCCCGATCAATTCACCATTGAAGTGAATGGGGTTAATAAGCCGGTGGTTTTCGTGAAAGCAAGGCTTGGTTAAATCTGCACGCCTAAGAAACGCGGCGGCCTCCTTTTTAGAAACGGTCCCATAAGCGGCACTAATAACCATCGGCGTTCCCGGCCCTTCACATAGGGCAAGGCCAACATATTCGCAGACGAAAAACGCGCAGATATTTTCAAGGGCTTCTCGGATGGCTGCCTGTGCATCTTGGCTGCAAAGCAAGTCCTTGCTGATATTGGCGATAAAAATCCGGCGGTGGGCCAGGGCTTTGGTGGTAGCCAGGTCCTGGATCTGGCTGGTGATATCGCAGGCTTGAAGGGTGAATATTTTACGCTGGCTTGAGTCGGTCAGGCTGTTGGTATACACCTGAAACTGGGCGGAAGCGTTCTGGGTTAAAAAGCGGCAGCTGTGCTCGTCCCCGTTGTTTAAAAACCGGGGACAGTGTTCGCAGGGGGTATCCCGGTGAAAGAGCAATTGATGGCAAGCAGCCCCTTTTGAAAAGGTGGCGATACCGGCCAGCTCCCGCATTTTGGCATTTATAAACAACAGCTCGCTGGTTTCAAAATCGATGGCATAGTATGGAAAAGGCATACTATCCATTAGCATAAAGGTATCGTTTATAGTTAGGATCGAATCGTTTGGCATTTGCATGCCTCCTTCGCCTAAATTGCCCAAGTATTGAAATTCTAGCACAAATACAGGTTAGGTGCAACCAATGTTATTGGCTTTTCATTTGTAATAAAATATGATATGATAACCTAACTTAATAAACGCGAGGGGGGACAAGGGTGACCAAACGCCTGAACAGCTTTCTGGCGCTGGTGCTGCTGGCGGCTTCTTTTTGCGCGCTGTATGGCATGGTCCATAACATGGGCTTGAACGGGCAAATAGCGCAAACACGAAACGATATTGCCATAGAGCAGGGGAAAACCCGCAAACAGCAAGCGGAATACGACCAATATACAGCCGAGTTGCCCATTGCCAAGGCGGAGTTTGAACAGCTGGAACCGCAAGCCAAGGCGGCTACCGGTCTTATCGATTCCCTTAAGGCAGAACGCAAGGCCTTGCGCAAGCAAATTGAAACCGATACCAAGGCACTGGGCGAAATTGAGTTGATTGATAACACTGCCCTTGAACAGCAAGCGGCAGAATTAACAAAGCAGGTGGATGATCTACAAAAGCAGCTTGATGCCCTAAGGGGCATTACGCAATAAATGAGAGGATGACTTTTATGACTAAGAGCAACAAAACACTCCTGATCCTGCTGTGCGTCGCTTTGCTTGCCGCGGTGGCACTGAATGTGTTCCAGTATAGCAAAAAGAATGAACTGGCCAGCGAAAACAGCGCAACCACCGCTCAGCTGGAAGAAACAGTCAAAGCCAAGGATGAGCTGATCGCGGCGAAGGAAGCAGTTGAAAAAGAACTGACGGAAGTGAAAGCCAGCGTGGAAACGGCTGCTGCGGATTTGGCAGAAGCCACCGAACGGGAAGAGGCCCTCAAAGCCGAAGTGGAAGGCCTGAAAGCCGAAGCGGAAAAGGCCGCTGTGGATTTAGCCGCCACCCAGAACAGCCGTGATGTGGCAAGGTCCTTGCAAAAGAGCCTGGAAGCCAAGGTGGCGGAATTGAACAAGCAAGCCCAAGGCCTCCAAAAGGATTTGGACGAAGCCAAGGCCGCTGTGGAAGAAATGAAAAAGCAAGCGGAAGAACAAGCGAAAACAGTAGAACAATAAAAAGAAAACCTGTATGGGCAATGGCGCAATGCCAAATCCCCATACAGGTTTTCTTTTGGTCTGTGCAATGAGTCTGGTTTATAGTTTCGTATCCCACCTGCCACAGAAGGCGTCTACGGGGCTTACGCCCTTGAAGGGGCTTTTGCCAGTGAGCTTTTGGACAAGGTGCTCTACGATGTCGTCGGTGGCTTCATAGCAGTTGATGAAGGTCTTCACACGGGGCACATCCAGCAGGTGGTAGGGATTGGCCAGGGAAATGAACAGGGTTGGGATTTGCTGGATCAACTGAGGCACATTGGCGCCCATGGGCATGGCCCATTCAATGCGCACGGTGGTCTGGTTGGACTTGGTGGCCAGGTTGGAAAGGTAAATGAACAGGTCGTACTTTTCCAAAAGCTCGTTGATGGGGGATTGAAGCCCCTCGAAGCCGCGGGTGTTCACCTGGTAGACATCTACCTGGAAGCCTTCCCTTTCCAAGGCAGCCTTGAAGGCTTCGACCTTGCTGGGAACACGGAAAAAGGCATTTTCGTCCCCCACTTCGATGGGGTAGAGGAGAACCCGGGGCCGCTTTTGGGGGTCTAAGGGAAGAACGCCCTTTTCTTCCTTTACAAGGGTAATGGCCTTGTCGGCGCATTCTTGGGCCCAGGCCTTGTATTCGGGCAGGCCGATTGCTTGCTGGGCAGCTTCAAGGGAAAGATCGCCCAATTGCTTGTGCAGGTTCAGGGAGGCCTTTAGGGCCAAAATGCGGGTCAAAGCGTCGTTTAAACGTTCCGGGGTAATAACCCCCTTTTCAATGCCCTGCTTCATGAAATTGAAGTCTTCCTGGAGGTTCTTGGTGAACAGGAACATATCTGCACCGCAGGCAATTGAATAGGGAACGGCTTGCTCACGGGGCATGGGAATGGTGAACCCGGCCATGGTGGTGGCGTCGGTGACGATGAGACCGTTAAAATGAAGCTTGCCCCGGAGAAGATCGCCCATAAGCTCTGGTGCCAGGGTGGCAGGCATGATATCTTCATCCTTAATGTTCGGGCGCAGAGCTTTGGAATAGGCGGGCTGCATAATGTGGCCGATCATAACGGTTTTGGCTCCGGCATCGATGCTTGCTTGGTAGGCGGCACCGTAAGTATTGTCCCAGTCCTGGCAGGAAAGCTCGTTGATGCTGGTGACCAGGTGCTGGTCCCGCTCATCCTGGCCATCTCCGGGGAAATGCTTGATGGAAGCGGCGGAGCCGTGCTTTTGCAGCTCTGTTACATAAGCCGCGCCCATTTCCCGAACCCGCCTGGGATCGGAACCGAAGGTGCGGATGTTGGTGATGGGGTTGCGGAAGTTGGTGTCGATATCGATAATCGGCGCGAAGGCCCAATTGACGCCAACGGCCAAGCCTTCCTTGGCGCAAACCTCGCCCATGCGGCCAGTCATGGACACATCGTCGGTGGCGGCTACCTGCATTTCACAGCCAATACAGGTGCCCTCCAGCACAGCCCCGTTGCCGCCTTTTTCGAGGTTCGCAGCGATAAGCATGGGAATCTTGGAACGCGCCCGCAGGCGGTTGGCTAAATCCACGCCTTCGGCCATGGGAAAGGGGCGGAACATGGTGCCCCCTGGCTTCATAACAGAGAACATGCTGTCTAGCGCGGCGTCAGAGCTGTCAAAGTTCACCAGGCAAAACAGTTGGCCTATTTTTTCTTCTGGAGTCATGTCCTTTAGGGTGCTTTCCACCCAGAGGATGTCTTCATCGCTTAGGTAAAAGGGCTTTGCTTTGAGGGATTCATGGGTGATCATTTTTGTTTTCCTCCTTTTTAGTTAAGGCGTTTGGTAAGTTCCAGCATCATCATAGCCATGCCCGCCATTTGGGGCGGCAGGGCTTTTAAGGCAAACTGAGTTATAACCGTTGGCGTAATTTCTTGAATATCGTTTTCAATGATATAAGCGGAAAATGCATTTTCAATGGGCTGGCCGTGAGCCAGGTTCTTTAAGGTATCCATCTGGCAGACGGCTTCCTGTTGCCAGTGCCGGTCGGTTAAAAATGAGGGCTCAAAGGATTTAAGGAAAGCGTCACGCTGAGCTTTAAGGCTTTCCTTGGTAATGGGGCCGTCCAGCCCAAGCCGTTCATATTGTTCCAAAGGCGCATCGCATTCCTGCATTTTTTTAAAAAGCAGCTTCGCCAGCCGTTCCTCCTGGTTTTCATCGGTTATGGGGTGAGCCTGGCCAGGGTCCTGCTTAAAATCATAAACCCTGGAGCCAAAGCGGTAAGCGTTGGAAAAGGGTGTATTGTGGCTGCCCATATCGATTTTCATGGTGGGACAGCCCTTGGTGAATGCAAAGGGCGGCTGCAGATCAACATCCGCCAGCTGCTTTACATCCATTCGGCTGGCCATTCGCGCAGGCATCAGGGTATACTCATAAAGGGGCGCGTTTTCTTTGCTGGCGGGCCCGCGCATATAGACATATCGGCCATCGGTGATATTGGCCGCGCCGCCGAAATAACCGTAGATCACACAATCGTGGATAGGGGTATCGTCCTTGATAATAGGGGTCAAGGGCTTGCCTTGCATATCTTTTGGCAGGGGAACGCCGAAGTAATCAAGCAGCGTGGCGGCTACATCGATGTTTTGCGCCAGGGATTGCCGGGCTTCGTTTTTCTTGCCGATTCGGGGATCCCAAACAAAGAAGGGAATGTTAGCGGTTTCATTGTAAAGAGGCATGGCGCCCTTACTCCACCAGTCATGCTCACCTAAAAGCAAGCCGTGATCGGCATTAACAATGAGCAGGGTGTCCTTCCAAAGATCATGGTGATCCATAAAATCCAGAACACGGCCTAAGTTTTTATCGATCATGGAAACCAATGCTTTGTATTGATTCTGTATGTAGCTCACCAATTCCTGCGGCTGAGTCACGCTGCCCATCATGGGCCAGTCTATATGTCGGCCCTGGTACTGGGATTCGTACAGGCGCTGGTATTCTTCGTAGGTGAAAAAGGGCTCGTGAGGATCAAAGCATTCCAGCTGTAAAAACCAGTTATCACAGCCGCTGTTCTTTTCAAGGAAGGCCATGCCCGCGTCATAGCACAGAGTCTGGGAATGATCCTTTTCATTTAACATGGCGGCGCGGTTGGCGGTATCCTGCTTAAACATCTGATCGAAAAACGGGGGCAGCTGCTGGGCGGTGGTGGTATTAACGGTTTTTACGTTTAAATCGGCCATCCAGGGATCCCCCTCCTGGCCGCGAATATGCTCGTTGGTGGTGTAGCGGGTATGGTAATTGGCGCCGCCATCCCGCCAGTAATGATGGTGATCGGAAATCAAGTGGGTATGTACCTTGTTTGTCCAAAGGATTTCCGGCACCGAATCATCAAAGGGTTCCAGGGGCGACCAGCCCTCGTGGAAGAAACCGTAGCGGCCCGTGTGCAGCTCCCGGCGTGCGGGCATGCAAGGCATGGAACCCACAAAAAACTTGTCGAAGCGAACTGTGTGCTCAGCCAAGCGGGTAAAATTTGGCGCGACAATATCCCCGCCGTAAGGAGGAAGCCAGTCTTTTTTCAGGGAATCGAACATGAGCATAATGGCTTTCATGGTGATAGCCTCCCTTTGGTAAAGGGGCAGGCGTTTGCCTGCCCCTGATTGAGTTGTCTTTTGATTACTTGCTGTACATTCTGGTGTAGACGGTCTGTACGGTATCCACCAGGGTGCTCAGGCCCATCTTTTCGAATTCGGCTATGTAGGCTTCCCATTGCTTATCGTCTTTGGGATCCCAATCGCCAGCCACGAAGTTGGCGATGGAGCGCAGAACGTAGGTATCGATGTCGTTTTTCGGGGTGGTGAGGATATCAATCTCTTCGGGGGTGTAAACCAGGTTGGCGATGAATTCGGCAGGGATTTCGCCAGTTTCATCCAGCTTCATAACGGAAAGGGCTTTGATATAGCCAGCGTCCAGCAGATTCTGGCCATCCCATTGGATACCGGTGGCGATGGCGGGATCCAGAATGAAGGGGCTTTGCTGCATGAAGTTTTGGTTCTGTCCGGGCACGGCCCAGGTGTTTTCCAATACCTTCAAAACAGGCTGCTTGCTGTAATAGCTGGTGGTGCCTTCATCGGCGTAATCCCAGTTGATGCCCTGCTCGCCGTACCGGGTGATCAGAGAACCTTCGTAGCTCATCATTTCGTCAAGCACCCGGAAAGCTACCTCGGGGTACTTGCAATTAGCGGTGATGATGCCCGCGGGACGAATGCTGGGAGCGGCCCAGGTGACATAGTGCTTGCCTTCCGGGCCGATTAAAGCAGGAACGGAACCCAAGGCTTCCAGCTTGGGCAGGTCCTTGGCGGTGATGGCGGCTTCGAAACCAAGGCCTTCAAAGGCGCCCAGAATGTCGTTTTCATTGGAGCCAATCTGAAGCAGCGCCGTGCCGTCCTGGGTGAAGGAGCCGGCGTAGAACAGGCCTTCATCGCACAATTCACGCAGGTACTTCATGGCTTCACG
This sequence comes from Eubacteriales bacterium, assembly GCA_031556065.1. Lineage (GTDB taxonomy): Bacteria > Bacillota > Clostridia > Christensenellales > Aristaeellaceae > JAVBTR01. The sequence continues at coordinate 13,900 of JAVBTR010000079.1, read as the reverse complement.
CCATTGGCTGGTAATGGGGGCGAATTTCACGACGCCCTCTTCCACATACAGGCGGGAGTTGAGGCTGTCGTTGTAGATAAACGCATTGATGATAAAATCATAACCAATGGTTCCGATGCCCACGGTGCCGGTGGCGGCTTTGGCGCCAGCCAAGGGGATTTCATCCGCCAGGCCGTTGCCGTTGGGGTCCTTTGTTTTAAAGGCTCGGAGCACCTCGCGGAACTCTTCGGTGGTGGTGGGCATTTCTAATCCCAGCTTGGTAAGCCAGCCCTGGTTAATCCACATCTTGTTGGGATAAGAGTTGGTAAGGGACGCAGAGAAGGCAGGCAGAGAATAGATATTGCCGTCGGAAGAGGTCATCCAGGGGAGGATGTCATAGCCGTAACCCTTGGCGATATCCAATGCGGCCTTTAAGTTGGTACCGTATTTTTCGATCATTTCATTCAAGGGAATGATCATGCCCTGATCGTACCAGTTGGGGGCATAGGAGGCGCCGAAAATGGTGTTGGTGCCCATGGTAATAGCCAGGTACACATCCGGCAGGCTGGATACATCGCCGGAGTTCAGTTCAAGCAGCACCTTTTCAATGGTGGAATCGTTAGGATAAACAATGAAATCCAGTTTGACGCCGGTGCGTTCTTCCAGCCATGTGGTGAAATAGTTGGTTTCATAGTCGGCCACATAAGGAAAACCTACAACGGCTACCTTCAATGTGACATCTGTGCCCTCCGGTACAATGGGCAGTTCGCCGCCGGGAGCCACTTGAATTTCCGAGGCAAGGGCTAGGGCGCAGGAAAGGAGCAGGCAGATGCTTAGGAATAGGGCGGCCAGTTTGCGGAGATGTTTCATGGGGATCCTCCTTTCATTAATAGGGAACAGGTTTTTATTTTTGCCGGATCAGCCCTTCACCGATCCGATCATCACGCCTTGAACAAAGTATTTTTGCAGGAAGGGGTACACACACCAGATGGGCAGGCAGGCTACCACGATCAGAGAATAGCGCAGAAGGTGGATCATGTTCACGTCCACGCTGCCAAGGTCCGCCCCTTCCAGCATTTCAGAAGATACAACGGAGGAAAGCAGAATTTCTTTCAGCACGATCTGCAATGGATACAGGGCCTGGTTGTTCAAGTAGAGGAAGGCGTTAAAGTAAGCGTTCCAGTGGTAAACACCGTAATATAGCCCGATAACCGCCACAATGGCCTTGGAAAGAGGCAGCACGATGGAAACGAGGAACCGGGCGTCGGTACAGCCGTCCAATTGGGAAGCCTCCAATAGCTCTTTGGGAATAGAGGTCTTAAAGAATGTTCGACAGATGACCATGTTATAGACGTTAATGGCCATAGGCAGGATGATGGCCCAGCGGGTGTTGTAGATATGCAAATCCCGCATGAGGATAAAGTTGGGAATCATGCCGCCGTTAAAGAGCATGGTAAAGGCGAAGAGCATCATAATCCAGTTGCGGCCAGGCAGATCGTCCCGGCTTAGGGGGTAGGCGGCCAGAATGGTCAAAAACAGGTTGAAGGAAGTGCCGCATACAGTATAGATAAAGGTGTTCCAGTAGCCGTTTAACACTTTGTTATTTTTAAATACAGCCTTAAACCCATCCAGCGTAGCCCCAAAGGCATAGCTGCCATCGGCTTTTTGGATCACAGGCCAGAAGGTGACTTTGCCCCCGGCTACGGCATTGGAGCTGGAAAATGCGTTGGCGAACAACGTCAGAATGGGTAAAAGCACCAGCAGGAAGAAAATGATCAGCAGTGCGCCGTTGATGATATAAAAAATTCGGTCGTTTTTCGCAATAGGGGTTTTGGAACTTAGCGCCCGGGGCAGATCGTCCTTTTCTTTTTTGTGGCGGGCAATGGCGGTCATACCGTTTCCTCCCTTCTGTTAGAATAGGCTGGATTCGCCCAGCTTTTTGGATACCTGGTTCATGGTGACGATGAGTATCAGGTTGATCACTGAATTAAACAGGTTAATGGCAGTGGAGTAGCCGTAATCCCCGGCGCCGGTTAAGCCCACTTTATATACATAGGTAGAAATAATTTCGCTGGCGGCCAGGTTTAAATCTGTCTGCATAAGGAAAATCCGTTCAAAGCCAATGCTCATGACTTGGCCCATGCTTAAAATCAGCATAATGGTGGCGGTGGGGATGATGGTAGGCAGATCAATGTGCCGCACCCGTTGGAAGCGGCTGGCACCGTCTACAATGGCAGCCTCGTGGTGTTCCGGGTCCACACTGGAAAGAGCGGCCAGATAAATAATGGAAGACCAGCCTGTTTTCTGCCACACGTTGGACCAGACATACAGGTGCGGGAAGGCGGAGGAGGAAGCAAATAAATCCGGAATGGTGAAGCCTAGAATGGCTCCAATGGTGGCCACAACGCCCAGTCTTGGGTGCAAAAGCTGTTTTAAGATACCTACCATGACCACGGTGGAAATAAAGTTTGGCATGTAGGTGGCTAGCTGCACTGTCTTTTTAAGGCCTCTGCCCCGTACTGCGTTTAAGGATAAGGCCAGAATAATAGGCGTTGGCACGCTGGCGATAATGGAATAGAAGGAAATGGTCAGGGTGTTTTTAAGGATGGGCCAGAACTGGTAGGAGTTGACAAACTTTTCGAAGTTTTTCATCCCTACAAAAGGGCTGCCCCAGATACCCAGCCGGGCGGCGTATTTCTTGAAGGCCAATTGTACCCCGGCCATGGGGTAGTAGTTGAAAATCAGCAAATAAATCACCGGTAGTGCGAGCATGGCATACAATTGCCAATGCCGCCAAATCGGTTTGTGTTTACGCCTCGCGGGCGCCAATGCGGTTGCGCTCATGGTGCCACCTCCCGGTTTAGTTGGAATAGGTCATTGCTTTTTTGTTCTTATCTGATTATTATTATAGATAAGTATGTGCTGCAAGGGTATGGAAAATCTTACACGAACTATGTAATATGTTGCATAAAATGACTTTGTATTTGTGCAAAGCAGTTAATGAATGGGGGCGATACGGTGTTTACGGCCTATCTTGTGGATGATGAACCCATGGTTTTAAGCCAAGTCCGAGACTCTGTTCAATGGGCGGAAAACAATTTTTCGGTAGTGGGGCAAAACAACGATCCTCTTTTGGCAATGGAGGAAATCCTCCTTTTGCGCCCCAATGTGGTTTTTACAGATATTAAGATGCCGAGGATGACAGGCATTGAACTAATCCGCGGGCTAAAGGAAAGCAAGTGCTCGGCGGAATATGTGGTGATCAGTGCCTTCGATCATTTCGAATATGTGCGGCAGCTTATGTTATTGGAAGGCTTCGATTACTTGATCAAGCCTGTGGAAGAAGCCCAGATGACAGAACTGTTCCATCGGCTTACGAAAAAGCTTCGCAAAAACAGAGAACAGCCTTTAAAACCGGCCACTCTTTCGCCGGAGTTAAACCAAATTCTGGCGCATTTAAATACCCACTTCGCTCAAAAGCAATCCTTAAACCAGATAGCGGAAAGGTTCAATATCAATCCCACGTATATTTGCCGGCTTTTTACCAAATACATGGACACCACTTTTTCAACCCATCTGCAAAAGCTGCGCATGACTCACGCTGCGTTTTTGCTCCGGTCTACGGATTTGGCCATTAAAGAAATCTCCGTTCAAAGCGGCTATGAGGACTATTTCTATTTTTGCCGGGTGTTCAAAGATACTTACGGAATAACGCCCACCCAGTTCAGGAGCGGGCAATGAAAAAGCTTAATTTATCTAAAGCGGACCGCAGCATCTATTCAAAGCTGATTATTATTTGTGCGGTGCTTTTGGCGGTGCTGGTGGTTTGGCAACTTTTTTTGCAGGACCTTTTCCTGGGCAAGGTAAGGGATATTCACCAAAGCAATCTGGAATATGTGCTGGATGATATGGTGGCCCAGTTAAAGGATGCCTTCGCCTACCAGGGCAATATTATAGAGGGCATCTCAAGCCATCAAGATGTGAAAAGCTACGCTGCGGATACTGACACAGGGGAACGCTACCATAAAGCCTATGACACGGTGCGCCCTATTGTGGAAATGGCGGCGGCCAACAGCCATATCAGTGCCGTGGTGCTCTACGACCATACAAGGGCCTGGTATCAGTTCCTGGGGGGGGTGTCCATTGAAGGGCTTCGCCTTTTGCGGGAAACCGGCTGGGATGCGGGAATAACCAGAAATTTTGTTATGGAGTTGGATGGCCAAGCGTATTTGTGCGCTACGGCCCCCATTGTACAATTCCAAAATAACAGCCGCTTTGTCAAAGTGGGCATGGCGGCGGTTTTGAGCAGCATTGAAGGCTTTCGGGAATCCTTGGCTACCTTTGAAACCCTGAGCGATGGCGTAATCCTCATTCACGATGGCAGCAAGGTGCTCCTTTCCAACCGTCCCCAGATGGAAAGCATGAGGATGGCGGATGTGAGCCTGGATGAAAGCAGAAATTACATATTGCATGAAGATGTGCTAACCGATATTATTAAAGTGACGGTGCTGCTTCCTAAGGACAGCATTTTTCCCACCAGAAGCGCCCTGACGCTGATCCTTTTGGGCGCGGGCGGCTTTGTGTTTGTGCTATTTATGTTTGCCATTGGGTGGACAAACCGCTGGCTTGTGAAGCCCTACCGCAAGCTTATGCGCAGGATCGATTCCCTAAATGAAGAAAACCCCGAAGCCAGGCTAAAGCTGACAGGGGTAGCGCATATGGATCCACTGGTGGAAAACATTAATCGCATGCTGGCCCGTATCGAGGAAGCGACCCGCCGGGAAATAGAGGCCCAGCAGGGGGCTTACGAAACCCGGCTGGAACGGCAGCGGATCGAAATGGTGCTTCTTCATAAGCAGATCGACACCCACTTTTTTTACAACTCCTTGGTGTCCATCAAATACCTTTCCGATCGGGGTGAAGCAGAAAAAGCCGGGGAAGTAGCGCAGGGTGTAGCTGCACTTTTACGGTATGCCCATTCTACCGCCCAGCGGATTCCCATATTCGAAGAAATGTCCATGGTGCAAAAATATACGCAGATTATGAATATTCGTTTCAATGGCAAGTATTTGGTGGATTTTGATGTGGACGACCGGCTTACAGATTACATCATGCTTCGGATGCTCCTTCAGCCCCTTGTGGAAAACGCTATGGTTCACGGGCTGGAATCAAAGGATGGTCCATGCCAGCTGAACATAAAGGGTTGCTTAATGGAAAACCGCGTAGTGCTTTCGGTTTGGGATAACGGGATTGGTATCGGCGGGGAAGACTTAAGGACGATTCGCCGGAAGCTAACCCAAACGGATTATGAGTATTTGAATATTAAGGGCATTTCACTTATTAATATTCACAAGCGAATTCGCACTGAATTCGGGGAAGATTACGGGCTTGAAATCGAAAGTGTTCTGGGAGAATATACCCAGGTCACTATTAGCTTTCCGGCCATCGAAAACCGCTAGATTGGAGACGTGACTATGCGACCTCTTGGAATTTTAATCAAGCCTGCTTCAAGCCTATGCAACATGCGCTGTGCCTACTGCTTTTATGCGGATGTGGCGGATCACCGGCAGGTGAAAAGCTTTGGTATTATGGACGAAGACACATTGGAAACGTTAATTGAAAAGGCATTGAAGTATGCTGCTGGCCAGTGCTCGTTTATGTTTCAGGGTGGAGAGCCTACCCTGGCGGGGCTTGATTTTTTTCGAAAGGCGGTGGCGTTGCAAGAAAAGCATAATATCAACAAGGTAAAGATTTCAAACAGCCTTCAAACCAACGGACTGGTAATCGATGATGAATGGGCTGCCTTTTTGGGAGCAAACCGCTTTTTAGTCGGCTTAAGCATGGATGGAGATAAAGCCATGCATGATGGCTTGCGGGTGGATGGGAAAAAGGAGGGCACCTTTGCGAGGGTGCAAAAAGCCGCTAGATTTTTGCAAAAACACGGCTGCGAATTTAATGTTCTATGTGTAATCACATCCTTCACGGCCAAGCATGCTCAAAAGGTGTATAATAGTCTAAAGGAATACCGCTACCTGCAATTCATACCCTGTATTGAAGGCTTCGACGGAAAGAAAAGCCCCTATGTACTGACAGATGAAGCATACGGGAACTTTTTGAATGCCACCTTTGAAATGTATTACAGGGATTACATGGCGGGAAACTATGTGAGCATCCGCCAGTTCGATAATATGATTCATATGCTACTGGGCCGTCCACCGGAAAACTGCGCCATGCAGGGGACTTGCACCTGCAATCTGGTGATCGAAGGGGATGGCAGCGCTTATCCCTGCGATTTTTATGTGCTGGACGAATACCACCTGGGGAATATTAAAGAGGATGAAATACCTGCCATGCTGCGAGGGGAAAGGGCTCATGAATTTGTGCATAAATCCGAAGAAATGCAGCTGGAATGCAAAGGGTGCAAATGGGTATCTCTGTGCCGCGGCGGCTGTCGAAGAGATCGGGAGCAACGGCTGCAAGACCCGCTTAATCTAAACCGCTTCTGTAAAGGCTACCAGATGTTCTTTGAAAAAAATATTGGAAAGCTTATGGAGATCGCCCGTTTGGAAGGGGCGCAAAGGGGACAAGTGTGATGGAACTGCCCAAAGCCATTTTGTTTGATTTAGACGATACGCTGGTCTCTTTTGAAGGCATATCCGATTTGGCATGGCACAACGCCAGTGGGCGTTTCAGTGTGCCATCGCCGGAGTTGTTTTAAATGCTATAAAGCGGGAGGGTGTCCCAATGGCGCTGATCACCAATGGCAGCGCAAGCGGCCAGCGTGCAAAGCTTAAAAGCTTCGGATTAACAGATTATTTCGAGTTTATATTGATCGATCAAAAACTAGGGTTTGGCAAGCCGGATACACGGGTATTCACCCATGCGCTGACTTTGCTGGGTTTGCCAAGCACCGATGTATGGATGGTGGGCGATAACTTAGTCTGGCGGCTCACCGCGCAATCATTCCGGATCGAATTATCAACGATATTGGGGAATTGATACATTCTATATAGAAGTTTTTAGTGGGGAGAGCGGGGCTGTCGCAATAAGGAAAACGCTGGGACGCTGTCCCAGGCCCAGTTTAAGGGATTTCATCCCTTAAAAATCCCATAATGGGATCAAAGGGATGTATCCCTTTGCGGGTTCCAAGGGCAGAGCCCGTGGCGTTCCTTGATTCTTATTGCGACAGCCCCAGTTATCACAACTCATAATACACATGCGCCAGTATCAGCCCATGGGCCGGAGCCGTGGGGCCCAGCGCTAGGCGGTTTCCAGTTTCCAAGGCTTCTTTGAAGCATTCTTTTTGCAGCTTTCCTTGACCGATCGCGATCAGCGTTCCGGCGATGATGCGTACCATGTTGTATAGGAAGGCGTTGCCGTAAATTGACAGAGTAATGGTTTCGCCTTGGCGGGAACAGGAGATATCATATACCTCACGGATGCTGGTTTTATGGCTGCCTCCGGTGGCCGCAAAAGCGGCGAAATCGTGCTGCCCTAAAAGAAGCTGGGCGGCATCGTGCATAGCTCCGATATCTAGGGGGACGGGCACATGGATATGGGTGTGCCGGTTCAGAGCGCTGGCGTGGGGGGCATTGTGGATATGGTAAAGGTAACGCTTGCCCTTGGTATGGAACCGGGCGTGAAAATCTTGAGGAACCTCCTGGCCAGTTAGCACCCGGATATCGTAGGGGAGCAGGGTGTTTAGAACGTAAGGGTATTTTTCAGGGGGAATGGAAGCTTCCGTATCGAAATGGGCAGCCTGGCCAAGGGCGTGGACGCCCGCGTCGGTACGGCTGGCGCCAGTGACCTTGATAGGCTGGCCTGTGGCCTTTTGCAGGGCGTCTTCCAGAACCTGCTGGACAGCCAAGGCATTTTCTTGCCACTGCCAGCCTGCGTAGGCAGTGCCATCATAGCTAAGGGTCATGAGGATGCGCCTCATAGAAGGACCCCTTCAAGGACGATCAGGGCCAGTAAAAGCACCATGGAAAGGCTGGCATACAGATCGTACTTTGTCAGCCTTAATACCCGCAGGCGTGTGCGGTTGGCCCCGCCGTGGTAGCAGCGGGCTTCCATGGCCATGGCCAATTCTGTGGCGCGGCGGAAGGCGCTTACGAATAGAGGCACCAGCAAGGGTACCATGGCCTTGGCACGGGCAAGCAAATTGCCGGATTCGAAATCTGCGCCCCTAGCCATCTGGGCTTTCATGATCTTATCGGTTTCTTCTAATAGGGTGGGGATAAAGCGAAGGGCAATGGTCATGATCATTGCCAGCTCGTGGGCCGGGAAATGAATGACTTTTAATGGAGATAGAAGCAACTCGATGCCATCGGCCAAGGAAATGGGCGAGGTGGTCAAAGTCATAATGCTGGTGGCCATCACAAGGAAAATAAGCCGCAGGGAGTAGTGCACGGCGATTGTAAGTCCTTGCTTGGTAATGGTAATGAACCAGATTGTGAAAAGCACGTCCCCGCCTTGGGTGAAGAAGAGATTGAGGATAAAAGTCAATATTACAATAAAGCGCAGGGGTTTAAGGCCTTTTAGCAGCATTCCAAAGGGTACGGTGGAAAGCTTGGTGCAAAGCATAAGGTAAATAAGCACCAAAGCGTAGCCGATAAGGGATTTACACAGCATGACCCCTACGATCAGCGCAATGGTCAGCACAATCTTGATTCGGGGGTCCAGCCGGTGCACAAAGCTATCTGCCGGATAATACTGGCCTAAAGTAATGTTTTTAAGCATGGGGCACCTCCCCCATAAGGGCCAAAAGCGCCCTTTCCATCTCGTCCAGGGTGTAGATATCATCACTTATGGGATAACCCATTTTACGAAGCTTCTGGGCCAACAGGGCTGCTTGGGGCACACCTAAGCCGATGTCGATCATGGGTTGGGGGTCTTTGAAAATTTCTCTGGGGGTGCCTGTCATAACAAGGCGGCCCTTGCTCATGACAATAAGCCTTGTGGCCAGGGCGGCGATATCGTCCATGGCGTGGGTGACCATAATAATGGTCATCTGTGCGGTTTGATGAAGCTCTTTCACCATAGCTAGAATGCTGTCCCGGCCTTGAGGGTCCAGCCCGGCAGTGGGTTCGTCCAAGATGAGAACTTTGGGCTCCATGGCTAGAACGCCGGCAATGGCGACCCGGCGCATTTGCCCGCCAGAAAGCTCAAAGGGGGAACGTTCGCCTATTTCGTTGTAGTAAAGGCCTACGTGTGCCATGGCACGGCGGACACGAACATCGATCTCTTCGGCAGATAATCCCAGGTTTTTCGGGCCAAAGCCGATGTCTTTTATAACGGTTTCTTCAAACAATTGGTGTTCCGGGTATTGGAAAACCAGGCCGATCTTCTGGCGGATGGCCCGAAGATTGGCGCCTTTTTCATTTATGTCCTGACCATCTACCAAAACCTTGCCTTCGGTGGGGGTCAAAAGACCGTTTAAGTGCTGGATTAAAGTGGATTTTCCCGAACCTGTGTGGCCGATAACGCCGATGAACTCCCCGTCCTGGATGGTAAGGCTGATATCATTAATGGCGGTGGCTTGGAAGGGGCTGCCAACGGAATAGGTGTGGCTTAAATTCCTTACTTGAATTGGCATATGCTTTTTGCCACCTCCTGTGCCATTTCTTCCACGGTAAGAATGCCGCTGCTAAAGTTCAGACCCTTGGCAATAAGCCGGTGGCTTAATTCTGTCATAGGCGGCACGTCCAGATGCAGATCTTTTAACTCTTCTACATGGGCGAAAATCTCCCTGGGGGTGCCATCCCTGTTAACTTGGCCTTGGCTCATGATGACCACCCGGTCGCAAAGGGCCGCTTCTTCCATAAAGTGGGTGATCCAAAGAACGGTGATGCCCTGTTCCTTGTTTAGCTTTTTTAAGGTACTAAACACTTCTTCACGGCCGGTTGGGTCCAGCATGGCGGTGGCTTCATCGGCGATGATCACATTAGGGGCCATGGCCAGAACCCCAGCGATGGCCACCCGCTGCTTTTGTCCACCAGAGAGCATATGGGGGGCGGATTCTTCAAAATCCTTCATGCGAACAGCCGTCAAGGCATTGTCGATCCTTAGCACCATTTCATCGTGAGGGACGCCTATGTTTTCAAGACCGAAGGCCACATCCTCTTTGACAACGGTGGCGACGATTTGGTTGTCGGGGTTTTGAAAAATCATCCCCGCGTGCTGGCGAATATCCCAAAGCTTTTTTTCGTCCTTGGTATCCATCCCCATAACCGTGATGGTGCCTTCGGCGGGCAGATAAATGGCGTTGATTAACTTGGCCAGGGTGGATTTCCCCGAGCCGTTGTGGCCTAAAATGGCAGTAAATTCTCCCTTTCTAAACGAAAGGGAGACGTTTTTGAGCGCTTCTTGCCCTTCCTCATCGTAGCGGAAGGAAACGTTGTTTATGTTTATAATGGGGGTGTTTTCCATGGCGTCTCCTTTATGGTACCTACATTGTAAATGGTACAAAGGTTATTCTACCACAAAGAACGTGCCGGGGCAATGTTTTTACTGGGCAGAGAAGAAGGACTTTAGGGCGTTTTGAGCTAAAAACTGCTGAAGGGAATTGGGGCTGCTGCTTAAAGGGAGCTTTTGCAAAAAGGCCAGTAGATCTTGCTTTAAGGCTTCATCCTGGGTATTTTCGTACACAGAGATCAAAGCTGGGACTGATTCATAAGGAAATAGGCTGTATTGGCTCATGTGAAATTCCTTTAAGCTACCCTTGAGATAGCGGTCGGCGTTGGTGGTTGCCACCAGGCCGCCGATATTGGCAAAAGAAATCAACACAATGGAAGCGGCGCAGAGGGCAGCCACCCAGCGAACCAGGGGGAAGGCTTTAAAGAGCCGGAGCGCCATGGCGATGAACGCCAGAAAAAGGGAAACCATGAACCACAGTGTCTGCACACGAAGCAGGGTCAAGCCATACAAAGAAATGTAAAGACGCATTTTCAGTACACAGGTTATAATAATGGCCTGGGTCATCAGACATAAAACCAGCATAAGGCCTGTCAAAAAGCGGCTCTTGGTTTTGATCAGTTTATGGGCAAGGGTGAAAAGTCCAAAGTTGATGGCACATACAAAGCATAGCTCAAAGAAGCCTTCCCGGGCCAGCATGGATAAATTGTAAGCGGCGGTATCCGCTTGGATGATGTGTTTTATTTGGATGGCGAAGAAGAACAGGTATAAAAGGTTCACGCATAAGAGTACCACATTGGCGATGGTTGCAGGCATATTAAGGGACGCCTTGGAAGGCGTAGCTTTTTCCGGCCCGGCGCTTAAAAATACAGAGTAGAGATAGCCTGCGATCAGTATAGCGCAAACGATATAGATCAGCTGTTCCATCAACTTATCGCTGATAAAATGGGCAAGCGTATTAACAGCGCTTTCAAAAGCCATATCCGCTCCGGCTAAAAGGGAGACCAGAATTATGAGCACCGGCAGGGAGATAACCAGGCCGATGAGGATTTGGGTAATGGTCTTCCGGTCTTTTTTAGGACTAAAGAGCTTTTGGGCTTTTTCCGATATGGAATCCAAAGCGCCAAAGGTAAACAGGCCCATAATGCCTGTAATGCCCCCAAGGCCAAAGGGCTTGCTGCCCGCATAATAGGCGAAGGCGGCGGCGAAAAGCACTGCGCATAGGCAAAGCGGCTCTATAATGGTACTGTTTTCAAACAAGGCAAAGGAAAGGCATAGCAGCGCCGAGGGGACCAAAATGGCGATGCCTGTAGGGCTTATTTTGTTTTTTGCGGCCAACAGGTAAACACATAATAACCCTAGGCCGCAAAAGCCGAACAGGGCAAATCCCAGCCCCGGATCCGCCACGGGTTTCAACAGCATAAATAAATACCCGTATACCAGTAAAAAACCAAATAGCAAAGGTTCTTTTCTCATTTTTCATCCTCCTATTTTCCTTAAGCTCATGGGCAGTATAACACAGCAATTTTTGAAAATCAACTAAAATTTATTGAATATCGATAAATGCAGTTTGACAATCGATAAAGAAGGTGATAAAATAAGTTTATCGAAAAAATGGGGGAGATAGGCTTATGTCAAGAAAAATGGTTTCGTGGCTGCTTAAAATAGCGGTACTTTTTGCGGCAGCAGTGTTTGTTTTCGCAGGCTTTTATGTGGTGCCCAGATACATCTATTGGAACCTTGCCCATGCACCGGAGGTGGCACCGGTGGTCACCCCCTCTATCGTGGCCATTAATCTGGCATTTATGACGATATACTTAAGCTTGGTTCTAGCTTGGCAGGTATTTGCCTCCATCGGCAGGGATGAGAGCTTTTCACAAAAAAACGTAAAGCGGTTTAAAGTGGTTACGGTATTGGCTTTGATAGGAACTCTTTCGGTGGTAGCCTTTATGTGGTGGGCCCTTGCCAATTATCGTGAGCTGGTTTTTCCCTTTATGGTAATCTTCGCGGGCGTGCTGGTGTTTATTGGCCTTATTTGCGCCCTGGTATGCTATGCTCTTTCACAGTTGGTTTCCCAGGCGGCGCTGCTTAAAGAAGAAGCGGATTATACAGTGTAGAAGGAGGGGCAAAATGCTGATCGTTAATGTGGATGTGATGCTGGCCAAGCGCAAAATGAGCGTGACAGAGCTTTCGGAGCGTGTCGGCATCACTATGGCCAATATATCTATTTTAAAGAATGGCAAGGCAAAGGCCATCCGTTTTTCTACGCTGGAAAAGATATGTGAAGTGCTTAATTGCCAGCCGGGGGATATCTTGGAATACCGTCCGGAGTAGAAAGTATATTTTTTATAAAAAAACGCTTGACAATGGTGCGCCTATCGTGTAGAATACATTTCGTCGCTAAATGCGGCAGTTATCGGGGTGTGGCGCAGTCTGGTAGCGTACGTGCTTTGGGAGCATGGGGCCGGAGGTTCGAATCCTCTCACCCCGACCAGTAACTTCCCCTGTTTCCCCACTTAGGTTTGGCTCCTTGGTCAAGCGGTCAAGACACCGCCCTTTCACGGCGGTAACACGGGTTCGAGTCCCGTAGGAGTCACCATTTTTGTTATTATGGGCCTTTAGCTCAGTTGGTTAGAGCGGCCGGCTCATAACCGGTTGGTCCGGGGTTCAAGTCCCTGAAGGCCCACCAGTACACGGCCCGGTAGTTCAGTTGGTTAGAATGCCAGCCTGTCACGCTGGAGGTCGAGGGTTCGAGCCCCTTCCGGGTCGCCACTTTCTTTATCCCTAGGCGATGTGAACGGGGCACATTGTGTGCTGGCGTAGCTCAATTGGCAGAGCAGCTGATTTGTAATCAGCAGGTTGCGGGTTCAAGTCCCATCGCCAGCTCCAATCGTTTTTTCTTAACATGGGTAGGTTCCCGAGTGGCCAAAGGGAGCAGACTGTAAATCTGCCGTCTCAGACTTCGATGGTTCGAATCCATCCCTGCCCACCACTTTTTCCTCGGTATGCGGTCATGGCGGAATTGGCAGACGCGCTAGATTCAGGTTCTAGTGAAAGCAATTTCATGGAGGTTCAAGTCCTCTTGACCGCACCATACCGGATGGTGATACAGCATCTGAATGCTATCATCATTCGGTTCTTTTTTGTTTTGGCTAGACAGCTTTTTCGGCGGAGTAGTGAACAACTACTCCTCTTCTTGTTTCTACTTTTACTTCCGGTATAGGGAGTGGTAACACATCAGGTATTTCGATTGAGCCTACGCAGTTGTAATGAATGATGATCTTTTGAGTGTAAACCCCATTGATCTTTTCAGCGTGATGAACCTCAATATGGTCTATCAGTTCATTCAGCATTCGTTCAGTTAGCTTACGCGCCCGTGTATACTTACGAACAGTGGCAATGAATGTGTCTGCCGTCATGGACTTGCTTATTTCTTTTTCGAGTGTTGTTTTTAAGGTCTTAATTCTGACAGATAACTCGGCTTGTTCATTCTCATATTTTGTGGATA